>CANOKL010000004.1 GCA_947566645.1 uncultured Lachnospiraceae bacterium
TAACCATAAGGGTTACCGGACATTCATGAAATGACAAAGTGTCAAACTCAGGAGGTTAAGTTAATCCATTTTTGGGGTACAGCCGCTTGTATGGCTTTCCCTCTGCCTATAATATAGCATATCTATGGGGAGGATTCAAGAATCTTTTTCAGTTTTTCCCCATGGGGCGGCATTCCAAGTTTTGCTACGCAAAAACCGTCCCTCACCCCTGCATCATGTTCTCATGGAATGCGCAGTTCAGCGCATTCTGAGCCGTGAATAGTAACCTGTTCACGGGGCCGTGCACCTCGCTGCGCAGAGAACATAAGTTTGTAAAGAAAAAACACTTGACACCCATACACTTCTGTTGTATGATTATCCAGGTGATGAAAGTGAACGAGATATTAAAGCAGGCGTTATTATACGATTTTTACGGAGAGCTTCTGACTGAGCATCAGAAGGAGATTTACTCGTTGTTTGTGACTGAGGATCTCTCGCTTGGTGAGATTGCAAAGGAGGCGGGCATCAGCCGCCAGGGCGTTCACGATCTCATTAAGCGGTGCAGCCAGGCACTTGCGGGGTACGAAGAGAAGCTTCATCTTGTGGAGAGATTTATGTCTGTGAAGAAGAGAGTGGAGCAGATTGATGAGCTGCTGGACAGGTATGGGACGGACCGGGATGAGGCGGTGCTTCAGAAGATCCGTGAGATATCCGGAAAGATTATAGAGGAGTTGTAGTATGGCATTTGACAGTCTGACAGAAAAACTTCAGAATGTATTTAAGAATCTGAGAAGCAAAGGCCGCCTTACTGAGGATGATGTAAAAGAAGCGCTTAAGGAGATCAAAAGGGCGCTCCTTGCGGCGGATGTAAACTTCAAGGTTGTGAAGGACTTTATTAAGAGCGTCCAGGAGAGAGCCATCGGGCAGGATGTCATGAATGGGCTGAACCCGGGGCAGATGGTGATCAAGATTGTGAATGAGGAGCTCGTGAAGCTGATGGGCTCTGAGACAACGGAGATTAAGTTTCAGCCGGGAAGCGCTGTTACCGTGATTCTGATGGCCGGTCTCCAGGGAGCCGGTAAGACAACCACCACCGCAAAGCTTGCAGGGAAATTTAAGCTGAAGGGCAAGAAGCCGCTTCTTGTAGCATGTGATGTCTACCGTCCGGCTGCGATTAAGCAGCTCCAGGTAAACGGGGAGAAGCAGGGCGTGGAAGTTTTTGCCATGGGAGACAGCCATAAGCCGTCAGATATTGCAAAAGCCGCTCTGGAGCATGCCAGAAAGAACGGGAATAATCCGGTCATCCTTGATACGGCGGGGCGTCTTCATATTGATGAAGATATGATGGCAGAGCTGCAGGATATCAAGGATGCTGTAGAGGTTCACCAGACCATTCTTGTGATTGACGCCATGACCGGACAGGATGCCGTAAACGTTGCGAAGAGCTTTCATGAAAAAGCAGGAATTGATGGAGTGATCGTCACAAAGCTTGACGGTGATACGAGAGGCGGTGCGGCATTATCTGTAAAGGCTGTTACTGGAAAGCCGATTCTCTATGTGGGTATGGGCGAGAAGCTGTCTGACCTGGAGCAGTTTTATCCGGACAGGATGGCCTCGCGTATCCTTGGCATGGGAGATGTGCTGACTCTGATTGAGAAGGCGGAAGCTGAGATTGATGAAGAGAAAGCATATGAGATGAGCCAGAAGATGAAGAAGGCTCAGTTCGACTTTGATGATTATCTTGAGAGCATGAAGCAGATGAAGAACATGGGCGGTCTGGGGAGCATTATGAGTATGATGCCCGGCCTTAGCGGCATGATGGGCGGCAAAGGGAAGATGAAGGGAATCAGTGATGAACAGACCGAACAGGCGGAGAAGAACATGGCGCGGATGGAAGCAATCATCTATTCCATGACTCCGGCAGAGAGAAGGAATCCCGATATTCTGAATCCTTCGAGAAAGCACCGGATTGCGAGAGGTGCAGGCGTCGATATCAGCGAGGTAAACCGCATGGTGAAGCAGTTTGGCGAGATGAGGAAGATGATGAAGTCCTTCGGCAGGGGAGGAAAGAAAGGCAGATTCCGCCTGCCGTTCTGATCGAAACCGGATGCGCTGTGATAAGCGGACGGTCTGCGAACCGTAAAACGGTCGTTGCTTTTCAAGGCCTGACAGGGTATATCGTGCATAAGCACTGTATATATATTTTAATTTTATCTATTATTTATGGAGGTGAAAGACATGGCAGTAAAAATCAGATTAAGAAGAATGGGACAGAAGAAGGCTCCTTTCTATAGAATCGTTGTGGCTGATTCCAGATCCCCGAGAGACGGGAAGTTTATTGAAGAGATCGGTACTTATGATCCGAACCTGGAGCCAAGCGCAATTTCCGTAGATGAGGAAGCGGCAAAGAAGTGGTTACACAATGGCGCACAGCCGACAGAAGTGGTAAGCAAGATTTTCAAAATAGCAGGTATTGAAAAATAAATGCAGCAGAGACTTCGGAGGAACAAGGGCATATGAAAGAGTTAGTTGAAGTGATTACAAAGGCTTTGGTCGATGACCCGGACAGCGTTGAGGTCAAGGAACGTATGGAGAAGAAGACTACGATCCTGGAGGTGCGCGTTGCGGACACTGATATGGGAAAGGTTATCGGAAAGCAGGGACGAATCGCTAAGGCGATCCGCTCGGTTGTAAAGGCCGCAGCTGCAAAGGAAGACAAGAAGGTCATTGTTGATATTATGGATTAACAGGGCCGTGAACAGGATGAATCCAGCGCTGCAGCCTGAGGGCTTGCCTGTGAACAATATCCAATTAACGCTTTACAGGGCAAAAAGAGGCAGATTCGGCAAAGAGCAGGGTCTGTCTCTCTTTCTATCAATGAAAATCTGACGTGATTGTATATTTGATCATTATGGGAGACAAGAGATTTATGGAGCAGTTATTCAGAATTGGAATTATTAGCTCTACCCATGGCATACGGGGTGAGGTAAAGGTATTTCCGACAACAGACGACAATGCACGCTTTAAGGAACTTACAAGTGTGCTGCTTGATACGGGAAAAGAACATATCAGACTGGAAATACAGAATGTAAAGTTTTTTAAACAATTTGTGATTCTTAAGTTTAAGGGAATTGATGATATAAATGACGTGGAACCGTACCGGGGCTGTGCACTTCTGGTGGAACGCAAGGATGCTGTTTCCCTGGAGGAGGATGAATATTTTGTCGCAGATATGCTTGGAATGGAAGTGTTTACAGAGGATGGAAATCATTTTGGGACACTGAAGGATGTGCTGCGGACCGGAGCCAACGATGTGTATCTCATTGATACGCCAGAGCATGGAGATGTTCTGATCCCGGCCATTAAGGAGTGCATTATTGAGGTGGATATCACGGCCTCAAGGATGAAGGTTCATCTTATGAAGGGACTGGTGTTATGATGAAATATTACATTATGACACTGTTCCCAGAGATGGTGCTGTCCGGACTTCACACAAGTATTATCGGAAGAGCTGCCGCGAAGGGACTTTTATCCATTGAAGCTGTGAATATCAGGGACTATGCATTTAATAAGCATAACAGTGTGGACGACTATCCTTACGGCGGCGGAGCCGGGATGCTTATGCAGGCGGAGCCGGTGTACCAGGCATACCGGGCAGTGAAGGAACGGCTCGAAAAAACGCCGCGGGTGGTTTACCTGTCTCCCCAGGGCAGAACCTTCAATCAAAGTATGGCAGAGGAGTTCGCCAGAGAGACGGAGTTAGTCCTTTTGTGCGGCCATTATGAGGGGATTGACGAGCGCGTGCTGGAGGAGATTGTGACAGATTATGTGTCAGTGGGAGATTATGTGCTGACAGGAGGGGAGCTTCCGGCCATGCTTGTAGTAGATGCTGTATCCAGGCTGGTGCCAGGGGTTCTTCATAATGATGTGTCAGCGGAATTTGAGAGTTTTCAGGATAACCTTCTAGAGTATCCGCAATATTCAAGGCCCGAGATCTGGCATGAAAAAAGAGTGCCGGAGGTTCTTCTTTCCGGACATCACGCCAATGTGGAAAAATGGAGGCGGGAACAGTCTGTGCTGCGTACGGCAAAGCTCCGCCCTGACCTGCTTGAACGGGCAGAGCTGACAGAAGAAGAAAAAAAGATTGCAGATGCGGTCCGTGAATAGTAATAAAAGAAAAGATAAAAATCAAAAAAACTATTGTCATCTTCCCCTAAATATGCTAAACTATAGCATGTTGTGAGAAAAAATGAGATGGTCCTCTGGTACAGCAGATGTATTAAGAACGTCCAATTGAATAAAGGAGGTCGCACAACTATGAATGATATTATTAAGAATATTGAGACAGCTCAGCTTAAGGAAGAGGTGCCGCAGTTTCATGTAGGTGATACGGTTAAGGTATACGGAAAGATCAAAGAAGGTAACCGTGAGAGAATCCAGGTATTTGAAGGCACTGTACTGAAGAAACAGGGAGGCGGGGCAAGAGAAACCTTTACTGTAAGAAAGTCATCGAATGGTGTCGGCGTGGAGAAGACATGGCCGCTTCACTCCCCGAATGTAGAGAGAGTCGAAGTCGTAAGAAGAGGTAAGGTAAGAAGAGCAAAGCTTTACTATCTGAGAGACCGTGTAGGCAAGAGGGCAAAGGTAAAAGAGTTAGTAAAATAAGAAGGCAAAAAGGGACAAGTACAGAGGTTGTAGTTGTCCTTTTTCTCTATGTGAGGCTTTTATGAGAAGAACTAGACGAAGAAGGGTCAGGAGAAGAAAACCGCTTTCAAGGCGCTGGGAAAGGAAGAGACAGCGATATATACTGCAGGAGGCGCAGACATCGGTCCGTTATTATCTTTCTTATATTCCGATGATTGCAGTGTGGATCTTCCGGGTCGCCGGAATCTGTGTATTTGCATTTTTAATTGTGTGGCACCTGGGACAGAGGGTAAGCATGATCGGGGATTCCATGAATCCTGTATTGAGGAATGGCGATGTAGTGCTGGTAAACAGGCTGGTTTACAATGCAAGGAGACCCAGACGGGGTGATATTATTGTATTTAAGCCAAAAGGAAATGAAAATTCCCATTATTATATCAAGCGGGTGATCGGTCTCCCGGGAGAGAAGGTGGAGTTTCGGGAGAATGAGATCTATATTAACGGGAACAGACTGGAGGAGAAATATCAGTCAACAGCTGTGGACCGGACAGGAATTGTGACAGAGGAGATGGAACTTGGCAGTGATGAGTATTTTGTGCTCGGGGACGACAGGGAGAACAGTGAAGACAGCAGGGACGCAGACGTGGGAAATGTAAAACGGGAATATATTTTTGGCAAGGCATGGTTTGTGATCTCTCCCCGCGACAGCTTCGGTTTTATAAAGGAGTAGAGAAAATGCATTTTCAATGGTATCCGGGTCATATGACGAAAGCAAAACGTATGATGCAGGAGAATATAAAATTAGTAGATCTGGTGATTGAACTGGTGGATGCGAGAATACCCGTGTCCAGCCGGAATCCGGACATTGACGGGCTTGGCGGCAGCAAGGCGAGACTGATTCTTCTGAATAAGGCAGATCTTGCAGAGGAAAAGTGGAATGACGCGTGGATTGCTTATTTTGAAGAAAGGGGTATCTCAGCTGTAAAGGTGAATTCCAGGAAGAGCGGAGGGTTGAAGCCGGTTCACAGTGTGATACTCTCAGCATGTAAAGAAAAAATCGAAAGGGACAGAAGGCGGGGAATCCTGAACCGTCCGGTACGTGCCATGGTGGCCGGAATCCCGAATGTAGGAAAATCCACCTTTATTAATACCCTTGCGGGAAAGGCCTGCGCCAGAACGGGCAATAAACCCGGAGTGACAAAGGGGAAACAGTGGATCCGCCTGAATAAGCAGGTGGAGCTTCTGGACACACCGGGAATCCTGTGGCCGAAATTTGAAGATCAGACAGTGGGACTTAAACTTGCTTATATTGGTTCCATCAAGGATGAGATTCTGAATACAGAAGAGCTGGGAATAGAACTGATCCGCTTTTTGTGTATAAATTATCCGGGTGTTTTAGAAGAAAAATATCAGATTGAGTGTTCAGAAGATGCGTATGGAACTCTGAATGATATTGCAGAGAGCCGTCACTGCCTTTTACGGGCCGGTGAGCTGGATACAGAAAAGGCAGCGCTGCTTCTTCTGGATGATTTCCGGTCAGGAAGGCTCGGAAGGCTTACATTGGAGTATCCGGCGTAAGAGTATCATTCGCTGCATGTAGAATTTTGCTGCTTTGCGGCCAGGTTTCTGCCATATTCACGGCGGACAACATCAGCCGTGGGCAGACAAATGATTCAGATTATGAGAGAGGAGGCATGGTAGGCATGTCCGGTCATTACGAAGAAGAGGAAGGTTCAAGGAACGTGTTAAAAGAGCTTGCAGGCTGGATTTTTTATTTTATTGTAATTATTGCACTGACCTATGTAATTATTACTTATGTGGGACAGCGGACGAGAGTCGATGGTTCCTCCATGGAGACAAC
The DNA here is from genome assembly GCA_947566645.1 of uncultured Lachnospiraceae bacterium. GTDB lineage: Bacteria > Bacillota > Clostridia > Lachnospirales > Lachnospiraceae > CAPEBR01. Next base: position 6,485 of record CANOKL010000004.1, read on the forward strand.
ACTCAGCGACGGGGATCATCTGCTGGTGGATAAGATCTCATACCGGTTCCATGAGCCGGAGAGGTTTGATATCATTGTATTTCCATATCTGCACGAGGAGAAGGTGTATTATATTAAACGTATTATTGCCCTTCCGGGCGAGACCGTGCAGGTGATTGACGGCTATGTCTATGTAAATGGGGAACAGCTTGAAAGTGATATATACGGAGCAGAGGTCATGGAGGATGCCGAGATGGCGTCAGAACCGCTTACCCTTGGCGAGGACGAATATTTTGTGCTTGGCGATAACCGGAATCACAGCTCAGACAGCCGTGATCCCAGTGTGGGGCTTATCAAACGGAAGAATATTATGGGAAGAGCGTGGGTAAGAATCTACCCGTTTGACCATATGGGAAAGATAAAGCATAGTTAAAGCTGCGGAGGCATGATAAAATATGGGAAAACGTGAAGAAGAGCGGGAGAGGAAGGCCAGAATCCGGCTTGAAAAGGAGCTGGAGCGCACAAGGGCAATGAGTGTGTTTGAAGAGGAATATAGCGAATACCAGTACATATGCGGAATTGATGAGGCCGGAAGGGGACCGCTTGCCGGGCCTGTAGTGGCAGGGGCAGTTATCCTGCCAAAGGACAATCCGATCCTCTATCTGAATGACTCCAAAAAGCTGTCGGAAAAAAAGCGGGAGGCTTTGTATGATGAAATTATGGAGCATGCCGTGGCTGTGGGAGTCGGTGTTGTGGGACCTGACCGGATTGACGAGATTAATATACTGCAGGCAACATATGAGGCGATGCGTCTGGCGGTCAGTAATCTGAAAATCAGGCCGGATATCCTGTTAAACGACGCAGTAACAATTCCGGAAATTGAGATCCCACAGGTTCCGATTATTAAGGGCGACGCAAAAAGTGTTTCCATTGCGGCAGCAAGTATTATTGCAAAGGTAACAAGGGACCGCATGATGGCAGAGTATGATCTGGAATTTCCCGGCTATGGCTTTGCCTCCAATAAGGGCTATGGGACAAAGACACATATCGGACAGCTTAAGGAGCGGGGGCCTGTTTCCATACACAGGAGGACATTTCTTAAGAATTTTTTGTGATATAGAGGAATTCATATGGAAAATAATCGACGTGCAGTCGGGACGTGGTATGAAAGAAAAGCGGGTGAATATCTGGAAGCTCTTGGATATGAGATCATACAGTATAACTACCGCTGCAAAAAGGGTGAGATTGATCTGATTGCGAGGGATGGAGAGTATCTGGTGTTCTGTGAGGTGAAGTACAGAAGCGATTCGGGGAAAGGACATCCAGGGGAGGCGGTAGATCTTAGAAAGCAGCGGATTATCTCACAGTGTGCCATGTATTATCTTCTGGAAAAGGGAATTTCGGATATGCCCTGCCGCTTTGATGTAGTTGGGATTGAAGGCGGGAGGATTACGCTGTTTCAGAATGCTTTTGACTGTATGGCATGAAGGGGCGGCAGATAAAAATAGCAATGGAGAATAAAAATGAGCCTGAAGCTGTATTATAAGAATGAAAAGCATATTTTTGACGTGAAGGAAGTAAATGGCATTCCATTTCTTTCCTACCCCCTGTTTGAGCGGACCGGGATTGTGAAGCATGGATTTTCCACAAGGCTTGGAGGGGTGAGTACCGGATGTTGGTCCTCTATGAATCTAAGCACTACAAGGGGAGATGACCCGGCTCATGTAAAGAGAAACTGTGAGCTGATGGCAGAGGCGCTTGGCGTCAGGCCGGAGGACTTTACTTATACTCATCAGACGCATACAACGAATGTGGCGGTTGTTAAGGAAGAAGACAGGGGGTCGCACTTTTCGGAGACAGACGGCATGGTAACGGATGTGCCTGGAATCTGCCTGGTGACCTTTTATGCGGATTGTGTTCCCCTCTATTTTGTAGATCCGGTAAGGCGGGTGATCGGTCTCAGCCATTCGGGCTGGCGCGGTACAGTGGGGAAGATGGGAAAGGTAACCATTGAGAGTATGCAGTCAGAATATGGATCCAGGCCGGAGGATATTCTGGCTGCCATTGGTCCGTCCATCTGTCAGGACTGCTATGAGGTGAGTGAGGACGTGATTGAGCGCTTCTGCCAGGTTTTCGATGAAAACCTGCATCCCATGCTGTTTTACAGGAAAGAGAATGGCAGATACCAGCTGAACCTCTGGGAGGCTAACCGGCAGATTCTTCTGGAGGCAGGAATTTTAAGGGAGCATATGGCAGTGACCAATGTGTGTACCCACTGCAATCCGGAGGTTTTATTCTCACACAGGAGAACAGGTAACAAGAGAGGAAACTTAAGTGCATTTCTTGCGCTGAATGAAAATATGGAATAACGGTTCAGATAGTAACACAGACATACGGAGGGAGAGGCTTATGTTATTGATTGCGGAAACAGCGGTTGTCGAGGAGGCAGCGGCAGCTGCTACGGAGACAGCGGAGAGCGCTGCAGAAGAGGTCGGAAGATTTACAGCATATCTCCAGGAGCATATTCCGGATCTGGTATCCTTTGGAATTAAGGTGCTGCTGGCAATTCTTTTTTTCTGTCTGGGACGGATTGTAATCGGATGGATACGCAGACTGGTGAAGCATTCGCTGTCACGGTCAAAAGCAGATAAAGGTGTGGAACAGTTTGTAGATTCCTTATTAAAATTCGGACTGTATTTCCTCCTGATTTTTTCCATATCCACAAAGTTTGGCGTGGATACGGCATCCGTCGCAGCACTGATTGCGTCTGGCGGCGTGGCGCTTGGTCTTGCACTGCAGGGGAGCCTTTCTAATTTTGCGGGCGGCGTTCTGATTCTGTTGTTGAAGCCCTTTGAGGTGGGGGATTATATTGTAGAAGATACGAACCATAATGAAGGAACGGTGAAGGAGATTCAGATCTTTTATACAAAGCTTAGTACCATTGACAATAAGACTATTGTCATTCCTAACGGGATTCTGACCAATAACAGTATCACAAATATGACGGCACAGCCAGAGCGGAGGCTGAATATCAAGATCGGAATCACGTACGAGGCAGACCTGAAAAAGGCGAAGGATGTGATTGAAAAGCTCCTTTATGATGACGAATGTGTGATGAAGGATAAGGAGATTGCGGTATTTGTAGATGAGCTTTCAGACAGTGCGGTAGTCATTGGGGCCAGGGGATGGGTCAATAATGAAGAATTCTGGCCGACACAGTGGCGGCTTCTGGAGGAGATTAAGCTTTCGTTTGACGAAGAGAAGATTGAGATCGCATATCCCCAGATCTCTGTTCATATGTCTACTACTCACGGCCTGGGAGGCCGCTCATAGTAACGGTAACTTCATTTTGTAAAACAAAAATGCCGTAAATCCTTATAAAGACAAGGCTTACGGCATTTTCATAAAAAAGCTGGAAATCGGACTTGAACCGACGACCCCTTCATTACGAGTGAAGTGCTCTACCGACTGAGCTATTCCAGCATGTGGCAGTTCTTGCAGTCACAAGTAATATTATATCGCATTTTGAAAAATTTGCAAGTGTTTTTTACATATCAAAAAATAATTTTTAGAAAAAGGCGTTACTGGTCATGGAGTGAACGGTAACAAAAAGGCATAAGAAAAATGAGACATGTTCGGATAAAAAATAAAAACAACAATAAAAATATGAGATGGAATACGCTGCGGGTGACAGCTGCAGGATTTTTCGGGGTTATTTTCCTGGGTGCGCTCCTCTTATATCTTCCAATTAGTAATAGGGAACCCATTGCATTTGCAGATGCAATGTTTACATCTGTAACATCAGTGTGTGTGACAGGACTGGTTACGATTACGCCGGCAACCCAGTTTACGTTATTTGGAAAGGTAGTATTGCTTATACTGATTCAGATTGGCGGGCTTGGGGTGATTGCCTGTGCCGCGTTATTTTTTCTTCTTCTCCGCCGCCGGATTACGCTCAGAGAGAGGGTGGTGCTCCAGGAAGCATATGGGGCGCAGAGGCTCGGCGGAATTGTAGGAATGGTGAAAAAGGTTATCATCGGTACCCTTGCAGTCGAAGGGGGAGGCGCAGTGCTGTATGCATTCCAGTTTGTTCCAGAGTATGGTGCGCTGCGTGGAATATGGTATTCTGTGTTTCATGCAATTTCGGCATTTTGTAATGCGGGGATTGATATACTGGGGGACAATAGTCTTGCCTCTTATGTGACAAATCCAGTGATCAATGTCACAACGATTCTTCTGATTATCCTGAGTGGTATTGGATTTACCGTCTGGTTTGATGTATTGGATAATATAAGGGAGTCTGTCCGCCGGGAGGATGGAATGGGAAGATATTTTCCCAGGCTTAAACTTCACACGAAGCTTGCGGTTGTGACGACACTGATTCTGATCGCGGCCGGGACAGTCTTTATCTTTTTCGCGGAATATCAGAACCCAGATACTATTGGGAATATGAACCTGGGGCATAAGCTTCAGGCTTCTGTGTTCCAGTCGGTTACTACAAGGACAGCAGGGTTTTATACAGTGCCACAGGGGGCGCTACATACGGAATCAAAGCTGTTTTGTTCTATTCTGATGTTTATTGGAGGCTCCCCTGGGGGGACAGCAGGCGGAGTGAAGACAACCACCCTTGCCATGCTGTTTCTGGCATGTCTTACTTTTGTACGGGGCGGAAATGATACAGAATGTATGGGGAGGAGGATTTCAGTTGCTAATTTCCGGACAGGCTTCTGTGTGGTGATGGTTGCGTTTACTGTATTTATAACCGGGACGATTGCGGTGCTTTTTATAGAACCAGACAGCATTCCGCTTGCAGATATTATCTATGAGACTGCATCGGCTGTAGGAACAGTGGGGCTTACTGCGGATCTGACGCCCCATCTTTGCAGGACAAGCCAGGTGATTCTGATGATTATGATGTATATCGGAAGACTGGGACCGCTGTCTCTTGTGCTTACATTTGCAGGAAAGACCCATCCGAGAGATAAGATACGGAGTCTGCCGCAGGAGCAGATTATGGTGGGTTAGTAGTAAGGATGTGGGAGCAAAATTGTATGGCCTGGAAGAGCCTTGGGGATGCGTAAGGAATATATAAAGGATATATAAGGAAGATATATAAAGAAGATATGTGAAGGGAAACTTTATGATGAAAAAACAATTTATTGTCTTAGGTCTTGGAAGCTTTGGCGCCAGTGTTGCTGTTACACTGCAGCGCCTCGGGTGTGATGTTGTAGCAGTGGATCATGATATGGAGCGTGTAAATGAGATCGCGGAAAAGGTTACGTATGCCATGCAGGCAGATATAGAGAACCCGGAGCTTTTAAGTTCTCTTGGTTCGAAGAATTTTGATGGAATTGTTGTGGCTTCTTCGGAGAATCTGGAGGGGAGTATTCTGGCAACCCTTGCAGCAAAGGAGGCAGGAATTCCCTATATCTTATGCAAAGCGGTTAATGTAAGATATGCAGAGGTGTTAAAGAAGGTTGGCGCAGATGCAATTGTCTTTCCGGAGGAGGAGATGGGAAAGAAGGTTGCGAAGAATCTGGTGTCGGCGAATCTTGCAGACTGGATTGCCCTGTCGCCGGACTATAGTATCGTGGAGATTGCCACTCCGAAAAAATGGGTCGGGAAATCACTGAAGGAGTTAGATGTAAGAAAGAATCATGATGTAAATGTCGTGGGCATTAAGGTGGGCGACCAGATTGAGATCACCCCGAATCCAGACCTGCCGCTTAAGGCAGAGATGATTCTTATGATCATCGGCGCTGATAAGGCTTTGGAAAAAATATAATGCCTGAACATATGGCCTTGTGATATCGGGATATTTGAAAGGATTTTATAAAGATACTGATATGGAACAGCGTGAAGATGAATTTTTACAGTTGGAGAAAATGAGAAAAAGATGCCGGATTTGGATTAGGAGAAAGAACTGGCAGATTATCGGGAAGAAGGTATGGGAATACGAATATGGTTGACACCAATATTCTTTTAGATTATTGGTGTCAACTATATGGAGAGCTAAAATAAGTTACATAGCTCTACTTTATTTTAATTTTGGAAGAGGATTTCCTGCCGCTGCCATCTGTAGCTCTTACAGTTATCTTAACAGTTTTTCCTTTCCCGGCTTTCCTGGCTATCACTTTGCCATATTTGTCAACTCTGGCATATTTTGTATTACTGCTTATCCATGCCAGAGTTTCGTTAGCGCCATCGGATGCCTTTACGTGAGCCTTAAGCTTTATGGAACCTCCTGCTTTTACGGTTCGTGTCTTTTTGCCGGCTATGTAAATTTTTTTCACTATGCCTTTCATGATTTTAATTTTATAAGTGGCTTTTATACTGCTACCGTCTTTCGACATTGCGGTGATGGAAACGGTTTTGCCCCTTCCGGTTTTTTTCAAAATAACAGTTCCTTTTCCGTTAACTGTCGCGTATTTCGTGTTGCTGGATTTCCAGGAAATATTTTTGTCTGTGGCATTGGATGGCAATACTGTTGCCTTTAGGGTGATTTTCTTCCCACTGGCTATTTTGTGTGAAAGACCAGATAATTTTATTTTCTTCACTTTAACAGGGGGATTATTTGGACTTTGCTGGCTGGTTCCTGTATTTCCAGAATTTGTATTGTCAGGTTTTTTTATTCCATCTCTAATAGGAATTTCCATTCCACTTCCATCTGACATTATCTCTTTTTTTGCCTCTCCATTGTCACCCAAAATAAATAAGCGTGCTTGGGATGTCTGAATGCTTGTGTCATCTCCAGAAACATTGTTTTTTGGATGGACAGAGCTACTCATCTTCTTACCGTCCGTAAGGTTAACATTGAGGAAGGATTTGCTTTCAACTACTGTCTGGTCGTCTGCTCTGACATTTTGGACCACATACTCCATCGTTCCATCGCCGATAGCAGATATATTGAAAGTATATGTATCATTGTCTAGCAAATAAATATCTTTCTGACTGCCGATTATGGAAATATAAACTTTATCACTGTTGATATAATCTACGGTATTATTTATTATACTGCCTGCAAATTTCCCATTGGAATCATAAATTTCTACATTCACAGGGCAGTGGATGCCCACAAAACCAAGAATTGTTTTTCCAACATCATGAAAGAATTTATTTCGCCGCCATCCGGCAGCATCATCTAAAGCTGCTTTTGCCGCATCCCGTGCCTTATACTCAGATAAGGTTTTCTGGGAGCTCAGGTATTCCAGATAGACGGCCTGGTTATGGGCGCTCATGCACATTTCCAAATCTTCATAATCATTCCATACATTGCTGTACCAATAGCTGCGGCCAAATTTGTTCCAGGTATTGCCTAATATTGTCCGAGGCAGCCAGGATACAATATCTTCTGCGTCAGCTATGTTGAAAATACAATGATAGGAATCTGCCTTGCTTTCGGAAAAAAGACCGACATCAGGGCAGGCAAAAGTATAGGCATAGATCTGGCTCTGCGGAACTTTTTCATCTACTAACCGCCCTGCGAGGATATTTGCCGCTGCTGCACCCCGGCTGAAACCAGTAATTATGAACTGTGTGTTGGAAAAATCTGTTGTTCCCAGAAAATTTACCATTTTGGAATAGAGGCCATTTGCAGCAGAGGAAAATCCAATATGCTGGCCGGTGGTAATGTTAATCCGGGCATCTAAATTGCTGGCCCATTCTACATAATCTTCACTGCCACGTGTAATAATCAACGCCAGGGTTTTCCCATTATTCAGCTTCTTTTTTGCCATGCCGTAGCCCAGGAATATTCCGTCCCACATATTGTAATCTGTAAGTGAATCTGAGTCTTCGAACCCAAAGCTTTTGAATGTTGCTTTCATATTGGCTTCGCTGAAAACAGAGTTACACATGGCAATTAAGGTATGGGAAAGCCGGGGATCATAATCCCCGGAACCATACTCGTGCACTTCAAGGGGGAATCCTTCTTCATATCCGTCGGGGAAATCATTTCCACAATAGATTCTGTATTGCGGCAGGTCTTCAGAAGATGTGTTATAATGGACAATAACATCTTTATAATAAAATACATAATCTTGATTTGGAATGAGAGAATCCAATTCTTTTTTGCTTCCGCCATAGTATATATTTGTTAAATTTCCACAGCTTGAGAATGCCTCAGATTTTACTTCGGTTAAGCTTTGGGGAAGATATATGCTTGTAAGATTGCTTCCCGAGAACGCATGATGATTAATGTTGGTTACACTTTCCGGAATAGAAATATGCGAGAGAGAGCTACAGTTTTTAAAAGCCCTTTCCCCAATGATTTTAATTCTTTCAGGAATTACAATGTTGGATAAACTCTTACAGTTATTAAACAGATCCGGCTGTATTTCTGTTAAATTGGACGGAAGGTCTATGCTTGTCAGTCCAGAACTATAAAAAGTATCAGCTCCTATGAATTCTATGCTGTCCGGGAGGATGATCTGAGTTAATCTGCTACAGCCGTAAAATGCAGCTCCTTTGATAGAAGTTACGCTGGATGGAATATTTATTTCACACAAATTGCTGCAGCATTCAAAAGCAGCTGCACCAATTTCGGTTATTCCATCAGGAAGAATTATGTTAGATAAAGTATGGCAGCCTGAAAATGCGTATTGGCCAATATATGCTACGCTGGATGGGATAGATACAGCTTCCAGATTACTGCACCCGTAGAATGCAGCCCAGTCAATGCTGGTTACACCTTCTTCTATACAGATGGATGTGATACGCTCCCGAAGGGGATACCATGGAGCATGGGTTACGCCTCCATTGCCGCCTTCACTCCAGTCGCTTAATTGCATTTTCCCCGAACCGCTGATGGTAAGAGCTCCATCCACCAGCTTCCAGGCCACCGTATCTTTGCAGATGCCAGATGCAGATGTTTCCTGTGCGGATATGGGCTGCGGAAGCATTATAAATATAGATGTGATGCAGGAAATCAATAAAACCTGAAAAAATTTTCTCATAAGTTTTCCTCCCTTTATGATTTGAAATGTCTTAAAAAAATTATATACCATACCAGAATTCTTTACAATAATTTTGGTGAATAATACATTTATACTGAGATAGAGCAATGTGATCAGGCATAGACTATATAGATGAAGAGAAACTGGCAGTGTGGCTTATCTGAACTGCCACGGAAAGGATTTTTCTATGTCCGGCAAACCTTCAGTGCATATGGAAAAAGGAAGGAGTGGCTACAGGATTAATATATTGAAGCAGGAAGGAAGAATTCGGTTTTATGGAAGTGGAGGAAAGGGCGAGTGGGAAATATTAATGTGACTGCCTATTGTAAGAAAAGCTGTGATATACTATAATGATTCTGTAAAGAGCACTTCCGGAACATCCCCTGCACTGGTATTTCCGGCTGATTTTCCAGAAGCATTCATAAAAGTTTAAGAGGTATAAAAGGATGGGTATTTATCTTAATCCAGGCAATGAAGGATTTCTTACTTCTGTAAGGTCAAAAATATATGTAGATAAAACAGGGTTGATTCATTATACGAATGAGGTAATTGATACAGAGGATAAGTTCATATGTGTAAGCCGTCCGCGGCGCTTCGGAAAATCAATGGCAGCTAAGATGCTGGTTGCCTATTATAGCTGTGGGTGCGATTCGTATGAACTATTTCAAGGCTATAGTGCAGCCGAAGAGCGTACTTTTTATCAACATTTAAATAAATACGATGTGTTAAGAATAGATATGCAGCTTACGCGAAGTACAGCGATAAACGAAGGCCGTCAGGAGAGACTGACTGCATATTTACAGCAAAAAATAATTGAAGAATTACAACAGGAATATGGAAAGCATTTGTGTGGAACATATCATTCTCTGGCAAATGCAATTCAGGAGATTACGAAGACTACAGGCCGGAAATTTATTGTAATTATAGATGAGTGGGACTGTATCTTCAGGGAAGAAAAGGAAAATCAGAAGCTGCAGATGGAGTATATTACTTTCCTGCGAAGTCTGTTCAAGGGAGCAGGAGCGGAGGAATGTATTCATCTTGCATATCTTACGGGAATTCTGCCGATTAAAAAGTATGGTACGGAATCTGCGCTGAATAATTTTGATGAATATACGATGGTTAACCCCAAAGGGCTTGCTGATTATGTTGGATTCAAAGAGGATGAAGTGCGTATGCTCTGTGAAAAATACGGAATGGATTTTCAGGAGGCCAGGTACTGGTATGACGGATATCTCTTTCGTAAAAACATTCATATCTATAATCCCAGATCCATCGTGCAGGCTATGCTGAATGGAGAGTATGAAAACTACTGGACACAGACAGAAACGTATGAGGGTTTAAAATCCTATATTGATTTGAACTATGACGGACTAAAAGATGCCATAACTCTGATGATAGGAGGAGAAAAGTGCGAGATTGATGCAAAGAGTTTTCAGAATGACATGACCTCTTTTAAAAGTAAGGACGATATTCTGACATTATTAGTGCATCTTGGCTATCTGGCTTATGATAAATATAAGCGAAAGGTATCAATTCCAAATGAAGAAATCAGAGAAGAATTTATCCGTGCAGTTAGAAACGGAGGATGGGAGAAAAGCATCAATGTGTGATTGAGAAAAGAACCATAGAAGTAAACCGCCAGGTTCTGACACGGATTTCCCATCTAAACACTTGACTGGAGTATAAGTTATGTACTCAGGAGGTGCGGTTTTTTGCATCTCCTGCTTTACGTATACGGCGTCTCTTTTGATGTAAATTATTAAAACCGGTTCCGGCACCATCTTTCCAGAAGGCTGATTAAGGAGTAGAGGATAGTCGCCATAATACATAAAAGGACGATGGACATTAAGAGCCAATCCATCTTAAATACCTGGCTGGAATATATGATCAGGTATCCAAGTCCGTTTCTTGCCGCGAGGAATTCTCCGATAATAACACCTACGAGGCAGAGTCCGATATTGACCTTCATGTTGCTGATGATGGAAGGCACGGAGCTTGGAAGTACTACCTTCGCGAGCGCCTGATGCTTTTTTCCCTGCAGAGTGTATATGAGCTTGATCTTTCCAGGGTCTACGGTTGTAAAGCTTGTATAGAGGCTTAAGATGCTTCCAAATATTGCGACGGACATTCCGGCGACAATGATCGTCGTTTTAGTGGCACCGAGCCATACGATCAGGAGCGGCGCCAGTGCCGATTTCGGAAGGCTGTTCAGTACCACCAGATAAGGATCCAGTATTTCCGAGAGCCTGGCGCTGAACCAGAGGGCGACAGCCACCAGAATACTGACGGCGGTCACAAGGATAAAGCTTATGATGGTTTCATACAGGGTGACGCCTGTATGGATAAAAATCGTCTTATCCAGCACCATTCCCCAGAAGCACAGCGCGATCTTTGAAGGGCTGCTGAAAATAAAGGAGTCGATGATTCCTACGTTTGCCGTAAATTCCCAGAGAAACAGGAAGCTAAAAAGAATGAGGATCCGGGAGATCCGGACGATCCGCTTATGTTTCCGAAGGCAGAGAAGATATTTCTGCTGCTCCTTTGAGAGGTCATTCATCTGTGTTCAGCTCCTTCCATATTAAATTAAAGTAGGTCTTGAATTCCGGGGCGTTTCTTCTGGCAAGGGGAGTATCCTCTTCAAGGTCGAAGATCAGGGGGATCGTCTGCTTGATGGCCGCAGGCCTGCCGGAGAGTACGATAACCCGGTCGGCAAGAGAGATGGCCTCCGACAGGTCATGTGTGACCAGAAGGGCGGCTTTTTCCTCGCGCCGTATGATCTGACCGATATCGTCTCCTACTGTAAGCCGGGTCTGGTAGTCCAGTGCAGAAAATGGTTCATCAAGAAGAAGCAGGTCGGGATCAAGCACCAGAGTCCGTATGAGCGCCGCGCGCTGCCGCATTCCGCCGGAGAGTTCGGATGGCCGGGCTCTTTCAAATTGCCGGAGACCGTAAAAATCCAGAAGCTCGTGGGCTTTTTCTTTTGTTCTTGCAGTGAGCATATGCTGGACTTCAAGTCCCAGTATCACATTGTTATACACTGTTCTCCATTCAAAAAGTTCGTCATGCTGGAGCATATAGCCTACATTTGTTGTACTCTCCCGTAAATATTTCCCGTTGATTTTGATTAGTCCTTTTTCCGGAACGAGGAGCCCTGCGATAAGCGAAAGCAGCGTGGATTTGCCGCACCCGGAAGGCCCGACGATTGCGACAAATTCTCCTTTCCCGAGAGCAAAGGAGATGTCCGAGAGAGCAGGTGTCTCTCCTTCGAGGTTGTGATAGGCATAATGGATATTCTTAAGTTCTAATACTTGCTCCATAGAAAACCTCCTGTAAAAGTTTACATATATCTTATAGTATGTAGAATCCAGCTTTCTGTGCGACTTTACACGCGTTATTTTTCGTTGCAGTTACTATGAGCGGACGGTTAGTCCGTGAATAGTAACTTACTTTCTTCTTGCCATATGCCTGGGGAAAAGCTATAATTTTCAGAAGAGAACCGTTACTGCTGATGGTCTCCGAGCCGTTTATGGTAACGGGTCATACTTTATTGGATACATATATTGCACAGATTATGAAAGGCGGAGGCTTATTGATATGCTTAGGATAGCAATTTGTGATGATGAAAAGCCATTTCTTAAAATCATGGAATATCATCTGAAACTATATTTATCGAAATATAATATTGTTTATAAGATTGATGCCTATCGTTCGGGGAAGAAACTTATTGAGCTTGGTTCAGATATAATAAGATACAGCATAATTTTCCTTGATATCAATATGAATGAGGGTGACGGAATTCAGACTGCAGAAATGATCAGAAAACATTCGGATGATATTTTTATAGTGTTTGTGACAGCATTTATTGACTATTCACTTGAAGGATATAAAGTAGGAGCGTTACGATATCTGCTAAAGACTTCAGATAATTTTGAAGCTTCAATTTCTGAATGTATGGATGTAATTATAGAAAAGATGGATTATAACACTTCATATAAGAATTTTCATTTTAGGGAATGCCCAAAAAGTATTGCCATAGATCGGATCATGTATATTGAGAGCAGTCTTCATAGACTGGAATTTCATATTATGGAGGGGCACGTCAAAATATATACAATGTATGGCACATTGAATAACATAGAGCAGGAATTAGATTCTGACGATTTTCTTAGGATACACCAAAGCTATCTGATAAATATGAAGTATATTAAAAGCATACGTAACAAGATAGTTATTCTGGAAAATGGAAAAGAATTTATGATACCAAAAGCAAGGTATAGGGATGTAAAGACCAGATTTACTGTGTATAAAGGGGAAATTTAGATGTTGTATGCCATTAATGATGCATTGATTGTTATGTTTGAAGTAATATGTTGTGAATTGTTATATGGAACTTTTAAAACGAATAGTGAATACAATCCGGGAAAGATGAAAAAGATATCATTGGTGATGGCGCTTTCTATTGCACTGTTTGCATTAGTAAAGCTGCTCTCCGGACAGTTTATTATAAAACAGATTGCTGTTATATTACTCATTTCAGTAGTCATGAAAGTTGCTCACGATATAACATGGGCAAAATCAACAGCACTGGCATGTCTTTTCCAGGGGCTTCTTGTTACGGTTGAGTACTTTGCATACTTTATTGTACAAATGCTTGTTGATGATGTCTCAAAAATGGATATTAAGGAAGAATTAATAAGCCGGATGATTGCAGCAATTGATTTAATATTGTTATTTATTATTATCCTTTGTATAAAGAGAAATTTCCAGAAATATAAAAACTGGCTGATGCATGATGATGAATGGGTAAAATTCATAATATTCCCTGTATTTTCACTAATTGTCATATCAGGAATTGTTAAAACCTTTAATGATATTGAAGATGTCGATCAGATGAAGGTGCTTTATATGATCGCTTTTAGCCTTGTGATTATGAATTTCTTTGTATTTTATTTGCTAGATGATATAGTAAAAAAGAGTGAGATCATACGGGAAAGCGAAGTATATGCAATACAAAGCAGGAATCAGCTTGAAACGTATAATATGCTTACTGAAAACCTTGACAGACAAAGGGCGAGGGCGCATGAGTTTAACAATCATTTGACATGCATCAGTTCCCTTATCAGAAAACAGCAGTATGACGAGCTTAAGGAATATATTTCGGATATATGCAGTAGTTCCAAAAAAGAAGAAAATGCCATTAACACAAATAATGTTATGGTTAATACAATAGTAAACATTAAGTATGCTGAAGCAGTAAAGAAAGATATTGTATTTATTATAAGAGTTAATGACCTATTACATATAAACATCAAAAATGAAGATTTGGTCGTGTTGCTTTCAAATCTATTAAACAATGCGATTGAAGCGTGCGAACAATGCAAAGATAAAAGAGTGATAAAGTTGAAATTTATGATAGAAAATGACGACATGATACTGTCTGTAAAGAATACATACAATGCTCCAATTATAAAGCGTGGAGGGAGTTTAGTGACTGCAAAGAAAGAAAAGGAAGAACACGGAATTGGGATAAAGAATGTAATTAAAGTAGTTGAGAAATATCATGGAACATATGCAATTCAGAATGATGATAAAGAATTTATGTTTTCAATCATGATACCATTATATTAATAATAGTAATTAAGACATGATACTGGAATGGATTTTTGATCTGTTCCGGTTTTTTATTTAAAAAGGTCGTTTTCTGCAAAAAAAAGCATTTTCTGCAAAGGGTATGGAAATCACAAATTTGATTTGTTATAGTCAGTCCATGAGGTGAAAGAGGGAGGCGTTTCTTAATGTTTTTTTGGAGAAAGACATGGAATAACCGTTTAAGAAATATTTTTATAGTATTGCTTATATTTTTTCCGACATTAGAAGTTTTCATTCATGTAAGACAGGCTATTACTTCGGGAACAGCATATTACCCTGATTACTGCTCATTCCTGTCATGCAATACAGTAGGGGTAGGACATACTTTACAATCTATTTATTTATGGCTGCTTCCATTATACATGCTGTTTATATTTTCTAATGATTGTATATGGGATTTTGAATCCGGATATGTTAATTTGATACAGGCTAAAATGGGTAAAAAGAAATACATAATTGAAAATTTAAAAAAATCTTTCTGGGGTGCAAGTGGGATTATTTGTGTTGGTCTGTTATTAAATCTTCTGATTTCCCACATAGTATTTTTTGGCGCTGCTGGAGATAAGTATGAAGATGAGCTTATTTTAAATACTTTTTATAGATTTGAAATAGAACATAAATTGTTAACAAATATAATTTTTATATTGCTTTGTTCATTTGTGTTAGGAATGGTATCCATGGCAAGTACAATGATGAGTATTTCTATAAAAAATATAAAAATTGTATATGGATTTATATTTACACTATGGATTGCATTATGTTTAAAAAAGAACAGCGTTGTCCTTCTGTTTCAGCCCCATTCAGAGTACTACCTGGACACCTTGATTCCATTGTTCTTAGAGGTAGTATTCCTGTTTGGGGTTATCTGCCTGATATTTTATTTAAAGGAGACAAAATTTGAAAAAAAGAATATTTAAGGGCTTTTGGGGAGCATTTGTATTATTGCTTATAAGTTTTTTGTCATCGTTTATTCCCTTACTTCGTATGTATAATCGTGGATTTATATCTATGACTATTTTTACAGAGAATGTTGTTGCCGGTGATTATCAGTCTTCTTTAAATATCCATATAATAGTTATGATAATATTTTTAATACTTGAGGATTATATTAGTATACCTGATAATGCAATAAGGATTACAAAATATGAAAGTATATCTAAATGGTGGATGAAAAAGATCATACACTCTCTTCCGATCATTATATATTTAGCGTTTATACATGAAGCTATCTGTATTTTTTTTGTGGGGATATTCGGAAATGTAAGTCTGGCTTTAAAACATGGTTTTGGATATGCAATTTTATTACAAGTTATTTATATTTCTTTATATCTTCTGATCGTATATATGACGAAAGAATTATTAAGCATATTTATTCCTAAAAGTTTGTCATTGATCATAACAATACTTATATATTGTCTGGCTTTTTTTATAATTATGTATTTTATTCCTTCATTTAGCTTTTTATATTATAAGACAGCAATGGTCCGGCTGATATGCTTAGACCAGTTAAGTTTAGCTGATACTATTGTGATTCTTTTTAGAGATGCCGGATTTGCAATCTTACTCTACAACTTATATTTAATAATTAGAAAGAAAAGTGATTATTTTGAAAAATAAAAAAGAGGTTTTAAACTGGATACTTTTAATTGTGGTCATATTTATTCAAAATTATTATTTTAGATACAATAGTTATTATAAATTGGAATGGCCGCTTGTAAATAGATTAGAATATTTTGACAGTATAAGTACAAAAGTTTCTCCAGTTGATATTTTTGCATTATTATCTCCTCTGCTTATCTTTGTCATTAATTTTGCAAATTGGGGAGATTTCTATATTAAAAGGTATGGAATATTAAACTTTGTTAGATGTAAAAGTGTACCAATATATATAGCAGGCCTGTATATGAAACTGATTCTTAATATATTTTTCTTAGTCTTCATCCAGGTGTGTGTATGGCTTTTGTTTTTTTGTAATTTTTCAGATTTAAGCTTGAAATTTATTTTAAAACAAATTTTAGATTATAGCACAATTATCTTTGGTATTATAGCAGCAGAGTTATTATGTCAACTGTTTTTTGATAAGACACTTTCCATCTTACTTATAGATTGTGGGATCATTATTATTTGTTTAAGCAAAATAAATGCCGGGCCTTTTGCAATTATATTTGAACCTTTAAGGTTAGTATTTGAATATAATGATTCATACGGAATATTACTAACGTGTATAAAAAATATCCTGATATATTTTGCTACAGTAATATGTATTAAGAAAACAGATATAATATGATACAAGCGTCAAAAGGTCATGCATTTCATGCCTGCATGATTACAATATTAATCATATGAGGAGTATTTTAAATGATAGAAATAAAAAATTACACAAAGAAAATAAAAAAGAGGATAGTTCTTGATCATATTAATTGTAAATTTGAGAATAAAATGATTTATGGATTATATGGAGTGAATGGTTCTGGAAAGACAATGCTATTAAGAGCTATTGCAGGTCTAATTAAACCAACTGAAGGAGATGTATTAATAGACGGGAAAATGCTTCATAGAGATATATCGTTTCCAGATAGTGTTGGACTTATTATAGAAAATATGGAGATGCTCCCTTATTTATCGGCTGCGGACAACTTGAAGCTTTTAGCTGATATCAAAAAGATTGCAAGAGACGATGATATAATAAATGCAATTAAGAGAGTTGGGCTTCCTGTAAATAATGATAAAGTAAAAACATTTTCACTTGGAATGAGGCAGAAATTAAATATTGCACAGGCTATTTTTGAAAAGCCCCAGATATTATTACTAGACGAGCCTACGAATGCTCTGGATGAGAAGAGCGTACATATGATACATAATGTTATAAAAGAAGAAAAAGAAAGAGGTGCGGCTATACTCATTGCAACTCACAATAAATATGACATTAATGATCTCTGCGACGAGGTGTTCCAAATGGTGGATGGCAGATTGGAGGAGTCTTCATGGAACTGAGTTATAGAAAAATTTTTTCCATAAAAGTCATCATTGTAATTATATGCATATTTATATGTGCATCTTTTGTTGGTCACATAATACTTCGTAAATTTTATGGTGAAATATTTGAAAAAGAAACAGAATTGAGCAGAGAAAAAGGCACTGGTAAATTAATGCAGTCAGGAGATGGTCTTTATACATATAGAATTTTTGAAGATACAGGTGAAATCATTATCATTTGTTATAATGGGGCGCTGGTGAATCAAGAGACGACTGTTGTAATACCTGATGAGATTGATGGACATATTGTTACAGCATTAGATGAAGTTTCTATAGCGTATAATGAATATATAGAAAAAATAATACTTCCTAAATCTTTAACCACTCTTAGGAGAGGAATAGGAGCTAATTGTCCAAATCTAAAAACAATTATTTTTATGGGTGATGATATAAGTTTAGACGATGATGCATTGAAGTATTCCCAAAATACATGCTTTAGCGGTACAGTATTTACTAAAAAAGACAGTACATTATGGAAATATTGCAAAAAAAATGGCATACAAGTCCGTGAATCTGACCGAGAAAGCGAATAGTAGAAGGCCATTTGTAAATAGTTATGCAGGCAGGAGAGGACTCTTGCCTGTTTTTCAATCTGTAAAAGGGGATGTGAGACGTATATAGAAGCCTTCCTTCCGTGCATGAAATTCTTGAATTTGAGGTAAAAAAATGATATGATAAAGACACAAAAGGAAGGAATTAAGATATGGCAAATATATATGACGGAGCATTTCGGACAATCCTCAATGACTGCCGGAAGCTGATTATCCCCGTAATCAATGAAATTTTCGGGGAAGCATACACAGGGGACGAAGAAATCTGTTTTTTCCCCAATGAACATTTTTTAGACCAGCAGGACGAAGCGGACAAGGAACGGATTACGGATACGAATTTTACGGTTTTCGGATTGCACAGAAATACGAGAATGTGCAGAAAGGCGTAGGTGATATGATGAGCGGAGCATTGATTGAAACAAGTGCAAGAAAAATTTTGAATCAGGGAATTAGCCAAAACCAAAGGGAAACAGCTCTTAGGATGTTAGAAGATGGAGAATTGCCATTTGATAAAATTGCAAAATATTCAGGTCTTAAGGTTGAGGATGTAGAACAGCTTGCAGGACTTCAAACGGTATAAAACGATAATGTAGAGAATTTAATATTGTAGCCATAAGGCAGGGAAATAACTGATGATTCAGATTTGTTTCCCTGTTTTTTATGGCATTTTTCAGAAACTTGTGGATATGGCAATGCCAATAAGTCCGTATCCTTGTACAGCGTCAGGGCAATTACGGAAAATGGAGAGGATTTGATCGGCCGAAAATTATCGTGGGTTATACTAGTACGTGCTCCAAGCCTTCTTTCCGTGCATATTTCCTCTTGCCATATGCCTGGGGAAAAGCTATAATTTTCAGAAGAGCATTATTACGATTCATGACCTTCAGATTATGGAACGTAGCAGAGCATACTTTAAGGAGAAAAGCCATGAATTATCAGAGAGAGCTGGATAAACTAATTGAGAAATTAAAGAAGGAGGAACGGGTGCCCCGCCTTCTTCTTCACAGCTGTTGTGCGCCCTGCAGCAGCTATGTCCTGGAATATCTGAGTGATTATTTTGAGATTACTGTATTCTATTATAACCCCAATATCTATCCGGAAAGCGAGTATACAAAGCGGATTCTGGAGCAGCAGACACTGTTAAGTGATATGAAGCTGAAGCATCCGGCAGCTTTCATAGCCGGAAGCTATGACAGAGAGCGATTTCAGGAGATGGCCAGAGGACTGGAGCATCTTAAGGAGGGAGGAGAGCGATGCCTGAAATGCTATGAACTCCGCCTCAGGGAGACAGCCGGGCTTGCCAGAAAGGGGGAGTTTGATTATTTTACAACAACCTTAAGTATAAGTCCGTTGAAAAATGCAGACCGTCTGAATGAGATCGGCACGAGACTGGAAAAAGAGTATGGGGTCGCTTATCTGCAGTCGGACTTTAAGAAAAAGAACGGATATAAGCGTTCTATAGAGCTGTCAAAAGAGTATGGCCTTTACCGCCAGAATTACTGCGGTTGTGAATATTCGTTACGATTCACGGACGAACTAATAGTTCCATGAAAAAGTAGATGACTTATGTTCCATTTTTTGATACAATATGGTAAGATTGAAAAATAATACTTGTAATAGTTCAGATAATGATTCACGAAATACGTTTGAGAAAGGAAGTGTACATATGGCGCAGCTATGGGGAGGACGTTTCACGAAGGAAACGGATGATGTTGTATATAAGTTTAATGCCTCCATATCGTTTGATCAGAGATTTTATGCGCAGGATATCAAGGGAAGCATTGCCCATGTCATGATGCTTTCAAGAAAAGGCATATTGAATGAGACAGAGAAAGAGAAGATCATAGCGGGCCTCACCGGGATTATGGAGGATCTGACTCAGGGGCGTCTTAAGATTACGGATAAATATGAGGATATCCACAGCTTTGTGGAATCCGTTTTAATTGATCGGATCGGGGATGCAGGGAAAAAGCTGCATACCGGCAGAAGCAGGAATGACCAGGTGGCACTTGACATGAAGCTCTATATCCGGGATGAGATTCTGGTTCTGGATAATCTGATTGAAGAGCTGCTTTACGCAATTCTCGGGATTATGGAGGAGCATCTTGATACCTTTATGCCAGGCTTTACCCATCTTCAGAAGGCCCAGCCTATCACCCTTGCCCACCATATGGGCGCTTATTTTGAGATGTTTAAAAGGGATCATGAGAGAATCAATGATATTCACAAAAGGATGGATACCTGTCCTCTTGGAAGCGGGGCCCTGGCAGGGACTACCTATCCTCTGGACCGGAAGTATACAGCAAAGCTTCTGGGATTTGACGGACCGTCCCTGAACAGCATGGACGGTGTGTCAGACAGGGATTATCTGATTGAATTCCTGTCTGCATTATCTATTATCATGATGCATCTGAGCCGGTTTTCAGAGGAAGTGATTATGTGGAACTCTAATGAATACCAGTTTGTGGAGATTGATGACAGCTATAGCACGGGAAGCAGTATTATGCCTCAGAAGAAGAACCCGGATATTGCGGAGCTCGTAAGAGGGAAGACCGGGCGCGTGTACGGTGCCCTTAACGCACTTCTGGTGACGATGAAGGGTCTCCCGCTTGCATATAATAAGGATATGCAGGAGGATAAGGAGTGGACATTTGATGCGATCGACAGTGTGAAGGCATGTATTTCCCTGTTTGCCGGGATGCTCCGTACCATGCGGTTCCACCCTGAACGGATGAAGGACAGTGCAAAGCAGGGCTTTACCAATGCAACGGATGTGGCAGATTATCTGGTAAACCGGGGCATACCGTTCCGTGATGCCCACGGGATGGTCGGTCAGCTGGTGCTTAAGTGTATTGAAAAAAAAGTTCCGCTGGATGACCTTCCGATCGAGGAATATCAGAAGATCTGTCCGGTATTTAAGGAGGACATCTATAATGCCATCAGCCTGAGGACCTGTGTGAGCAGACGGACAACTGTCGGCGCTCCGGGAATGGAGGCCATGGAAGAGGTGATTCAGATCTACAGGAAATATATGGAAGCATATGAGACAGAGCTGGAATTAACGTAACTACATTTATCTGACGACCAGCATAACTGAAGAGACAGGAGGAAGCTTTACAATGGACAGAAAATTAAGAGTAGGAATATTAGGAGCAACAGGAATGGTCGGGCAGCGTTTCATTTCTCTGCTTGAGGATCATCCGTGGTTCGAGGTGGTAACAGTGGCGGCAAGCCCCAGGTCAGCAGGAAAAACCTATGAGGAGGCGGCAGGAGACCGCTGGAAGATGAAAAAGCCCATGCCGGAGGGTGTGAAAAAGCTGGTGATTCTTGATGTAAATGAGGTGGAGAAGGTTGCCTCTACTGTGGATTTTGTATTTAGTGCGGTTGATATGACGAAGGATGAGATCCGTGCCATCGAGGAGGCTTATGCAAGGACAGAGACGCCGGTTGTATCTAATAACAGCGCCCACAGATGGACGCCGGATGTTCCCATGGTAGTTCCGGAGATCAATGCAGAGCATTTTGAGGTAATCGAGGCTCAGAGAAAGCGTCTTGGAACAACGAGAGGTTTTATTGCCGTGAAGCCGAACTGCTCCATCCAGAGTTATACGCCGTGCCTTGCGGCATGGAAGGAATTCGGGCCGAAGGAGGTTGTGGCGACCACATACCAGGCGATTTCAGGCGCCGGAAAGACCTTTAAGGAATGGCCGGAGATGATAGAGAATATAATTCCGTATATCGGCGGGGAAGAGGAGAAGAGTGAGCAGGAGCCACTCCGTGTACTGGGACATGTGGAGAACGGAGAGATTGTAAAGGCAGAGTTTCCGAGAATTACCTGCCAGTGTATCCGCGTTCCGGTACTGGACGGACATACGGCGGCAGTATTTATTAATTTCGAAAAGAAGCCTTCGAAGGAAGAACTGATCAGTAAGCTGGTAAGCTATAAAGGCTTCCCGCAGGAGGCAGGCCTTCCAGGTGCGCCCAAGCAGTTTATCCAGTATCTTGAGGAGGATAACCGCCCCCAGGTAAGCCTGGACGTGGATTATGAAAATGGGATGGGAATCTCCATCGGACGCCTCAGGGAGGATACGTTATTTGATTATAAATTTGTAGGACTTTCCCACAATACTGTGCGCGGCGCGGCAGGAGGTGCAGTACTCTGTGCGGAAGCGCTTACAAAAAAAGGATACATCAGCGCAAAATAGGACAGTGATCAGAATATATATGAGACGAGGATATGATTATGGATAGAAATATCTTGAATTTTACCCAGAACCGTGAATTGTCATGGCTTAAGTTCAATCAGCGGGTGCTGGAGGAGGCGCAGGATCCGTCAGTTCCTCTCCTGGAGCGTATGAAATTCGTTGCCATATTCACAAGCAACCTGGATGAGTTTTTTATGATTCGTGTAGGCAGCCTGTTTGATATGGCTCATACGGATGCCAATACAAGAGACAGCCGTTCCGGGATGACTCCCCATGAGCAGCTGGAACAGATATTTAAGACAGTAGCCCCCCTTTACAAGGAACGGGATAAGACATATGCTGAGATTAAGAAACAGCTTCATCCATACGGGATCTGCGGACTTGATTTTAAGGAACTGGAGCAGCAGGAAAAAAAGTACGTAAAAAAGTATTTTAAGGAACAGATTCTGCCCGTCCTTTCTCCCCAGATTGTAGATGCGAACCACCCGTTTCCACATCTTTTGAATAAGGAGATCTATGTGACGGCAACACTGAAGCTGAAGGATAAATCCATGTTCGGGATTGTCCCGGTGCCGCAGTTTATCTCGGATGTGCTGTACCTCCCGGGACATGACCTCCGCTATATCCGCATGGAAAAGGTGATTGTGGAATATCTGAATCTGGTCTTTTCCCAGTATGAGGTGTCAGAGCCGAATTATATCTGCGTGACGAGAAATGCTGACGTGGCGCCGGATGATGAGGCACTGGAGGTCAATGATGATTTCCGGCATCTTATGAAGCAGACTCTGCATAAACGCCGGAAGATGTCAGTGGTGCGTCTGGAGACAGCAGAGAAGCTTTCCCCGGAGAATGAAAAGTATTTTTGCGACAGATTTAAGATCCGTCCGAATCAGATCTTCCGGACGAAGATTCCTATGAAGCTTTCCTATATCTTTACCATAAGCGGCGAGCTTCCGGAAGCCATGAAGCGTCCCCTTTCTTATCAGCCGTTTGCGCCGCAGAATTCTCCGCGTGTACAGGAAGGGAGCCTGATGAAGCAGATCAAGCGCAAGGATATTCTGCTCTTTTATCCATACGAGAGCATGAATCCCTTCCTGAAGCTCATTAAGGAGGCATCTGCAGACCCCAATGTCATGACGATTAAGATTACGATCTACCGGCTGGCAAGGAAAGCAAGGCTTGTGGAATATCTCTGTGCGGCAGCGGAAAACGGAAAAGAGGTTACGGTACTGATTGAGCTGCGTGCCAGGTTCGACGAGCAGAATAATATCGGATGGTCTGAGCGGCTGGAAGAGGCAGGATGCCGGGTAATCTATGGATTTGATGATTATAAGGTTCATTCAAAGATCTGCCTGATTACTTACAGGAACCGGAATGAGATTCAGTATATTACACAGATCGGTACTGGAAATTATAATGAAAAGACGGCAGCGATGTATACAGACCTGTCGCTTATGACAGCGGATCCGGCAATCGGAAGAGATGCTACGGAATTCTTTAAGAATATGTCCATCGGAAATCTGAGCGGGAACTATAATCATCTCATTGTGGCTCCCACAAGCCTGAAGCAGAAGGTTCTTTATCTTATGGATGAGGAGATCAAAAAGGGCACGAGCGGACGTATCATTATGAAAATGAACTCCCTGACAGATGTGGACTTCATCAGGAAAGTATCCGAGGCATCAGTCGCAGGGGTGCGGATTGATCTGATCGTAAGAGGAATCTGCTGTCTGCTTCCGGGAATACCGGGGTATACGGATAATGTACGGGTTATGAGCATTGTAGGAAGATACCTGGAACATCCGCGTATTTTCAGCTTTGGTACAGGATCAGAGCAGAAGATTTATATCGGTTCCGCAGATATGATGACGAGAAATACAGAGAAGCGTGTGGAGGTTGCAACTCCTGTGCTTGATGAGGATATTAAGAAGCAGATTAACCATTATCTTCGGATTATGCTGAGTGATAATGTGAAGGCGAGAGTTCTGCAGAGCAATGGTAAATACAGAAAGAAAGAACAGAAGGAGCCTTATATTGATTCACAGGCAGCGTTTATGGATGAGGCGCTCCATGCAAGGCCGGAGGTTCATACGGACGAGAGCTCCATTCTGGAGAAGATCAGAGGAATCCACCTTCCTGTCCTTAGGGGGATCAGGGAACGGATCCATCATACCAGAAAGGCCCGCGGCAGGGAAGAATAGACAGTAGTACCAGAGCAGTTATACGCCTTGCAGCAGTAAAACAGACAGGAGTAAGACAGGAGTAAAAACAGGGGTTATGGGGAAATCACTCTATATTGCAGAAAAGCCCAGTGTGGCGCAGGAATTTGCAAAAGCACTGAAGCTTAATACAAGGAGACAGGACGGATACCTGGAGGGAGAGGATTCGATTGTAACATGGTGTGTGGGGCATCTTATCACTATGAGCTATCCAGAGGAGTATGATAGTTCTCTGAAGAGGTGGAGTCTTGGTACGCTGCCCTTCATACCAAAGGAGTTCAAATATGAGGTGATTCCTGCTGTATCAAAGCAGTACCGGATTGTGGCAGGACTCCTTACGAGGGAGGATGTGGAAACCATCTACGTCTGCACCGATTCCGGACGAGAGGGGGAATATATCTACCGTCTTGTAGAGCAGCAGGCAGGAGTCAGCGGCAAAACACGCAGACGTGTATGGATTGATTCCCAGACAGAGGAGGAAATCCTGAGAGGAATCAAAGAGGCAAAGGATCTGAAAGAATATGATAATCTCTCTGCCTCGGCTTATCTGCGTGCAAAAGAGGACTATCTTATGGGAATTAATTTCTCCAGGCTTCTGACTCTGAAATACGGAAACAGTATCTCAAGCTATCTCGGAACGAAATACTCCGTTATTTCTGTCGGGCGGGTAATGACCTGCGTGCTCGGCATGGTGGTGCGCCGGGAGAGAGAGATCCGGGAGTTTGTGGAGACGCCCTTCTACAGGGTATTAAGTCACAGCGGGGAACCGGGGCAGACCTTTGAGAGCGAGTGGCGTGCCGTGAAGGGATCACGCTGGTTTGAATCCTTTGATCTGTATAAGGAAAACGGATTTAAGGAAGAGAAAAAGGCAAAGGAACTGATCCAGTATCTGAGCGAAGACACACCAGTACAGTGCACAGTAGAGGCTGTGGAGAAAAGGAAGGAAAAAAAGAATCCTCCCCTATTATTTAATCTTGCCGAGCTTCAGAATGAATGCTCCAGGCGGTTTAAGATCAGCCCGGATGAAACGCTCCGCATTGTTCAGGAGCTGTATGAGAAAAAGCTTGTCACCTACCCGAGAACAGATGCCAGGGTGCTGTCTTCGGCAGTAGCAAAGGAGATTCACAAGAATCTGAATGGTCTTATGAAGTATGCTCCGGCGGTAGAGTATCTGAAGGAAATCGTGGCATTTGGAAGCCATAAGAAGATCGGGAAGACGAGATATGTAAATGATAAGCAGATTACAGACCACTATGCGATCATACCGACCGGGCAGGGGATTCCGGCTCTTTCTGGCCTGCCGGGGATCTCCCAGTCTGTCTACGACCTGATCGTAAGGAGATTCTTAAGTATCTTCTATCCGCCCGCCGTCTATCAGAAGGTTGCGATTACTACAAAGATCCGGGGGGAGTCCTTCTTTGCTAATTTTAAGGTACTGGCAGAAGAGGGATACTTCAAGGTTGCCGGTATTCCGGGAAAGAAAAATTCTTCAGAAGGACAGGAGCTGTCCGGAGAAAATGGCGGTGATACGGACCGGACATTTTTCGAGAAAATACAGACGATAAAGAAAGGCATGATTCTTCCGGTACAGTCTTTGGAAATCAAGGAGGGAAAAACATCTCCTCCGAAGCGTTACAATTCCGGTTCACTGATTCTTGCCATGGAAAATGCGGGGCAGCTGATTGAGGATGAAGAGCTCCGCGCCCAGATTAAGGGAAGCGGAATCGGAACCAGCGCCACCAGGGGCGAGATATTAAAAAAGCTTTTTCATAATCAATATTTAATGCTGAATCAAAAAACACAGATTGTTACGCCCGCTATGCTGGGCGAAATGATTTATGACGTTGTGGAGCATTCTATAAAATCCCTTTTAAATCCAGAACTTACGGCAAGCTGGGAGAAGGGGCTTACCTATGTGGCAGACGGAGAGATTACACCGGAGGAATATATGGAGAAGCTGAACCGCTTTATTGTCACAAGGACGGAAGGAGTAAAAGGGCTTGCAAACCAATGTCAGCTCAGAGCCTGCTATGACCGGGCAGCACAGTTTTATAAAAAAAATCCAGGCCCGGGCAGTGCCGGGAAAAAAGCCGCAGGCGGGAAAGAGCCGAATAAGCTGACCGGATGAACCCGGCAGCAGCAAAAGAATCAGGAGGTCATTTTATATGAAGGAATTAACAGTTAAGGAACTGTATACATTGGAGGAGACGATTGCCAGGGACATTTTTGAAGGAGTCACCTACCCGTGGGAGGTGCTTCCGAAGATCAGCGAATTTATCGTGAAGCTGGGTGAGACCCTTCCAGAGGAGGACTATGAAAAGCGCGGCGAAAATGTATGGATCGCCAGATCAGCGAAGGTCTTTGATTCCGCCTATATAGGCGGGCCGGCGATTATCGGAAAAAATGCAGAGGTAAGACAGTGTGCATTTATCCGGGGGAATGCAATTGTAGGCGAAGGTGCAGTGGTAGGGAATTCCACGGAGCTTAAGAATGTCATTCTCTTTAACAAGGTCCAGGTTCCCCACTATAATTATGTGGGAGACTCTGTCCTGGGATATAAGGCTCATATGGGTGCGGGCTCGATTACGTCCAATGTGAAATCTGATAAGAAGCTGGTGGTTGTAAAGACACCGGAAGGAAACATTGAGACAGGAATGAAAAAATTCGGCGCCATGCTGGGAGATGAGGTGGAGGTCGGATGCGGTACAGTGCTGAATCCGGGAAGCGTTGTGGGAAGTCACACGAATATCTATCCGCTTTCCTCTGTGCGTGGATTCGTGCCGGCCGGCAGCATTTATAAGAGACAGGGCGAAGTTGTGGAGAAGATCGAAGGATAGAAGGACAGAGATCGAAGGACAGGGATCGAAAGACAGAAGGACAGAGATCGAAGGACAGAAGGACAGGGATCGAAAGACGGAAGGACAGAGATCGAAGGAAAAGGATCGAAGGACAGAAGGACAGAGATCGAAGGACAGAAGGACAGGGATCGAAAGACAGAAGGACAGAGATCAAAGGAAAAGGATCGAAAGATAGAGATAGAAAGGCATAAGGCTGGAGACAGGAGGTACAAAGATATGAGCGATAATTATGTAACATTTGAGATTGAAAAGGCAAAGCACATTGCGTTAGTGGCCCATGATGGGAAGAAGAAGGAACTGGTGGACTGGTGCGACAGGAACAAGGAGGTCTTAAAGAGCCATTTCCTCTGCGGGACCGGGACGACAGCAAGGCTGATTGCCGAGAAGACCGGACTTCCGGTGAAAGGATATAACAGCGGCCCCCTTGGCGGCGACCAGCAGATCGGTGCGAAGATTGTAGAAGGTCAGATTGATTTCATGATTTTCCTCTGGGATCCGCTAGAGGCACAGCCCCATGACCCGGATGTGAAAGCCCTTCTCAGGATTGCAGTGGTGTATGATATCCCGATTGCAAATAATCTTGCAACGGCAGATTTTATGCTGAATTCCAGGTATATGACGGAGACCTATAGCCGGAGAGTACAGAACTTTAATAAGACGGTGCAGGAGAGAGTGGAGCAGATGAAGTAAGAATTTTTGGGGAATTGTATGATGAAGCGTAGAAGAAGATTGGCGTGGCTGTTGGTTTTATTCATGGCAGTTCAGATTCCGGACATTTCTGTCCTGGCGCAGGAGCCAGTTAAGACGGCAGAGGACGGCAGCGGAGATATTGGCACGAAAGAGTCGCCGGAGGCGGAAATCTCTGCGGAAGATATGGAGATTGAGGCAAAGGATTCCTTTGCCTCACTGGTGGCAAATACACTGGAGAAATCAGACAGGGAGAACGGCTCAGAGGATGCTTTTCGAATCGTTGAGGCAGATGTAGAAGGACAGACTGCTTCTGTCAGGTATCAGGTAGAGGAAGAATGTGATCTGGTTGTTGCAGTCTACAGTGAGGACGGGACACAGATGCTTGGCTCCGGCTCAGAAAAGGCCGTACCGGGCAAAGATACGGTACAGATACGACTTGTTGTCAGCGAGCTTCCTGAATATTTTCTTACGAAGGCATACCTTTTGGACGCAAATGAGCATCATGCGTTATGTGAGGCATACATAGACGACAGGCATACCAGGTCGTTTCAGGAATTTCAGGCAAAAACGGCAGACGATCCTTCGTTTGAAGGAAAAGAAGTTTTGAATCTGGATGATGATAAACAGTCTAACTTTGCGGTATTTGCGGGCGGTACAATCATAGAAAAGGAAGGTGGCAAAGTTTCCGTTGAGGATCGTAAAGACGGTACCTATGCCATTTTACATCCTACAGAGGCAGTCAGGGGAATGAAGCAGGGAGATACTTTCGTCTATCAATATGCAGATGGCTCTCTCCTGATTATTGTGGCTGCGGAGGTGACAGTACAGGACGATTCTGTCGTTGTGACAGATAATCCGGAAGCTGATCTGGAGGATGTGTTTGAGTATGTGAAGATTGGAGGGAGAAGCAGTAAGGCCGAGCTGGATGACAGTACCTTAAGCGCCGGTATCACCCGGAATCCGGCGTCCGGCTTAAAAAGCGGGAAGGAACAGAGTTCGCCTGTGGAATATCAATTCGGCACAGAACTTAAGGCCACGTTTTCTGCAGAGGCATCGGTAGAGGTGAACCTCTATGGAGGCAGAACGATTGCGGAGGCAAAGGTTACGGGAACGATAGAGGCCAGTGGGAAACTTTCTGCCAGTATGTCGGCGGATAAGGATTTTAAGAGTTTCAGCCGTTATTCGATCTCCCCGGCACCGGGTGTGTTCGTTACCTTTGTGCCTGGCGTTCGTTTTGAGGCGAGCGGCGAGATTACTCTGGATACGACGGTGACATCCACGATGGGGTTCGGCTACGATACCGACAGGGCGGGAGGATTTTATGATCTGACGACAGGGCCGACGATGGATGGAGAGCTGAATACAGAGATTGAGGTCTATATAGGACTTAAGCTGACACCGCAGATTACGGTTCTGAATGAAAAAGTGACAAAGATGTCTGTGACAGCAGAGGTCGGCGGCACAATTCATGTAAAATCTGAGAAACAATTTACAGACGATGTGTACAGGCATGAGTGTAAGCTGTGCTATGCAGGGGATATCAATGCAAGCGGCAGCATCGGAGGGACAATTGCGTTTTTAAATAAAGAATCATTGTCAAAATCCTGGAACATCGGGCCTGTCAAGGTGTGCGATTTTTACTGGTCCGTGGATAAGCAGGAGCATGGGAAGGGCAAATGCCCCTATATCAGCTATAAAGCAGTATTAAAAGCAGTTGATGAAAATGGAGAGGCAGTAGAGAATGCGAGACTGACCGTCAAGAGGCAGGATCAGCAGGAGAAGGATACAGAGTACAGGACTGCGGGGGACGGAAGTGTCACACTGTATCTTGTCCCGGGCAAATACATGGTGATCTTCAGGAAGGACAGTCTTCTGGCGACCCAGTCTATGACAGTGGCGGATGATAAGCAGGAGCATACGGTTGTCATGGAGGATAAGGGATGCGGGGAGGACTTGTACTGGTCCCTGGACGATGGCGGCACACTCTCCATTATCGGAGCAGGGCCGATGTTTGACTGGACGTCAAGAGACAAAACGCCCTGGGCGAAGGAGCGGAGAAAGATCAAGGCTCTTTATATCAGCGAGGGTGTTACCTATCTGGGAGATTACGCGTTTTCGGATTGTGCCGGGGGAAAAGACGAACTGAAGCTTCCGGAAACGCTTACTGCTATAGGAGATTATACCTTTTCCAGCGATGGAATCGGCTTTGATAAAGGATTCCGGTTTACTGGGGAGTTTGTGATTCCAGAAAATGTGACAAGCATCGGCGCATATGCCTTCCGAAGCAGCGGATATCTGAATTATTATGATGCTACAGAAAATGTGACAAAGGTCACCTTTGGAAATAAGCTTACCAGCCTTGGAGAAGGTGCTTTTGAAGGATTTGGGTGCCAATGTGAGCTTGTGCTTCCGGATAGTCTGGAGCAGATCCCGAAAGGGGCATTCGGAGGCAGTGGATTTACAGGGCTGACGTTAGGGAACAATGTTAAAATCATTGGTGAAAAAGCGTTTGCAAGATGCGATGATATGAAAGGTGATTTAGTCATCCCAGATCAGGTAGTAACAATAGAAAACAGGGCATTCACGGAATGCGGAGATTTTGAGGGATGCCTGGTCATTGGAAAGGGTGTAGAGACAATAGGAAACTATGCGTTTGGAACTCATGACGCGCCGGAAGCATGGAAGGGAAAGTATACAGGAGAGTTAGTGATTCCAGACAGTGTAAAGACGATTGGCGCCGGGGCGTTCGAAGAGTGCGGCAAACTGACAGGAGTTACCTTTGGAAAGAGCCTTGAAACAATCGGAGCAGGCGCATTTAAAAATTGCACGTCAATGTCGAATCATCTGGTCATTCCGGATCGTGTACAGACGATAGGGGACAATGCGTTTTGGAAGGATAATTTCAGTGCGCTGACATTAGGAAAAGGACTTAAGCGTATAGAAGGATGGGCTTTTGGAAACTGCAAGAATATAAAGGGAGAGCTGGCCTTTCCCGACGGCCTGGAAGTTCTCGGAGGCTTTGACGGCTGCAGCGGCCTTACAGGCAGCATTCTCATTCCGGACAGTGTGACAGAGATTTTAGATTATGCATTTGACGGGTGCAGCGGGCTTGACGGTACGCTTTCTCTGCCGGCAGGACTTGTGACGATTGGCCAATATGCGTTTAATCAATGCGGCGCATTAACCGGCGCGTTGGAAATCCCGTCTGGCGTGTCAGATATCGGCGAATATGCGTTTTGCGGCTGCAGCGGCCTTGCGGCAGAGAATCTTGTACTTCCGGAAGGAATAAAAGAGCTTGATTATATGGCTTTCTACGGCTGTACGGGATTAACCGGGGAACTGGTGGTTCCGTCAGAAGTGACGCTGATTGGGAACATGGTGTTTATGGGGTGTACCGGCCTTACATCTCTTACTTTGAATACAGGACTTAAAAAGATTTCTCCACGTGCATTTGAAAACTGCACCGGACTTACGCAGATTATGTTTCCAGGAAAAGCCCCGGAACTTAGTAACGACGTGTTTAAAGGAGTAGCCTGCACTGCATATTATCCGGCCGGAGACAGTACATGGAAGGAGACCGTGATGCAGAAGGCTGGGCCTGATCTGGCTTGGACGCCCTATGACGCGGCTTCCGGCAGGATTATGAGTGTTGTGGATGAGGCAGAAGATGACAACGAAGACATAACAAAAGAAGAGGTTGTAACAGATACACAGGAAGCGGAAATGTTTCAGGGACAGTCGTTGGAAGCCAAAAGAAGGTCTGCCAAGGAAAATGCGGAAGAAAGATTAGACATAAAGGCTCAAGAGCAGTCAATGGGAGCCGCTGTCGGAGGAGCTTTTTCTGTAAACAATGGGAAGCTGACAGCAGAATTTAGCGATTTAACCCCCGGAAATACTTATATAGTTCTTGCAGTAAAGAGAGGGGATGCCGTCAGCCTGACAGATCCTGAGAATCTTCTCTACATATCTCAAGAGAAAGCAGATGCATCCGGCAAGATTTCGATTGCCTGTACGCCGGTGGCAGTGACCGGGGCTATGAGTGTGAAAGTATACGGAAAAGTGGACTGGAATCTGGAAAACAGCACAGTCCGGTTATCAAAGACCTCATATACTTATAATGGAGAGGCCTGCAGACCTGAAGCCACTGTAAAATACGAGGGAAGGACGCTGACCCTGAACAAAGATTATACGGTTTCTTATGAAAATAACATTAACGCCGGAACAGCACGTGCCGTTATAAAGGGAGTGAATGCTTATACAGGAAGCAAGGCAGGAGAATTTACGATTAAAAAGGCATCGCAGACGATTATCTGTCCCTGGTCTTACAAGAGTATTAAGACAGGGGAATCTGTGTCACTGAATGCCAAAGCGCCCGGGACCCTTAGCTATAGCTCTTCAGACAGCAGTATCGCGCCGGTAAGCCCTGAGGGAGTCGTTACGGGAAAGAAAGCCGGGAGTGCGCGGATCACGATTCGTGCAGGGGAGACGGTCAATTACAAAGAAAAAACGAAGACAGTGACAGTGAAAGTATCCTCAGAGACCGTAAAAAACGGTGGAGGAGACAGCAGGCCGATAAAGGTAAGCAGCATCACTCTGTCGGCAGAGTCTAAAAACATAGCCGCTGGCAGGAAGGTCAGGGTGACAGCCGCAATCACACCGGAAAAAGCCGCCAATAAGGCGCTGACATGGTCTTCTAGCAATAAAAAGTACGCATCTGTGAATTCCAAAGGGGTCGCAACGATGAAAAAAGCCGGCAAAGGAAAAACAGTGACAATTACGGCAAAAGCAAAGGACGGAAGCGGAAAAAAGGCCTCAATAAAATTCAGAATTATGAAGGGCGCGGTAAAGAAGATTAAACTGACTGCGGCTAAGACGGTAAAGGCGGGCAGAAAAATAAAAGTCAGGACAAAGATTACCGCATCCAAAGGAGCAAATAAGACGCTTATGTATACAGTGAACGATAAAAGATATGCATCAGTGAACAGAAAAGGCGTCGTAACGACTAAGAAAGCGGGAAAAGGAAAGAAGATTACAGTCACAGCCAGGGCGGCCGATGGAAGCGGCAAAAAAGCGGCAGTAAAGATAAGGCTGAAATAGAAAGCAGAAAAAGGGGATAGCTGGATCAGGCATTCAGGCTGATTCAGCTATCCCCTTTTTCTTACGTCCAGCGCAGCATCTGACCTGTAAATAGTAACCCGCAGGCCTGCTGATTAGGGTTGATTAGTTACAAATTATGCTTCAGAGTACTTTACAAATTATCTTTGTTATGGTATTCTATTTTAGGATTGCTTTATTGCTTTAAAGTGTAACGGTTTAAAGTTTAACGGTATAAAGCATGAAAACATAAGAAAGATGAGGGATAATTATGGTTATCAAATTATTATTACTGGTAGTATTCTTTGCGGTGATGGTATCCGTAGGACTCTATTCCAGAAAACATGCGACAAGTGTGGACGGATATGTACTGGGAGGCCGTTCAGTGGGACCGTGGCTCACGGCATTTGCATATGGCACGTCTTATTTTTCGGCAGTAGTGTTTGTGGGGTATGCAGGACAGTTCGGATGGAAATACGGGCTTGCCAGCACATGGATCGGTATTGGAAACGCCATTATCGGAAGC
Organism: uncultured Lachnospiraceae bacterium; assembly: GCA_947566645.1. Classification (GTDB taxonomy): domain Bacteria; phylum Bacillota; class Clostridia; order Lachnospirales; family Lachnospiraceae; genus CAPEBR01. Next base: position 40,249 of record CANOKL010000004.1, read on the forward strand.
CTGATGGCATGGGTAATACTCGGAAGACGCACGAAGGTCATGACGCAGCATCTGAATTCCAAGACCATGCCAGATTTCTTCGGGGCAAGATACGAGAGCAAAGCGCTTAAGATTGCGGCGTCTGCCATTGTATTTATCTTCCTTGTGCCTTATACGGCATCTGTTTACAACGGCTTGTCCAGGCTGTTTGGAATGGCATTCAACATTCCTTATACATACTGCGTCATCGGAATGGCAGTATTTACCGCGATTTATGTTATCTTAGGCGGCTATATGGCAACAGCTATCAATGACTTTATACAGGGAATCATTATGCTGGCAGGTATTTGTGCGGTAATCGGCGCGGTACTTGGCGGACAGGGAGGATTTATTACGGCGATACGGAAGATGGCGGAGCTTCCAAGCGATGTGCCGGTTACCATGGGGCAGCCGGGGGCATTTACCTCCTTCTTCGGGCCGGATCCTCTGAACCTTCTGGGAGTTGTGATACTGACATCACTTGGCACATGGGGGCTTCCCCAGATGGTAGGAAAGTTCTACGCAATCAAGGATGAGAAAGCCATTAATACTGGAACCGTCATTTCAACCCTGTTCGCAGTAGTGATCTCAGGAGGATGCTACTTCCTTGGCGGCTTCGGAAGATTGTTCGATAATCCTTCGCTTTACGATGAAGCAGGTAATATGGCATTCGACGGAATCGTGCCATATATGCTTTCCACCCTGCCGGATATTCTGATCGGAATCGTAGTGGTACTTGTATTATCTGCATCCATGTCAACACTTGCCTCACTGGTACTGACCTCAAGTTCCACACTGACTCTTGACTTCCTGAAGGATAATATCATCAAGGATATGAGTGAGAAAAAACAGGTTCGTGTCATGCAGATACTGGTTGTATTTTTCATTGTGCTGTCACTTGTGATTGCACTGGATCCGCCTACCTTCATTGCCCAGCTTATGGGAATCTCATGGGGTGCGCTTGCAGGGGCATTCCTTGCACCGTTCATGTACGGACTGTACTGGAAAGGCGTGACAAAGGCATCTGTATGGGCAAGCTTTGCAGCAGGAATCGGAATCACAGTATCAAACATGTTTCTCCATTATATTGCTTCGCCGATTAACGCAGGGGCAGTCGCCATGGTCGCAGGACTTGTTATCGTACCGGTGGTAAGCTTTATTACACCGAAGATGCAGAAGGAGAAGATGGATAAGCTCTTTGACTGCTATGAAGAAAAAGTAACAATAACCAAGAAACGTTCACTGGAGGCAAATTAGCCGATGGTCAATTGGGGACGGGGTAAAATTAAAAATACCCCGTCCCCAATTTAAAATAGATCAAGAAAAATGATTAATTTTGTCTCTTCCATTTTTGTCAGACATATGTTACTATAAGGATGGTCTTAAAATAAGACAACTAATTTGATTGATTTTAATTTGCAGGAGAGGTTGAGACTATGAAAAATTGTCAGAAGTATGAGAGAACTTATTTTATGCCGCCAGAGGTAACTTACGACTGGGCGAGGAAGGATTATATTGACCAGCCGCCCATCTGGTGCAGCGTGGATCTTCGGGACGGGAACCAGGCGCTGATTGAGCCTATGAGCCTTGAGGAGAAGCTGGAGTTCTTTCAGATGCTTGTGAAGATTGGATTTAAGGAGATCGAGGTGGGATTTCCGGCAGCATCTGAGACGGAATACCAGTTTATGCGTACTTTGATTGAGAAGGATATGATCCCGGATGATGTGACGGTCCAGGTGCTGACCCAGGCGAGAGAGCACATTATTAAGAAGACCTTTGAGGCGGTTAAGGGTGCGCCCCATGCGGTGGTGCATCTCTATAATTCTACTTCCGTGGCGCAGCGGGAGCAGGTATTTAAGAAGAGCAAGGAAGAGATTAAGAAAATTGCTGTTGATGGTGCGGAGCTTCTTCTTAAGCTGGCATCTGAGACGGACGGAAACTTTACGTTCCAGTACAGCCCGGAGAGTTTTCCTGGGACAGAGGTTGATTATGCGGTTGAGGTCTGCAATGCGGTGCTTGATGTATGGAAACCCACAGCGGATAACAAGGCGATCATCAATATCCCGACAACCGTGGAAAATGCCATGCCGCACGTATTTGCCAGCCAGTTAGAGTATGTACATAAGCATCTCAACTACCGGGAAAATGTGATTCTTTGTCTGCATCCCCATAATGACAGGGGCTGCGGCGTTGCTACGGCAGAGCTTGGCATTCTGGCAGGAGCAGACCGTATTGAAGGGACTCTTTTTGGAAATGGTGAGCGGACCGGCAATGTGGATATTATTACGCTGGGGATGAATATGTACTCCCACGGCGTGGATCCGGGGCTTGATTTTTCCAATATGTCAGAGATCCGGGAGAATTATGAGCGTCTGACAAGAATGCATGTGTACGAGCGCCAGCCATACGGCGGAGACTTGGTGTTTACGGCATTTTCAGGATCCCATCAGGATGCGATTGCAAAGGGAATGAACTGGAGAGAGGAGAAAAGCTGTGACAAATGGACCGTGCCTTATCTCCCCATTGATCCCCAGGATGTGGGAAGAAAGTATGATTCCGATGTGATCCGTATTAACAGCCAGTCAGGAAAAGGCGGCGTGAACTATATTCTGAAGCAGAGCCACGGCATCAATCTGCCACAGCAGATGAGAGAGGAAGTGGGGTATCTTGTAAAGGACGTGTCGGATAAGGCGCATAAGGAGCTGAATCCGGAGTGGGTATACCAGATTTTCTCCGACAATTATATTAACACAAAGCCTGTATTCCATATTGACGAGTGCCATTTTAAACAGATAGACGGAATTACCGCAGAGGCTACGATCAATCACGGCGGAGAGAGCCGGGTGATCACGGCAATTGGAAACGGACGTCTGGATGCAGTAAGCAATGCGATCAAACAGTATTTTAATATCAGCTATGAGCTGCGGTATTATGAGGAGCATACACTTTCCAAAGGCTCATCTGCAAAAGCTGCATCCTATGTGGGAATCGTCTGCAAGGGCAGAACCTTCTGGGGTGTAGGAATTGATGCGGATATTATTAAGTCCTCGATAGAGGCCTTGATCGTTGCGGTAAATAAGATTGAAGAGATTGGCAATGCGGACGGATGCAAGGATGAGCGGATGATTGAGATTATGACTTATATCCAGTCTAATTACAAAGATATCACGCTGGATGATCTGGCAGAGCACTTCTTCCTTTCCAAACCTTATATTTCTAAGTATATTAAGGAAAAATCCGGGATGACCTTCGGGGATCTTGTAAAGAAGATCCGGCTGAAAAAGGCAAGGGCACTTCTTAAGAGCAGCAGCATGACTGTGGAGAATATAGCGCTCACTGTAGGATATCAGAACGTAGAGCATTTTAACCGGTTGTTTAAAAAGGCATACGACATGACGCCGATGCAGTTCCGGAATCAGAAATAGGCCAATTGGGGACGGGGTAATTTTAAAAATACCCCGTCCCCAATTGATATTGGATACATTTTGTAGTAAAATGGTAAAAAAAGGAGGGCAATGAGGGATGATTATTTGTGCGAAATATCTAATAACCGGAGATGGAAAAACGGTACTGACAGATCAGGCTGTTCTGACGGGAAGTGACGGGAAGATTAAGAAAATCGGGGAAAAGGATGCTCTGGTCAGGGAGTTTCCTGATGAGGAGGTAAAGGATTATCAAGATGCCACTATCCTGCCAGGCTTATGTGACATGCATGCGCATCTGGCTTACTGGTATTCCCAGCCGGACAGTTTTAATTATGGGCCGCAGCTTATTATGCTGTATGCACTGCAGCATGCCCAGGCAGCTTTTGAGAGGGGGATTACTTCGGTCCGGGATATGTCATCTGCCCACGGTGTGTGTAAGAACCTGAAGCTGGCTGCTGAAAAAGGGTTCGTAGTTGTCCCGAAGATTACACATACAGATACCGGAATCTGCATGACCGGAGGACATGCATGGGAAGAGGTGGAACAGGTGGACGGACCATGGGAGGTCAGAAAGGAGATCCGCAGGCAGGTCCGGGACGGGGCAGAATGGGTAAAGGTACTTACAACCCACCGTTCCCATATTCCGGAGCTTACCCAGGAGGAGCTTGACGCGGCGGTGGACGAATGCCACAGAAGAGGTATCAAATGCGGAGTACATGCGGGAACAAATCCCGGTATTCAGATGTGTATTGACGCAGGCTTTGACACCATTGAGCATGCGACCTTCATGACTCTTGACCATGCGAAGCAGATGGCAGAAAAAGGAATCGCGTGGACGCCGACCATTATGGCATATACACTGCTTTATGATATCTGCAGGGAAAATCTTGAGAAACATGCCGGAGCGCCGGTAAATGATCCGGTTATGCAAAAAGAGATGAAAGATTACCAGTATTTTGAGCCAGCCTACAAGGCATACCGGGATCACTTCAAAGAATTTTATGACACCGGGGTAACTGTAATCGCAGGAACTGATATGGTTATGTACCAGTCGCCGTTCCTGCCGCTTCCAAGAGAACTTGAATACATGGTAGAATATGGAATCACCCCTGTACAGGCAGTCCAGACCGCAACAGGCAACCCGGCAAAGGTGCTGGGAGTGGAGGAAGAAAGAGGACTAATCAAAGAAGGGCTGGATGCGGATATCCTGGTTGTAGGCGGCGATCTCAGCAAAGATATCAGATGCCTTAACAACGTAAAACTCGTTACAATGGACGGAAAACGCGTCTTCGAAAACGGCATCCGCTACGTAGGAACCCATAACATGAATATGTAGCCGGGAATCAAAAGGGGGACGGGGAGTTTCTGCGCGTGACAGTGCTTGGCAGTTGCCGGGGAGGTCGGGGACGGGGGTTTTCTGCGCGTGACAGTGCTTTGTAGTACGCCGGGGAGGTCGGGGACGGGGCTTTTTCTGTGTGTGACAGTGCTTTGTAGTACGCCGGGGAGGTCGGGGACGGGGCTTTTTCTGCGCGTGACACCGCTTTGCAGTGTCACTGCTCGAAAAACCCCCGTCCCCTTTTGGCTGCTAAATTTCTCTTGTATATTCTTTCAGCCATTCTCTTTCTTCTTCAGTAAGATGTGGGCCGATCTTTTCGTATACATCTTTGTGATACTGGTTCAGCCATTCTTTCTCGTCACGGCTCATTTCTTCTGGATCAATTCCGTCCAGGTCGATGGGGGCGAAGGTGACGGTTTCAAAGTGCATGAACTGTCCGTATTTATTCTGTACGCCTTTTTTGACGATGAATTCATTTTCGATTCGGATGCCGAATTTGCCGTCTTCGTAGATTCCTGGCTCATCGGTAATTACCATGCCTTCTTCTAACTGATGGTGTTCGTTCTTGCTGGGAACGACATACCAGCGGAAGCCTGTAGGCGCCTCGTGGACGTTTCCAAGATAACCGACGCCGTGTCCGGTGCCGCACTGGTAATCGAGGTCAAGATCCCAGATGGGGCCTCTTGCCAGTACGTCAAGGTTATAGCCATAGCAGCCGTAGAGGAATCTTGCGCGGGACAGGCGCATCATTGCGCGCACTACTGCGGTGAAGTATTTCTTCATCTGCTGGTCTACTGAGCCAAGGATGAAGGTTCGCGTTATATCAGTGGAACCTTCATAATAGCCGCCTCCGGTATCATTCAGGAAGAATGCGCCGGATCGGAGTTCTACGTCAGTCTCCTCGGACGGGGAATAATGCATCATAGCTGCGTGGTCTGCATAGGCGCACAGGGGCTCGAAGCTGTCGCGGATATACCCTTCCTGTTCGGCACGGAAACTGGTAAGCTTGTCTGCGGAGCTCAGCTCGGTGATCGGCTCTTTCTCGTAGCGGGTCTTTACCCAGTGCATGAATTTGGTTACGGCAACGCCGTCTTTAATGTGTGCCTGTCTGATATTTTCAAGCTCAACAGGGTTCTTCATTGCTTTCATGAGGATGGTTGGATTTGCTGCTTCTATAATCTTACACGGGATATTTTTATAGAGTGCATAATTCATCTTCATGGGGTCAATCATTACGGCAGCGTCTGCCTTCAGGCTCTTAATATCCTCATAAATGTCGTTGTATGGGTGAATATGTACCTGGTTTTTCTCTAATTCCTCGTGAATGCGCCCGTCAAGCTTGGATTCATCCACATACAATTCTACCGCATCCATTGTGACAATGGCATAGGAGAGAAGAAGCGGGAAGAAGTCTATATCATCACCGCGGATATTAAGCAGCCAGCATATGTCGTCAAGAGATGCGATCACATGAGTGTCTGCCCCGTTCTGCTCCATGACCTTGCGTACCCGTGCAAGCTTGGATGTGGTGCTCTCGCCGGAATATTTTTCTTCAAGGAAGAATGCTGGTTTTGTAGACAGTGTCGGGCGGTCCTCCCAGACTGCATCAACCAGGTCTTCAGAATAGTGAATGCCGATCTTTTTTCCACAGAGGGCTTCCTCATATTCCTGCCCTTCTCCCATAGAAAGGACGCGGCCGTCAAAGCCCACCGTGCCGCCTTCTGGAATACTGGCCTGTAAATATTCTGTGATGGACGGGGTATCGCCGACGAACATCTTCATCAGACGGATGCCGCTTCCCTTCAGTTCATTTTCCGCCTGGAAGAAATACCTTCCGTCTGTCCATAAGCCTCCGTCATCCTTCGTGATGACAGCGGTTCCGTAGGAACCGGAAAATCCGGTCATGAACTTCCGCGCTTTAAAATGTTCCCCTACATATTCGCTCTGGTGGAAGTCAGCCGTTGGGATGACGTAGGCATCTATGCCCTTCTCCGCCATAAGTGCGCGGAGCTTTGCAATTCTTTCTGGTACACTCATTGTAAAAACCTCCTTCTTAAAGCTCTCTTTTTTGTTACTGTCCACGAAGCGGACTGCAACGCTTTTTCTTTTATTTTATCATAGTGAGACAGAATATACTAGTACAGCATTGCGTAATTAACAATGAATTCTTTGGCGACGCAGATATCAGGTACATTATTCGTAACTACTCAGCAGGTCTGTGCATTTACTGCACAGACCGTAAGAAAGTGATTCAGGAGTGCAAAAATCCCATTGCCGAAGGCAATTTCAAATGGATTTTTGCATGTAACTGTGAAGGTACTGAGCAGTTACCATTATTTACTGTTAATTAAGCAAGGCTGTACTGGAGCAACATATTCAGAGCAAAAATACCTTCATTCACGCAATATCTGTTGTACTATTTGCAGAACTCTGTTACCATAGGTATGGAAAGGAAAAACGTTTAGTCCGTGGTAACTACTCAGCAGGTCTGTGCATTTACTGCACAGACCGTAAGAAAGTGATTCAGGAGTGCAAAAATCCCATTGCCGAAGGCAATTTCAAATGGATTTTTGCATGTAACTGTGAAGGTACTGAGCAGTTACAGTCCGTGAATCATATATAGCAGGAAAGGAGAGGGGACAGTGTGAATACAATTACCAGGATTTATCAGAAAATCACATGTCTGGTTTATGTTTTTTTCTTTGCGGCGCTCTGGCTTCCGTGGATGGAAATCGGCAACAAGAGTTATCATCTGCCAGGATATCTCAGGATGGTTCAGAAAGCCGGAGGAATCGTGGCTATGACAGACGGAAGTCCGGACTTTGTGGCTTCTTATTATTTGTTTTTCATTCCCGTTCTCGCGGGAATACTGGCGGTCATTTACGCGGTGAGCCTGCTGGCGGGAAGGCCGTTTAAGGTTCTGTACAGAATGGTCAGGTGGTGTGAATTCATATATGCTGCAGCAGCGGTGATACTCTTTCCCATGGTGCCGCTTCTATGGACCTACATCCTTCCGCTTCTGTGTCTGGCAGAATATGTGGCGGGTCAGTATGTAGCGCAGCATGATGAGATTGCAAAGGCGGCCAGGGAACGGATGGAGCGCGACAGGCGGGAGAAGGAAGAACGGAAGAGAAGGCTTTATTTTCCAGGACGATATGGAATTGATTTTTTCCGTATGGTTTTGAAAAATGCAAAATATCATATCAGGAATTACATCATGCTCATACTCAGCGGAACATTCCTGATGCTATTCTTGTACCTTACATTTGCACTGAAATATGCATTTCAGGGAGTACATACGGAAGAAGCGGTGGTGGGCGGCAGGCTGCAGGGGATTCTGCTTGAAGCAGTGTGGATCGGGCTGGTGCTCAACGCCGTGCTAATGGCTCTCTCTTTTTCCTATTATATCCGGAACAAGATAAAAGAGGAAAATGCCCTGGTTCTTCTTGGAATCCGAAGCAGGGCTCTTACGTCCATTATGGTAATGGAATATACAGGGTGTCTGGCATGTTCCGCCGTTATGGGGATTCTTATGGGAAACATTGCCTTTCGGATTCTCGTATCGGCGCTTGGGAAAAGACTTCCGGTCAGGGCATGTAGTCTGCCGGTTTCCTCTTATCTGATTCTGATCGGAATCTTTGCAGTGGCGGCGCTTATAGCAGCAATGGTAAATGGCCATGTATATGAACATATGCGGTGGGAGCAGGCAGGGCTTCTTGTGACAGGAACCGGAGAAATCCCCGGAATCTCGGTGTGGATTGGTCTGGCTGCAGGGTGTTATGTTATTTTCAGTGCAGTGAGCCAGTTCGGAAGAAGAGAAGGGGGAGAGGGAGAAGAGTTTTTGCTTTATTTCCTGTTTGGGATCGTGCTAGTCATACGTTTTCTTAAGGGGGTGCAGATACAGCGGCTTAAGAAAACGGAGCACCGGTACTACAGAGAACTTTTCCAGAAGCTTATTTTTATAAAAAGCTTTGGGCAGAACATGAAAAAAATCTACCTTCTTACAGGGATTGCATTCCTTGTTATGTATCCGCTCACAGCGGTGTATGCGGTAAATGCAGCGGTGACAGATACCAGGCAGCAGTATCCCTATGATTTTGTATGCAGGGTGTCAGAAGAAGGGACGGACGCTTTTGAAGAGATAAGAGACCGTTATTTACTGGATGCAGAGGAATATCCGGTGGCGACAGTATATACTCTGATGCCAAACAACATCTCGGTCACAAGCAGCCTGAAAAGCCTGTTTTTCATGGAGTATGCTTCGGTTGCAAACGGGCGTCAGGTATTAGTGGAGCCTCCGGCGCAGGCAGGGATCCCGGAATCGGTCTATCTGAAATTAAAAGAGAATGCAGGAAAGAAAGTAAAAGCACGAGGACTTGAAGGAGAAGACATCTTTGTGGTTTATCAGGAAAGCCTGCTTACAAGGGCGCATGTTCTGGACTGGTCGGGAACTGAGGAGAGCATCTCTCTCCAGACAGCCTGTGAGGGAATGGATGTGAACAGCTACTCTGCATATACAGAACGGAGGGTGGTCAGTCAGGAGCGGGACATACTGACCGGAGTCTGCGATGGCGGAAAGCAGCAGAATCTGGTAGTATTTTCAGACGAGTATTTTCAGACGATTTATCAGGGTGAAAAATTATATCTTTTTCAGGCAGGGACATCAGGGGAAGGCATCTATGAAAAGGTAAAGGCTGAGCTTCAAAAAGTGGAAGAGGAGACCGGGATGCTTCATTTTTATGACCGGGAATCCAGTGTACAGGATATGGAAACAGAACGGTACATGCGCCAGGTGGTATGGCTGTTTATGCTGATTTTAACAGGCCTTAGCGGGATTTATCTGATATTTATAAAATTCTGCTTTGAGATGGATGAAATTACGGAGAGATACCGTTTCCTCTCCTGCATGGGAATGCATGAGCGGGAAGTAAGGAAGACGCTTCAAAAAGAGATGCTTCCATTTTTCCTCCTGCCATTTTTCGCGGCAGGAGCCTCGGCAGTGATGTTTACCGGCCTTATGTTCCGGGTGAGGCTATACAGTCCGTCAGAGATGGGCCGGTATTTGCGGTATGCTCTTCCTGTATGGTGTGGTTACTGGCTGGTACAGGCTGTAGTCTATCTGATTATCAGAGGAGTGCTATATTCTAAAATAAGATTTACAGAACAGGGGGGAGTAAGGTGAAAGAGATCATTGCAACACACGGGCTTGTAAAGAATTATTACAGAAATCATAATACCAGTAATCCAGATGCCCGGATTGAAGTGCTGAAAGGGCTTGACCTGTCGATTCTGGAAGGTGAGTATGTGTGCATCATGGGGAGTTCCGGCGGAGGGAAGACAACGCTGCTTAAAATTCTCGGCATGATGGAGAGTATTACAGATGGAGAGTATTACTTTCAGGGGAAAGACGCCTCGAAGCTGTGGAAGGATGAGCTGGCTGACATTCGCAGAAAGAAGATTGGGTTTGTTTTCCAGGATTATTATCTGATGGACAGCCTCTCTGTGGAAGAGAATATTATGGTGCCTATGATTCTTGATAAAGCACCTGCTGACAGGATGAGAGAGAAAATGCACAGTCTGACAAAAAGGTTCGGCGTGGAGAAACTGATCCAAAAAACGCCCTGTGAGCTTTCCGGAGGGGAAAAGCAGAGGGTGGCGATCTGCAGGGCGCTGATGAACGACCCGGATATCATCATGGCAGACGAACCGACCGGAAACCTGGACGCAAAATCAAGCAGAAGGCTAATGGAGACCTTTGATTCCATTAACCAGGAGATGAAGAAAAATATTATTCTTGTAACCCATGATCCGAAAATTGCAAGGTGCAGCAACAAGATTTTCTTTATTGATGACGGTGTGATCGTGAAAACTCTAGAGAAAAAGGAGGGTGATTCCGCAGCATTTTATAAGGAGATTCTTCATGAGATGGAAGAGATGGAGGAGTGAGCGGCTCCCATTCACTAAGCAAAATGCAGATGGTCTGGATGTATGCGCGGCAAAATAAGGGAACAGTCATCAAGACTGTTCCCTTATTTTGTAGATTCTTTATGAAATTTTTATTAGTTTTCTTTCTCCAGTGCGTCCAGTTTACCACTGCATGCCCAAAGGATTACACCGAATACAATTACGACTGCACCAACTGCGCCATAACCGGACTGGAACGGAAGAGTAGCCAGCCATGAGTATACCTTCGGATAAATCTGCTGAGCAAGGAATACTGCGATTGGCCAGAAGCCTAACAGCAGACCAAGTACCTTTGCCGGAGCCAGCTTGGATACAAAGGAATTTCCAAGTGGGGAGAATACCATCTCGCCAACAGACATTAACAGGCAGACAAGTGCAAGCCAGAATACAGAGCACTGTCCATCGCCTCTGATAATGTCAGCAAGAACCATAACAAGGTAAGATACACCTACCAGCATAGTGCCAAGAGCAGTCTTCTTGAACATGCTCATATCACCCTTCGGCCTCATAGCCATTTTTGCCCATACTCCCGCAAGAACCGGTCCTAAGATGATACAGGTAAGAGCATTCACGGAATCAAACCAGGATGTCGGAATCTGGAAGCTTCCGATGTACCAGTTCGCATGGTTCAGGAAGTCTGCGCCATCGCCCCATCCGAAGTAATAGTAAGCCGGCATATAAGCCATGTACCATACCATCCAGAAGATTGCGGAGAAAATGGTTACAAGAATAATCGCAACGATCTTTTTCTTGTCGCTTGCCGTAAGAGGTGCGGACTCAGCAGCAGCCTTCTTTTCTTTGGAAACGAACTCTCTCTGGTCATTCTTGAACGGCTTCTTACCAGCATCGCCAAGAGCCTTGCCATTGAAGATAAACCATGCAGCGTCAATGAACAGGAAGATCGCACAGATCAGGAATACAGTGTTAAAGCTGCACTTAATGCCAAAGAGACCTGTGGTCGCCAGCATAGCAATGAAAGTAGTACCTACGAAGGAACCGATATTTACGAATGAATACTGAATCGAAAATGCTGCGTTCAATTCGTCTTCATTGTGGAATAACAGTCCGTTTACACCAGACAGATTACCCTTGAACAGACCTGTACCTACAGATACAAGGATAACCATCGCCCACACCATTCCCATGGAGTTCGCCTGCCATGTACACAGATATCCTGCTCCCATGAGAATCATACCGAGAGCTACACAGAGCCTTGGGCTTAACCAGTAGTCAGCGATGTACCCGCCGAAGATCGGTGTGATGTAGGTCCATGCCACGAAAGAAGCGGACATGGCAGCACCCTCTGCATCAGATAATCCAAGACCACCTGAGGCAGCCTCTGTTGCAAGCCAGATGGCAAGTAAGTACTTTACGGTGTAAAAGGCACAACGCTCAAAAGTGAAGCCCATTGAACACACGTAAAAACCAAAAGGTCTGCGTTTTTTTGCTGTTTCCATAAATTTCACCCTCCAATAATGAATTTTTCGTCATTTGTTTTAAATATATGTAGGAAGCCCTCAAAAAATTTAAAACTTTTGACTAAAATGATCATAGCACAAAATGAAAAGAAGTACAATAATTACTTTAAGAAAAAATTAAGGAAATTTATAAAAAATTACCATGTGTGAATGATTTAACAAAAAATCGGAGAAAAACAGAAAAGTGGTTGCAGATTTTTCGAAAAGAGGATATAATACAATAGGCATAAATTGGTTTTACTATTAAAATATGTAAGAAAATGGAGGGCTACACTATGGGCAACATGGCAACAGAAAATGCAGCCTGCAGTCGGATCACAGCACTTTGCGATGCAGGAAGCTTTGTTGAGATCGGCGGCGCGGTTACAGCCAGAACCACAGATTTCAATATGCAGGAAAAAGATACTCCGGCAGACGGCGTCATTACTGGTTACGGAGTGATTGACGGAAATCTGGTGTATGTATACAGCCAGGATGCTTCTGTATTAAACGGGGCGGTCGGCGAGATGCATGCAAAGAAGATTGCGAACATTTACGATATGGCAATGAAGATGGGAGCACCGGTCATCGGACTCGTTGACTGTGCAGGCTTCAGACTGCAGGAGGCGACAGACGCACTGGAGGCATTTGGTTCTTTATATATGAAGCAGTCTCTTGCATCTGGCGTGATTCCTCAGATTACGGCAATTTTCGGGACATGCGGGGGCGGACTTTCAGTGGTTCCGGCGCTTTCAGACTTTACCTTTATGGAAGGAACGAAAGCACGTCTGTTTGTAAATTCCCCGAATGCACTTCCGGGAAACGAGATTTCAAAATGTGATACATCTTCTCCGCAGTTCCAGAGTGAGAAGGCAGGACTTGTGGATGAGACAGGGACAGAGGAAGAGATCCTTGAAAGCATCCGGACGCTTGTGTGCATGCTGCCATGCAATAACGAAGAGAATGTGGCTTATGAGGAATGTACAGATGATCTGAACCGTGTCTGCACGGATATTGAGAATGCTGCGGAGGATACAGGAATCCTGCTTTCCGAGATTTCTGACAGCGGTGTTTTCTTTGAGACAAAAAAAGACTATGCAAAGGATATGGTAACAGGATTTATCCGCCTGAACGGCATGACAGTAGGAGCAGTTGCGAATCGTTCAAAGGTATATAATGAGGAAGCAGAGGCCGTTGCAGAATTTGACGGTTCCTTATCTGTTGGGGGAGCAAAGAAAGCAGCAGAATTCGTAGAATTTTGTGATGCATTTAATATTCCGGTGCTGACACTGACTAATGTCTCCGGCTTTACAGCATCCCAGTGCTCAGAAAAGGGACTTGCAAAGGCTGCGGCAAAGCTTACCTATGCATTTGCCAATGCGACAGTGCCGAAGGTGAATGTGATCATCGGAAAGGCATTCGGAAGCGCTTATATAACGATGAACAGCAAATCCATCGGGGCAGATATGGTATATGCATGGCCGTCTGCTGAGATCGGCATGATGGACGCAGACCTTGCCGCAAAGATTATGTATGCAGATCAGGATGCCGGTACGATGAAAGAGAAGGCGGCAGAATATAAAGAGCTTCAGTCGAGCCCGCTTTCCGCGGCAAGGAGAGGGTATGTGGATGCCATTATTGAGCCTGCGGATACAAGAAAATATGTGATTGGAGCATTTGAGATGTTGTTCACAAAAAAAGAAGAACGTCCTGCAAAGAAGCACGGAACAGTTTAGAGAGGTGAGGCAAAGTGAAGAGAAAAATTAGCTTATTACTCTGCCTGCTCCTTGGACTTCTGTGTTTTACCGGCTGTGCAAAAGAAGAGGAACCGGTAAAATATGATGAAGCAGTCATCGGGCAGACAGTGGACTTTCTGATAGAGTACTGTAATACAGTGGATGATGTGACGCTGGAGCAGTGGAACCAGTATTCCGAGTTTACACAGAACTATCAGATCATGACAACAGGGCTTCAGGTAACGCCAGAGAGCCTGACAGATGCAGTGGCGAGCTGGAAGGCCGGGATTGATGAATGCGGTGCATATATAAGCCACGGTGATTTCAGCTATGAGGCGGACGCAGACGGAGTGGATGTGTCTATGTCTGTGGAATATGAGAATAAGAATGCAGAGGTTGTATTTTCTTTTGATCAGAAGTCTTATCTGGAAACTTTAACGGTAAGTGCAGAAAACAGTATGTCTGAGATTCTTAAGAAGTCCGGTCTTAATACGCTTCTCGGAATGGGAACCGTATTTGCGGTACTGATCTTTATCTCGATCATTATCTCCCTCTTTGGATTTATTCCGAAGATCGAGGCTGCATTCAGAAAGCCCAAGGAGGCTCCGGCGGCGCCGGCAGTCCAGGAAGAGCCGGCAGTAATCGAAGAGACTGTGCCGGAGACGGATGATCTGGAGCTGATCGCAGTGATATCTGCCGCAATTGCAGCCTGCGAGGGAACGAGTACGGATGGTTTTGTAGTGCGCAGCATCAGACGCCGCCCGTCAAATAAATGGAAAGCATAACAGAGAATAAAGGAGGATATTAGAAGATGAAAAATTATACAATTACAGTGAATGGCAATGTATATGATGTAACGGTAGAAGAGGCAGGCGCAGGAAGCGCACCGGCAGCACCAAGGGCGGCGGCTCCGAGAGCAGCAGCGGCTCCGGCAAAACCGGCAGCACCGGCAAAGCCTGCAGCGGGCGCAGGCTCCATCCAGGTAAAGGCGGGAGCAGCAGGAAAGGTATTTAAGATTGAGGCCAGTGTGGGCCAGAGCGTAAAGAAGGGCGATACGGTAGTTATTATTGAGGCGATGAAGATGGAGATTCCAGTTGTGGCACCAGAGGACGGAACTGTTGCAAGTATTGATGCGGCTGTCGGCGATGCAATCGAATCCGGAGCAGTATTAGCGACATTAAATTAAAAATTGTCCCTTACACATATACGACTGGAGGTTAAGAAATGGAATATATAACAACAACATTAGGAAACCTCGTGCAGCAGACAGCTTTTTTCAGTCTCACATGGGGCAATCTGATCATGATTGCCGTGGCATGTTTTTTCCTGTTTTTAGCAATTAGATTTGGATTCGAACCTCTGCTTCTTGTACCGATTGCATTTGGTATGCTGCTTGTAAATATCTATCCGGATATTATGATGCATATCGAGGATTCTGCCAACGGGTCGGGCGGACTGCTTTATTATTTCTATCTGCTGGACGAGTGGGCGATCCTGCCGTCATTGATTTTCCTTGGCGTCGGTGCGATGACAGACTTCGGACCCCTTATCGCCAATCCGAAGAGCTTCCTTCTCGGTGCGGCGGCGCAGTTTGGTATTTTTGCGGCTTATCTCGGAGCCATGGCTATGGGATTCTCCGATAAGGCAGCGGCGGCAATCTCCATTATCGGAGGTGCAGACGGACCGACATCTATCTTCCTTGCCGGGAAACTGCAGCAGACGGCGATCTTAGGTCCCATCGCGGTGGCGGCATATTCTTATATGTCACTGGTGCCGATTATCCAGCCGCCGATCATGAAGCTTCTTACAACGGAGAAGGAGCGTAAGATTAAGATGGAACAGCTGCGGCCTGTATCAAAGCTTGAGAGAATTCTGTTCCCGATCATTGTTACGATTGTAGTATGTACGATTCTTCCTACAACAGCGCCGCTTGTCGGCATGCTGATGCTTGGCAACCTGTTCAGGGAGTCTGGCGTGGTAAGACAGCTTGTGGATACTGCATCCAATGCGCTTATGTATATTGTAGTTATTCTGCTTGGTACGTCTGTAGGCGCAACCACCAGTGCAGAAGCATTCTTGAACTGGGATACGATTAAGATTGTGATTCTGGGTCTTGTTGCATTTGCTTTCGGTACGGCGGCGGGTGTACTTTTTGGAAAGATTATGTGTGTCGCTACCCATGGCAAGGTAAATCCGCTGATCGGTTCTGCCGGTGTATCTGCAGTTCCTATGGCAGCGCGTGTATCCCAGAAGGTGGGGGCAGAGGCAGATCCGACGAACTTCCTTCTGATGCATGCAATGGGGCCGAACGTAGCCGGAGTAATCGGTACAGCAGTTGCGGCCGGAACATTTATGGCAATATTTGGAGTGATGTAAATAAAAAACATGGAGGAATATATGATGGCAGAGATCGAAAAGAAACCAATTAAAATAACTGAAACCGTTCTGCGTGATGCGCACCAGTCCCTGATTGCTACGCGTATGTCTACCGAACAGATGCTCCCAATCGTTGATAAGATGGATAAGGTTGGATATCATTCTGTAGAGTGTTGGGGCGGAGCTACTTTTGATGCATCCCTTCGTTTCTTAAAAGAGGATCCGTGGGAGAGGCTCCGTAAGTTCCGGGCAGGCTTTAAGAATACAAAGCTTCAGATGCTGTTCCGCGGGCAGAATATCCTGGGGTATCGTCCCTACGCTGATGATGTAGTAGAATATTTTGTACAGAAGTCTGTGGCAAATGGAATTGATATCATCCGTATTTTTGACTGCTTAAATGATCTGAGAAATCTGCAGACAGCAGTTACGGCAGCGAATAAGGAAAAGGGAGAGGCACAGGTCGCTTTATCCTATACTCTTGGGGATGCCTATACACTGGATTACTGGATAGAGGTGGCAAAGAGAATCGAGGACATGGGTGCAAACTCCATCTGCATTAAGGATATGGCAGGTCTTCTTGTGCCTTACAAGGCAACAGAGCTTGTAGAGGCACTGAAGGGTGCGGTCAGCCTTCCGATCCAGCTTCACACACATTATACGTCAGGTGTTGCTTCCATGACTTATCTGAAGGCAGTTGAGGCAGGCGTTGATGTGATTGACACAGCGATGTCACCATTTGCACTGGGTACCTCCCAGCCTGCAACAGAAGTTATGGTTGAGACATTTAAAGGGACTCCGTATGATACAGGATTTGACCAGAACCTTCTCTCTGAGATTGCAGATTATTTCCGTCCGATCCGCGACGAGGCATTAGAGAGCGGCCTCTTAAATCCGAAGAATATGGGAGTGAATATCAAGACGCTCCTCTACCAGGTGCCTGGCGGCATGCTGTCCAACCTGACTTCCCAGCTCAAGGAGCAGGGTGCGGAGGATAAGTACTATGACGTACTTGAGGAAGTGCCGAGAGTAAGAAAAGACTTAGGCGAGCCGCCGCTTGTAACGCCATCTTCACAGATTGTTGGAACACAGGCAGTGTTTAATGTTCTGATGGGCGAGCGCTATAAGATGGCTACAAAGGAAACGAAGGACATCTTAAGCGGAAAATACGGTGAGACAGTAAAGCCGTTCAATGAGGATGTGAAGAAGAAGGTTCTCGGAGAGAATCCAGAGGTTATTACATGCCGTCCGGCAGATCTGATTCCGGATGAGCTGGATACCTTAAGAAGTGAGTGCGCACAGTGGATGAAGCAGGACGAGGATGTGCTGTCCTATGCATTGTTCCCGCAGGTGGCAACAGATTTCTTCAAATACCGTGAGGCCCAGGAGACAAAGGTTGACCATACTATAGCTGATACGAAGAATGGAAGCTATCCCGTATAGAAAAAAAGGTTACTGTGAACAGTAACGAAAAGGGAACGTTCCAGGGAGGCAGACAGCAGGATGTCTGTCTCCATTTATTTTTTTAGTTACTTTTTCTCCAAAATGGGTTATAATAGGTATTAGGCTGTAATTGTGATGATAAAAAACAGTTATGCCGGACTGAATAACCGAGGTGATGACAATTAAGGGTGAAAGTATGAGTGAAAAGATTGTATTGATAGATGGCCACAGTATTCTGAACAGGGCCTTTTATGGACTCCCGGAGCTTACGAACTCAGAAGGCCTCCACACGAATGCCATTTATGGTTTCCTTAACATCATGTTTAAAATACTGGAGGAGGAGAAGCCGGAGTATCTGACTGTGGCTTTCGATGTGCACGCGCCTACCTTCCGCCATATGATGTATGAGGAGTATAAGGGTACGAGAAAGCCTATGGCAGAAGAACTTAGAGAACAGGTTCCTGTGATTAAGGAAGTGCTGCTCTCTATGGGAATTAAGATTGCCGAATGCCCCGGTCTGGAGGCAGATGATATTCTGGGAACCATTGCCAGATACTGTGAGGGCCAGGGCATGGAGGTATCCATAATCTCCGGGGACCGGGATCTTCTCCAGCTTGCAACAGAGCATGTGAAGATCCGGATTCCCAAGACAAAGCAGGGACGTACCGAGGTGGAAGACTATTACGCGAAAGACGTAGTTTCCCGCTATCAGGTAACGCCCCGGGAATTCATAGACGTTAAGGCACTGATGGGGGACACTGCCGATAATATCCCGGGAGTACCCAGTATCGGGGAGAAGACGGCGACAAAGATTATTACGGAGTACCACTCCATTGAAAATGCTTATGAACACGTATCAGATCTTAAGCCCCCGCGGGCGTCGAAGGCTCTGGCGGAGCACTGGGACATGGCCGTGATGAGCAAGGAGCTTGCGACAATCCAGGTGGAGGCAGATTTTCCCTATGAGCTCTCGGAGGCGAAGCTTGGCAATATCTATACAGAGGAGGCATATGCTTACTTTCAGCGGCTGCAGTTTAAGAATCTGCTATCAAAGTTTGACGTAACTGCTCCTGCGAATAAGGTGGAGGACTCCTTTGCTGAGATTACAGGGCTTCGTGATGCAGAGAAGATCTTAAAGGATGCAGAAGGGGCGGCATGTGTCGGAGCCTGTATTTTTAAAGATACAGAGAATCTCCTGCCTCTCTTTGCCAGTCATGCAGAGATCGGCGGAATCGGTATCTGCTTTGACAAGACAAAGGTCTTCTGCATAAGAACAGGTGACGAGATCTCATGCGGATGGCTTCTGGACAGACTTTCGGAAATATCGGCGTCCGCAGGGCGGTTCGCCATGTTTGATATCAAGGCTGCTATGGAATATATGCAGATCAGCCGGAAGGAAGTATGCTTTGACGCAATGGTTGCGGCATATCTTCTGAATCCCCTGAAGAGTGATTATACTTATGAGGACGTGGCAAGAGAACAGCTGGATCTGATTATTGAGGAAAAATCTCCGCTCTGGGTCAGGGTATGCTACGAAGCATATACGGCTTACGAGGCATCCGGGATCATGCTGTCTAAGCTCCAGGAGATGAGAATGGATCATCTCTTTACGGATATTGAGATGCCCCTTGTATTTACGCTGTATGATATGGAGCAGAACGGAATCCGGGCAGAAGGCGAGGCTCTTAGGATTTACAGCAGTCAGCTCGGAGCGCGGATTACAGAGCTGGAAAAGGAGATCTATGAGGAGACTGGTGAGAGCTTTAATATTAACTCTCCAAAGCAGCTTGGCGTGATTCTTTTTGAAAAGCTGAAGCTCCCAGGCGGAAAGAAGACAAAGACAGGGTATTCTACTGCGGCGAATGTACTGGAAAAGCTTGCACCGGACTACCCGGTCATTCATAAGATATTAGAGTACCGGCAATATACGAAACTTAAGTCTACCTATGCGGACGGACTTGTGACATATATTCAGGAGGATGGCAGGATCCATGGGAAATTTAACCAGACGATTACTGCCACAGGAAGAATCAGCAGTACAGAGCCGAATCTTCAGAATATTCCGGTCCGGATGGAGCTTGGAAGACTGATCCGGAAGGTATTTGTTCCGGAAGATGGCTATATTTTCCTGGATGCGGATTATTCCCAGATCGAGCTTCGGATTCTTGCCCACTGCTCTGGGGACCAGCGGCTGATTGAGGCGTATAAGGAGCAGAGCGATATTCACAGAATTACAGCGTCACAGGTATTTCATGTACCTTTTGACGAGGTGACGGACCTGCAGAGAAGAAATGCCAAGGCCGTGAATTTCGGTATTGTTTACGGCATCAGTGCTTTCGGGCTCTCTGAGGATCTGAGTATCGGATGGAAGGAAGCCGCAGTCTATATAGAGGAGTATTTCCGTACGTACCCAGGCATTAAGCTATTTCTGGATGATACGGTAAAGCACGCAAAGGAGATGGGCTATGTGGTGACCCTGTTCGGCAGAAGACGTCCGGTTCCAGAGCTTAGCTCCAGCAATTATATGCAGCGCTCTTTCGGAGAGAGGGTAGCCATGAATGCTCCGATCCAGGGGACAGCGGCAGATATTATCAAGATAGCCATGGTTGGAGTGAACAGGCGGTTAAAGGAACAGAAGCTTAAGTCAAGGCTTGTTCTCCAGGTTCATGACGAGCTTCTGATCGAGGTATATAAACCGGAGCTTCCGGCTGTGGAGAAGATACTTCATGAGGAGATGGAACAGGCGGCAGACCTGGATGTGCCGCTTGAGATTGATATGCACACAGGTGAAAACTGGTACGAAGCAAAGTAGAGTATAACCCCATAAGAGGTGAAGGATATGAAAATTATTGGAATTACAGGCGGTGTAGGCGCGGGAAAGACTGAGATTTTAGAATACCTGAACAACAAGTACGGTGCAAGTATCTGCCATACAGATAAGGTTGGAAAGAAGCTCCAGAAGAAGGGCGGAGTCTGTTATGATGCCATTGTAGAGCATTTCGGAAAGGAAATACTTAATGAAAAGGAAGAGCTTGACAGGGAAAAGCTGAGTGATATTGTGTTCTCCAATCCGGCAGAGCTTGAAGCTCTGAACCGGATTGTACACCCGGCGGTAAAGAACGAGGTAGACCGCCTTATTTCCCATGAAAAGCGTAAGAATACGAATCTTTTCATTATAGAATCCGCGATTCTCATTGAGGCGAATTATGGCTCTATGTGTGATGAGCTGTGGTACATTTATGTGGATGACGAGACAAGGAGAAAGCGTCTCTATTATTCCAGGGGGTATGATACGAAGAAGATTGATGAGATAATTGCCGCACAGCTTCCGAAGGATCAGTTTCTCAGAAACTGTGACAGGGCCATTGATAATAGCGGTGACTTCGCGGAGACCATGCTCCAGCTTGACGGCATTATAAAGGAACTATAGGAAGGAATTGTACATACATGAGATTATGCAGCATTGCCAGCGGGAGCAGCGGAAACTGTATCTATGCAGGGGATGAGAATACTCATCTTCTCATAGATACGGGAATCAGTAAAAAAAGGGTGGAAGCCGGACTCCATACCCTGGGTATTAAGGGAGAGGAGCTTTCGGGCATTCTGGTCACCCATGAGCATATTGACCATATTCAGGGGCTTGGGGTGTTCAGCCGTAAATACGGAATTCCGGTTTATGCAACGAAGGGAACCATTGAGGGAATCCGGGCAACCACAAGCCTTGGAAAGCTTCCAGAGGGAATCTTAAGGGAAATTAAGTTAGATGAGGAATTCTGCCTGGGTGAAATGAAGATTCTTCCCTTTGCAATTTCCCATGATGCAAGGGAGCCGTCCGGATACCGGATTGAGAATGGAAAAAAGGCAGTTGCAGTTGCCACAGACCTGGGGATATATGATGATTATACAGTGTCGCATCTTAAAAACCTGAACGGAGTTGTACTGGAAGCAAACCACGATATACATATGCTTGAGGTGGGACCTTACCCCTATCCGCTTAAGAGGCGCGTAATGGGAGAAAAAGGTCATCTTTCAAATGAATTGTCAGGAAGACTTTTATGTGATATACTACATGACGGGTTACAGTATGTCATTTTGGGGCATCTAAGCAAAGAGAATAATTATGCGGAGCTTGCATATGAGACAGTAAAGCTGGAGATCACTTTAGGGGATAATCCATATAAAGGGGAGGATATTCCCATGATGGTGGCGAAGAGGGATACGATTTCAGAGGCAGTGACGCTATAAAGGCAGAGAAAAACGTAACTGGGCAGTCTGTCTGAACTGTTACAGGAAGATGGAGGAATGACATGAAAAAATGCATTATTACCGTAGTAGGTAAAGATAAGGTTGGGATTATCGCAAAGGTATGTGTGTATCTGGCAGAGACGAATATTAATATACTGGATATCTCCCAGACAATTGTAGATGGTTATTTTAATATGATGGCCATTGTGGATGTGACAAACAGTACGAAAGAGATTGCATCAGTGGCACAGGAGCTGGAAGGACTTGGCTTTTCAATCGGAGTCAATATTCACTGTCAGAGAGAAGAGATCTTTGAGAAAATGCACCGTCTGTAAATCGGATCGTGCAAAACAAAGTGCGAAGCCCTTTGGGGCATCTCTTCAGATGATGGGCGAAGCCAGGGGATAACAGGAAAATAGAACCAGGAGGATGCAATGATTAATATATATGAGGTCAAAGAGACCCAGCACATGATTGAGCAGGAGAATCTGGATGTCCGCACGATTACGCTGGGGATCAGTCTTTTGGACTGTATAGATTCGGATCTTGACAGGCTGAATGATAAGATTTACAAAAAGATAACAGAGACAGCAAGGAACCTTGTATCAGTAGGAGAGCAGATTGAAAGAGAGTATGGAGTTCCGATTGTAAATAAGCGGATCTCGGTTACACCCGCAGGACTCATAGGAGGTGCGGCATGCAGATGTCCGGAGGATTATGTGAAGCTTGCCAGGACACTTGATGCGGCGGCAAAGGAGGTCGGCGTGAACTTTATCGGCGGGTATTCGGCGCTTGTGTCGAAAGCCATGACAGAAAGCGACAGGAATCTGATCCATTCCATACCGGAGGCTCTTGCGGTGACAGAACGAGTCTGCAGTTCAGTCAATGTAGGCTCCACCAGGACAGGTATCAATATGGATGCCGTACGTCTCTGCGGCGAGATTGTAAAGAAGACGGCTGAGGCAACGAAGGAGAGAGATTCCCTCGGATGTGCCAAGCTTGTGATATTCTGTAATGCACCGGATGATAATCCCTTTATGGCCGGAGCCTTCCTTGGCGTGACGGAGGGAGATGCAGTCATTAATGTAGGGGTCAGCGGTCCGGGTGTTGTGAAGCGGGCTCTTAAGAAGGTCCGGGGCAAAGGCTTTGAGGAGCTCTGTGAGACCATTAAAAAGACTGCATTCAAAGTGACAAGAGTCGGACAGCTGGTTGCAGGAGAGGCTTCAAAGAGGCTGGGAGTTCCATTTGGGATTGTGGATCTGTCCCTTGCCCCGACGCCGGCAGTGGGCGACAGTGTGGCAGAGATCCTGGAGGAGATCGGTCTGGAGCGTGTTGGCGCACCGGGAACAACGGCAGCCCTTGCCCTGTTAAATGACCAGGTAAAAAAAGGCGGCGTTATGGCATCCTCCTACGTGGGAGGCTTAAGCGGCGCATTCATACCGGTCAGCGAGGACCAGGGAATGATTGACGCAGTAAATGAAGGGGCTCTTACTTTAGAAAAGCTGGAGGCCATGACCTGTGTATGCTCGGTAGGACTGGATATGATCGCAATTCCAGGAAAGACGAAGGCATCCGCCATATCCGGAATCATTGCAGACGAGATGGCGATCGGCATGGTAAACCAGAAGACAACAGCAGTGCGTCTGATTCCGGTAATCGGAAAAGATGTGGGAGAGACGGCAAGCTTCGGAGGCCTTCTCGGATATGCCCCCATCATGCCGGTCAATCAATTCGACTGCAGCACCTTTATAAACCGCAAGGGAAGAATCCCAGCACCGATTCACAGCTTTAAAAATTAGCAAAAAAACCGAATTACAAAGCGAATATGCAGCTGTTCAGGTATCCTCGTAGTTACAAGAAAATATACAGCTGCGAGAAAATAAAAGAGAGGTAAGAGAAGCAAAAAATGGGAAAGATTGCGATTGTAACAGACAGTAACAGTGGGATTACACAGGCGCAGGCAAAGGAGATGGGAATCCGTGTACTGCCAATGCCTTTTTATATCAATGAGGAGCTGTATTTTGAAGATATTACCCTGACACAGGAGGAATTCTATAAAAAGCTTGCAGAGGATGCGGATATCTCCACCTCACAGCCTTCCCCGGCAAGTATCATGGAACTATGGGACGAGCTTTTAGAGGAATATGAAGAAATCATCCATATCCCCATGTCCAGCGGCCTGAGTAGCTCCTGTGAGACGGCTATGATGCTTGCGAAGGATTATGACGGAAAAGTACATGTCATTGATAACCAGAGGATATCCGTTACTCAGCGGCAGTCTGTCTTAGAAGCCATGGAGATGGCAGAAAAAGGATACGGCGCACAGGAAATCGAGGATGTTCTGATGCGCGAAAAGCTGGAGGCAAGCATCTATATCACAGTAGATACTCTGAAATATCTGAAAAAAGGCGGCCGTGTCACAGCAGCAGGGGCAGCTCTCGGGGCAGTTCTTAATATTAAGCCAGTGCTGCAGATCCAGGGGGAGAAGCTGGATGCATTTGCAAAAGTACGCGGCATGAAGGCAGCAAAGAAAACCATGATCCAGGCAATCCAGAAGGATATGACAGAGCGGTTTGCCGGAAAGAAAGTACACCTGGCAGCAGCCTATACCTGCTCCGATACAGAGGCCGCCGGCTGGAAAAAAGAGCTGGAAGAAAAATTCCCGGGGTATGAGATTCATATGGACCGTCTGTCCTTAAGTGTAAGCTGCCATATCGGCCCGGGAGCAATCGCAGTAACCTGCAGTAAAGTGATTGATTTCTCGTAGCCCGGCAGGTTCGTGTATTTACGATTTTTATATTTGCTATCAGCTTCAAGAAGAGAACGAGGAGGTTCAACAAATGGAAGATAAATTTGAAAATAACCAGGAAAATGAAAAGCAGAACGAATTCTGGCAAAATGATTCAGCGCAGAATACGTCCCAGCAATATACCTATTCAAGTGCCGGACAGAACAATGGCAGTCAGTCTTACCAACAGCAGTATCAGGATAACTACAACTATAATGTAGGAAACAATACAGGGTATGGCAGTGAATACCAGGACGGAATGGACACCACTCCTTTATCAATGGGCGAGTGGGTACTGACGCTCCTTCTTATGGGCATCCCTTGTGTCAATATTATCATGTGCTGTGTATGGGCATTCGGTAAGACCGGTAATATAAACCGCAGAAACTTCTGCCGCGCAGAGCTTATATTCATAGCAATCGGAGTTGTCCTTTCCATTATCATGGTTATAGTCATGTTCGTAACTGGCATGGGAATCATAGGAGGCATGGGACATATGGGGCACGGAAGTTATTACTATTATTAAAAAAATCCTGGAAAGATAGGACGCAGACAGGACGGACACAGACAGGACGGACGCAGACAGGACGGACGCAGACAGGGACACGCCTATATTCCATTCAAACGGGGCAATATTCCGGTGAACTAACTGCTAACTGCGACTAAGCCGTTCGGGAGAACCCTCACGGCTAAGTCTTCGTAAGCAGTGGATTTCACCTCCATAAAAAGCGCCCCTGATTGTTTTCATCGGAATATAGGCGTGTCCCTGTCTGCTGTGTATTGGCTGCAGAAGGAGGTAGAGCTTATGGCACAGGAAAGAAGGATTCCCTTTGAAATCACAGCAGACCCAGACCCTTTTTACTGCGAAAGCAATATCCGCTATTTGGGAAAGAAAATGGAGGATTATAAGGCGGGACGGCTGAAATTGATGGAACATGAATTGATTGAGGAAGAGGGAGAATTTGAGCGGATTTTGGAGTCGTCGTATTAATGATGAACACAGGATTGTCTATGAGGTTGAGAAGGAGACGGCGGTGGTTATTTCATGCAAGGGACATTACAATTAGAGGGGGACAAACGATGTATAATGGAATAAAAAGCGATCGGAAACGTTATGAGAGTGGTATGTTTCCGATCGCTTTTGTATATTGTTAGTCTTATTTTTGGAAGTTATCAGAAAAGTGCAGCTCGAAATCCTTGGTGATAAAGACTGCATCTACATTTTCCAATTGGTTAATCAGCCGCATTCCCTTCTTATATCCCATAAGGAAACATGCGGTACTGAGTGCGTCTGCTGTAAGTGAGGAATCTGTTATAATCGTTACGCTGTACAGCGAATTTTTACAAGGCTGTCCCCTGGTAGGTGACAGAATATGATGATATTTTTTCCCGTCTACTTCAAAATACCGCTCATAGACCCCGGTAGTTACGACAGACTGATCTGCAACCTTGACAGAGGTAATCGGAGAACCGGCTTCATCAAAAGGCCTCTGGATTCCAATATTATACTTCGAACCATCCGTTTTCGTACCAAGGGTAAGAATATTGCCGCCAAGATCAATAATTGCATGCCGGATCCCGTTCTCTTTCAGGTAATCTTTAATCCGGTCGGCAATATAACCCTTTGCGATAGCGCCTACATCAAGAGAAGCTTTCCGGTCTTCAAGCCGGACCGTGTTGCCGTCGATGATCACTTTTTTGTAATCTACATGCCGGATTGCTTTTGAGATGGATTTTGAAGATGGAACGGAGGGCTTTTCGGCCTTAAAATCCCAGAGCTTCGATACCGGACCGATGGTAATATCAAATAGTCCGTTTGACAGGTCACTGTAATAGAGCCCGGTCTTTATAAGCTTCAGTGTATCTTCCGATACTTCTACAGCCTCACCTTTCGCATGATTGATTTTGTATATCTCACTGTCTTCATTTGTCTTTGAAAATAAAGCGTCATAATCCTGACACAGTTTTTTGCATCCGTCCAGTACATCCTGATCTGCAGGATCCAGAATCCGGACTGAGATGACGGTATCAAACAGGGTGTCTGTGTAGGACAGCTCTTCCTTACCCGGAAGCTTTCCGGAACAGCCGGAAAGAAGCAGTACTGCGGCACAGATAAAAGCAGTTAATCTTTTCTGTTTCATGATTTGGATACCTCGGCTATAATTATAGTATAAAGTTGTTTCTGCGTAATCAGAATCGTTTTCTGAATAGACTGTAATTATTATAACAATAAAAAAAGAGATATGCAATCGAACATGTGATTGCATTGAGACGATAAGTGTGTTAAAATATCCATCAGAGAGGTAGCGCATATGAATGTGGATGTAAAAAGCAGACTAAAGAAACTGATGAATAAGGATATTATTTTGATTCTCATTATTCTTACAGTGGCATTTCTTGCATATTTTCTCCATGAGATTCTGGGTGGGGGGAGTGCTGGTTCTGTTACTGTGAAGGTGAATGGTGTAATCGAGGGCAGGTATAGTCTGAGTGAGGATCAGGAGATTGAGATCAACGGCGGCACGAATCATCTGCAGATCCGGAATGGAAAGGCAGATATGACAGAAGCAGACTGTCCGGATAAGCTCTGTGTGGATCAGAAGGCTGTGTCGAGGAGAGGCGAGAGCATTATCTGTCTTCCGAATAAGGTAATCGTGGAGGTGGAAGGCGGAGGAGAGAGAGAGTATGATGCCGTGACCAATTAAGGAGAACGGAAGATGGCAAAGAACAGGATAGCATATTTTGGTGTATTTACGGCACTGGCGCTGATTTTCAGCTATGTAGAGACTCTGATACCGGTTTCTTTCGGAATCCAGGGTGTCAAACTTGGTCTTGCGAACTTGATTATAGTCATAGCCCTGTATAAGATGAGACTTAAAGAGGTATATCTGCTTTCGGTCACGCGGATTCTTCTGTCGGGATTTCTTTTCGGGAACTATTTCAGTATTCTGTATAGTCTTGCGGGCGGTCTCTTAAGTCTTACGGTGATGGCGATTTTGAAAAAAAGAGAGGGCTACACGGTAATCGGGATCAGTGCCGCAGGCGGTGTGTTTCATAATGTGGGACAGCTCCTTGTGGCCATGGCTGTTGTGGAATCGTTTGCCATATCCGGCTATCTTCCGGTGCTTCTGATTGCAGGACTTCTGACCGGGATTCTGATCGGTATTCTGGCTGGGCAGATGCTAAAAAGACTTACAAATATACGGTTTTGAGGAACTGGGTGATGGATAAGTGATTTATAACCAGCTCCTGAGGAGGTTTTATGATATCTTATATAAGGGGACAGCTTGCTTCTGTGGAGGAGGATAAGGTAATTGTGGATGTGGGGGGCGTAGGCTACGGGATCTATATGTCCACCCATTCCATGAGCCTTCTGCCTTCTGCAGGAAATGAAGTGAAGCTCCATACCTATCTGAATGTAAAGGAAGAAGCCATGCAGCTTTTTGGCTTCCTGACCAGGGATGACCTGCAGGTATTTAAGCTTTTGATCGGGGTGAGCGGGATTGGCCCGAAGGGTGGACAGTCCATCCTTTCCGTACTGTCTCCTGATGATCTGCGGTTCGCAGTTGCAGCGGGAGATGTAAAGGCGATTCAGGCAGCGCCCGGTATTGGGAAAAAGACAGCGGAGAAGCTGATTGTGGAGCTTCGTGACAAGCTTAGTATTGAGACAGCATTGGAGCATGCGGTATCCGGCGCAGGCGGTGATGCCGGGGCGCAGGAGGCAGTGCAGGCAGACAGCGGGGTCTTAAGTGATGCAGTCCAGGCTCTCGTTGCGCTCGGATATGGGAGTACAGAAGCATTGAAGGCGGTAAAGCAGGTTGAGCTGACTGAGGAGATGAGCGTGGAGGATGTGCTGAAGCAGGCGCTTAAGTTTATGGCGCTCGATTTTTGATAAACTGAGGGGATTGTATGGGCAGAAGGATTATTACAACAGAGAATCTGGAAGAAGACCGCAAGATTGAAGGGTCGCTGCGCCCGCAGCTTCTTGAAGATTATGTGGGGCAGGAAAAGGCAAAGGAGACTCTGAAGATCTATATTGAAGCGGCAAAGGAGAGAAAGGAGGCACTTGACCATGTGCTTTTTTATGGGCCGCCGGGTCTTGGCAAGACCACCCTTGCGGGGATTATAGCCAATGAGATGAAGGTACACCTTAAGATTACCTCCGGACCGGCGATTGAAAAGCCGGGGGAGATGGCGGCGATTCTGAACAATCTGCAGGAGAGGGACGTTCTTTTTGTGGATGAGATTCACAGACTGAACCGGCAGGTGGAGGAAGTTCTGTATCCTGCTATGGAGGATTATGCGATTGATATTATGATTGGAAAGGGTGCGAGCGCCCGCTCCATCCGTCTGGATCTTCCAAAATTCACGCTAGTAGGGGCAACGACCAGGGCGGGTATGCTGACAGCTCCCTTAAGAGACCGCTTCGGGGTGATCCACCGGATGGAGTTCTATACACAGGAGGAGCTGGAAAGCATTATCCTTCGTTCGGCAGAGGTGCTGGGGGTAGGGATTGATGCAAGAGGAGCCTCGGCACTTGCAAGGCGCTCCAGGGGAACACCGAGACTTGCCAACCGCCTGCTGAAGCGGGTCCGGGATTTTGCACAGGTGAAATACGACGGGCATATCACAGAGGATGTGGCGAATTATGCGCTGGATCTCCTGGATGTAGATAAGGAGGGGCTTGACCAGACTGACCGGGGCCTGCTCCTTACGATCATAGAAAAATTCGGCGGCGGTCCGGTAGGACTTGACACACTGTCGGCAGCGATCAGCGAAGATGCCGGAACCATAGAGGACGTATATGAGCCTTATCTTTTGAAGAATGGATTTATACAGAGAACCCCCCGGGGCAGGATTGTAACAGAGGCTGCATATGTCCATCTGGGGATTTCCCGGCAATAAATGGTTACTATTCACGGAGCCGTGCACCCCGCTGCACGGCATCCGAGCCGATAAAGTGGTGGTTTCCGGCATCCAGCCCCTCGCTGAAAGCGACTTTTAAATGGGTTGATTTTAATATTTCTTGTAAAAATAACCAAAAATGGTTGGTTTTTGGGAAAGTATCGTTTATAATGAGAACATATTAGAAAGTTCGAGGGAGGCTTTTTATGGCATCATCAAAAAATTACACGGAAGTTTTAATAGGAGGAAAGGTATTTACCTTAAGCGGATTTGAAAGTGAGGACTATCTGCAGAAGGTATCTACATACCTGAATCACAAAATTGAAGAATGTAGCAGCAGTGAAGGATACCGTAAGCAGAGTGCGGAGACGCGGAGTGTCCTTCTCGCGCTCAATATTGCAGATGATTACTTTAAAGCCAGAAAACAGGGGGGGACTTTAGAGAACGATATTGAGGCGAAGGACAAGGAGATGTATGACTTAAAGCATGAGCTCATCTCCGTGCAGATTAAACTTGAGAATGCAGACAAGGCACTGGACAAGCTAAAGGAGGAGAACCGGGAGCTCCAGATGAAGATTGTCCAGTTAGAAACAGAGATGAAGAATAAACGAAAGTAAAGTGTAACTGTGAAGGTGTTGGGCAGTTACAATAAAGTCATAAGAGGCTGCTTACAGAGCAGCCTTTGTTACTATAAAAACTCTCCGGGGATGCGGCGCTTATGCGAAGATGTATGCTGCCGCCAGAGGCCGGGTCCGGCACAGCGGGAATGTGCCGGAGTACATGATTAGGAAATTCAGGAAATGGATGACAGATGGATTGTAATAGGAAGACAGAGATATTAGCACCTGCAGGTTCTGTGGCCAGTATGGAGGCTGCGCTCTGTGCAGGCGCAGATGCAGTTTATATGGGAGGCAGTATGTTCGGGGCAAGGGCTTATGCGGATAACCCGGATGAGGAGCTCCTTCTTAAAGTAATTGATTATGTACATTTGCATGGACGTAAGATTTATCTGACAGTAAATACTCTGCTTAAGGATTCAGAACTTGCGGGACTGGGGGATTATCTGATGCCCTATTATCTCCAGGGGCTTGATGCAGTGATTGTACAGGATGTAGGCGTGATGCAGTATATCAGAAGACATTTTCCTGGGCTGGCGCTTCATGTCAGCACCCAGGCAGCGGTGACCAATGAACCTGGAGCCGCTTTTTTTAAGGAGGCCGGTGCAGAAAGAATTGTCCCGGCAAGGGAACTTTCCCTTGGAGAGATACGCAGGATGAAGGAAAAAACAGGCCTGGAGATCGAGTGTTTTGTGCATGGCGCCATGTGCTACTGCTATTCCGGCCAGTGTCTTTTAAGCAGTATGATTGGCGGAAGAAGTGGAAACCGGGGGCAGTGCGCACAGCCCTGCAGACTGCCGTACCAGGTACAGGGGAAGAGGCCGGCAGAGCTTTTAAGTCTTAAAGATCTTAGCGCGGTTGACCTGATTCCGGACCTCATAGATGCAGGGATTGATTCCTTTAAGATAGAGGGACGGATGAAGCAGCCAGACTATGTCTATACAGTAGTCAGTATGTACCGGAAGTATGTGGATCTTTATTTCGAAAAGGGAAGAAGCGGATACAAGGTTAAGGGAGAAGACAGAGATGATCTGGAAGGAGCCTATACGAGGAGAGGATATACCACAGGATATTATATGCGTCAGAACGGAAGAGAGATGCTGTCTCTTTCCCGGCCAAAGGAGCAGAAGAGCATTCCTGAAAAGGAGAGGACAAGCAGGACGGATTATAAAATAAAAGAAAAAATTAAGGGGAAATTCATATTTTCAGAAGGAAAGTATGCTACACTATGTCTGGAGTATAAAGGAAAACACAGAACTATTTATAAGGAGATTTCCGGTGAGCGGGTGCAGACGGCAGTTAAGGCGCCTCTTGAAAGAGAACGGCTGGAAAAGCAGCTTCGAAAGACCGGGGACACAGCCTTTGTGTTTGAGGATCTTGAGATTCTTATGGAGGGCAATGGATTTCTCCCGATGCAGGCGGTCAATGCACTCCGGAGGGAAGGCCTCCTGGCACTTCGTGATGAGATACTGGAGGACTGCAGAAGAGAAAAGCCGGAGATGGCTGATGACAGGAAGCCGGAGATGACTGATGGCAGGAGACCGGAGATAACTGGTGACAGGAAGTTTTCTGACAGGGCTCCTGATACAGTTCAGGCCAGGAGCCTTGAAGAGGGGTTCCTTGAGGCTGTTGTCCAGACGAGGGAGCAGCTTCGGGCAGTTCTTTCGTGTGATGCAGTATCCCTGGTTTATGTGGAGGGAAGTATCGCGTTTGACAGGGATACTCTTAAGATTGTGAAGAATGCAGGCGGGAAGCCGCAGAAACAGTTTTTTGCTGCAATGCCATACATATTCCGGGAGAGGGCGGTTTCCTGGTATGAGAGGGTATATGAGATACTTCTGAGAGAATATGACGGTGTTCTGATCCGGAATTTTGAGAGTCTTTCATGGCTGAAAAGAAAAAAATATCCGAAAAGAATGGTTTCTGACAGTAATATGTATGTATTCAACCGGGAAAGTAAAGACTTTATAAGACAGTGCGGACTTAGTGGATTTACCTTTCCTGCTGAGCTGAATCTGCGAGAACTTACAGCTCTTGGC
Organism: uncultured Lachnospiraceae bacterium; assembly: GCA_947566645.1. Lineage (GTDB taxonomy): Bacteria > Bacillota > Clostridia > Lachnospirales > Lachnospiraceae > CAPEBR01. The sequence continues at coordinate 72,595 of CANOKL010000004.1, forward strand.
GGCGGTGGAATTCTTACAGTGTACGGCTATCAGCCAGTAATGATTACAGCAAACTGCATCAAAAAGACAACCGGCACATGTGACGGACATAATGGGGTGCTCTTTCTCACTGACCGCCGGGGAAAGAAATTTGCAGTTAAAAATGAATGCCAGTACTGCTATAATGTAATATATAACTGTGCCCCTCTTATGCTGACTGACCTCGCCTCAGAGCTCCAGCCTGTTTTCCCGGAAGGAGTGAGACTTGATTTTTCCATAGAGGGCGAAAAGAAGGTAAGGGAGATTCTTACATTATATGAAGAGGCATTTGTAAAAAAGAGACAAGTGAAGCCTCCGGCAGGGGAATACACAAGAGGACACTTGAAGAGGGGAGTAAAGTAGTAACAGCGAAGGCATCTGGACTGTTACGTAAAGTAGGTGAAGATTTGGTAAATATTATTGTAGAATTGTCAAAATATATTATGATTATACTGGTAACAATGTATACTTTTTTGTGCTTCAGTATCTTTGGATACCAGGATCCGGACCGGAAGAAGTGGCTTCTGACACAGCAGAATGTGCTTATGTTTATGATGCAGCTTACGGCGTATCTGGTAATGTACCTGGAAAAAGAGGATGTCAAGCTTCTGGCTTTTTATCTGATGCAGGTGGTACTGTTTGGTGCTACTATTATTTTATACACAATTATTTATCCGAAGGTTTCAAGACTTGTGATTAACAACATGTGTATGCTGCTCTGTATCGGAATGATTATGCTGACCAGGCTTGATTATACCATTGCGGTCAAGCAGTTCGTGATCGCTGCAGCTGCAATCGGCCTGAGCCTCGTCATACCGGTAATTATAAGAAAGTTCAAATTACTTTCGGAATGGCGTAAGTTTTATGCGATTATCGGGATTTTTTCCCTGGCTGCGGTTATTATAGTTGGAAGAGTATCCAATGGAGCCATGCTTGGATTTGAGATTGCGGGAATTAATATCCAGCCGTCTGAGCTGGTAAAGATTGTGTTTGTATTCTTTGCTGCTTCCAGCTTCAAGGCATCCATGGAGTTCAGGAATATTGTGATTACGACAGGTCTTGCGGCATTTCATGTGCTGATCCTGGTTGCCTCCAAGGATCTTGGTGCAGCACTGATTATTTTTGTAGTATATCTGGTTATGCTTTATGTGGCAACCAGACAGCCGCTCTATATTGCAGCAGGGCTGGGTGCAGGAAGCGTGGCGTCTGTGGCGGCGTACTATCTGTTTAACCATGTGCGTGTGCGTGTGATTGCGTGGAAGGATCCTTTTGCAGCATATGATGTGGGAGGTTATCAGGTGGCCCAGTCGCTTTTTGCCATTGCCACGGGAAGCTGGTTCGGTACAGGTCTGTACCAGGGACAGCCTGAGACGATTCCGGTTGTGGAATCTGACCTGATCTTTTCGGCTATTTCCGAGGAGATGGGACTGATCTTTGCACTGTGTATCATCTTAATCTGTGTGAGCTGTTATGTCATGTTTCTGAATATCGCCATGCAGCTCCATACATTATTTTATAAGCTGGTGGCCCTGGGACTTGGTACCTGTTATATCTTTCAGGTGTTTCTTACCATCGGCGGCGTGACAAAGTTTATCCCTCATACGGGTGTAACACTTCCCCTTGTAAGCTATGGAGGAAGCTCGCTGCTGAGTACGATTATTATGTTTGCGATTATTCAGGGACTGTATATATTAAGAGAAGACGAGGAGGAAGATCTTGAGAGAAGAAAGAAGGAACGGCTACGAGCAAAGAGAAGCAGTCAGGAAGCAAAAAAGAAGAGAAGAGAAACAGGAGATGTCACGAAAGGAGCGCAGAGCCGCAAACCGCGAAGACCGGAAGAAGGCAAAGAAAAAGCGCGCCAGAAACAAAGAATTCGCTAGAGTGACCTATGTCTTTGTGGCTCTTTTTATTGGGATGATGGGGTATATCTCCTACTTTAATGTTGTGAAGGGCAGTGAGGTCGTAAGAAATCCCTATAATGCAAGACTGGATTCCCAGGCGGATCGGGTGGTGCGGGGAAATATCCTTGACCGGACCGGAAAGGTTCTGGCACAGACCAATGTGGCAGAAGACGGAACCGAGACAAGGGAGTACCCTTATGGAAATATGTTCGCCCATGTGGTCGGCTATACAGCCCAGGGAAAGACAGGACTCGAATCCTATACAAACTTCGATCTCCTTGCCTCCAATTCTTTTTTCTTAAAAAAGATTAAAAATGAATTTCAGGATAAGAAGAATATGGGAGATAATGTGGTGACCACACTGGATGCGAATCTCCAGGAGACGGCTTATAATGCTCTTGGAGACTATAAGGGGGCAGTCGTGGTGATGGAACCCAGTACCGGAAAGATTCTTGTGATGGTGTCAAAGCCGGATTTTGATCCGGGAAGTGTGGGCGAGAACTGGGATACTCTTATCAATGATGAAGAGAACAGTGCGCTTTTAAACCGCGCGACCCAGGGACAGTATGCGCCTGGCTCCACCTTCAAGGTCGTGACAGCGCTGGAATACATGCGTGAGCATCCGGATTATGACAGCTATGGATATTCCTGCAATGGTGAAATTACGGTGGCAGATACTACTATCCGCTGCTATAATGGAACGGTACACGGGGAGGAGGATTTCAGGGACAGCCTTGCCAATTCCTGTAATACCTCGTTCTGCAACATCGGCCTCTCCCTTGATATTCCGGCTTTTCAGAATACGGCAAAGGATCTGCTGTTTGATTCAAAGCTTCCCTGCGATCTGCCCTATAACAAGAGCGAATTCCGCCTGAAAAAGGGAGCGCTGGACGGCGACCGCATGATGACTGCCATGGGACAGGGGCAGACGCAGGTAAGCCCCTACCATCTGGCGCTTATTACATCTGCAATTGCTAATGGCGGCACGCTGATGCGTCCTTATCTGGTTGACTCAGTGACAAATGATACGGGGGCAGAGATCCGGAAGAATAAACCGGAGAAGTACAGGGACCTGATGAGTGCTACTGAAGCAGCGCAGCTGAAGGATTATATGACCTCTGTGGTTGACTATGGCACTGCGTCGGTTCTTGCAGGGCAGAGTTATACGGCAGCGGGAAAGACGGGGACTGCGGAATACAGCTCAGATGAGGAGAAGGATCACTCCTGGTTTATCGGAATGAGTAATGTGGACAATCCGGAGCTGGTGATCAGTATTATTATCGAATCCTCGGATGGCTCCGCAAGCGCGGTTAATATGGCAAAACAGATTTTTGATGCATATTACTATTAAATGATGCCATGGGCAGAAGGTCATGTATGAAATACGGAGTTATCTGTGGCATCATGGGAAGAAGATATATAGGAAATGCGGAGTCATCTGTGGCATCATGGGAAAAAGATATATAGGAAATGCATAGTCATCTGTGGCATCATGGGGAAGAAGGTATTTTGAGGTGGAGGTATGAGGTATTATTGTAATCTGTATTTAGGGGAGAGCATAAGGAAAAAAAGACGGAGAATAATCAGAAAGCTGAATAAGGGAAAGCTTTTGCCAGAGGTTTATATTCTTGTGCTTCCGGAAGGAGAAGACAATCAACTGGAAATCTATGGATGCGCCCAGTTTCAGCAGCCTTATTTTCCTAAAAGAGACTTTTTTGTAGTTGGAATTGGAAAAGGTTTTGAAGAAGCACTGGAAATAGTGGAAGAAATTACAAAAGAGGTGTATAATGAAACCATGGGTGCAGAAATTCGTGACTATATATTAAAAAAAGAGCAGGAAGGTGTACTGTGAAGTACTGTACAGTCACAGGAAGGGTAAGATGCTACATATATTACTTTTGATCTTAAAAATTGCAGGCATCATATTGGCATTAATATTGGGGATAGTAATATTAATGATTTGTATTGTTCTTTTTGTGCCCGTGCGCTATGAGCTGGCAGGGAAGGCAGAAGGAGATCTGACATCTGTAAGGGGAAAGCTTCTGATTACCTGGTTTCTGAGACTTGTGCGGGTAGATGTATCTTATAAGGAACAGAAGCTTAAGTGGCGGATCAGAATTGCGTGGATAAAAAGAACTGGAGGACAGAATAAGGAGGAAATCATTGATGTGGAAGACAGTGCAGAGGAGACAGGGGATGAAGAAGCTGAGGAAGAATCTGAAAAAAATGTTGAAACAGTGGAAAAGCCTGAAGAAGAAAATGAGGATGAAAAAGACAGGAAAATACGGACTGAAGAAGGCAGGGAGACTGAAGAGCCTGCAGAGGATCGGGAGCTTAAAGAAAGTAAAAGATCTGAAGAAGGCACATGGGAAAGGGAAAAGAATCTGGAGGAAGTATCGCAGACTGAAGCCTGCCGAGATTCTGAAGCTTCTAAGGAGGCGCAGGAAGATCAGGAAAGCAGGAAAGGTATTTTTGGAAAAATCAAGAGCGCCATTCAGGGCATTATTGAAAAAATCAAGGGGATAATCCGTAAGATACGGGATACGCTCCAGAATGCAGGGAAAAAACTCCGGGATCTTGGAGAAAAGAAGGACAAGATTCTTGAATTTATCCGGGACGAGACTCATGTTGGTGCATTACGCAAAGGGAAGAAGGAAGTATTTCATCTGCTTAAACGGCTGAATCCCCGCAGATTTATGGTGGATATACGGTTTGGATTCGAAGATCCGGCAGTTACGGGACAGGTGCTGGCCGGGCTTAGCATCCTGTATCCCTTCGTGGGAGACCATGTGATGATTACACCGGACTTTGAAGGACGTGTGTTCAGGGGACGTGTTGATCTGAAAGGGAAAATCTTCGGATATTATTTCCTTTTACTATGCTGGAATCTGCTTTGGAGCAGGAATGTACGTCAGACATATAAAGATATACGAAATTTTAAATTGAATGATCAGGAGGAGTCAGGCTATGGCAGAGAATAATTTTAAAGGGACAGTAGAGGCTTTGTTTAAAGGAATCGAAGGTGTCGTAACATCGAAGACAGTGGTAGGAGATGCAATCCATATCGGAGATACGATTATCCTTCCGCTTGTGGACGTATCCTTTGCGGTAGGTGCAGGTGCATGGGGAACGGATAAGAAGGATAAGGGCGCCGGAGGCATCGGCGGCAAGATGACGCCATGTGCAGTGCTTGTGATTCAGAATGGCCAGACCAGGCTTGTGAATGTGAAGAATCAGGATACGATTACGAAGATACTTGATATGGTTCCGGATGTGGTTGACAAGTTTACGGCAGGGAAAGAATCCAAGATCACAGAGGAGGATGTCATGGACATTCTGAAGGAGGATGAGGCCTAAGGTTACGATTCAGGGGCCGTGCACCCTGCTGCACGGCATCCGAATCTGGACATTCCGGGAATGATTTTCTGCCGGGGTGCATAAAATGAGAATAAAGCATTCCGGGGAGTGATAGTTCTGAAGCGGATCATCGGATTTGCCTTATTCTGGGTGGCAGTGGGAATGATACTTGCACTGATCCTGCCCAATACATTTGTGGAGGTACTGTGTATTATATTGTGCATACTGGCAGGATATAACCTGTTTTGTTGTTAATGGCAGTGAAAAAAATCAGAAAACAGAAAAATCAGAAGATTTAGAAATAATGCTTGCATTTCCCTGTCCAATCTGCTAAGATATTAGTGTTGTGAGTTCGTATAATCGAGCTATATAGGAGCGTTAGGAGGTGCAGTCATGGCTAAATGTGCTATTTGTGAAAAGGGTGCTCACTTTGGAAACCATGTGAGTCATTCTCATAGAAAAACACCAAAGATCTGGAAGTCCAATGTAAAGTCTGTCCGTGTTAAGACAGAGAACGGCGGAACCAAGAAGATGTATGTATGTACTTCCTGTCTTCGGTCAGGAAAAGTAGAGCGTGCATAATCAAAGAAAAGCAAATGAACTCAGATTTTATAAAATCTGAGTTTTTTGTATAATGCAGGAAATTCATAGGGTATTTTTTATTTGTAATATGCAGCGAAACAGAGTATAATATGATTGATCATTTGTGTCAGGATTTATAAGTAGGAAAGTTTCTGATTGATATGTAGAAGTGGAGGTTCTTTTATGAAAGGATGTATGAGTACGGATCACGGCATTATTACGATTGATCCGGAGGTTATTGCAAAGTATGCGGGTTCAGTGGCTATGGAGTGTTTTGGCATTGTCGGAATGGCTGCGATTAATGTAACGGATGGTCTGGTCCATCTTCTGAAGAGGGCGAGTCTGACAAGGGGGATTCAGGTGGATATTTCTGAGGAAAATCATGTGACACTTGATTTTCATATTATTGTTGCATATGGAGTGAGCATTTCAGCGGTAACAGATAATCTGATCAGTAATGTAAAGTACCGCGTGGAGGAATTTGCGGGGATGCCTGTGGATAAAATTAATATCTATATCGAAGGCGTAAGAGTCATCGATTAGTAAGAGGAGGACATAGGAAGTGGCTACGAAAACAATTAATGCAGATATGCTTGCAAAGATGTTTCTTGCGGGCGCACAGAGTATTGAAGCAAAAAAGGAAATGATCAATGAGCTGAATGTATTTCCGGTTCCTGACGGGGACACCGGGACGAATATGTCTCTTACCATAATGTCTGCGGCAAAGGAAGTAACTGCACTTGAGAATCCGGGGATGAAGGAACTGTCCAAGGCAATTTCCTCTGGTTCTTTAAGAGGAGCGAGAGGGAATTCCGGCGTCATCCTTTCCCAGCTTCTGCGGGGCTTTACCAAGTCGATCCGTGAGGAATCTGTGATTGACACGGAGGCTCTTGCTGCTGCCTGCCAGCGCGCGAGAGATACAGCATATAAGGCAGTTATGAAACCGAAGGAAGGTACGATTCTTACGGTAGCCAGCGGGATTGCAGAGAAGGCGGCGGAGATGGCCCTTGAGACGGATGAACTTGAGGTATTTCTTCCGGCTGTGATTGATTATGCTGCGGAGGTGCTTATGAAGACTCCGGAGATGCTTCCGGTTCTTAAGGAAGCAGGAGTGGTGGATTCCGGCGGCCAGGGACTGTTGGAGATTATTCGCGGTGCTTATGATGCATTTCTTGGCAAGGAAGTGGATTACAGCTCAATTGCGCCTGCAAAGAGTGTGTCTGCAGCAAAGGCGGAACCACAGGAGACGGCGGATATCAAGTTTGGATATTGTACAGAATTCATTATTCTGACGGAACGGGAATTTACGGAAAGGGACGAGCAGGATTTTAAGTCCTATCTTGCTTCGATCGGTGATTCCATTGTATGTGTTGCAGATGACGATGTAGTGAAGATCCATGTTCATACCAATGATCCGGGGCTTGCTATTCAGAGAGCTCTCACATATGGACAGCTTTCCCGGATGAAGATTGACAATATGCGGGAGGAGCATCAGGAGAAACTGATCCGTGACGCCGAAAAGCTTGCCATGGAACAGGCAGCTGCCAGCCAGGAAAATGCAGGCCAGAAGAGTGTGAATGCCGCAGAAGAAAAAGAATCCGGCCAGCCGGAGAGCCCGGCAAAGCCTATGGGCTTTATCGCTGTGTCGATCGGCGAGGGGATGAATGAGATTTTTAAGGAGCTTGGCGCGGATTATATCATTGAGGGTGGTCAGACCATGAATCCCAGTACAGAGGATATGCTGAATGCCATTGACCAGGTAAACGCGGAGAGTATTTTCATACTGCCGAACAATAAGAATATTGTACTGGCTGCCAACCAGGCTAAGGAGCTTGTGGAAGATAAGAATATTATCGTGATTCCCACGAAGACGGTTCCACAGGGAATTACAGCGCTGATCAGTTTTATTCCGGATGAGGATGCATCTGTGAATGAGGCTGCTATGCTGGAAGAGATTCAGAATGTGAAGTCTGGTCAGGTTACCTATGCCGTGAGGGATACGCATATTGATGACAAGGAGATCCATGAGGGTGATATCATGGGAATCGGCGACACAGGGATTCTCGCGGTTGGCAGGGATGTAGAGGAAACTACGAAGGAGATGCTTGCATGTCTTGTAGATGAGGATTCTGAGCTGATCAGCCTTTATTATGGAGAGGAAGTAACGGAGGAGACAGCGGAGAGCCTTGCAAAAGAGATCGAAGAGCTATATCCGGATGCAGATGTTGACATGCACTTTGGCGGTCAGCCTATTTATTACTATGTTCTTGCTGTGGAGTAGGTCTTTGAATGGTTGAAGAGAGCAGAATACGTGAATTAAAGGGCATTGGCGAAAAGACAGAAAAGCTGTTTGGAAAGCTTGGGGTCTGTACGGCAGGGGATCTGCTGCGGTATTATCCTCACAGATATGATATCTATGAAGAGCCGGTGCCTGTTAGTGAACTGGAGGAAGGCCGGGTCATGACTGTGACCGGTACGTTATATGGGCGTGTACAGGTTTCCGGCAGTCAGAAGAGGCAGATTACGACAGCGTATGTAAAGGAACTCACAGGAACACTTAAGGTTATCTGGTTTAACATGCCTTTTTTAAGAAATACGTTGTCAGGCGGAGGCATGATCACGCTCAGAGGCCGGATCTCGGCAGGAAGAAACGGAGTCGTGATGGAGCATCCTGAGGTCTTTTATCCCAGTGAAAAGTATGAGGAAAAGCTTCATACGCTGCAGCCAGTGTACAGCCTTACGGCAGGACTCTCCAATAATGCAGTGTCTAAGGCAGTGAGACAGGTGATTGACGGCCTTGACCTTACAAGGGACACCCTGCCCCGGGAGATCAGGCTTAAATACGAGCTGGCCGAATACAATTATGCTGTGAGGGGAATTCATTTTCCCGAGGATAAAGAAGTATTCTGCCATGCAAGAGACCGGCTGGTATTTGAGGAATTCTTACGCTTTATTCTGTCGCTGAGAAAGCTTAAAGAGAATAACCAGAAACTGGCAAATGAATATATTATTGAAAAAAAGGAAGAGACAGAAGAACTGATCCGAAGACTCCCCTTTACCTTGACGGATGCCCAGAAAAGGGTGTGGGAGGAGATTGCGCAGAATATGTCTTCCGACACTGTGATGTCCAGGCTTGTCCAGGGAGATGTCGGATCCGGCAAAACGATTGTAGCAGTACTTGCCCTTCTGAATACAGCGCTGAATGGATATCAGGGAGCCCTGATGGCGCCCACCGAGGTGCTGGCAAGACAGCACTATGAATCCATTACCAGAATGTTTGAAAAATATGACATTCCGGTAAAGACAGTGCTTCTTACAGGTTCGATGACAACAAAGGAAAAGCGAAGGGCTTATGACCGGATTGAATGCGGACTTGCTAAGATTATTGTTGGAACCCATGCACTGATTCAGGGGCAGGTATTTTATGACAATCTTGCCCTTGTTGTTACGGATGAGCAGCACAGATTCGGTGTGAAGCAGAGAGAGGCATTTGCACAAAAGGGCGGAACGCCCCATGTACTGGCCATGAGCGCTACGCCGATTCCCAGGACGCTGGCAATTATATTATATGGAGATCTGGATATCTCGGTGATTGATGAGCTTCCGGCGAACCGGCTTCCTGTTAAAAATTGTGTAGTAGGAACAGAATACCGGAAAACAGCCTGTCATTTCATGAAACAGCAGATTGAGGAAGGCCGCCAGTGCTATATCATCTGTCCCATGGTAGAGGAAAGTGAGCATCTTGAGGTGGAGAATGTTACCGACTATTCCAGGGCTCTGAAGGAAGAGATGGGAGCGCAGGTTCGCGTGGAATGTCTTCACGGCAGAATGAGCCAGGCGGAAAAGGATGACATTATGGAACGCTTCGGGCAGAATGAGATTCAGATTCTCGTCTCCACTACTGTGATTGAGGTGGGAATAGATGTGCCCAATGCTTCCGTGATTATGATTGAAAATTCTGAGCGCTTCGGGCTGGCACAGCTTCACCAGCTGCGCGGACGTGTCGGGCGCGGAAAGCATCAGTCTTACTGTATCTTTATGAGCAGTTCAAAATCAAAGGAAACAAGGAAGCGCCTGGAGATCTTAAATAAAACCAATGACGGCTTCAAAATTGCAAGTGAGGACTTGAAGCTCAGAGGCCCGGGAGATCTGTTCGGCATCCGGCAGAGCGGCCTTCTGGATTTTAAGCTTGGAGATGTCTTTCAGGATGCAAGGCTTTTACAGCAGGCAAACGAAGCGGCGGACTGGCTTTACAGCCATGAAAATGAATACATTCAGAAAATGTCAGATTATGAAAGAATTTCCAGTGTAATAATTTAAATCCTCCATATACTATCAGTGTAACAACGATAAAAGTTACAAAGATACAAAAAGGAGGAGTATTAAAATGGCAAATCGTTCAACAAACAGAGCAGCAGTACCAGAGGCAAAGGGTGCACTTGACAAATTCAAATATGAGGTAGCAAGCGAGCTTGGAGTACCGTTAAGTGACGGTTACAACGGAGACCTCACATCCAGACAGAATGGTTCTGTTGGCGGTTATATGGTTAAGAAGATGATCGAGCAGCAGGAAAAGCAGATGGCTGGAAAATAGTCTTTCGATCTTTTATGATCTGAAGACCGTATGAGTAAGAAAAAGCATCTGACGGCATGGAAAAGTGCGTCAGGTGCTTTTTTCTGTTTTTCTGCAAAGATGCTTGCGAAATCTTGCAAAATATGTCATGATAGACAGGTAAATTCAGGTGGAAAACTTGTTGCTATTCATGGCCTGGGAGCCGTTATAGTAACGAGAATGTATCGATATGGAGAATGGATGATGAGAGTAATTGCAGGTACGGCCAGAAGGCTGCAGCTTAAGACCATTGATGGTCTTGATACCAGACCGACTACAGACCGGATTAAGGAAACACTGTTCAATATGCTTGCTCCGGATATGTATAACAGCAGATTCTTAGATCTCTTTGCAGGCAGCGGCGGGATCGGTATTGAGGCACTTAGCCGCGGGGCAAAGGAAGCGGTTTTTGTGGAAAAGAATCCCCGTGCCATGGCATGCATTAAAGAGAATTTAAAATATACAAGGCTTGACCAGAAAGCAGTCACAATGCAGATGGATGCGCTGGAGGCCATTCACCGTCTGCATGCTGGCCTGGATGGCTTTGATTTTATCTTTATGGATCCACCGTATCATCAGGAATGGGAGCGCCAGGTGCTGGAAGCACTGGCTGACGGAAAGCTTCTTTCAGAGGATGGGATTGTTATTATTGAGGCGGCGAAGGATACCGGGATCAGCTTTGCAGAGGAGCTGGGATTCCGGGTCAGAAAAGAGAAGGTATACAAGACCAACAAACACATTTTTCTTGACAGATAAAGCCTATATGACAGGGAGGAAAAACGATGCTAAGAGCAATCTATCCGGGAAGCTTTGACCCGGTTACATTCGGACATCTGGACATAATCGAACGTTCTTCGTCACTTGTTGATGAATTAATTGTCGGAGTATTGAATAATAATGCAAAATGTCCGTTGTTTTCCGTAGAAGAACGTGTTAGAATGTTAGAGGAAGTTACAAAAAGCATACCCAACGTGAGAATCATCCCTTTTGAAGGGCTGCTGGCAGATTTTGCAAAAGCCATGGATGCGCGGATGATCATCCGGGGACTGCGTGCAATTACAGATTTTGAATACGAGCTTCAGATGGCGCAGACGAACCATAAGCTGTCCCCGCAGTTAGAGACAGCTTTTCTTACGACAGGACTCGCGTATTCCTACTTAAGTTCTTCCATTGTGAAGGAGGTCGCCGCTTTTGGAGGGGATATTTCTCAGTTTGTACCAGAGATTATAATAGAGAAGATACAGGAGAAAATAAGTAAAAGGAGAGTGTAATGAATGAGCAGCCGTATTGAGCAGATTATTGAAGAGATTGAGGAATATGTGGACAGCTGTAAGTTTCAGCCTTTGTCTACTACAAAGATTATTGTAAATAAGGATCAGATCGATGAACTGCTGCGAGAGCTTAGAATGAAGACGCCGGATGAGATTAAGCGGTATCAGAAGATTATTGCAAATAAGGACGCGATTCTGGCTGATGCCCAGGCAAAGGCGGACAGTATGATTGAGGAGGCACAGATTCATACAAATGAGCTTGTCAGCGAGCATGAGATCATGCAGCAGGCATATGCACAGGCGAATGAGATTGTAACCGCAGCCACAGAGCAGGCACAGGAGATTCTGGATAATGCGACCAATGATGCCAATGACATCCGCATCGGCGCCATGCAGTATGCAGATGACCTGATGGCAAATGCCGAAAGTATCATTGGCCATACTCTGGACAGCTACACAACAAAATATGACGGACTTGTCAACTCCCTGCAGGAGTGTTATGATATGGTTCGTAATAACCGCGCAGAGCTTGAGATTCCGGAACAGACCCCCCAGTCGCTGGCAGCGGAATACGGAAATGAAACCCAGGATGCACCGTCCAATGACGCATATGCGCTGGACGACCTGGATGATGATGAGCTGATCTAGTACAGCATTGCGTAATTAACAGTGAATTCTGCACTCGCTATCTGTGCCAGATGCACGTCTCCAATCCTAGACGTAGCCCGCTACGCCGTCGGCTTGTAGCCGCACATCTGACGCAGATATCAAGCACATTATTCACTGTTAATTATGCAAGGCTGTACTAGCCGGACGGAGTATTAGTATATAAAGTAAAGATAGAGACAACAGAGCAGGCTGGTTACCATGGCGGTAATCAGCTTTTCTATGGTGTATGTTTTTATGGACAGCCCGGTTCCGGAGATCATGCAGCTGGTCTGTGCGGCTGCACAAAAGCCGCCAAAGGAAGTGCACGTCATACAGAGAAAAAAGGCGGTCTGTTTTGACAGTGCACCTTCACACAGAAGGGAAATTCCGCTTGTAATCTCAAGGGAAGGAAGCAGGAGAAAGCGGAACAGAAAATGCCTGATTCCAGACCGCCTGGCCAGTGACATCAGGATGGAAAAAAGCATAATATATCCGCCCACCTTGGTAATCATCTCAAACCCATTCATAATACAGGTATCCACAATATTTTCCACACCATGGGGAATGGAAGACTTTTCCACATGCCGGGCGGGGTTATCCACCGAAATGGCAGATCTATCCACAAAATGAGAAACTTTATCCCCCGTGCTTCCATTTATTTTCCACAGCCTCCGGAATAAAAAACTGGCAAGGATGGGGGAACCCATGAGAATCAGAAGAGCAGGATAAACCAGTTTTTCCTCAGAAAGATTCTGCAGGACAAGATAGCTGATAATAAAAACAGGGCTTGCGTTGTTGCAAAATGACAGGAGATAACGTGCTTCTCCCTGACTGATATGCCCTTCTTTCAGAAGATCACAAGTCACCTTGCTCCCCATAGGATAACCACATAAAAATCCCGTAACAACTGCAAATGATCCATAATGTGTAACACCAAAAACAGGACACAGAACTGGTCCTGTTATGCGTACAATCCAGTCCACTGCACGGGTCTTTATAAGCAGTCCGGACACAATCATAAAGGGAAGCAGTGTGGGGAGCACACTGTTAAACCATAAAAGCAGTCCGCTGCAGGCACCCTCAAACACCTCCCCCGGAAAGATCAGCATGACAACAAAAAGTAAAATAACAGCTATTTTCATTAAATATCGTTTCATATACCACCGTCCCCAATTTTCACTGCCATTTACGTCTCAGGCTGTTTATACCAACGAATTATAAATCGTAACCAAAATCTATAATAAATGTATGGATTTGGTTGATTTTTTATGTCTGGTGTAGGATAATAAGAGATAGAAATCAAAAAATAAAAAAGAAGCGAGGGAATGAACTATGGCAGTATTAGACCAGATTCAACCAAAAGAAGTATTCCGGTTTTTTGAGGAGATGTGTCAGATTCCGCATGGAACCTTTGACACAAAGCGAATCAGCGACTACTGTGTAGAATTTGCAAAAGAGAGGAATCTTGATTATACACAGGATTCTGTCAACAATGTCATCATTAGGAAGCCCGGGACAGCAGGCTACGAAGACAGTGAGCCAGTGATCATCCAGGGACATCTTGACATGGTATGTGAAAAGCGTCCGGGATCAGATCATGATTTTTCAAAGGATCCGCTTAAGCTCCTTGTAGAAGACGGCTTTGTAAAGACGGAGGACACAACGCTCGGCGGAGACGACGGCATTGCAGTTGCCATGGCAATGGCAGTTCTGGACAGTAAGGACATCCCACATCCGCCTATTGAGGCAGTATTTACTGTAGACGAAGAGGTTGGCATGGGCGGCGCGAATGCAATCGACCTGTCATCACTTAAGGGTAGAAAGCTGATTAATATCGACTCTGATAACGAGGGCGTACTGACAACAGGCTGTGCAGGCGGATTCCGTTATGAGACGAAGATCCCGGTTACACGCACGAAGAAAAGCGGTACACTTGTTGAGATTAAGCTGCACGGACTTCTTGGGGGACATTCCGGCGCAGAGATCCACAAGCAGCGTGGAAATGCGAATAAGATGATGGGCAGGCTGTTAAACCGCATATCACTGGAGCTTCCGGTAAGTCTTGTATCTGTATGCGGCGGTGCAAAGGATAATGTCATCACAATGGACTGTACCGCAAAACTTCTTGCTGATCCAAAGGATGCGGGAAGAATCCGTGAGATTACGGAAGAGATGAAGCAGATATGGGATTATGAGTTTATGGGAGACGAGCCTGGCTTTTTGGCTGAGGTATCCGCAGCAGAGAATGCAGAGGCAGATGCTCTGGATGAAGAGAGCACAGGCCGCGTGATTTCCTACATAACGGTGTGCCCGAACGGTGTACAGGGCTTTTCAAGAAAGCTTGAAGGTCTTGTGGAGACATCCCTGAACCTTGGAGTTCTGGAGACCGAGGATACCTGTGTGAAGAGCTGCTCTCTGGTAAGAAGCTCTGTAGAGAGCCAGAAGCGCCGTATGGAAGAAGAACTGGCACAGTGTGCAAAGCTTGTAGGTGCATCCACAGAGCTGATTAATGAATATCCGGCATGGCAGTATGACCCGGATTCAGCACTGCGCAAGGTAATGGAGGATACCTATAAGGAGATGTTCGGAAAGGAGCCTGTTGTATCTGCAATCCACGCAGGACTGGAATGCGGTCTCTTCCTTGGCAAACGCCCAGATCTTGACTGCGTATCCTTCGGACCGGAAATGATGGATATTCACTCCTTCAATGAGAGAATCGACATCGCCTCCACAGAGCGCATGTGGAATTACCTGAAAGGTGTACTTGCAAAGCTTAAGTAAAGAATGCTGCAGAAGAGCCATATACTTATCTTTTATATAAGTATATGGTTCTTTTTTCATATCAAAAGAACAGAACCTGTGACATTTGTGTCGGATTTTTCTTCGGGAGTGTCAGTAAAAATCAGGCACATAGGAGGATAAAATGGGTAAAGTATATGGATATGTGCGTGTATCAAGCGTGGAACAGAATGAAGACAGACAAATACTTGCAATGGAAAAGGAAGTCGCTGCCGGAAATATATTTATGGATAAACAGTCTGGTAAAGATTTTCACAGGGCTGATTATGAGAAAATGGTATCAAAGATGCAAAAGGGCGATCTGCTTTATATTATGAGCATTGACCGCTTAGGCCGTAATTATACCGAAATACAGAATCAGTGGCGTATGCTCACAAAAGAAATTGGTATTGATATTTGTGTGCTTGATATGCCGCTTTTAGATACGAGGAATGGGAAGGACCTTATGGGGACATTTATTGCTGATTTAGTTTTGCAGATATTGTCTTTCGCTGCAGAGAATGAAAGGGAAAATATAAGGAAACGGCAGAAACAGGGGATTGCCGCTGCAAAAAAACGTGGAGTCCGTTTCGGAAGGCCAGAAGTGCCTGTGCCGGACAATTTTGGTGAAATCACCAAAAAGTGGGAAAGCGGACAGATATCATTTAACAATGCGGTACAGGAGTGCAATATGAGCCAGGCCACGTTTTACCGTCGTTTGAGAGAATACCGCACAGGTAGAAAAACGTAAATAGAACTATCAAAACGTGTACATTTTGATAGTTCTTTTCTTACGAAATATCTTACCATAAATTGGATGGCGATGCAATAAATATCTGGTTTCTGGTTTATTTCTACCTTTCAAATTTGTTACTCTGAGTGGCCTTCCGGGCCGTGAATAATAATTTCATTTCACTAATATCTTGCAAATAATATGAAAGCGGAAATTATCAAAAAGTACACCTTATGATATTGCTTTATTCATGACAGTATTGCAGGGATTACATCTGTGCTGCAGTACAATTACCGTGAAAATTTGGACTCTTTTATACACAAGGAATAATGCAGTATGAGGTTAATTATAAGGAAAATTAAGATTAAAGGAGGTTTTTATGGAGCGAATAATCCGAATCAGTAAAGGACTGTTTTTTATGTTGTTAGCTTTGTTTTTTTTGTTTGAAACTGCAATTTTTTCAGAAGAAGCATATGCCACAACAGACGATCTGGACAGTGCAGGATCAGAACAGACAGATGCCATGTCGGGAGACTGCGGGGCAGATGGGTCAAATGTAACCTGGATAAGCGATGAAGACGGGACACTGACCATCAGCGGATATGGGGCTATGATGTCTTATAGCAATCGCAACAAATATTGGCGAAATGCAAAACGGGTTATTATTCAAAAAGGAGTAACCTCAATAGGAGACTCTGCATTTCATAGCTGCAGCAACCTAACGGGAATATTGATCCCAGACAGCGTAACCAAAATCGGATATGAGGCATTTTATGGCTGTAGCAGCCTGACAGGCATAGCGATTCCGGACAGCGTAACAGAAATAGGGGGGGGGGGGGTATGCATTTTATGGCTGCGACAGCCTGATAAGCATAGTGATTCCAAAACGTGTCACTTCAATCGGGAGAGGAGCTTTTATGTACTGCCGTGAACTGACAGACATAGAGATTCCGGACAGTGTCACTTCAATCGGGGATTTTGCTTTTTGTATCTGCAAGAGTTTGACAAGCGTAACGATACCGGATCGTGTCACTTCCATCGGAAACAGTGCATTTTATGAGTGCAGCAAACTAACAGATATAACGATACCGGATGGTGTTACTTCAATCGGGAGTCAAGCTTTTGTTTTCTGTAAAAGTTTGACAAGCATAACAATTCCGAACAGTGTGGAATCAATCGGGAGTGAGGCATTTTGTTACTGCGAAAGATTGGCAGGTATAACAATTCCGAACAGTGTGGAATCAATCGGGAGTAATGCTTTTTATAACTGCAGTGGGCTGACAACTGTAACGATTCCAGAGAATATGGCGGTAATGAAGGAAGACCTGTTCCGTGGATGCAGCGGCCTGGAAAGTATAAGAATTCCAGAAAGTGTCACTTCAATAGAGTGTGGGGCATTTTGGGGATGCAGCGGCCTGACAGATATATACTACGGCGGAGGCGAGAGCAGTTGGAACTCCATAAGGATAAATTCTTATAGAAACGATGCTCTTACAGATGCCGCCATCCATTACAACAGCAAATGGATTTGTCTGTATGACGAAAATAAATCCGATCAAAGCAGCATATCCATGTCTGTTGGAAAGGAATTTTCTGTCACCCTGCTTACAAATCCAGAATCTTTTTCCGACAAAGATGTCCGGTGGGAAACGGATGATCCTGACATTGCAGCAGTTACCGGAGATTCCTATGCAGGAAAAATACGAGGTATGAGGGCAGGGGTAACAAAATTAAGGGTCAGCTGTCAAAGTTACACCGCAACTTGTAATGTATGTGTTACGACAGATTTCTATGGGGAACAACTGGATTTTGAATGGGAGCCTGACGATTTAATCGTAAATTCCACATATTTCCCACGCAGCGTCGGCATTGGCGCACTGATTCTCAGTTCGAAAGCCGAAGTCTCGACGGATGCCCTGGAACAGAGCCTGTTCGATCTGGGACTTGTCGAAGGTGTAAATGACTGGTCAAGGTGGAATTATCATTATGGTGGAAAATGGGATCTTGGAGTTGCCCATACGATAGCCTTGAGGAAATACGAATACGGCGGAAGAACGTACAATCTGATTACAGTTGTCACAAGGGGAACCACGGAATGGCATGATGTATTGTCTGATGTCAAATCTTTTGGTTTCGTGAGTACGGCAAACAAAATTATCAAGGATGACCTAAGTGCGTTCCTGGCGGACAGGGATATTGGAGTTGCTGATGAAAATAACATCTTCTTTGTAACAGGACACAGCCTTGGCGGAGGCGTGTCTAATGCCATGGCGGCCCAGCTGGTGGATGAATGGGGAATACCGGCGGATCACATGAATTGCTATACCTTTGCCAGCCCGCCCTCCACGCTTTCCACGCAGAAAAATGCAAGGAGCAAATGGTATATCAAGAATATGCTGAACAGGCAGGACTGGGTTCCCTACATGGCGCACCCCTTGACTGCTACGGTCAGATTCGGACAGGAATATTGGTTCGCTCCTGGAGATTATGCATCATTTGGAAGGTTCTTCAAACTGTTCAAAAAGGAGGAATGGTCGGGCACTGGCGTGAATAAACCATTTGGCATTAGCCATGAAACGGCTGTATATATGGCAGCTCTGATTGCAGATGGTCATTCAGACATCAGGCGTGCCGGAAATAACAGGAGGGTTGCTGTTGTGAGGTGCCCTGTCGATGTGGAGGTGTTGGATACGTCTGGCATCATAGTTGGTGCAGTGAAGAATAACACCGTGGTAAGTTGTGATGATAATGTAGCATTGTTTGTATTTGAGGATGAAAAATATATTGTTATTCCTGACGGCAACAGTTATTCCCTGGTACTTACTGGAACAGATGTGGGGGAAATGATTTATGATATATACGATTATACAGGCAATGAGGATTCAAACGAAGAAGATGTAAAGCTGAGATCCTTCAATGCAGTCGGACTGGAAAAGGGAAAGACAATGACAAGTAATATCAGCATGGATATCAAAAATGAGAACATTGCTCTCTTCGTGACTGATAAAGAGGGAAATCATGTTGCACAAGTCGGGCAGGATGGTACAGAAAAAAATATTGTTTCGGACTCCGGCGGACAGACCCCAACACCGGAGCCCCCGGCAAAGCCATCACCACCGGCAGTATCTACGGAGACCACAACAAAGCCGGCAGACAATACGAAGCCTGTAGCATCGTCTAAAGCATCACCGGCAGACAACCAGACCAAGACAGCATCAAAGAAAAAGAGGCTTAAACTGACCATAAAAACGACGAAAAAGAAGATTACTGTAAAAACCGTGAAAAAAGCAAAGGTTGTATTAAAGGCAAATACAAAGATTTTTGCGGGAAGGAAAAAGAAATTGACCTTACAGGCTGATAAGAAGGGTATTATAAAAATTAAAACGATCCGGAAACTGACAAAAGGAATAAAACTCACGGTGACGGTTACCAAAAAAGGATATAAAAGGAAAGTGAAAAAACTGAAATTGTGATATTACAAAAATGGATCTTTATTCAATTGTAAATTACATGATTGAAACTAAACACATCATACAAATATACGAGGAGGATTTATTATGGGAAAAACATGGAGAAAAACGACTGCCCTGCTTATGGCGGCTGTGCTTGCCTTATTCGGACAGATGGAGGGAATGTCATACCAGATTATTCAGGCACAGGCGGCAGAAAAAGCTTCATCCCTTAATGTAAGCAGTGTTACTTTTGAGTATATGGACGATCCCTACACCGGGGAATCATACAACAATCCGATTGTAAGCATGCAGTGGAATACCGGATGGTCAGGCAGTTATGGTACGATTTTAAGGGGAAATTATGACTTTTACTGGCGCGATGTGGAAACGGGGAAAATACTTGCCAACACAGATATCTTTGAGAAAGGAAAGGAATACAGTCTGACACTGG
Source organism: uncultured Lachnospiraceae bacterium (assembly GCA_947566645.1). GTDB lineage: Bacteria > Bacillota > Clostridia > Lachnospirales > Lachnospiraceae > CAPEBR01. The sequence continues at coordinate 92,398 of CANOKL010000004.1, forward strand.
AACTTCCGTGTGAGTTTGACCAGTGTACTGATTATGATACAGGAACATATTACCACTATGTATACGAAAAAGATTTCCACGGGGAAGTCGGCGGCGTGACTTTTACGGCGAACGATTATATGATTGAAGACGATAAAATCATTGTCAAAGATATTTTTTCCAAAATATGTATTGACAGGCCGGAGGATAAAATCCGTATCCATAGCATTGATTTTAGGAATATCAGTACGAAACTATATGAAGGACAGGATACGAATACCCTTAATGCATGGACAGGATATGAAGAAACCCCGATATACATCAATGGAAATCAAAAAGTAGAAAAAGGAAGCGTGTTGGATAAAAATCTGACATGGGGACTTTATTGGGTCAAGCTGGATTATAATGCGGCAGCAGACTGCTTTACCCTGGCTTCCCCAAGTGACAGTTCCTCATACTGGTGGGAATTGGATTTAAAAAAAATCGAACCGGATACATACTATGGACTCGTCATGATTCTGCGGTGGAACCAGTATAAAAATGGTCCTGAAATAGCATTGGACGCAGAGAGTCTGGATTATGGGAATAGCTCTTTTGAGTTTGTTCCAATGGTAAATGGAACAGGCATGGTTTCAAATTGCGAATCAGTTTTTGCCGGTGGTGACGACGGAGGCGGAATAGATGATGAAAATGATCCCGGCACCTCGTATATAAGCTATAGGCTCATGGCAGGAGTTTTTGCAATTACTAAATCTTTGCCAGATACAAATGTTAAACCAGGAACTACGACTGTACCCCAGACCCAAAAGCAGGATAAAGTCACAGTGCCGAAAGTGTCAAAAGTTAAGGCTGTAAAAGCAGAAGCCGGAAAGAAAAAACTGATTCTCAAATGGAAGAAATCTTCTGGTGTATCAGGATACCAGCTCCAAATCAGTACAAAGAAGAATTTTAAAGGTGCAAGAAAAATATCCATTTCCAAGTCAAAGAATACATACACAAAAAAAGGACTGAAAAAGAAGAAAAAATATTATATCCGCATCAGGGCTTACAAAACATATAAAGATGTGGACAAAAAGACAAAAAAAGTATATGGAAAATGGGTGACAGTAAACAAAAAGACAAAGTAACCTTTATTTCCATAACATATGAGTTTTTCCATAAATATTTTGTTGCAAAAGCGGCGATAAAACCGTACAATATAAGCAGGAAAGCATGTATGTTGTAAAATGAGCCATACTAATAAAGGAGGTGTTTCTTATGGCAACTTCAAGTATTACAAAGAATTTTGTTATATCAGGCCAGAAGCAGGTGGAGATGTTTGCTGATGCGATTGAGGCATCGGCTAATAATCCTACGCCTCCTGTCAATGTCAGCGCTACTTTTTTAACTGACCCAAAAGATATAGCGAAATTTATGGAGAAAAGGAAGAAAGCGAATGCAGGAAACAAGTAAATATACCGTTTTCAACATTCGTGAGTATTTGGGCGACGGAAGTCATGGACTCGGAGAGGACACACTGCTTCAGGTTCTTTCCGAGTTTTCATGTGAGATAAACCCGGATGTTGAAAGATTCATAAAGAAACAGTCCGTTGAATTTGCCAAAAAACAGCAGTCGGTTACATATCTGGTATTTTCAACGGAAGATGCGGAGTTGGTTGGGTATTTTGCGCTTACGATCAAGCCGATTACTGTAAATGCAAAACCATTCAGTAATACCGTAAAAAGAAAACTGTCAAGAGTAAGCACATTGAATGAGCAGGATCAGACCTATAATCTTGCGGCATATCTAATCGCTCAGCTTGGGAAAAATTATAATAATGGCGCAAATGAACGCATTTCTGGTAAAGAATTGCTAGGGCTTGCGATACGGCAGATACGGCAGTTGCAGTATTTAGCGGGCGGCATGGTTATCTTTTTGGAGGCAGCGGACGAGGAAAAACTTTTGTCTTTCTATCGTGAGAACGGTTTTCAGCAGTTCGATACAAGACTGACAGATTCCTCCAAAGGAGAGCCGCACGAATTGATACAGTTATTAAAGCTGTTGTAATGAAAAATTTTATAGTAAGAGTAACTTTTGGTTATCTAATGTATATCTTGTAAATGATGGGACGTTGTTTCTGTTGTACTTTTCCATAAATGGGTATTGCAAAGGGCTCTAGTTTTACGTAAAATAAAAGTAGGAAATCCTTATTTTCTTATAATACACCCCCAAAATGAACAATAGATCATTTCGTCCATTTTGGAGGTGTGTATTTAAAGAACTTTTTTGGTAATTAAATATTCAACAGATTAGAAATATCGGAGAAGTTGATGTACAAGTCTTCATAAATGTTAGCCTTGATTTTATCGAAAAAGGAGTAGATGGAAGGAGCTGCATCGTTCTCCATATCATAGACAAGAATGACTTGCTTTATGGGGTCTACGATCCAAGGCTCCATTATTTTTGCGGATGTAATTCCCGATCTCCAAGTGTAAAAATGATAGTATTCTCTGATGTCTGGTGTCTGGCGGTGCCATGTAGTATATCTGACCATCAATAAGTTCTGCCCGCTCGCCATCCGGCAAAGAATAGATGTCATTAATAGTATAGAATTTTTCCTGGTGCAAAGTTTGTGCCATAACAACAATTCCTTTCTTTTTGGCTATATGCTGAATCACTTATGATTGGTTTTTATGATAACATAAAAATAGCGCAGACGCAATATTGACATAGTTGTTATACTGCGCGCCAGATAACTCGTTGTTACTATGAGCGGACGGTTAGTCCGTAAATAATAACCTGTAAACTGAACAGTTGCAGTGTTTTACACAATAAATATAGAAATAAATCCTTACATATGATACAATGGGCACAATAAAAAACGCTTTGCTTTTTAAGGAGGTGAAATACTATGCCAACGAATGAAAAAGAAATCAATTGTAATCTCTTTGATCAGCTTACAATATTGGACGATCTGGAAGAGATTGCGGAAAAAGAACAGGCTGTGGAAACGCTAAAGATGATAGCCAAAAAGCGTAAACAGATAGAACGAAAGCTTTATCAAAAGCCGCCGCTTGTAAAAGAATAATTAAGAAAAAAGGAACTTCATAATAGTCAGAAGTTCCTTTATACATTTCCGTCATTTGATAACCAACGCTTTTCTTATAGCGTGTACTGCACCATGACATATAAATGGACATTTTGCACTGGAATCATAAATTTAAGTATTCTGCATATAATGCAAAAAAAAGGATTACTATGTGACAATCAGACAACTTGGGAAAATCATTTTAACAATTTTTTTGCTTTCCTTTTTCACAGTTCTTACAACACATAATCTATATCATGCAGGGACACTTCAAAGATATCGGAAGATGACGCTTACAGATGACTGGTACCGCGCACATTTTTCTGACGGAGAGATGGAAGCAGTAGAACCGGAACTTTCACCAGAGTGTAAAGCCCTGTACCGGAATGTCATACGGGAGGTACAGTATTTTCCCGTACCGGAATCAGCAGCGGATCCCTCCCTTACCGTATCCTATGTAGATTCCTGGCAGGCAGAGCGCAATTACAAGGGAACAAGCGGCCATGAAGGAACCGACATTATGGCATCTGAAAATAAGAGAGGAATCTACCCTGTACTCAGTATGACAGACGGAACCATAACGAATTTAGGGTGGCTTGAAAAAGGCGGCTATCGTGTAGGCATTACATCAGATAGTGGTACTTATTATTACTACGCACATCTGGACTCCTACTCTAACATAAAAGAAGGGGATGAAATAAAGGCAGGAGAGTTCCTGGGGTATATGGGCGACTCCGGCTATGGAAAAGAAGGAACAAAAGGGAAATTTCCGGTTCACCTCCACGTAGGAATCTACACGTACAACGAACAAGAAGAAATCAGTGTTAATCCTTATTACATCCTCCTGTCACTAGATCACCAGAAACTACAATACAACTTCACGAATATAATGACTCATCGGCCAGCCAACCAACAGCAGGAAGGGACACGCCTATATTCCGATGAAAACAATCAGGGGCGCTTTTTATGGAGGTGAAATCCATTGCCTACGGAGACTTAGGCGTGAGGGTTCTCCCGAACGTCTTAGCCGAAGTTGGCAATTAGTTCACCGGAATTTTGCCCCGTTTGAATGGAATATAGGCGTGTCCCTTTCTGCGTCCGGCTTTCTGCGTCCGGTTTTTCATGTTAAAAAAACTGCAAAGTGCTAGAGTTATGCCTCCAAATATGTTATACTTATGTTTATATATGGATTTTCTATGTACCGAATCACTTAAAAAACTGGAGGAAGACTATGTATTTGCCGGATAAGTTCGCAGATAAGATGCAGCGGCTCTTAGGAAATGAATATGATAACTACCTGTCCTGCTTTGACGAGCCAAGATATTACGGCCTCCGCGTCAACACAGGAAAGATCTCTGTAGAAAAGTTCCGGCAGATATGCCCCTTTGAGATTACGCCGGTTCCATGGATCTCCAATGGCTTTTACTACGACGGGGATCAGACAGCCCCCTCAAAACACCCCTATTATGCGGCAGGGTTATATTATCTCCAGGAGCCCAGCGCCATGACCCCGGCAGACCGGCTTCCCATCGAACCGGGAGACCGGGTACTGGACCTGTGTGCGGCGCCGGGAGGAAAAGCCACAGAGCTCGGGGCGAAGCTTGGCGGCACAGGCCTGCTTGCGGCAAATGACATCAGTAATTCCAGGGCCAGGGGACTGTTAAAGAATATTGAAGTATTCGGCATTGGAAATGTACTGGTGCTGAGTGAAGAGCCGGGAAAGCTTACAGATTACTTCCCGGAATATTTTGATAAAATACTCATTGATGCGCCCTGCTCCGGCGAAGGGATGTTCCGCAAGGAACGGAAGATGATCCGGGCGTGGGAGGAGCACGGGCCGGAGTATTTCCGGAATATACAGAAAAGCATTATATTACAGGCAGCACAGATGCTCCGCCCGGGCGGTCAGATGCTGTATTCCACCTGTACCTTTGATCCCATGGAGAATGAGGGGATCATCCGGCATCTCATCCATAAGTGTCCGGAATTTGAGATAGAAGAGATGAAGGGCTATGAGGGCTTTGCAGACGGCATTCCAGAAGTCGTGGATGAGACGGGGAATGGGGAAGCTTTTAAGGAGGGAACTCTCAATGAAAGAACTCTCAATGAGGGAACTTTTAAAGAGGAAGCTCTTAAGGAGGGGACTTTTAAAGAGGATACTCTTAAGGAGGGAACTTTTAAGGAGGAAGCTCTCAGAAAAACGGTCCGGATTTTCCCCCACCGGATGAAGGGAGAGGGGCATTTTCTCGCTCTTTTACGGAAAGGGAATATTAGAGAAGCTTCCGCGGAATGGAAAGAAAAACCCGAACGGGAAGAAAAAATAAACCGGGAAAGAAAAACAGAATGGGAAGGAAAAGCGGAACAAGAAAGAAAAACAGGACGGGAATACGGCGGTTTCAGGGAGAGGAATGCAGCCCTTCCCGAGGAATTCCTGCGTTTTCTTTCTGATGTGGAAAAGGATCTCGAACCGAAGCGCATGGCCCTTTTTGGAGAAAGGATTTACTACATGCCAGAAGGACTTCCTGACATGAGAGGGATCCGTTTTTTAAGGACAGGTCTTCTGCTGGGAGAGCTCAAGAAAAACCGTTTTGAGCCAAGCCAGGCATTTGCCATGTCTCTGAAAAAGGAAGAATACCGCAAAGTGTTTGATTTTCCCGTGCAGGATGGCCGGGTAATGCGGTATCTTAAGGGTGAGACTCTGGATGTATCTGACCTGGCAGATCCAAAGGAAAAGGGATGGTATCTTGTCTGTGTGGACAGTTTCCCGCTGGGGTGGGGGAAGCTTGGCAGCGGTATGCTGAAGAACAAGTATCTTCCCGGATGGAGGCTTGTATGATCAGACTGGACAAATACCTTGCTGACATGGGAATCGGAACCCGTCAGGAAGTGAAAAAATATATCCGCCAGGGCAGGGTGTCTGCAGGCGGAGCTGCCTTGAAAAAACCGGAGCTTAAGATAGATGAGACAAAGGAGTGTATTGCTTTTGACGGACAAGAGATCAGGTATGCAGCATATGAGTATTATATGATGAATAAGCCCGCGGGGGTTATATCCGCCACGAGGGACGGACGGGATCGGACAGTGCTTGACCTGATTGAGAGCCGGAAGCGAAAAGATCTGTTCCCGGCAGGACGTCTTGACAAGGATACAGAAGGCCTTCTTCTCATTACCAATGACGGAGCCCTTGCCCACAGACTGCTTTCTCCGGAAAAGCATGTGGACAAGGTGTATTATGCCAGGGTAAGGGGAATCGTCACAGATGAGGACGTACGGATTTTTCGTGAGGGCGTGGATATAGGAGCCGGGGAAGAGGAGGAGCGGACGCGTCCGGCAAAGCTTGAAATCATAGAGAGCGGACCTGTTTCTACGGTGAGGCTTACCATTCAGGAGGGAAAGTTCCACCAGGTAAAGAGGATGTTTGCCTGCACAGGAAAAGAGGTCGTGTATCTGAAAAGAGAGCGCATGGGAAGTCTTGTACTGGATGCGTCTCTTAATCCCGGTGAATACCGGAGGCTTACAGAGGAGGAGATCAGAGGATTATGATAAAAATGCTGGAAGATATTGATGCAGTGCTCTTTGATATGGACGGTACACTGGTGGATTCCATGTGGGTCTGGGTTGCAGTGGATGAGGAGTATCTGGAAAGATACAATCTGACAGAGCCTGCAACCTTTCACGAGGACATGGAAGGAATGAGCTACCGGGAGGTGGCAGAGTATTATCACAGAGTATTCCCCACGCTCCCTATGACAGTTGATGAGATTATGGACGAATGGCATGAGATGGCATATGAGAAATATATGCATGAGGTGCCCTTGAAAAAAGGGGTGAAGGAATTCATTGAGATGGTGCGCAAAGAGGGAGTGAAGACCGGAATCGCAACAAGTAATTCAAGGAAACTGGCGATAGAGACACTGGAAGCACTGGGAATCAGCCACCTCTTTGATGCAGTGAAGACCTCAGAGGAGGCCGGAGCAGGCAAGCCCGCGCCGGATGTGTATCTGCTTGCAGCAGAGAAGCTTAAGGCAGAGCCGTCCCGCTGCCTTGTATTCGAAGATGTCCCGGCAGGAATTATGGCCGGGAAGAATGCAGGAATGAAGGTATGCGCCGTAAAGGATGATTTTTCCGAGCCGATGGCAGAAAAGAAGCGGGCACTGGCAGATTATTACATAGAGGATTATGATGACATTAAAAACGGCACCTATGAGGTGACACTTCAGGAGGATGCATAAGGGGATTGTAATGGAAGAAGGGTTTTTACCGGTTTGCAGACAGGATATGGAAGAACGCGGATGGGATACGGTGGACTTTGTCTATGTGTCAGGGGATGCCTATGTAGACCATCCGTCCTTCGGACCGGCAATTATAACACGGGTTCTTGAGGCACACGGCTACCGGGTTGGGATCATTGCACAGCCGGACTGGAAGGATGAAAAGAGTATTACAGAATACGGGGAGCCCCGCCTTGGATTTTTAGTATCTGCGGGAAATATGGATTCCATGGTAAATCACTATTCCGTATCAAAGAAAAGGCGGCGCACAGATGCCTTTTCGCCCGGCGGCGTCATGGGAAAGCGTCCGGATTATGCGGCTTGTGTATATGGAAACCTGATCCGGAGAGTTTATAAGCATACGCCGGTGATTCTGGGGGGAATCGAGGCGAGCTTAAGAAGGCTTGCCCATTATGATTACTGGTCGGACAGGCTGAAACGGTCAGTTCTTCTGGACTCTGGTGCTGATCTTATTTCCTACGGGATGGGGGAGCGTTCGATTATTGAGATTGCAGAGGCGCTGGACAGCGGGATCCAGGTGAAGGATCTGACCTTTATTCCGGGAACGGTGTATAAGACGAAGAGTACTGACAGCGTATATGACGCGATACGGCTCCCGTCCTATGAGGAGCTTAAGGAGGACAGGCTTAGCTACGCAAGGAGCTTTTATATACAGTATAGTAATACGGATCCCTATTCCGGAAAGACGCTGGTCGAGCCCTATGGCGAACATCTCTTTGTAGTACAGAATCCGCCCCAGCGGCAGCTCACAGAGACAGAGATGGATGAAATCTACGGGTATCCGTATATGAGGACCTTCCACCCGTCCTACCAGAAGGAGGGAGGCATCCCGGCAGTCAGTGAGGTGCGTTTCAGTCTCATTAGCAGCCGTGGGTGCTTTGGAGGCTGTTCCTTCTGCGCCCTTACCTTTCACCAGGGAAGAATTGTACAGACGAGAAGTCATGCTTCCCTGCTTGCCGAGGCGGAAAAAATGACCCGGGAAAAAGATTTTAAGGGATATATTCATGATGTAGGCGGTCCGACTGCTGATTTCAGACATCCGTCCTGTGAAGAACAGCTAAAGCGGGGCGTATGTAAGAACAGACAGTGCCTCTTTCCGAAACCGTGCAGGAACCTGGATGCAGATCATCAGGATTATATAGAGTTGCTCAGGAAGCTTAAGAACCTGCCTGGAGTGAAGAAAGTATTTATCCGTTCCGGCATCCGGTTTGACTATGTACTTGCGGATTCCGATGACGCATTCCTCAGGGAACTGTGTGAACACCATGTAAGCGGCCAGCTGAAGGTTGCGCCAGAGCATGTATCAGACCAGGTTTTAAGGAAGATGGGAAAGCCGGAAAGCGGAGTATATAAAAAATTTGTAAAAAAATATATGGAAATGAATCAGAAGCTCCAGAAGGATCAGTATCTTGTTCCTTACCTGATGTCCTCGCACCCGGGCTCTTCACTGAAAGAGGCTGTTGAACTCGCAGAATATGTACGGGATCTGGGGTATATGCCGGAGCAGGTGCAGGATTTTTATCCGACGCCTTCTACTTTGTCCACCTGTATGTATTACACCGGGGTGGACCCCAGGGATATGACGCCGGTCTATGTACCAAAAAGTCCTCATGAAAAGGCGATGCAGCGGGCACTCATACAGTACAGGGATCCGAAAAATTATGATCTGGTACTGGAGGCTCTGAAAAAAAGCGGACGTATGGACCTTGTCGGTTACAGCCGGCACTGCCTGATACGTCCTAAGCAGAAGAAAGCGCCAGAAGAGGGAAGGGCGCAAGGAAGCAGCAGGGATCCGAAGAAAACAGGAAAGAAGAAAAAGATCATTCGAAATATACATTCAAAAAAAGACAGGAGGCATTAAAGTATGAAAATCGCAGTAATAACAGGAGCATCTTCTGGAATCGGAAGAGAATTTTCGAGGCAGATTCCCAGACTGTACAAAAGCCTGGACGAGATATGGATTCTCGCCAGGAGGACGGAACGGCTGAAGAAGCTTGAAAAGGAGCTTAAGGTTCCTGTCCGGATCTTTGACAGCGATCTTACCAGAGATTATATCTATGACAGGCTGGAGAAAGAGCTGGCGAGAATGCAGCCTGATATCCGCATGCTTGTAAATGCAGCCGGATACGGCAGGATCGGCAGTTTTTCAGAAGCAGACACAGATGCCCAGCTTGGCATGCTGGATCTGAACATCCGTGCCCTTACAAGGATGACGAAGCTCTGTCTCCCCTATCTCTCCAGGGGAAGCCGTGTTGTCCAGGTGTCGTCTGCAGCGGCATTTGCTCCCCAGCCGGGATTTTCCGTGTATGCAGCAACCAAGTCTTATGTATACAGCTTCACCATGGGGCTCGCAGAAGAACTGAGCACCAGGGGAATCTTTGTGACTGCCGTATGCCCAGGACCTGTAGACACCGAATTTTTTGAACGTGCAGGAGGAGAGGCCGGAAGCATGAAGGACTCCTGGAAAGTAACGCCGGAGGCAGTGGTAAGGCAGGCTCTGTTAGATGCTGTGTCCGGCAGGAGAGTCTCTGTCTACAGCCTGCCCATGAAGGCGGCAAGAGTGCTTGCGAAACTTCTGCCTGACTGTCTTACCGTGAGGCTTATGAGGAAGATAAATGGCGGCTGCGCGGCTTCTTAGTACAGCGTTGCATAATTCACTGTTAATTACGCAATGCTGTACTAGCTGCAGTCATTACGTGGAGATGATGAAGAGATGGATTACGTGGAGATGATGAAGAGATGATCAAGATGGAAAAAGGAAAGCCGGGATATCTGAAGGCGAGGAAATTCCGGTATCTGTTATGGGCAATTCTGGAATTTGGAATTGTAGCGGCACTTCTGATTCTGGGATATGTACAGACCGGGTCAAAGTTCAATGTTCTGACCGTGGTTGCAATCGTCGGATGCCTTCCGGCATCCAAGATGCTTGTGGAGTATATTACAATGGCTCCCCATAAAGGAATCTCCCGGGAGCATTATGAAGAGATTGAAGAAAAAGCACCTCTTCTTGTAAAGGCATATGACATGATTATTACCAGCACAGAAAAGGTTATGCCGGTATCGGCAATTGTAATCTGCGGACATACTGTGTGCGGTTATACCCAGAGCAGCCGTACAGATGAGGCAAAATGTGCCCTCAGTATCAAGGAGATGCTTAAGGATCACCATTATGATAAGATGACCGTAAAGATCTTCCGGGATTACCGCGCATTTCTTTTGAGGGCAGAGGGTATGAACAATATTGCTGCTGTAGAAAAAAAGAGCGGGAAGATGGAGAAAGCAATTAGGAAGCTGATCCTTACAATATCTATGTAGACCTATGAGAGAAATCGTGATAAAGGAAAACGAAGCGGGGCAGCGCTTTGACAAATACCTGAAAAAATACCTGCCCGAAGCCCCCGGAAGCTTTATCTATAAGATGCTCCGGAAAAAGAATATCGTACTAAACGAGAGGAAGGCATCCGGCAGTGAGAAGCTGTCTGCAGGAGACCATGTAAAGCTTTTTCTCGGGGAGGAGACCATTGACCGGTTCAGCGCGAAGCCGCCCGTGAAAGCAGAGGGGAAGCCCTCAAAAGTCAGGCTTGCAGTAATCTATGAGGACCATGATATACTGGTATTAAATAAGCCGGCGGGAATGCTTTCGCAAAAAGCCGGCAGGGAAGACTTCTCTGTGGTGGAGGCAGTCACAGAGCATCTTCTTTTCAATGGTTCACTGACCAGGGAGGAGCTTCGCACCTTCCGGCCAGGAGTATGCAACCGTCTGGACCGCAATACAAGCGGCATAATCGTGGCGGGGAAGAGCCTTTCTGGACTTCAGGTGATGTCAGAGCTTTTCCGGACCCGGGAGCTTAAGAAGTATTATCTGTGTCTGGTAAAGGGAGCTGTAACGGAAAAAAAGCATATCCGGGGATATCTGAGGAAGGATGAGCGGACAAACCGTGTGGAGATCCTGACAGACTCATTTGGCGGGAAGGAAAAGGCTCCGGCACCAGGGCCCGGCTTTGTCCCTGTTGAGACAGAGTATGAACCAGTAGCATACTGCCAGAAGCTTTCCCTTCTGAAGGTGCATCTGATCACCGGGCGTACCCATCAGATCCGGGCGCAGCTTGCCTGGGAAGACCATCCGGTACTGGGAGATTACAAGTACGGATGCGCTGCCTTTAACGACAGCTATAAGAAGAAATACGGAGTTACCGCACAGCTCCTTCACGCATACTGCCTCAGTCTTCCAGACATTGACGGAAAGCTTGCGGGGCTTTCGGGGAGGGAGTTTTTCGCGGAGGTTCCGAAGGTATTTTATAGAATCATTGAGGATGTAAGATGGCAACATGGAACTCAAGAGGCCTTAGAGGTTCGACATTAGAAGAGATGGTCAACCGGACCAATGACTATTACCTGGAGAGGGGGCTGGCGCTTATTCAGAAGATACCGACTCCCATCACTCCGGTGAAGATGGATAAGGAGCACAGGCAGATTACACTGGCATATTTTGAAAAGCGCAGTACCGTGGATTATATTGGGGCGGTCCAGGGGATTCCGGTCTGCTTTGATGCAAAGGAATGTGTAGCAGATACTTTTCCGCTTCAGAATGTCCACGAACACCAGGTGCGGTTTATGCGGGATTTTGAACAGCAGGAAGGTGTGGCCTTTCTGATTATCTATTATTCGGAGCGGAATGAGCTTTATTATATGCGGTTTCAGGAGCTGTTAAGATTCTGGGAACGCGCAGAGACGGGAGGACGCAAGAGTATCCGCTATGAAGAGCTGGATGCACGGTTTTTTATGAAGGTGGAGCATGGCTATCAGGTTCCTTACCTTGATGCAATCAACCTGGATCTTGAGATAAGGGAAAATAACTGATTGACAAAATGCTGGTTTATACGTATAATTCAATGAGGCTTTTATGTGGTAGCATGATAAAGTTTCTGGACAATGGGAGGAATTATGGAAAAATTACTGCATACTCCTGAGGGAGTAAGAGATATCTATAATGTAGAATGCGGAAAAAAATTCACACTGGAGAGCAGAATTAAAAAGACGCTGCATCTGTATGGGTATCACGATATCCAGACACCGACCTTTGAATATTTCGATGTGTTCAGAAAGGAGATCGGGACGATCCCGTCGAAAGATCTGTACAAATTCTTTGATAAGGAAGGGAACACTCTTGCCCTGAGACCAGACATTACCCCGTCTGTAGCGCGGGCGGCAGCTACCTTGTTCGGTGAGGAGGAACTTCCAATAAGGCTCTGTTATACAGGGAATACGTTTATCAATCATTCCAGCTACCAGGGGAGGCTCAGGGAAGTAACCCAGATTGGCGCTGAGATGATCGGGGATGATTCCGTAGAGGCGGATGCAGAGATGATCGCACTTGTGATTGAGACGATGCAGGCGGTAGGACTTAAGGAATTCCAGCTAAACCTGGGAAGCCTTGAATTCTTCCAGAGCCTGATCGAAGATGCGGCTCTTGACGAAGATGCGACGGAGCGGGTAATTGAGCTGATTAATAACCGGAACTTTTACGGGGTCGAGGAATACCTGGACAGCATTATGGTAAAGAGGAGTTCACGGGAGGCATTTGCATCACTCGGTGAGATGGTCGGAGGGGTAGAAGTTCTTAAGCGGGCGAAGAATATAGCTCCTAATTCTGCGGGAATCATGGCGGTGAAGAGACTGGAACGTCTCTATAATGTGCTGAGGCTCTATGGAGTGGAAAAGTATATTACCTTTGATCTGGGGATGACAGGCACTTATGGATATTATACCGGCATTATCTTCCGGGGATATACCTACGGAATCGGGGATGCAGTTGTAAGGGGCGGCCGTTATGACAACCTTTTGGAAAAATTCGGAAAAAATTCACCGTCTATTGGTTTTGCCATTGTAATCGACGAGCTGATGAAGGCCATGGCGAGACAGCGCACGCGGATTGTGTATACGAGGAAGAATCATATTATCCTGTATGATGAGGGAATGACAAAGGATGCGGTTGCCCTGGCGAGGGATTTCCGCAGTAAGGCAAAGAATACAGAGCTGATTAAGAAGGATAAAGAGCGGCTTTTAGAAGATTATGTGCATTATGGGAAGGAATACTATGCCGGTACGCTCATTTATATAAAGAAAGGCGGAGACATCCTGATGGTGAATCTGGTTACAGGAGAGCAGAAGGAGATCTACAAGCCGTCAAAAAAGATGGGAGATTAACATGCGATATCTGACATTTGCCCTTGGAAAAGGGCGTCTTGCGAATGAGACATTAAAGCTGTTTGAGAAAATCGGAATTACCTGCGAGGAGATGAAGGATGAAAGTTCAAGAAAGCTGATCTTCACGAACGAAGCCTTAAAGCTTAAGTTTTTTCTTTCAAAGGGACCGGATGTGCCCACCTATGTGGAATACGGGGCGGCGGATATCGGGATCGTCGGAAAGGATACCATACTGGAGGAAGGAAGAAAGGTACACGAGGTGCTGGATCTCGGATTCGGGAAATGCAGGATGTGCGTGTGCGGATACAAGAATGCAGCTCCGCTTCTGAAACATCATGAACTGATCCGTGTGGCGACGAAATACCCGAATATTACCAGGGATTATTTTTATAATACAAAGCATCAGACTGTGGAGATTATCAAGCTGAACGGCTCCATTGAGCTTGCTCCTATTGTAGGCCTTTCCGAGGTCATTGTGGATATTGTGGAGACCGGTTCTACCCTCCGGGAAAACGGACTGGAGATTCTGGAGGAGGTCTGTCCTTTGTCTGCCAGAATGATTGTGAATCCAGTGACAATGCGTATGGAGGGCGAGCGGATTAAAAACCTGATTATGAGGCTTCGGGCCCAGGTATAACGACAGGGTACGGAGAAGTTACAAATAATGCTATATAGAATCGGAGAGATGAAAAGATGAGAATACAGAAGCTTGATGAGAGATCAAGAAAGAATCTGCTGGAGGATCTGCTTAAGCGCAGTCCGAACCAGTATAGTGAATATGAGTCTGTTGTTGCAGATATTCTTGCGGATGTGAAGACACAGGGGGATGCGGCACTGTTTTCTTACACGAAAAAGTTTGACAAGGCAGAGATTACAGCGGACAATATCCGGGTGACCGAAGAGGAGATCAGGGAAGCCTACGCACAGGTAGACGAAGGACTTGTGGAAGTGATCAGGAAAGCGCTTGTCAATATCCGGGATTATCATGAGAAGCAGCGCCAGTACAGCTGGTTTGACAGCAAGCCTGACGGCACCCTGCTTGGGCAGAAGGTAACGCCCCTTGCAAGGGCAGGCGTATATGTCCCGGGAGGGAAGGCGGCATATCCGTCTTCTGTACTGATGAATGTGCTCCCGGCGAAGGTAGCAGGGGTTGACGAGATTGTTATGGCAACACCGCCTGGAAGGGATGGAAGAGTCACTCCGACAACACTGGTAGCGGCGCATGAGGCGGGTGTGGATGTGATCTACAAAGTGGGAGGCGCCCAGGCAATTGCCGCGCTTGCCTACGGGACAGAGAGTATTCCGAAGGTGGATAAGATTGTAGGACCAGGCAATATCTACGTGGCACTTGCAAAAAAGGCAGTATACGGGCATGTAAGTATAGATGCCATTGCAGGGCCCAGCGAGATTCTGGTGATTGCCGACGAGACGGCGAACCCGCGGTATGTAGCCGCAGATCTTCTGTCCCAGGCGGAGCATGATGAGCTTGCCTCAGCCATTCTGGTAACCACAAGTGAGGATTTTGCCCGGAGAGTATCAGAAGAAGCAGATCAGTTTGTAGAAGAGCTTTCAAGAAAAGAGATCATCAGCAGGTCTCTGGACAATTATGGATATATCCTGATCGTGAAGGATATAGAAGAGGCAGTCCTGACAGCAAATGAGATTGCTTCTGAGCATCTGGAAATACAGACCCGGAATCCTTATGAGGTTATGATGAAGATCCGGAACGCAGGAGCCATCTTTATCGGGGAATATGCAAGTGAACCCCTTGGGGATTACTTTGCCGGACCGAATCATATACTTCCCACCAATGGAACTGCAAAGTTTTTCTCCCCCCTTTCCGTGGATGATTTTATTAAAAAGTCCAGCATTATCTCTTATTCCAGGGAGGCGCTTCGCCTGGTCCATGAGGATATTGAGACATTTGCAAGGGCAGAGCATCTGACAGCACACGCGAATTCCATTAAGGTTCGTTTTGAATAGGAGGAGACGTATGGACCGGAGTATAACCTGTGAAAGAAAAACAAAGGAAACTCAGATCAGAGTCACACTGAATCTTTACGGAAGCGGAAAGGCAGACATCCATACTGGAATCGGCTTTTTTGACCATATGCTTGACGGTATGACGAGACACGGATTATTCGACTTGTCTGTAGAAGCCAGCGGAGACCTGATTGTGGATGGACATCATACAGTGGAGGACACTGGGATTGTGCTGGGGCAGGCAATCCTTGAAGGTCTTGGGGATAAGGCCGGGATCAGGCGTTACGGCCATATGATCCTTCCCATGGACGAGACTCTGGCCCTCTGTGCAGTTGACCTTTCGGGGCGGCCTTATTTTCAGTATGACGTTCCTTTTACGGTGGAGCGGCTCGGCGAGATGGATACAGAGCTTGTGCGGGAGTTTTTCTATGCAGTATCCTACAGTGCGAGAATGAATCTGCATCTTAAGATACTGACAGCAGGAAATAACCACCATATGGCAGAGGCGCTTTTTAAAAGCTTCGGAAAAGCGCTTGACATGGCGGCTTCCAGGGAGCCGCGGATTGAAGAAGCATGGACAACAAAGGGCAGCCTTTAAAAGGAGTAAATGGTAATGAGTTATAAGAGATTAATTCCGTGTATTTTTATCGCGGGACAGAGGGCAGTAAAATGGTTTAACAATAAAGAAGTCTTATGCGAAGATGCCGTAAAGCTCGCAAAGGCTTATAATGACAATGGGGCAGATGAACTGCTGGTTTTTGATCTGTCAGAGACCGATGAGGAGCATGATGAGACGATCGGACTGATCAAAAGGATGAGCCGGGTTATCCGGATTCCGGTAATTGCAGGCGGAAATATCAGACGGATGGAGGATGTGAAGAAGATCCTGTATGCAGGCGCCAAGCGTGCACTGCTTAATTTTTCAAAGGCAGATAATGTACATATGACCGAGGAGGCTTCCAGGCGGTTTGGAAAGGAAAAGATCGCAGTCTCCCTAAACGATTTCGATGCACTGTTCAAGCATCAGCATATTATTCAGGACTGTGCAGGGGAGCTTGTTTTTATGCATCGTCTTGACCTCAATTCTGTCATGAATGTTACGGATCTTCCCTGTGTGATTGTTACAGATGCCATGGAAGAAGAGGAACTTGTCAGGATTCTGAAATGTCCCGGAGTCTGGGGGCTTTCAGGAAAATATATCAGCCGTCCAGAGATGAATTTTGCTTCCTTTAAGGAGCGCTGCAATGAAGAGAATATTATGATGACTGCGTTTGAGAGTATGATGGAATTCTCCCAGTTTAAGACAGATGAGAAGGGGCTTCTTCCTGTTATTGTACAGCACTACAAGACTCAGGAGGTGCTGATGCTTGCCTACATGAATGAGGAGGCTTTCGATCAGACCATAAAGACAGGGCGGATGACCTATTTTAGCCGGAGCAGACAGTCACTCTGGGTAAAAGGAGAGACCAGCGGGCATTTCCAGTATGTAAAATCTCTGACGATTGATTGTGACCATGACACTCTTCTTGCAGAAGTGGATCAGGTGGGTGCTGCGTGCCATACGGGAAACCCGACCTGCTTTTATCAGCCCATCGCAGGGGCCGACGGGGATGTGAAGAATCCCCTGCAGATTTTTGAGACCGTATATGAGACCATTATGGATCGTAAGGAGCATCCAAAGGAAGGCTCCTATACGAATTATCTCTTTGATAAGGGAATTGATAAGATTCTGAAAAAGGTCGGTGAGGAAGCAACGGAGATTGTCATTGCGGCAAAGAATCCGGATCCAGAGGAAGTTAAATACGAGATGGCAGATTTTCTATATCACGCCATGGTGCTGATGGTCGAAAAAGGAATTGACTGGGAGGACATTATCCAGGAGATGGCGGAGCGCTAGGAACGGCTGCAGTTCGTTAGTATATATCCGGGAACCGGCACATATCCTGTATTGAGGTGAGTGCGTATGAATTCTTCAGAGAAGAGAAGAAAGGAATTGCTGGAGCAGACCAGGAGACTGTATAGTGACAGGAGAGAACCGCCGGCAGTGCATCCACGGTATGGCGCTGCGTATCACAAGCTGTATGCAGACGAAAATGAGCCGGGTTCCCCGGCAGGAACATTCGGACTTCGGATTTTTCTTGCATTTTTGCTTTTTGCGGGATTTGTGACAATGGACAGACAGGAATATAAGGTTCTCCAGGTAGACAGTGACCGGATTGTACAGGAGATTGAGGCAGACACGGATGCCGCAGAGGTATGGAAGAATCTCTCCAGAGATATATCCTGGAACAAATAATTTGCAGGCAGCGGGTTCCGCTGCCTTATGTGTATCTGGAAGCCACAGAGTTTCAGGTAGTTGCCGTTTTGGGGAAGGAGGTGGTGTGTTATGCGAAGCGAAGATGAGGTGAATCAGGCGGTAGAACGGTATGCCGATATGGTTCAGAGGGTTTGCCTTTATCACTTGAAAAACCAGACTGATACAGAGGATGTGTTTCAGAATGTTTTCCTGAAGTATATGCTTCATGAGGAGCGTTTTCTTGATCAGGAGCATGAGAAGGCATGGCTGCTCCGTGTAACAATCAATGCCTGCAGGGATTATCTGAGAAACTTTTTCAGGCGTAATACCGTGTCTCTTGATGTCCTGAAGGAGGCAGAAGCCGAGGAACGTAAGGACTACAGGGAGGTTCTGGAGGCGGTGATGTCCCTGCCGGCCAAATATAAGGATGCAATCTATCTGCACTACTATGAGGGATATTCTGCTGCCGAGATTGGAAGGATTCTTGGAAAAAAGGAGAATACAATCTATTCCCTGCTTTCAAGAGCACGGGGAATGCTAAGGGACAAGCTGGGGGGTGACGGATTTGACGAATAAAATACAGGATGCGTTTGACAATATAAAAGCAGATCCACGGCTTACGGAATCGACCAAAAGGTATCTCCGTGAAAAACGGAGAGAAAATCCCCGTCCGCAGCATCACCCGGTTATGCGGCTTGCAGTTTCAGCAGCCTGTGCAGTCTTTTTTATGATCATGGGAGCCTTTGGATATTCCTGGGTGCTTGAACCAGTCTCTTATGTGAGTATTGACGTAAATCCTTCGATTGAGCTGGCATTGAACCGCTCCGACCGGGTTATCTCTGCGGCGGCATATAATACAGAGGGCGAAGAAATTTTAGATGGCTTATCCCTGAGGTGGAAAAAATATACAGAGGCAATCCATACGGTTATCGAGAGCGAAAGCATGAGTGTCTACCTGTCCGGGCAAGGAGAACTGGTCCTGACAGTAGCGGCAGATGAACATCATAAGGAGGAGCTTGAGGAAGGAGTCAGCCGCTGTGCCGGTCATATAGGCCATGACTGCCATAATGAGAATGCTGACCTGGGTACAGTGTCCCAGGCCCATGAATTGGGATTGTCGCTTGGAAAATATAATGCCTGTCTACAACTTCTTCAGTATGACGGTTCAATTACAATGGAGGACTGCAAAAACATGAGTATGGCAGAGATCCTCAGTCGTCTCAGGAAATTCGAGACCAATGATGTAACAGACGACACAGATACGGAGGATGTAACAGACGATACAGATACAGAGGATGTAACGGGTGGAAATCCCATAAAAACCGGCACAGAAGGATCCGGTCAGAATGAAAACTGCCACAATGGGAGAGATGACAATACACCTCTTCGCCAGAGAAAGGGACACCACGGGCACTGACAGCTGCCCGGACTGTTCCGTGCAGGCAGTGCGCCAGGGAAAGGAACAAGATCCGGCATGAATGGTTTGGACATAACCAGGCAATACTTCCAGTAGATATTTTACATATAGGTATTTTACATAGATTTTACAATACTCTGGTTTCAGATTTGATGTTTGAATTGTACGATATACATAACGCAAGAATCAAATAATGGAACGGAGGTTTTTGATGTGGATATTTTTCATGTACTTACAATGATTGGCGGATTATCCCTTTTTCTATTTGGAATGAATGTGATGGGGCAGGCACTGGAAAGGAGGGCGGGGAATCGTCTGAAGACGACGCTGGAAAGGATGACCTCCAGCCGCCTGATGGGATTTCTGACCGGATGCGGCGTGACAGCGGTGATTCAGAGCTCATCGGCCACAACGGTCATGGTGGTTGGGTTTGTGAATTCGGGCCTTATGACTCTGAAGCAGGCAATTCATGTAATCATGGGGGCGAATGTCGGGACAACTGTGACGAGCTGGATCCTGTCCTTAAGCGGCCTTGACAGCAGTAATGTATGGATCCGGCTGTTAAAGCCAGCTTCTTTCACACCGGTGCTGGCGTTTATCGGAATTATTTGTTTTATGTTCTCCAGTTCTTCAAAAAGGAAAGACACAGGAATGATCCTTTTGGGATTTTCTACTTTGATGTTCGGCATGGAGACCATGTCCTCGGCGGTTTCGGGACTGGCGGATGTGCCGGAGTTCCGGGAACTGTTCCTTTTATTTAAAAATCCACTTTTAGGTGTTTTGGCCGGGGCGGTTCTGACAGCAGTGATTCAGTCCAGTTCAGCCTCTGTGGGCATTTTGCAGGTTCTTGCCGCTACCGGACAGGTGTCCTGCGGTGCTTCGATTCCGATTATTATGGGGCAGAATATCGGGACCTGTGTGACAGCGCTTCTCTCCTCAGCCGGGGCGAGCAAGAATGCAAAGAGAGCTGCATTCGTGCATCTGAGCTTTAATGTGGCGGGGTCGGTGGTTCTGCTGTCTGCGTATATGGTTTTACGGGCCGTATTCCATCCGGATTTCCTGAATGCTTCTGTTACCCGGTTTGATATTGCGGTTATCCATACGATTTTCAATGTGGCATGCGTGGTGATTCTGATGCCTCTGGCTCCCTTGCTGGAAAAACTTGCAATGACAGTGATCCATGACGCAGATGAGCCAGAGCAAAAGGTGAAACTGGATGAGCGTCTCTTTGCCGCCCCTGCTCTTGCATTGGAACAATGCCGGAATGTGGCGGTTGAGATGGCCCAGGCGGCGGTATGCTGCCTGGCAGACAGTATCCGTTCCTTTTCTGATTATACTCCGAAGCTTGCTGAGAGGATCCGGAGAGGGGAAGCCAGAACCGACCGTTATGAGGATATTCTTGGCACCTATCTGATCAGACTGAGCTCCCAGACGCTGAGTGAGGCAGACAGCGAAGAAGTCACAGTACTTCTGAAGATTATAGGAGACTACGAGCGCATTGCAGACCATGCCCTCAATATACTGGAATCCTCAGAGGAGCTGCGCGAGAAGAGGTTTACACTGACAGAGGATGCCCTGAAGGAATTTCATGTACTTGCATCCGCAGTAGAGGAGGCGCTGTCACTGTCACTGGAGGCATTTGAGAGACGTGATGTGGATGCAGCTTATGGGATTGAGCCCCTGGAGCAGGTGATAGATCATCTGAAGGAAGAGATGCGTACACGCCATATTTACCGGATGAGAAAAGGAAGCTGCAGCATTGAAGCCGGGTTTGTATGGTCCGATCTTTTAACAAATCTGGAGCGTACCTCTGATCATTGTTCCAATATTGCCGGCTGTATTATTGACACGGCCCACCATACTCTGAATATCCACAAGACCCTGAAAAGGTATAAGGATAACAGTACGGCGTTCGATGACAGATTCCATATGTATGAAGAAAAATATATGATACGAAGTTAATCCAAAAAGGCATTGTTTTGGCTCCTGGAATCAGTTATACTGTTTCATATAAGAAACTGTATACTGATTTCGGGAGCCTTTTCTCCCGTATCTGGAAAATAGTAGGAGGAATATATGGATTTTGTACAATATAAGTGCCCCTGCTGCGGGGCAGCGCTTCAGTTTTCTCCAGAGACGCAGAAGCTGTCCTGTGAAAGCTGCGGCAACCAGTATGATCTGGAAACACTCCGGCAGTATGAGCAGGACAAAGAGCCAGGGAAAGAGCAGGATCTAAGCTGGGAATATCAGGGTGAAACCAGGGGGGCCAGGAAGACGGAGGATGGATTATACATCTGTCCGTCCTGTGGAGCCAGGATTGAGGCAGATGAAAATACAGTAAGTACAACCTGCCCTTATTGTGACAATGTAGTAGTGATCCGGGAGACTGCATCCGGAAAGTATGAACCCGAGGCGATCATTCCCTTTCAGATTGAGGGGGACAGGGCAAGACAGATGTTAGAGAGCTTCTGCCAGGGCAGACGCCTGCTGCCGAAGAATTTCCGCAATAAAAGCTATCTGAAGAATCTGAAGGGCTATTATGTGCCCTACTGGCTGTTTGACTGCAGGGCACAAGCAGATATGAGCTTTCATGCAACCAGGGTAAGGATGTGGAGCGACGGTGATTATGAGTATACCGACACCTCCTATTATATGGTAAACCGGGCCGGAACAATGGAATTTTACCATGTGCCTGTAGACGGGAGCACTGAGATGGACGATGATACGACAGAATCCATCGAGCCCTTTGACTATAGTGCCCTGACAGATTTTAAACAGGCATATCTTGCAGGATATGAGACGGACAGGTATGACGTGGATGCAGGGACGGCACAAAGGCGGGCGAAGGAGCGACTCTATAAGAGTGCAGAGCATGTGCTCCTTGGCACTGTACAGGGATATGATACGGTAACGGTCAGCCGCAGGAATCTTTCTTCTGACCATGGAAAAGTACACTATACCCTGCTTCCGGTATGGATGTTTGAGACTGTTTACAATAAAAAGAGATATCAGTTTGCGATTAATGGACAGACCGGCAAGATGGTGGGAGAACTTCCGGTAGACAGAGGAGCTTTCTGGCGTTATCTTTGTGGATTTACAGCAATCGGAACTATTTTGTGTTCTGTTGCCGGAATTCTGTTATTTGGGGGTGTGTTGTGATGGGCAGAATAAAAAAGGCGAAAAAAACCAGACAGGTATTTCTTTTCCTGGCCTCCTTTATGGCCGAAGTCCTTCTGCATCAGGGAGTATGCGGTCTCTCTGTGCAGGCTTCTTCTGAGAGCCTGATGTTTTCCGGGATGGTACAGGATAACGCCGGACTTCTGACAGCGGGTGAAGAGGAGGCCCTGGAGCAGGAGTGCCTGGAGCTCTCGGACAGGTACAATACCGGTGTATACATAGTGACAACAGAGGATTTCGGCGGCTTTGATATTAAGGACTGGCAGAGAGAGCTGTTTGAGAACAACCGTCTTGGAGAGAATTTTGGCGGAAGCGGCATTATGCTTGCCATCAGTATGTCAGAGCGGGACTGGGGTCTGGTTGGCTTCGGAGCTGCACAGGAAGCATTTACGACATATGGAAGAGAACGGATCGGAGAGCTGATCCTGGATGACCTGTCTGACGAAGAGTTTTATGAGGCATTTTCAGAATATGTATCTCTTGCAGATGATTATCTCACGGCAGCAGAAGAGGGAAAGCCTTATACCGAGAAACACCGGTATGGGGAGGGATACCGGATTCCCCTCGTGATCGGGGTATCCTTTTTGCTTTCCTTATGCATCTCCCTGGTTATTGTTATGTCGTGGAAAAAGAGTATGAATACCAGGGTACGCCAGGGCGGGGCAATGGAATATCTGAAGGAAGGAAGCTTCCGTCTCCAGAACCGGTCAGATCAGTTCCTGTATCATACAGTTACCAAACGGAAGATCTCTAATGACAGCTCTTCCGGAGGCAGCAGCGGCGGGATGCATTCAGACAGCTCCGGTACAAGCGGAAAATTTTAGATGGCATTGGGATACACTTTTGTGCAGACCTGCGGACAGTTACAGCAGATTCTAGATGAAATAAATAAAAAAGATGGAGGAAAATCAGAATGGGATTAATCAAAGCAGCATTCGGGGCAATGAGCGGTGCAATGGCAGATCAGTGGAAGGAATACTTTTACTGTGATGCGCTGGAGGCGGATATACTGGCAGCCAGAGGTGAGAAGCATACCTCCGGGCGTTCTGCCAATCGTAGAGGAGAGGACAATGTAATTACGGACGGATCACATATTGCCGTGGCTGACGGCCAGTGTATGATCATCGTGGAGGGCGGCAGGGTAATTGATGCATGTGCAGAGCCGGGGGCGTATACTTATGACAGCAAAACCAGTCCGTCTATATTCGGCGGTTCCTTTCTGGACGGACTTAAGGGAATTGCAAGAGATGCATGGGAGCGTTTCCAATTCGGAGGGGGAGCCGGAAGGGATCAGCGCATCTACTATGTGAACATTAAGGAAATCCCGGGAAATAAGTACGGCACCCCGAATCCGGTTCCATTTCGGATTGTGGACAGGAATATCGGTCTGGACGTAGACATCTCTATCCGCTGCAATGGCGAGTATTCCTACCGGATTGTCAATCCTATGGCATTTTATGCCAATGTCTGCGGAAATGTCAGCAATGTATATACAAGGGATCAGATTGACTCTATGCTGAAATCCGAGCTTCTGACCGCACTCCAGCCGGCATTTGCAAAGCTCTCTGAGCAGGGGATCCGCTACAGTGCCCTTCCGGGACATACCATGGAGATCTCTGACGCGCTGAATGAGGTCCTTTCAAAAAAGTGGACCGAACTTCGGGGGATTCTTGTATATTCCTTTGGAATGAACAGCGTATCAGCCTCAAAGGAAGACGAGGATATGATCAAACAGCTCCAGAAGTCCGCAGTAATGCGTGACCCGAATATGGCTGCTGCCACACTGGTGGGAGCCCAGGCCGATGCAATGCGCCAGGCGGCAGGCAACCAGCACGGCGCCATGAGCGGATTCATGGGCATGGGAATGGCCCAGCAGGCAGGCGGAGTCAGCATCCAGAATCTCTACGCAATGGGGCAGAATACCCAGAAGCAGGGCATGCAAGGGCAGGATGCCCGGGCGGCGGATTCTGAAAAACCTGCAGGATGGACCTGTGCCTGCGGTGCGTCGGGAAATACCGGGAAGTTCTGCGCCCAGTGCGGTGCACGAAGACCTGCGGCTCCAGAGGGCTGGGTCTGCTCCTGTGGAACTGTAAACAAAGGAAAATTCTGTACGGAATGCGGAAAGGCAAAGCCAAAAGGTGCATTACAGTACAGATGTGATAAATGCGGATGGACGCCGGAGGATCCGTCGAATCCTCCGAAATTCTGCCCGGAGTGCGGAGATCCGTTTGATGACAGGGATATGCAATAAAAGATGAAAGAGGAAAAGAGAAAGCGAAAAAAGACAGAATACAAAACGACAGCTGCAGAGCGTATCAGCTATTCCCTGTATTTTATAGGACAGAATCTGATCTATGCGCTGATTTATATGTATATCAATGTCTATTTTACAGATGTGGGGATACCGGCGTTTGCAGTTGCCGGTATCGCACTGACTGTAAAGGTGTGGGATGCAGTAAATGACCCACTTTTCGGCGGTCTTGTGGATAAGGTTCATTTTAAAAATGGAAAGTTTGTCCCATGGATTCAGATTTCAATTCCGGTTGTCCTGGCAGCAACCATGCTGTTGTTTGCGATTCCTGAAAATATGGGAAGAGCAGCAAAGACTGCCTGGGCAGTGGCAGCCTATCTGCTCTGGTCTGTGGGCTATACTATGAATGATGTTCCGATCTTCGGACTGGTTACGACTATGACGGACAATCAGAATGAGAGGACTTCTCTGAATGTAATCGGCCGGGTATCGGCCACGCTGGCGTCCACAGTCGTCATGGTCATCATCCCTTCCTTCCGAGAATCTATCGGCGGATGGACAGCAGCGGTTTTTATCCTGGCTGCTGCAGCTGCTGTTACCATGATCCCAATCTGTTTTACCGCAAAGGAACGAATGATGCCGGCAAAGGAGGAGCAGGAAGTAAGTCTGGGGGAAATGCTTCGCTATCTGATGCATAATCGTTTTCTGTTCATCTATTATACAGCGCTGCTGATTGGCGGAGCGCTGAATATCGCATCTCCATGGAGGCTTTATATAGCAAGATTCTGCCTGCAGGATGAATCCGTTATGTCCATTACAGGAATCATGGGGGTTATCCCCACTGTTGCTGCCGGACTGTTCATTCCGGCGCTCAGCCGCCGGATGGATAAATTCAGGCTGTACTATATGGCAGCATCTGCAGCGCTTGTCCTGAATCTGATCCGGTGGGCGGCAGGCTTTGACAATCTGGCCGTTTATCTGGTTCTGACCTTTGCTGCGTCTGTGCCTTCCGGCTTTACAAGTGTGCTGATGTTCATGTTTACCCCGGATTGTGCTGAATATGGATGCTATATGACCGGGAAAAGCTGCCCCGGAATCACCTTTGCCGCGCAGACATTTTTTGCAAAGCTTCAGTCAGCGCTCATGACCGCACTGGGAGCCTTTATCCTGGGGATGACTGGCTTTATCGAAGGAGAGGGTGCGGTACAGGCAGAGGGCTTTGCAGATGTACTCTGGAATACGGGCTGTATCGTCCCGGCCGTGGGAGCGGCAGCCTCGCTGGTGATTCTGCGTTTTTATAAACTGAACGACCATGATGTGCAGCTTATGGCAAAGTGCAATTATGGCGTGCTTACAAGAGAAGAGGCCGAAGGCAGGATGATTCACAGATATTGACGGAATTGTTTTTTTCCGGTAAGACGTTATGATTTAAACAAAAGCATCCGATAATCATTGAAAGGACATAAGGGCAGGTGAAGACAGAATATGAAAATATACGGAAATGATTCATTTTTTACAGAAAAGAACGGTATTCGAAATGCGGCACAGATGAAAGCAGTACAGGAGAACAGAAAGATTACAGAATTTGCCGGACGGTTTATAGAGGAGCATCGTGCTGACGTAAAGGACCGGATCACCGTTTCCCGGGAAGGCATGGATTATATCAGGGAGCAGCTTACGGAGATGGAAAACAGAACAGACGCTGAAACAGGGGCAGAAAAAAGTCTGACTCAGATTACCCATCGAGTGCCTGCGCCGTCGGATCCATCATATGCTGATTTTATCAGGCTGAACAGTATTACTGTGGACGAGAACGGGATGAGCCGGGAACTCTATCTTGACTTGAATATCCAGTTTCTGCATGAGATGGAGGGGAAGGACAGCCGGGACTGGAATCAGTATATGGAAGCGCTTGCAAAAGCATATACCTCTGTACGGCAGCGCATTACAGAAGGATATGAGGAAGGCACCAGGGCGGTCTGGATACAGGATGACCGTGCCGGGGAGGATTTTGATGGGACCACGCTTGAGATAGACGGGCAGACGGTGCATTACCGCAGGCTTACAAAGGAAGAAGAGATCCGTTATCTGGACAAATCTCTTGACCAGTTTACACAGGATGTGGCAAAGTGGTACGTAAAAGAGGAAGCAGCGGTCAAAAGAGAGGAAGCAGAAAAAGAGGCGTACGAAGCTTATAAAGAGGAGAATAAAGGGTGGATCGCTTTTGAGAGGCTTGTAAACCGCCTTGTGGACGAAGCAAGGAACCTTTTTGACAAAGTCCGTGAGGAGATCGCGAAGCTGGAGGCAATGAACAAGAATGAGATAGACTTTGAAGGGAGAATGGAGGCAGAGGCTTATAACTACAGGGCAGAGACTGTGGAAAGAGGCCGGAAGCAGTCACAGCTGGATAATTACAGGAAGATCAGCCAGATGACGTCAGATGTGGCGGCACTCTGGGGAAATATCCGGGCTTAAAGTAAGTGCAGAGGATTGTACAGACCTTAAAAAGCTGCAAAGCTATGGAATCTGGACGGACAGTGAAATGAGAGTATGTGTGGATAATACAGAATAAAGGAAGAAGTGTGCATTTATGAAGGAAGAATGTTTGATATGTAAAGCTCCGCTTGAATATCTGGAAACGAATGAGGTTATGGAGTGTTCCATATGTCATAAAAAAGAAAACAGCAAAACCAGATGTGTAAAAGGGCATTATGTGTGTAATGAGTGCCATACTGCAGGCATGGATGTCATTACCAGGATCTGCCTGCAAGAAGATTCAAAGAATCCGGTCCGGATCTTAGAGAAGATGATGGAACAGCCATTCTGCCATATGCATGGGCCGGAGCATCATGTAATGGTTGGTTCGGCTTTGCTGACAGCCTATAAAAATGCCGGCGGTGATATTGAACTGCAGCCATCGCTGGCTGAAATAATGGACAGGGGAAAAAGTGTCCCCGGAGGAACATGTGGCTTCTGGGGCGCCTGTGGAGCCGGTATCAGCGCCGGTATGTTTGTGTCGGTTATTACGAAATCGACCCCGCTGGCCATAGAACCTTTCAGGCTTTCCCATTTGATGACGTCAAAGGCTTTGGGAGAGATCGGGGCAGTTGGAGGCCCCCGCTGCTGTAAAAGGGATTCGTACTTGTCTGTTCTTTCGGCTATTGATTTTGTAAAGGAATATTTTGGCGTTGAGATGGAAAAGCCGGTGATTGTGTGCAGCTATTCTGCGCAAAATAATCAATGTATTGGAAAACGCTGTCCGTTTGCAAGGGTAAATCATAAGGGAGAAGAAGTCTATGAGCTTTCTGGCGATCTTCGGATATGATATTTTTGCAGGTCTTTTCGGGCTTGCTTCGGATGTCTGTGTCGGCATAGTAATTTTAAAGAATATGCCCCGCGGCAGCAGAAGGAAGTATGTATTTTGTAAAGTGTTTTTTGCCGCTGTCTATGTTGTAATGTTAGCATTTCTCATGGCATTCCTTTATAAAGGGCATTTTCTCAGGCTTACTTCCGTCAATATAGCGGCATGCTATGTGGTGCTTTTAGGGAATGCAGCCTGTATCAGCATGCTCTTTGGGGAAGCTTTCCAGACATGCTGGGGGATTGTTATATTCAGCGGAATCGTAAAAGAATTTTCGGGTGCCGCAAGTTTTTTACTTCTTTCAGACAGACGTCTGGATTTGAGTATTACAAATGAGCGTATGCTGTATTTTTTTGGAAATACGCTGATGACTCCTGTTTTACTTCTCCTGTTTTTATTTTTTCTGTATAAGATGAAAATCGGAGAGGTGTACTGTCAATGGATGGAACACAAGAGTTCCTGGGGCTTTGGCCTGATCTGCTTAAGTACATATCCGCTTCTTTATATCGGAGTGGCTGAATTTCTTATGAGCCGGGGAATGAGCCGCAATGGCAGCTTAATCGTTGTGTTTCTCATAATGTTCGTTATGCTGGTTCTTTTTAATTATATGGGTCTTGAAGAACAGCAGCGAAAGGAGTTTGACGCACAGCAGCTGATTCTTAAGCAGCAGAATGCTTATATCCGTACTCTGGAAGGAATGCAGGAGGAGATGAGGCGTTTCCGGCATGATTACAAAAATATGATGTCAGGGATGTATCTGAAGGCAAAGGAAGGAGATCTTACAGAAGCGCTGGAGTTTATCCGGGAAATGACAGAAGACTTTGACAGCCAGATTGGCGGACAGCTCCGGCAGATGTCACAGCTTGGCAATGTCTATATGTCCGAGATAAAAGGACTTCTCCTTACAAAGCTTTCGGAAATGCAAAAGGACCAGACAGCCTGTGAACTGGAGGTCATGCATCCGTTTTACGGGGCAGAATTTAAGACGACCGATCTGTGCAGATGTTTAGGCATCCTGATTGATAACGCGATGGATGAGGTGCGGGGAAGAGAGGATGCACGGGTATATATTATGATCAGCAGCCAGGAGGACTGTACGACATTCCGGGTGAAGAATCTGCTGTATCATAAGGTGGATGTGCCTGAGATCTGGAAGCAGGGCTATTCCACGAGGGGAACGGACCGCGGAACCGGGCTTGCAAGCTACAAGAAGACCGTGGATCTTTATGAAAATGTTCTCCCGGTTACAGCGGTGAAGGATGGATATTTCATTCAGGAGCTTAAGATCAGAAAACGGAATGCAGAGTAAGGGGGAATAACATATGCTTCCGGTGTACATTTGTGAAGATGAGGAGGAAATCCGCAGGATTCAGATGGAATATCTGGAAAAGCAGATTCTGATTGAAGGATATGATATGAAGATTGCCGTATGCAGCGGATGCCCGGAGAAGATCCTTGATGCAGTGAAGGATGCTTCCGGAAGGGGGATTTATTTTCTGGATGTGGAGCTTAAAGGAGAATCTATGGACGGGTTTTCACTCGGACAGCAAATCAGGAAATATGACCCCAGAGGGTTTATTATCTATGTGACTGCATATAAAAATCTGGCCTTCGAGACCTTCCGGTATCATCTGGAGGCCCTGGATTATATTGTGAAGGAAAGTATGGAGACAATGAAAGAGGGGCTCAGACACAGCCTTTCTGTAATTACGGAGCGGATGCAGGCGGAACAGGGGGAACACAGGGAATTCTTTTCTGTGAAGGTGATGGATGTGGTAAAGCATGTCCCGGTAGATGAGATCATGTTTTTCGAGGCCGCCCCAGGCACCCACAGGATTGCGCTCCATGGAACAAATGACTGGTTTGATTTTATCGGGAGCCTAAGAGAACTGGAGGGACAGCTTGGAAGCAGGTTTCTCAGAGCCCACAGGGCATATCTGGTGAATGTGGAACAGATTGCAGAACTGGACCTTAAGGGACGCGAGATAAGAATGAAAAATGGAGAGAGATGTCTGTTTTCAAAGAATATGAAGGGACAGCTTCTGGAGAGAATCTGAGATGAGATGCCGCTTGTATTTCGACAGGGATTACAGGTTAGAAGTACAATAGCAGATAGGGAAAGGATACCCCGCTGCCTGACTGGTTCAGGCAGCGGGGTATCCTTTTCAGGCATATTTTTGTGTATAGATGAAGGGATGTGTTAGGATTTCAGTAATGTGCTAATGTTAATGCACAAGAAAAATAGAAAGAGGGTTATTGTATGGAACAGAATGTATTACTTTCTCTGTCGCACATCTCCAAACGATTTAAGACAGAACTTGCACTGAAGGACATCAGTATGACACTTTCCAAGGGCGAAATACTGGGCTTCTTAGGGCCGTCGGGCTCTGGAAAGACGACGACAATTAAGATTATTACGGGACAGCTCAGGCAGACCACAGGTGAGGCAAAGCTTCTGGGAACGGATTCGGCAAATATTGACGCTTCCATCTATGAAAAAATAGGGGTGGTTTCAGACAACAGCGGAATTTATGAAAAAATGACGGTATGGCAGAATCTTTATCTGTTTGCCAGGATATGGAAGGTGCCGCGCGGGAGAGTGGAGCAGGTAATCAGCCAGGTGGGTCTTGCAGAGCATATAAAAAAACCGGCGGGGAAGCTTTCAAAAGGGCAGACCCAGAGGCTTGTTCTTGCAAGGGCAGTTCTTCATAAGCCGAGAGTTCTGTTTCTGGATGAGCCTACCAGCGGGCTTGATCCGTCTACAGCCGTAGCGATCCACAGGATGCTTCTGGATCTTAAGGAAGAAGGAATGGCGATTTTTCTTACAACTCACAATATGGAAGAGGCTGCAAAGCTTTGCGACAAAGTTGCGCTTCTGCATGAGGGGGAGATTGTGGAATTTGGCCCGCCCCAGGAAATCTGCCTGAAATATAACCAGATTAAAAAATATCATGTGCTGCTTAACAGCGATAAGGATCTGGTGCTTGAGCAGAATTCAGAAAATATCGGCAGGATTGCCAGGTGGATGGAGAATGACCAGATAGCATGCATCCATTCTTGTGAGCCGACGCTTGAAACGGTATTTCTTGAGGTGACGGGAAAGGACTTAAATATTTAATAACTCAGAAGGGAGCTTTTTGTTATGAAAAATATGCACAAATTAGCAGCAGTAGCCCAGATTAAATGGCTCTGCATCAGCAGGAATACAATGATTATGATGGGACCGGTTATGGTGATTGCCATGGTGGAGGGATGTAAGATTCTTTATGGGAGTAAGTCAGGCGGCGGGCTTGCGCCTTACCTTACCGGGTTCCTTCTGAATCTGGGGCTCTCCATGAATATCTGCTGCGAAGGCTTTGTTATGGTAGGAACCACCATTGCAGAGGAGAAGGAAAAGCATACACTGCGGGTTCTCATGACATCCTCTGTTACCGGGGTGCAGTACTTTATCGGGACTATTATATTTCCATTTCTCATGCTGATGGCGGTAAATTATATTGTACTTCTTATCATCGGGATTCCTTTTGAAATGATACCTGCACTTCCCTTTTTCCTTGTGAGTGTTACAGCTTCTCTTACAAGCTGCGTGCTTGGGATGATTGTAGGAATCTGTGCGAAGGATCAGATGAATGCAAGTCTGATTGTCACTCCTTTTATGATGATTTTTATGCTGGTTCCTGTGTTTGGAAATCTGTCAGAGGGGCTTCATAAGATTTCGGGATTTCTTTTTACCGGAGTTATGGCAGGGATGACGGAGTGCCTTGCGAACGGGGAAAAATATGTGATGACATCCATGGATGCAGCAGTGCTTTTTGGTGAGCTGATCATCAGTATTCTTGTATTTCTTGTACTTTATAAAAGGAATGGCTATGAGAAGGATTAAGTGAAAATTAATAGACTACGGATCATGGGATAAAAGCTATCATTTTTCCTTTGTCTTTCTTTAAATACTTATCAAATATTTAAGAAATGCCGATATTATAATGTTAGGGTTAAAAGGTATTTTGACCCTGACATTATAATATCGTATTTGAATAAAAGGAGATCAGGGATATGATAAACTTCATACGGAATTTAAGAATCAGATTAAAACTCTACATTCTTATAGGTGTTGCGCTGGCTGGCATGCTCATGATTGGGGGAATGTCATTTCTTTTAATGGGAAGGTTAAATGAAAAGACAGACGATATATCAACAAGCTGGCTTCCCAGTGTAGATACTGGCAGAGACATGTCCGCTACGCTGTCCAATGTCCGTCTCAATGAGCTTGGATATCTCACAGCTGTTTCTGACGAGGTTGCCAAGTCCAGTCTTCAGTATATTGAGAAAGAGAAAAGTGAGATGGACAGGCTTCTGACGAAATATGAGAGCCTGATTGATGCGGAAGAAAAGGGTTTTTATGATGATGCCATGGAGATCTGGGCAAAGTACCGGCAGGCAGATGAGAAGCTGGTTTCCCTGGCAAAGCAGGGAAAGGCAGAGGAAGCCCGCGGGATTCTGGAGGGTGAGTGTGTAGAACTCTATAACTCCTTAAATCGTGCATTTGATGAGATCATTACATATAACACGGAGGGCAGCACCAGGGAGACTGCTGAAAGCGCTTCTCTTTACCAGAAGGCAACGATTATTCTGGGAGCAATTATTCTTGGAATTATTCTGATCGGCGTTTTTTTCTCTTTCGTGATCATACGTCTGATTAAGATGCCTATATCCGAGATTGAGAATGCAGCCATAAAGATGGCAGAGGGAGATCTGGATATTGAGATTTCCTATACCTCAAAGGATGAGCTGGGCGTTCTTTCCGACCAGATGCGCAGGCTGGTCAGAAAGCTTCAGGTTATTATTGATGATGAAAATAAATTCCTTGCCAGAATGGCTTCCGGGGATTTTACGGTAGATTCTGTCTGCGAGGATGAGTATACAGGAGGTTTCCAGCCTTTGCTGATTTCGTTCCGTACCATTGCGGGAAAGCTTAATGAAACGCTGCTTCAGATCAGTAACAGTTCCGCACAGGTTGCAAACAGCTCCGATCATGTATCAAGCGGCGCACAGGCTCTTTCCCAGGGCGCCACCGAACAGGCCAGCTCAGTGGAGGAGCTTGCTGCCACAATTAACGAGATTTCTGAAAAGATTAAGCAGAATGCAGAGAACGCACAGCAGGCAAACACGATGGCAGGCACAGTCAGCGCTGAGATGAATACAAGTAATGAAAAGATGCAGCAAATGATACAGGCCATGAACGAGATCAGCAGCAGTTCCAATGAGATAGGGAAGATCATCAAAACGATTGAGGACATTGCATTCCAGACGAATATTCTGGCTCTTAATGCGGCTGTGGAGGCTGCGCGGGCGGGAGAGGCTGGAAAAGGCTTCGCGGTCGTGGCCGATGAAGTCCGCAACCTGGCAAGTAAAAGCGCAGAGGCGTCCAAGAGTACTTCCGCCCTGATAGAGAATTCTCTGAAAGCAGTAGAGGGCGGAACCCGGATTGCAGATGAGACCGCACAGTCCCTGCTCCAGGCTGTAGGCGGAGTCAGCGAGATGACTGGTATTATCAGTCAGATTTCAGAGGCCAGCAGTAATCAGGCATCCGCGGCTTCCCAGATTACGATGGGGATTGACCAGATCTCCAGCGTTGTCCAGACAAATTCGGCGACGGCACAGGAAAGCGCGGCTGCAAGTGAGGAATTGTCTAGCCAGTCACAGCTTATGAAGAATCTGGTAGGAAAATTCAGGCTAAAACATTTATAAACATGACATACAGATGTCATGTTCTTCCTGTTATAATGAGACCGTAAAATACAAGTTGTATAAGAAAGGATGGTCTTATTTATGAATTATGAAATTGTAACGCTGGAAGAGAAAATTGCCGTGGGGCTGTCAGCCCGGACAAACAATCTGTCTCCTGATATGGGAAATGTGATTGGCGGATTGTGGAACCAATTCTATAACGAGGGCGTATATGCCTCCATTCCTGATAAGGCAAATGAAAAGGCTCTGGGGATTTATACAGATTATGCCGGGGATGAAAGGGCGGATTATACGGTGGTTGTCGCCTGTGAGACAGGCAGTGTACCGAAAGAGGAGAGGTATCATGTCTGCCGGATTCCTGCAGGTCGTTATGCAAAATTTGTCATTCACGGCGATATGGTACAGGCAGTTGCAGCTGCATGGCAGGAGATCTGGAGAATGGACCTTCCCCGGAGCTTCCGGTATGATTTTGAGGAATATCAGGATGACGGGATGGAGCATGCGGAAATTCACATTTACGTGGGATTAAAGGAGGAACAGGATGGCATTTGATTACAAAAAGGAATACAGGGAATTTTATATGCCAGGGAACACACCGGAACTAATCAGAGTCCCGCCTATGAATTTTATTGCTGTCCGTGGGAAAGGAAATCCGAATGAAGAGGGCGGTGCGTACAAGCAGTCCATCGGACTGCTTTACGGAATCGCATTTACGATTAAGATGAGCAAGAAGACTTCCCATCAGATGGAGGGATATTTTGATTATGTAGTGCCGCCTTTAGAAGGGCTCTGGCGGCAGACTGGGGGAGGAGCGATCGACTATTCCAGGAAGGAGGACTTCCAGTGGGTTTCCATGATACGGCTGCCGGAGTTCGTGACAGAGAAGGAATTCAGATGGGCGGTTGCAGAAGCAGAGGAAAAGAAAAAAAGTGACTTTTCAAAGGTGGAATTTCTGACCTATGACGAAGGCCTGTGCATACAGTGTATGCATATAGGCCCTTATGATCAGGAACCGGCAACCATAGCAGTTATGGATACATTTGCAGAAGAAAACGGATATGTGAATGATATTGACGGCTCCCGTTTCCATCATGAAATCTATCTGAGCGATGTGCGAAGATGCAGACCGGAGCGTCTGAAAACGGTGATACGGCATCCGGTTATAAAAATCTGACTGCACGGTATTACTCATTCACTTCAACAGTAACCATAATCTCTGTTGCGCTTCCGCCGGGAAGTTAGGAGGGAATTGTATGGAACGTAAAAAACTGGAGCTTCTGATTCAGAGGATTTTTCGTGAGACAGAGGGAAACCAGGTTATTCTGGAAAAAGAGGACGGAACATCAAAAAAGCTGCAGATGTTTGAAGAACCGCTTGTTGGGATCCAGGATGCAGACGACCCGCTGTTTTCAGATTTAAAAAGGCCGGAAGCAGCAGGCTCCTGGCACTGTTCTCCTAAGGAGTGGCTTTCTGATGCCGTGACGGTAATCTCATTATTTTTCCCAATCAGCGAGGAGGCGAAGAAGAGTAACCGGACGGAACCGGAAACGCCATCACTTGAATGGCTTTACTGCAGGATAGAGGGAAATGAATTTTTGCGCGCTTTTATTGCAAATTTACGGGACTGTCTGACTGGAGAGGGATATCCCTCCTGCGTCCCGGCGCTTGATGAGCGTTTTAGGACATTTATGAATCAGAAGCCGGATTCCGGCGCCGGGATGCCGGTGTATGGAAGCATGTGGTCAGAGCGGCATGTGGCTTATGTGTGCGGGCTTGGTACATTTGGCCTGTCAAAAGGGATCATTACCCGCAAGGGTATGGCAGGACGCTTCTGCAGTCTTGTTACAACGCTTCACACAGAGACGGATATACGGCCATACACGGGGCTGTATGATTACTGCATCCGATGTGGAAAATGTATTGAGCGCTGTCCTGTACATGCAATTTCAGAGGAGGGAAAGGAGCATGCGCCCTGCCATAACTGGCTTCTGCATGTAAAAGACCAGTATGCACCCCGCCTTGGCTGTGGAAAATGCCAGACTGCAGTGCCCTGTGAAAGTAAAATTCCATTAGGAGGATATGGAAAATGAAGCTTGACCGGATGATTGGTATTCTATCAGTTCTTCTGCAGCAGGAAAAGGTGACAGCGCCATTTCTTGCAGAAAAATTCGAGGTTTCCAGGCGTACCATTAACCGGGATATTGAGACATTATGTATGGCGGGGATTCCACTGGTGACAGAGCCGGGGCGCGGAGGCGGTATTTCGATTATGGACGGATATAAGATAGACCGGACCCTTCTGTCCACATCAGATATGCAGGCAATCCTTGCAGGGTTAAGGAGCCTGGACAGCATCAGCGGGACGAACCGCTATGCCCTGCTGATGGAGAAGCTGTCGCCGGGAGCATCAAGCCTGCTTGCAGGAGATACGCATATATTAATTGATCTGTCTTCATGGTACAAGGATACCCTTTCTCCGAAAATCGATCTTCTGCACAGTGCAATCCTTTCGGAAAACAGGGTTTCCTTTACTTATTTTGCGCCGAAGGGGGAATCCAAGAGGATCATAGAGCCTTATGATCTGATTTTCCGGTGGTCAAGCTGGTATGTGTGGGGATGGTGCGAAAGCCGGAAGGATTTCCGGCTTTTTAAGCTGGGGCGGATGACAGAACTTAGACGGGAAGATACTTTTGAAAAACGTTCTGCCCCGGTTCCGGATTTGTCACAAGAGAGAATATTTCCTTATGCCCACTGCGTAAAGGCAATTATTCAGCCGGAATATAAGTGGCGGCTGGTGGAGGAATTCGGCCCTGAGAGCTTTACCGAGAGGCAGGACGGAACTTTGCTATTTTCTTTTGATTTTACTGACAGACAGAGCATTGTGGGATGGGTGGCTTCCTTCGGAGACGGAGCCGAGCTTCTGGAGCCGGAGGAAATCAGGAAAGATATACTGGCATTCGCGGAAGGAATCAGGAAAAATTATTTATAATAGCAGCTGCGAAATCCGGCTATACTTTTTCAACGGGATAGCGTATAATGAAGCCAGAAACAAATCGGGATTGCAGGGAGAAAGGGGAGATGATTAAGTGGGCAAAAGCTTTAATGTGACAGGATTATGTGTACCGTCAAAGCACTATATGGTGAATCTTGAAAGCCGGATTAAGCAGATCCGGGAGATGATCGATGCCGGTGATTATTTTGTTATAAACCGTGCAAGGCAGTATGGGAAAACAACAACTCTTGCCGCACTGGCAAGGGAGCTGGCCGGCGATTATTTTGTAATCAGTCTGGATTTTCAAGCGCTTGGAAGCGCCTCCTTTCAGGATGAGAACACATTTTCCCTTGCATTTCTACAGATTTTTTTAAGAGAGATGAAAAGAATAAGGATGACTGAAATATCAGGAATAGATGAGAAGACTGCAGGAATTAAGGAGACACTCAGCAAGAGAAAGAAAAGCTTTGATCTGCTGTCATTATTTGAATATCTGCTTGGTGTCTGTGAAGATTCTCCCAAACCTGTTGTTCTTATGATCGATGAAATAGACAGTGCTTCTAATAATCAGGTATTCCTGGATTTTCTTGCACAGCTTCGCAGCTATTATCTGGAAAGAGATATAAAGGGGGCTCCTGCATTCCAGTCTGTAATACTTGCAGGTGTATATGACATCAGAAATCTGAAAAGGAAGATTCGCTCTGATGAGGAGCATAAGGTAAACAGTCCGTGGAATATTGCAGCTGATTTTGATATTGCTATGGAGCTTGGAGAAGACGGTATTGAGAACATGCTGAAGGAATATGACGGGGAACGCCATATCCATATGAATGCAGGAGAAATAGCAGGCCTTCTTTACCGTTATACCTCAGGCTATCCTTACCTGGTATCCAAATTGTGTAAATTGATGGATGAAAAAGTGTGCAGAGAGGGAGGTTCATGGTCAAAGGATAGTTTTCTTGAGGCTCTTCGCATGCTTCTTTCTGAAAATAATACATTGTTTGATTCTTTGATCGGGAAACTGGCAGATTATCCGGAACTAAACCATATGCTTGAAGAGCTTTTGTTTCGGGGAAAAGAGATTACCTATACACCGACAAACCAGCCAATCAGCCTTGCGCTTATGTTCGGAATTGTAAAAAATGAAAGCGGAAAGGTTATACCGGCAAACCGTATTTTTGACACATTGTTATATAATCATTTCCTTTCAGCAGAAGAGGGGTATTCGGCGGATATTTACAAAGCTTCGCTTCAGGATAAAAATCAGTTTGTTGCGGGCGGCCATCTGAATATGAGAAGAGTACTGGAAAAATTTGTGGTGCATTTTCATGAGCTTTATGGAAATCGAAGAGAAAGCTTTGTGGAGGAAGAAGGGCGGAGATATTTCCTTCTTTATCTGCGTCCAATTATTAATGGTGTGGGCAATTATTATATTGAAGCACACACGCGAAGTATGGGAAGGACAGATATTATTATAGATTACAGGGGAGAACAATTTGTTGTTGAAGTAAAAATCTGGCGGGGAAATGAATATAATTCCCGAGGAGAGAATCAACTGGCAGGATATCTGAAAGACTACTGTTTAAATACGGGGTATATGCTTAGCTTTAACTTCAATCAAAAAAAGCAGCCGGGAGTCCGTAAACTAATTGCAGCTGGAAAGACTATTATTGAGGCGGTGGTGTAGAAAAATGGACAGAAAATCATCAACCCTGCAGCTATACTTAGATGTCAACTGATTTTCAACAAATTTCGGTATTTAATATACTTTCCTTAATTAGCGACAGATAATAAGACCAGATTAAAAATATTATGTTATAAAGTTTCCATGTTGCAAATTTAGGATAACTATGTTATAGTAGCATCACAAGTATATATGTTTGCTCGCCTTTCCCCCGGGACAGGCAATATGGGCATTGAAATTTATCCTCGTTAGGGCTGCTTTTGCGGAGAGGTAAATTTCAATGCCTTTTATTTTTGTTTAAGAAGGAAAGAACATGTATTATTTCAAAATGTATCAAACACTGCCAGAAGTTTTACAAGGACATTGTCCGCACATTTGGATGAATAAAGAAGTGGAGGGTATTTGAATGTGGCACTTGAATTTTTCGTATTTTGCACCGCTATTTCTGGTGATTGCTGCAAATTCAATCTACCATGTAACAAGTAAAAATACAGCAAGCGATACGAACCCATTTTTAGGTTTGATTGCCACTTACAGTATTGCGCTTATATTAAGCATTGCGCTATTTCTTATGACCAAGACCAACAATATTTCATATGAAATTAGCAAAATCAAAGCTACTAACTTTTGGCTTGGGCTTGCAGTCCTCAGTGTAGAAAGTGGGTGGATTATGATGTACCGTAAAGGCTGGGAAATCAACAAAGCATCAATCATTGCAATCTGCCTGATTGATTTGAATTATGAACCATTTGCAGACGGCAGGCAAATATTATATAATCAATGTATTAATTGGAATTCCAAAAGGTAAAGTATTAAGAAGCAACATGCTCTAAAGCAGAGGAGGATAAGATGCCGTACACATTTCAATCAGTGAAAAACATGGAAAAATTAACAGATAGCAGTAAACTATGTAATTTTATTGAGGGCTTTTCAGATTATGGGAATCAGTTTTCTCTCATATGCGGTAAAATCAAAGCGTTATTTGGTCAACCAATCTATAAGACAGAAAATCTGGAGAATCTTTTTTCATACTGCATCCTGGTGACATTGGAAGAAGCGGAAGAAGTTTACTTAAATATTTACTGTGCAGGCTCAGGCCCCGCAGTTGGCGGTAGGTCG
Organism: uncultured Lachnospiraceae bacterium; assembly: GCA_947566645.1. Taxonomy (GTDB): domain Bacteria; phylum Bacillota; class Clostridia; order Lachnospirales; family Lachnospiraceae; genus CAPEBR01. Next base: position 131,972 of record CANOKL010000004.1, read on the forward strand.
GATGAAAAATCCAGAAAGGCAGCAAAGGCATTAGTAGATTACGTCCGGAATGCAGAACCTGTTAACTACGCATATAAAGCTTACTACTTAGACGGACCTATTGCTCTTGAATTCGGGATCAGAGATGGTGTTCCTTATTATAACGAAACAGAGTTAAGGCTTTCGGAGAAAGAATTTAGAGAGTTGTATGCACGTTTATTCTAAAATCGAACAGTATATAAGAAAAGTGATTCTGGAATCTGATCTACTTGAAGTTCTTCCTTAAAATGTATATAATATTAACAATTGGTTTTTAATAAATACCGCTTGTAAAAAAATTTGAAAGGAAACCTATGAGAAAACTAGCCTTAAATGATGAAATATTACTAAAAATCGAGAAGCCTGCCCGCTATATCGGGAACGAGGTCAACAGTGTCATGAAAGACCCTGAAAAGGTGGATATCCGCTTCGCCATGTGTTTTCCCGACGTGTACGAGATCGGTATGTCCCATCTGGGCATTCAGATTCTCTATGATATGTTCAACCAGCGTGAAGATGTCTGGTGCGAGCGGGTCTATTCCCCATGGGTCGATCTGGATCAGATTATGCGCGAGAGGAAGATTCCTTTATTTGCCCTGGAGTCCCAGGATCCGGTAAAGCAGTTTGACTTCCTTGGAATTACCATCCAGTATGAGATGTGTTATACAAACATTCTCCAGGTACTGGAACTTAGCCAGATTCCTCTTTTTGCATCAGAGCGCGGGGAGACGGATCCCATTGTTATTGGAGGCGGTCCCTGTGTCTATAACCCGGAGCCGCTGGCAGATTTTTTTGATCTCTTCTACATCGGAGAAGGAGAGACCGTATACGGAGAACTTCTGGATGCTTATAAAGAAAACAGACGATATGGTGGTTCCAGAAAGGACTACCTTGAAAAAGCGGCAGAAATTGAAGGGATTTACGTTCCTTCTTTTTATGACGTAACCTACAGGGAAGACGGGACAATCGCATCTTTCCTGCCCAATAATCCCCATGCAAAGGAGAAGATCAGGAAGCAGCTTGTCATGGATATGACTGATACCTACTATCCGGAGGCTCCTGTCGTCCCCTTTATCAAGGTAACGCAGGACAGAGTCGTTCTGGAAATCCAGAGGGGATGTATCCGTGGCTGCCGTTTCTGTCAGGCTGGAATGATTTACCGGCCTACAAGAGAGAGAAAATTAGAAATACTTAAAAAATATGCTTATCAGATACTAAAAAATACCGGACACGAAGAAATTTCCCTGAGTTCTTTAAGTTCAAGCGACTATAGCAGCCTGAAAGAACTGGTGATCTTCCTGATTGAAGAATTTAAAGGGAAGGGAATCAACATTTCCCTTCCTTCCCTCCGGATTGATGCGTTTTCTCTGGATGTAATGGAAAAAGTGCAGGACGTACGCAAGAGTAGTCTGACCTTCGCTCCGGAAGCAGGCTCCCAGAGAATGCGGAACGTCATTAACAAGGGACTTACAGAAGAAGATATCCTGAACGGAGCCGGGCAGGCTTTTGAGGGGGGATGGAACAAGGTGAAGCTTTATTTTATGCTAGGGCTTCCTACCGAGACGGAGGAAGACATGAAAGAGATTGCCGTCCTCTCGGACAAGGTTGCCAGGCGGTACTATGAGATTCCAAAGGAAAAACGCAATGGCAAATGTCAGATTACTGCCAGCAGTTCTTTCTTTATTCCCAAGCCGTTTACTCCCTTCCAGTGGGCACCTATGTTTACCAACGAGGAATATATCGCGAGAGCTGCGGTAGTAAAGCATGCATTCCGGGAGCAGCTGAACCAGAAAAGCCTGAAATACAACTGGCATGATGCAGAAGTAACTGTTCTGGAGGGAGTTTTTGCAAGAGGCGACAGGAGAACCGGGGCGGTGCTTCTGGAGGCTTACCGCCTGGGCTGCCTGTATGATTCCTGGACAGATTTCTTTGATTACGGGAAATGGCTTAAAGCCTTTGAAAATGCGGGCATCAGCATGGAATTTTATAATCTGAGGAACCGCTCCTTTGACGAGATTCTCCCCTGGGATTTTATTGATACCGGGGTAACAAAGCAGTTTCTTATAAAAGAGTGGGAGAGAGCGCTCCGGGCAGAGGTGACGCCGAACTGCAGACAGCAATGTTCTGGATGCGGCGTCCTAAAATGGAAGGGAGGCGTCTGTATTGAAGGCAAGAATTAAATTCCGTAAATATGGAGTTCTGAAATTTATCGGGCATCTTGATGTCATGCGTTTTTTCCAGAAGGCTATGCGAAGGGCGGATATACCCATTGCGTTCACTGGAGGATACAGCCCCCATATGATTATGTCCTTTGCCCAGCCGCTGGGAGTGGGAATTACCAGCGATGGGGAATATCTGGATATTGAACTGACTGAGAGAATCAGCTCAGAACGAGCTGTCAGGCAGCTCAATGCAGTCATGGTGGAGGGAATTGATATTATAAGCTTTGTGGAAATTCCGGATGATAAGAAATCGGGCGGTATGACGATTACTGCTGCTGCGGATTACCGGGTTTTTCTGCTGGAATCTGCCGAATCACTGGATGTCAGACTTCCAGTTCCCGAAACATGGCGGGAGAATATTACAACGTTTTTGGGGAAAACAGAGGTAAAAGTGTGGAAAAAAACAAAAAAAAGTGGAAAAGAAGTGGATATCTTACCTATGATATATGAAATGCGGGCGGATGAGGACAGCATTTATCTTCTCCTGGCGGCAGGGAGCGAGCAGAACCTGAAGCCAGAACTTGTCATGGAAGCATTTCTTACGGATATAGAAGAGCAGGGTAGTCCTCTTTGCTACCACCGTCTTGATCTTCGTGCAAGAAGAGCGGATGGTGCACTTGTTCCGCTTTCTGATATGGGCAAAGAAATCAAAGGAGGGGATGCACTTTGAGTAAAAAAGAAGTAAAGACAAATGCAATGCGGATGCTGGACCGTATGAAGATCCCTTATCAATACGAGGAATATGAGTGTGATGAGTTCACAGACGGAATCCAGGTGGCGGACAGGCTCGGATATGACCATATGCTGGTGTATAAAACGCTGGTGACAACCGGAAAGAGCGGCGGATATTACGTGTTTGTCATTCCGATTGAGGAGGAGATTGATTTCAAAAAGGCTGCAAGGGTTGTAGGGGAAAAATCGCTGGAAATGCTGCCTTTAAAGGATCTCACAAGGGTGACCGGCTATGTGCGCGGCGGATGTACCTCCATTGGCATGAAAAAACAGTTTCCAACCATCATTCAGGAGGATGCGGCCGGACTTTCCTGCATGTATGTAAGCGGAGGGAAACTCGGAATGCAGCTTGAACTTCAGCCGGAAGATTTAAGAAAGGCGGCGAATGCAAAATTTGCAGATGTAATCCGAAGCGAATTATAATTCCCGGACCGTTATCTGAACGGTTACTCACAGTTTACTTTTTTGGTAACTTTCCGATATTTTTTCCGTTGCAGTCAGGGATGAAATGAGGTAATATAGTAAAGGGCATGTAACTGCATGCTTTTTCATGCAAGTATGAAACGCATGACCTTTTGACGCTTGTATCATATTACATAAGAACGGCAGTTTGGAGGATTACATAATAAGATGAAAAAAGTAGTAAAATTCGGGGGAAGTTCCCTTGCCAGTGCAGAGCAGTTTGAGAAAGTAGGACGCATTATCCGGAAAGACAGTACACGGCGCTACGTGATTCCGTCTGCACCGGGGAAACGTTTCCCTAAAGATACAAAGGTTACAGATATGCTGTACAGCTGTTATAAACAGGCTATTTTGGAGGAAGATGAGGATACCGAAGAGAGCTTTGAAGAGCTTCTTGTCCAGATCAGGGAACGTTATGATTCCATTATCAGAGGTCTTTCTCTCTCTTTGTCTCTTGACAAGGAGTTTCAGGTTATCCGCGAGAATTTCAGCAAAAAAGTAGGAAGGGATTATGCGGCATCCAGAGGTGAATATTTGAACGGAATCATTATGGCTGCATATCTGGGATATGAATTCGTAGACGCGGCAGAGGTAATCTTTTTTGATGAAACCGGAAACTTTGACGCAAAGAAAACCCACCGTATTCTGTCAGAAAAGCTTGCAGATGTAGAGAGAGCTGTTATCCCTGGATTTTACGGTTCAAAGCCTGACGGGAAGATTATGACCTTTTCGCGGGGCGGTTCGGACATTACCGGATCAATCGTGGCAAAGGCTGTTCATGCGGATATGTATGAAAACTGGACCGATGTCTCAGGATTCCTTGTGGCAGACCCAAGAATTATCAGTAATCCCAAGGCCATAGATACCATAACCTACCGAGAACTCAGGGAGCTGTCCTATATGGGGGCTACAGTGCTCCACGAGGATGCCATCTTTCCGGTCCGCAAAGAAGGCATTCCCATTAATATCCGCAATACGAATTCACCGGAGGATAAGGGAACCTTGATCGTGGAGGCTACATGCCAGAAACCGAGATTTACGATTACCGGAATCGCAGGAAAGAAGGATTTCGCTTCTATTACAGTGGAAAAGGCGATGATGAACTCTGAGGTAGGTTTCTGCAAACGTGTTTTAGAAGTATTCGACAAGAATCATATCTCCATTGAGCATATGCCGTCAGGAATTGATACCATGACAATTTTTGTGCATCAGGACGAGTTCGAGGAAAAGGAGCAGCAGGTAATTGCCGGAATCCACAGGGCAGTGGAGCCGGATTTTCTGGAGCTTGAATCAGACCTCGCGCTGATTGCAGTAGTAGGAAGGGGAATGAAGGCGACAAGGGGAACCTCCGGGCGCATTTTTTCAGCCCTTGCCCATGCAAATGTAAATGTCAAAATGATTGACCAGGGCTCCAGTGAGCTGAACATCATTATTGGTGTCAGGAACCATGACTTCGAAGCCGCAATTGAGGCCATTTACGATATTTTTGTTACAACACAGGTTTAGAGGAGGAGCCTTTTCATGAATATATTATTTTTTTTAAAGCCGAAAAGGGATGTGGCCTACATCTATGATTATCATATGCTGCGTCAGGCGCTTGAGATCATGGAGTATCACCAGTATTCCTCGGTACCGATTCTGAATAAAGAAGGAAAATACGTAGGCTCCATTACAGAGGGCGATCTTCTGTGGAATCTCAAACGGCTGAATCTTATGAACCTTAAGGAGGCAGAGGATATCAGCATTATGAAAATTACACGGCGGCTGGATTACCAGTGTGTCCGGGCGGACTCCGATATGGAAGATCTGATTGGCCGCGCCATGGAGCAGAATTTTATTCCCGTCGTGGATGATGACGAGCATTTTATCGGTATTATCACAAGGCGTGACATTATCGGATACTGTTACAATAAGATGAAGGATAGTGATAAGGAATGATCATAGATTTTCACACACATATGTTTCCAGATAAGATCGCGAAGGGAACTATAGATTTTCTTGCCAGTGTTTGTAAGACCAATCCGTACACAGACGGAACTTATGAGGGGCTTAAGAAGGAAACCTTGTCGTCAGGGGTGGATCTGTCTGTTGTCCTGCCCATCGTAACAAAGCCTTCACAGTTTGAATCCATCAATACATTTGCTTCCCATTATCAGGAAAGGCCGGTCCTTTCCTTTGGAAGCATCCATCCGGACTGTGGGGATTATAAAGGAAAGCTGCGGCAGATAAAGGAAATGGGCCTTAAGGGAATTAAGCTCCACCCGGATTATCAGGAGGTTTATTTTAATGATATCCGTTATAAAAGAATCATTTCCTATGCCTCCGAGCTTGATTTCATTATCAGCGTCCATGCGGGCGCGGATCCAAAATGTCCTGACGATATCCACTGCACGCCTCATATGTCGGCCGAGGTGATCCGGGATACCGAAGCCCCGAAGCTGGTTCTTGCCCACATGGGCGGAAATGAACAGTGGGACGAAGTAGAAGAGTGCCTTGTGGGAAAGCAGGTTTATTTCGATACGGGCGTTGTACTGGATAAAATGCCGGAGGAGCAGTTCTTAAGGATTGTCCGGAACCACGGAGCCGGCAAGATTCTTTTTGCTACAGATTCCCCGTGGAGCGGGCAGAAGGAATTTCTTGAAATTATCAGAAGGATGCCTCTTACGGATGATGAGAGGTGGAAAATTCTTGGTGAGAACGCCTGTAAGCTGTTGGGGTTATAAAATCTGGCAGCATATTAGCTGCCGGTGGAAAGAGGCAGGGTAGTAAAATAGATTTCTTGAGCTAAAGCGGAGAAAGGATAATATATAAGAGTGAATGAACAGGAGATTAATTCTTTACGGCTTGGGATAGAAGCGTATGATAGAGGAGATTATACAGTTGCATTTCCCCTTTTGCTAAAGGCAGCAGAGGCCGGAGACAGGGAAGCACAGTTCAGGTGCGGTGATCTGTATCAGGATGAAGAAAAGAGCGGCCAGTTTGATGTGGAAAAAGCCATGTACTGGTACGAAAAGGCCGCAAAGCAGGGACATGCAGAAGCCCAGTGCCGATATGGGCTGGCTTATGATATTGGTTGGGGAGAAGATGGAATAACGGATGAGGAAGAAGCTTTTTACTGGTATGGAAAAGCAGCCGGACAAGGACATGCCGAAGCACAATATTACTATGGCAATATGTATGAAAACGGTAATGGTACAGAAGAAGATCTTGAAAAAGCCCTGTACTGGTATGAAAAGGCCGCAAAGCAGGGCAATACAGATGCCATGTCCCAGATTGCTTTTATCTATGAAGTGGAGATGGAACCGGTAGATCTTAATAAGGCTCTGTACTGGTATGAAACAGCGGCTGCAAAAGGGAATGAGGAAGCAATAGCTGCCTGTAAGATTCTGCGGGACAGGATGGATATACTGGAGCCGGAGGATGAAGTCACTATTGGACTGTGGGAGGCATCCAGGATCCGACAGCAAGACCAGGAGGTCATTAGTAAATGGGAGAATGAGGCCGGGCAGGGGGATCCGGAAGCTGCCTACTTGTGCGCCCTTTTTTATCTTTATGAAAAGAAGACGAAGAATACATCCTAACTGCATAAATTGAAGGGAGACAATATGGGTTTATTCGGAAACAGTACAAATAAAGAAGCAAAAAAGCTTTACAATGAAGCGTTGCCGCTTTACGAGCAGGGTCAATATGAGGAAGCCTTAGAACTTATGGAACAAGCTGCCGAACTGGACCATAAAGAGGCAATGTATTTGTGCGGAAATATGGAGGCATCCATGGAGCATCACTCGCTGCTCGCTGCAAAATGGTATGCAAAAGCTGCGGAAAAAGGGCACTCCGAAGCGAAAAAAAGGTTAAATGATCTGTGCGTGGATTCCTCTGTCCGGAAGCAATATCATCTGGAAAAAGAGTTGATAAAAAGGGCAGAGAGCGGAGCGCCGGAGGCACAATATGCATATGCGGATATGCTTTACCACGATGGTGTTGATAAAAATGATCCAGGCAGGGCGCGGCTTTCAGAGAAAGAACGCAAAAAGAAAGATACCGAAGATGCATTAAGGTGGGCAGTAAAAGCAGCAGAGCAGGGAAATATGGATGCCCAGCTTCTGTGCGGACTCATCTGTTCCTCTAAATTGAAAGATAATAAAAGCGCTGACAGATGGTACAAAGCTGCCATAGAGCACGATGACCCCGGGGCATACCATTCCTACGGTTTGTTTCTCTCCGATAATAAGCAATATAAAGAAGCGGCGGAATGCTTTCTCAAATCATGGGATATGGGAGATTCAAAATGGTCCCCCATGTCATGTATTAGAGCTTATAAAAATATTGGTACGGAAAAAAGCCGCAAAGAGGCGCTAAAGCTTTGCAGCAGAATGATCAGCGAACTAAGCAGCGAGGAACAGGAAACTGGGAATAAACCGGAATTCATAAAGGATATTGCCCATGTTCTGTCTGTGATGGGACAGGTTTACTATGAGGCAGGAGATAAAAATACTGCTCTTCAGTGGTTCCTGCGTTCCTACAACTTAAACGGCAGTATTCAGACTATACGTCGGTGCGCAAAGATGTATTACGGAGGGGACGGTATTAAGAAGGATTACGAAAAAGCCTATAAGATTTATTCTTCTATAGCAGAAGACAAAGAGTATGACCGGGATGCCATATACCAGTGCGGTATCATGCATTTTTTTGGCGAAGGCGTACCAGCATCCCATGAGCAGGCTTTTCAATATTTTTTAAGGCTCTGGGATAGGGGGGATACAATGGGTCGCTATCTCTGTGCCGCTATGTACCATAAGGGAATGGCGACTGCTCCGAACTCTGACGACGCATTTGAGATTATACAGGGCTTTCCGCATAATATCTTTGAAAGCAGGCAGGAAGAATGGATACAGGAATGTGTCAAACGAGGATATTATACCTGGCCGCATTTAAAGTTAGAAACCCACACGGTTTATTTATAAGCTGTAGTAAGAATTTAGTTCTATTCACGGCTCAGGAATGCGCTGAACTGTGCATTCCGTGAGAACATGATGCAGGGGTGAGGGGCGTTTTTTGCGTAGCAAAACTTGGAATGCCGCCCCGAATTGTTACTATGAGTGGCCTTACGGGCCGTGAATAGTAACAGAATTTGTGGTAAAACGTTAAAAATCTCTTGATTTTTCCTGATTTTCATGCTATACTTCATAAGTATGCCGCACAATGAGGTTTAAGCTTTGCATGGACAGAGATATTGTGATATGTAAACACCGTAATTGGCGAGTAATGATAATAGGAGGTGCCATATGTACGCGATTATAGCAACAGGTGGTAAACAGTACAAAGTAGCCGAAGGCGATATCATTAAAGTAGAAAAGCTTGGTGTGGAAGCCGGAGAGTCTTATACCTTTGACCAGGTGCTTGCAGTAAGCGGAGACGGATTAAAGGTTGGGAATCCGACCGTGGAAGGCGCAACTGTAGAGGCTTCTGTAGTTGAGAATGGAAAAGCGAGAAAAGTCATTGTTTACAAGTATAAGAGAAAAACTGGATACCATAAGAAGAATGGTCACAGACAGCAGTATACGGCAGTAAAGATTGACAAGATCAACGCTTAATATTGGTGACAATTCATGATTCATGCAGTCATATATCAGAACAGAGGAGAATGTTTGGGATTTAATCTTTCCGGGCATGCAGGATATGCGGATTCAGGAGAAGATGTTGTGTGTGCGGCAGTCTCTGTGCTTGTCATTAATACACTGAATTCCCTGGAACGCTTCACGGAGGATTGTTTTTCCCTTGATTCGGATGAAGAGAGAGGAATAATTGTATGCAGATTCGAACATCATCCGTCCCACGATGCAAAGCTTCTGCTTGACACCATGATTCTTGGCCTTTCTGATATGGCAGATGATGAGAACTATGACGAATACATTCAATTAACATTCGAGGAGGTGTAACAACCATGATGAAATTAAATCTTCAGTTTTTTGCTCATAAAAAGGGAGTCGGCTCCACAAAGAACGGCAGAGATTCCGAGTCCAAGAGACTTGGCGCCAAGAGAGCTGACGGACAGTTTGTAAAAGCTGGAAATATCCTTTACAGACAGCGCGGTACGAAGATTCATCCGGGTATCAACGTAGGACGCGGCGGTGATGACACATTGTTTGCTCTCGTTGACGGTGTTGTAAGGTTCGAGAGAAAGGGAAGGGATAGAAAGCAGGTTTCTATCTACCCGGCAGCTGAATAGGAACGAGGAAAAACGGGGTGTTGCATAAGGAGCAGCACCCTTTTTTGCCATAAGGTTAAGAAAGAGGTACAGGAATGTTTGCAGACAGAGCAAAAATATATATTCGCTCAGGAAAGGGCGGCGACGGACATGTGAGCTTCCGGAGAGAGCTGTATGTTCCAAACGGCGGACCTGACGGCGGCGACGGCGGAAGAGGAGGCGACGTGATCTTTGAGGTCGATGAGGGGCTGAATACTCTCCAGGATTTCAGACACCGCAGAAAATATACTGCCAAAGACGGGGAACCGGGCGGGAAGCGCAGGTGCCACGGCAAGGACGCAGAGGATATCATTCTCCGTGTGCCGGAAGGAACAGTGGTCAGGGAAGCAGAATCCGGAAAGGTAATTGCAGACATGTCCGGGGAAAACCGCCGCCAGATTATACTGAAGGGCGGAAGAGGGGGGCTTGGAAATCAGCACTTTGCTACGGCAACCATGCAGATTCCAAAATACGCCCAGCCTGGCCGGCCTTCGCAGGAACTGTGGGTAAATTTAGAGCTTAAGGTGATTGCCGATGTAGGACTTGTGGGATTTCCCAATGTAGGAAAATCTACCCTTCTTTCCCGTGTGACAAATGCACAGCCAAAGATTGCTAACTATCACTTTACGACCCTGAATCCGAATCTGGGCGTCGTAGACCTGGAGGATGCGAACGGTTTTGTGATCGCCGATATTCCGGGACTGATTGAGGGAGCCTCTGAGGGTGTGGGACTTGGCCATGAATTTCTGCGGCACATTGAGCGTACCAGGCTTATCATCCATGTGGTGGATGCCGCCGGAAGTGAAGGGCGCGATCCTGTTGAGGATATTCATAAGATCAATGCTGAGCTTATGGCCTACAATGAAGAAGTCGCCAGGCGACCCCAGGTTATTGCAGCCAATAAGACAGACTTGATTTACAGCGGGGAGGAGGAAAATCCGGTTGACAGGCTGAGAGCAGAATTTGAGCCAGAGGGAATCCGCGTGTTTCCCATTTCCGGCGTTACCGGAGCCGGAATCAGAGAACTCCTTTATTACGTGTCGGAGGAGCTGAAAAAGCTTCCGGACGAGCCCATCGTATTTGAGCAGGAATATTTCCCGGAGGAGGAGCTGATCTATATTGATCTTCCCTACACCGTTGAAAAGGAAGACGGAATCTATGTGGTGGAAGGTCCGAAGATTGAAAAGATGCTCGGATATACGAATCTTGATTCGGAAAAGGGCTTTGCCTTCTTCCAGAAATTTTTAAAAGATACTGGTATCCTGGATGAGCTTGAGTCCGCCGGCATCCAGGAAGGGGATACGGTCAGAATGTACGGGCTGCAGTTCGACTATTACAAATAACATGAAGGGAAGAGGAAGATAGAAATGACAACAAAGCAGAGAGCTTATTTAAAAAGTCTTGCCATGACCATGGATCCAATCTTCCAGGCCGGAAAGAACAGCCTTACGCCTGAATTTGTAAAGGCAGTGTCAGAAGCCCTGGAAGCAAGGGAGCTAATTAAAGTCAGCGTGCTGAAAAACTGTGCGGACGACCCGAAGGAACTGGCGGCAGTTCTTGCGGAGCGGACACGTTCACAGGTTGTGCAGGTGATCGGGAAAAAGATCGTGCTGTACAGGGAAGGCAGGGACAAAAATAAAAAAATCCAGCTTCCATAAACTATAAAAAGAAGGCAGGAGAGCAGTATGAAAATCGGTATCATGGGCGGAACCTTTGATCCTGTTCACAACGGACACCTGATGCTGGGAAGTGCAGCGCTTGTGCAGTACCACCTGGATGAAGTATGGTTCATGCCAAATGGAAACCCTCCCCACAAAAAAAACACCTCTATTGGTTCCTCTATTGATGCGCGCTGCGCAATGACGGAGCTTGCCATAGAGGATGTGGCAGAATTCCGGCTCGAATTATACGAAGCAAAACAGAAAAAAGTATGCTATACTTATGAGACCCTGGAGCATTTTCATAAGACGACGGAGGGTGCACAGTTCTATTTTATCGTCGGGGCTGATTCACTCTTCATGATCGAATCCTGGGTAAAGCCGGAGCGTATCTTCCCCTTGTGTACGCTGCTTGCCGCTTGCAGGGATGAGGTGTCTACGCCTGAAAAAATGCAGAAGCAGATCGAATATCTTGGAGAAAAATACAATGCCAGAATTGAGATATTAAGAGCCCCGCTGATGCCGGTATCTTCCCATGAGCTGAGGGAACGGATCAGGACCGGAACCCCTTTTTCTGCTTATGTGCCTTCGAAGGTAGCAGACTATATTAAAAAGGAAGGATTATATGGAGCATAAGATCAGTAAGCTTCGCCGCAAGTTAAAAGGCGAACTGGACAGAGAACGATATGAGCATACGCTGGGCGTCATGTACACTGCTGCATCTCTTGCCATGTGCCATGGCGCAGATATGGAACAGGCGCTTCTTGCAGGGCTTCTCCATGATTGCGCCAAGTGCATTCCCACTAAAAAGAAGGTGAAGCTGTGCCGGAAATACCGCCTGGGCATATCAGATGTGGAGTATCAGAATCCCAGCCTTCTCCACGCAAAGCTGGGCGCATTTCTCGCGGCAAAAAAGTACCATGTGAAGGATAAGGAAATTCTGGATGCAATCTCCAGCCATACGACAGGACGCCCGCATATGAGCCTGCTGGAGAAAATCATCTATATTGCGGATTATATGGAGCCTGGAAGAGCAGAACTTCCAAATATGGCTGCCGTGCGTGGGCTTGCCTTTCAGAACCTTGATGAATGTCTGTACCGCATTCTGAAGGATTCGCTTGATTATCTGAAGACAAAGGATCTGACAATTGACACAATGACAGAAAAAACATATGAGTATTATAAAAAGAAACTAAAAAAGGAGGAAGACGAATGGAACAGGCATTAAGTATGGCACGCATTGTATGCCGTGCACTGGAGGAGAAAAAAGGAGAGAAGGTCACTGTTTTGGACATCTCAAAGGTTTCTGTAATGGCAGACTATTTTGTCATTGCAAATGGAAACAATGACAGCCAGGTGCGCGCACTGGTGGAAAACGTGGACGAACAGATGCAGAAAGCGGGATATACGCTGAAGCAGCAGGAGGGGAAAGGCGGCGCATGGGTTCTGATGGACTACGGCGATGTCATTGTCCACATTTTTGATAAAGAAAACCGGCTGTTCTACAATCTTGAAAGGATCTGGAGCGATGGTGTTGTTGTGGAGAACCTGTAGCCCATGGAAGAGAAGCTTAATGAAAAGAAACGGTTCCCCTGGCGGAAACATATCATCACCGTATTATCCCTTCTGCTAGGGGGCATATGCGGGGTTCTGATTGCCAGATATGCACTGCAGCCGTCAGAAAGCTCTGACGGAGTGTTTCAGGATATCGGTTTACATGACATGATACTGCCTTTTGCAGCCTTTCTTGTATCGTTCTATCTGCAGATTATACTTCATGAGACAGGACATCTGATTGGCGGGCTGTTAAGCGGATATTCCTTCAGCTCCTTCCGGATTAGCAGCTTCATGTGGATAAAGGAGAGGGGAGAAGTCCATTTCCGGCGTCTCTCTGTCGCTGGCACCGGGGGACAGTGTCTTATGATTCCTCCGGAAAATGATACAGATGACCGGGATATTCCAACCACGCTCTATAATATGGGCGGCTCTGCTGTCAATCTGATAACAGGGCTCCTGGCGCTGGGAATCTATCTGACATCCGGACGAACTTCCGTGATATCCCTGTCTTTTCTGATGTTTGCTGTTGCGGGAATTGCGTTTGCACTCATGAACGGCCTGCCTCTTCAGACGACGCTGGTCAATAATGACGGCTATAATGCGGTAACACTTTCCAAAAGCCCGTCTGCCAGACAGGCATTTGCAGCACAGCTCAGACTGAACGCTTATCTTGCACAGGGCATCCGGATCAAGGATATGCCGTCAGAATATTTCCGGTTCCCTTCTGACGAGGAGATGAAGGACAGCCAGGTTGCAGCGGCCGGTGTTCTGGCCTGTGGCCGTCTTCTTGACGAGCACCGGTTTTCGGAAGCAAAAGAGTGGATTATACATTTTCTTGGACTGGAAAGCAGCATTGCAGGGCTGAACCGTAATATGCTGATCTGCGACCAGATTTATTGTAGTCTGCTCTGCAGAGAACCAGCACGGACTGTAGAGCAGCTTTTGACGAAACAGCAGAAAAAATTCATGAAAACCATGAAAAAATATCCATCCGTTCTCCGTACGGAATATACCTGCGCGCTTCTGATAGAAAACGACGGGGAAAAAGCGGAGAAGATAAAAGAGCAGTTTGAGAAAATATCCAGGACATACCCTTACCCTGCGGATATGCAGTGTGAGAGAGAGCTTATGGAGCTTGCATATAACTGCCATGCAGAACGCTGAATGTAAAACACTCACGTTCTACAGCATTACGTAATTATCGGTGAATAATATGACGAATGCCCGAAAAGGCAGAGCCGCTGAAATAACGGCTTTGCCTTTTTTTGTGTTACACATTTACACATTACTGATTCTCACTACTGATTCTACTTGAAAAAACGGAATACACCGATTACCTTTCCCAGAATCTGGACATCCTGAACAATGATCGGATCCATCGTATCATTTTCCGGCTGCAGGCGGATTACGCCTTCTTCCTTATAAAAAGTCTTAACAGTAGCTCCATCCTCAATCAGTGCAACAACCATCTCTCCATTATGTGCTGTCTGTCTCTGCTCCACGAGAACCATGTCTCCATCAAGGATTCCCGCGTTAATCATACTTTCGCCCTTTACAGTTAGCAGGAAGGTCTGATTGTTCGGCATGAATTCCATCGGAATCGGAAAGTAGCTCTCAATGTTCTGTTGGGCGAGAATCGGCTCTCCGGCAGCCACGCGTCCTACAATCGGAACATTCACCATCTCCCGGCGCATAAAATTAAAGGAGTCATCTAAAATCTCAATCGCCCTCGGCTTCGTGGGATCTCTTCTGATATACCCGTTCTTCTCCAGCGTCTCAAGGTGGGAGTGGACAGAAGAGGTGGACTTCAAGTGTACGGCTTCACAGATGTCTCGCACCGCAGGCGGAAAGCCCCTCTCCAGAATCTGGGATTTGATATATTCTAATATTTCCTGCTGTTTCTGACTGATCTTACCCTGTGCCATATAAGTACCTCCTGACGTGCTATGTCTTTAATATCATTTTACCACATCCCTAAAAGAAAAGCAAACGAATGTTTAGAAAATATGTTCGATTTATCTGTTGACAAACATATATTCGTTTTGTATAATTAATACAAACAAAAGTTCGGAACATATATTCTAAAAAATTAAGGGGATGAAGTACGATGAAGGAGAGATATGAGAATAAAATTTATATGCAGACAGCAGCACGAAAAAGAAAAAGGCATATTCGGATGAAAAGACTTTTATTGTGTATTATAATATCCATATTTCTGATTCCGGGTCTCTGTATAAGTACGGGATTTAATTTTTCTGCATCCGGGAATTCGCATTCAGATACAGAGCCTGCCGCACACAAATATTACAAAAGCATACAGTTAAAATCCGGAGATACACTTTGGGACATTGCCCGGGAACAAATGGACGAGATGTACTATGATTCCATAACAGATTATATCAGAGAACTAAAATCCATTAACAGCTTATCCTCTGACCAGATTCACGAGGGGCAGTACCTGACTGTACCATATTATGATTGTGATGCTTTGTAGAATACTGTTCAAGATGAGCAGATACATATTGTTATTATATCCTTACTATGAGCGACCTCCCGGGGTCGTAAATAGTAAGGATATATCTATACGACAAATCTCAATTTTTCCAAAAGATATAGACAAAAAAACCGTAATATGTTAATATGATGATACAAGGGTCAAACAAGCAACACTCAGAACATCGCAGCAGGTCGTGAAACCATGCAGGTGAGAAATAAAAAGGGGGATTTTATAAATAATGCCAGAACCAAAAACATATCATGAACAGACAAAGATTGACCAGACACTGCGGTTAAGGGAGGTTTTAAAAACGCTGCCTCCATTTGCCAAAGATTATTTCCGGGCCATAGAGCCAAGGTCATCTGCAAGAACAAGAATTAATTATGCCTATGATATCCGTATATTTTTTCATTTTCTTATGGAGGTAAACCCGGTTTACCGCAACCATACCATTGAACAGTTCCAGGTGCAGGATCTGGAACGCATTGAACCTGTGGATATTGAGGAATATATGGAATACCTGAAGGTCTATACGCGGACCCAGGATGAAGAGCTGATTACAAATGGCGAACGGGGACTAAAGCGAAAGATGTCAGCGCTTCGGAGCTTTTACAATTATTACTTTACCCGTCAGGCAATTTCAAAAAATCCGACTCTTCTTGTAGACATGCCCAAGCTTCACGATAAAGCAATTATCCGCCTGGATGCAGATGAGGTTGCCATGCTTCTTGATTTTGTAGAATCCGCCGGTGATAAGCTGACCGGACAGGCACTCACATATTATAAGAAAACAAAAGAACGTGACCTGGCAATTATGACACTGCTTCTTGGAACCGGAATCCGTGTATCAGAATGTGTCGGACTGGATCTAAATGATGTGGATTTTAAAAATAATGGAATTACAGTGACAAGAAAGGGCGGCAATCAGATGGTTGTGTACTTTGGAGATGAGGTTGCAGATGCACTGCTTGATTACATAGAAGGAAGCCGCAAGGCCATTACTCCCCTCTCCGGCCATGAAAATGCACTGTTCTTATCCACGCAGAGACGCCGTATGGGCGTACAGGCAGTCGAAAACATGGTAAAAAAATATGCCCGTCAGGTTACGCCGAATAAGAAAATCACTCCCCACAAGCTTCGCAGTACCTATGGAACTTCCCTTTATAAGGAAACCGGGGATATCTACCTTGTAGCGGATGTCTTAGGACACAAGGATGTCAATACAACCAAAAAACATTATGCAGCCATTGATGAGGATCGGCGCCGGCTTGCAGCATCTGCAGTAAAGCTTCGGGAATCTTAGCAGTATATACTATTTAGCGATGGCTGCTTAGTAATATTAACCAAATTTTTGAAAATTCTATAAGCGTTGTTGTAATCTGTGGGGAGGTGTGTTAGACTCTATGAAAAGATACCGAAAGTAATAACAAATTTGATTGGAGGGATCATTATGAAATCCATAGATATGCAATATGAAGACAGGAATCTTTTCCAGATGCTAGATAGTGGAATTTCGGACATGAACGCAGGCAGGGAACTGCCTTTGGCAGATGCATTTCAAAGGATTACCGAGCTGAGAGAACAGCGACGCATTGCAAGATTATAAGGTTTTCAAAATTTAGGAGTGGTTAAAAAACCACTCCTTTATGTTTTACTTTCTCGGAAAACCATTATTAATATACTGTTGCGCCTTTTCCGGATCATCGCGTAATGTAACCATGAAGCCATAGATCCCAGCAGCATCTAAAAAGGGGGCTATTTCATGAATCTTCTCTGCTGAATAGCCATTGACTGATAATGCGTTTGGAATATTAAATGTACGATTATCAATCCAATAGATAAATTCAGTTTTAATATCCGTATATTTGCATAATGGTTTCATTAAAACTTTTGCAACTACTTCAGTTACTGCTTTTTCCTCTGTAAAATATTTAATTATTTTCTCCATTATCTTGACCTTCCTTTAGTAATTTCCAACCTGTCCTTAAATTGGGCTGCAAATGCTCGTGCTTCCGCTTCAACTAACTGTGCCTCATATGCTTCCTGGCCTAATGCCGGAGGAATATAGTTTTCAAAATTATATTGATATTGATAATCACGGGCGCAGTGTGGATCCGTTGCACATTCATGTTGATGTGCATGCCATAATTCGTGTGCAATTGTATCAGCGGCCTCATTAGAATTATATAACATATATTCATTAATATGCAAAGTATTTGTAGCCGAATCGTATCCTCCAAAATCTCCTTCCTGTTCATTATTGTAGTAATCAATCCTCGGAGGATTATCAAAACCTATTACATCCACAACATAATCTGCCAAATCTTTCATACTATCCTTCTGTTCTTCGAGAGAATATGTATCCCAGACTGCCTTATCAAAATTCTCTAAAGAGTTCTCCAATCTTTCGGGGTCTGCATCAATTTGAAAATCCTCAAATCCCTGTTCAAGAGCCTCCTGTTGGATTTCATCATAAATTTCGGTATAATCAATATTCTGTTCTCCGATTTCATCACTCATCTGTTCAGTCTCTTGTCCCAGATTCTCTGTATCTGTTGCTTCCATTTCTTGATACTCTGAAGCCATACTCTGATCCGTCAGAGATGCAGCTATATCTTCCCAGTTTTCAGGCTGATAATAAGTATTTGATGAAATATCTCCCTTGTCAAGACTCTCATATTCTGCATTAATTTTTTCCCGTTCATGATTTATAAATTCTTCTATTTTTTCCTCTTCTACGCCATATCCACGAAGATTCTCACGATAGTTGTCCAAAACTTCATCCGTATCACGCTCCCGGCTTTCAAGTATTTCCGGAGTGATTTCTCTGGTAAGAACTTTTGGAGAATCGTCTCCATCAAAATCTTCATTCATTTCATTTTCAGATTCAATATTTACCAAATAATCTTTCAATTCATTTAATCCATCTATATTGGCCGCTGAATCGATCATGGTTTCAATACCTTCATTAAGTCCATATTCTTTTATTATTTCATCATTTAATTCAGACCCCAATTCTTCTATTGCTTCATTGTTAAATTCAGAATCATCCAATTCTATTTCTGTTAATGCCGTATCTGAAAAAATATCCATTGAATATTCCGGGATTTCTGAATCATTAAACTCATCATATAATGTATTTTCTATTGGCTCCAAAGTTCCAAAATCTGTCTCGTCTATTGATTCCAGACTTTCAAACATTATATCATCTTCTATTTCACCAGATCCATCCATATCCAGTTCCATTTCATAATCCATATCCATATCACACATTTATGATTCCTCCGTCGCCTTTTCTTTTGGAAAACAAGTAATTACCTTTATTTTATCTTCTCTGTTCATTGTTATAGGTAATTCGAGAACAATCTTTCTGAAAAGTCTAATACGAGCACATATCTGAAGTTTTTTCTTTTGTGTATTATCGTATTTCTCAAACTCCTTTTTCATTAAATCAGGTAAATTAAAAATGAGCCTCTTGAATGTTTCGGTATCTTTAATGGATGCCCTAAATCTGTCCAACGCATTGTTCGCAATAAACTCAGCATCTGAACGCACATTAAAATCGCAATTATCCTGACATTCCCTGCAGTATTTACATTCTGTATAAGGCTTTAGGAGCTCTTTATGACTATCCCAATAGGTACTCCGTCTTGCCACCTCAGCATCAGGAACACTAAGGCGTATTCCCTCCTTTTCCCGTATATCCTCTGTCATAACTAACTGTGGTGTGTCTAGCTTACTATAGTAAACATATGCCTCACCGGGTTTTAGGCGGGATAAATTGCTCTGTGCATCTTCATCCATATTTGTACTATCTGCAATTAACTCTTTTTCTACGGACTGAACTAAACGGAAAGATACCTTAATGTCTGTATTTGCAACGACTTCCCGGCTTACTTTTGTGGGAGACTGATCCGCAATGATAATACTTGTACCATAAGATCTGATTTCCGCAATCATATCCTGCAAAGCTTTGATCGTAGCTCCCTGTGAATCTGCGCTGCCCTCACCATTTACATATGATGCACCTCCGCCAAGCAAAACATGGGCTTCGTCTATAAGAATTGCGTTTTTCAGCTCACCATCGCCAATCTGGTTATGTTTTGTATAAAGACAAATATTAATAAGAAGCAATGCCATTATAAGAGATTTCTGCTCTGCATTATCTATTGAATTTAACTCAAGTACAGTTGACGCCGTAAGCAAATCTTCAATTGGGACAGTATTTACCGTGTCATAGATATTGCTGTTTTGCTCTATAAGATTTGTAAGCCTTAAAAGCCCGGCACTCTCTATATTTCCCCGTACCTCTTTGCTGTAGTTGGTGTTTCCCATCATTCTTTTAAATACAAGAATAAATTCATGTAATCCGAAAAGCATTACATCTTTATCTCCAAGCTTACTGTAATCCTTCCATCCGTATTGAATATAGCATGATCTGACGGCTTTCAGAAAAATCATATCTAATGGAGAAGGCATTGAAAATGCCGCTTTAAATGCGCTTGTCAGACTGGGAATATATTGTTCAATACGAATACCTCTTGGCGGAATAAAAGGATTGATGATATAAGGCGATACAGCATTATTTCCGGGAGTAAAAATACGCAGTCCGGGTATGGCGTCAATCATGGCCCGGTACTCCGTCTTTGTAGGTTCTATTGCAAGAAACGGGATTCCCTTCCTGGCAAACTGGAGCAGTAAATTAACTGAAAACGTGGTTTTCCCGGAACCTGGAGTTCCAACAACAAGGGTATGCTTTGTAAATGCCTTTTCTGGACAGCCAATCATGATCCGCGAAGAGACATTTGCAGAAAGTACGCCTAACTGAATATTATCTTCACTAACAACTGCATTTGAAAATTGCTCCCTGGCATGAATAAATTGGTTACTTTTTAATGCGGTCATTGTCTTTTCATATAATGGCAGACGGAAAAAGGCTGCGGCTTCTTCCGCTGATACAATATATGGCAGACGGAAAAGCTTTTTCGCAAGAGGAACGGTATTTTGCAGTTTTTGATTTCGGTAATAGTAAAGCAATCTATTATTTATATTCCATACATAGTAGGAAAATTGTTTGTCTGGCCTGATTTTTTCATTACTTAAATCAAGACACATAAAATCTGAAGCCGTTTTCTTATCTGTTCCGCTCTGCAACAGACTGATAAGCTTCGTTGCAAGACTGGCACAACAGTCCCTTTTGCCGAAAGCAAGTATATTATACATAAATACTGATGAATTTTGCCGTTCATTATAATATTCATAAACCTTAAGAGGTTCTGCGGCCAATGGATCTCTGTACATTTGCCGCTCTATCATAGTACCTAATGCAATACGCCCAAGTTCTGCTGACACTTCATTTATCATATACAGTTCTTCACTTGTAAGAACAATCGGAAATAGTTGGAAGGATATACAGCAGTTTTCCTGCTGGCTCAATGTCGAGACAATATAATCAAAATTTTCTATATTATGATTAGGAATAATATCTGTATAATAATAAGGATACAGAGAATTTGCATTTGCCATGCATTTCTCTCTTTTCACAATACTGTATACACAGCTGCCATCTATAGAAGCCAACAGATCTAAAAGACCCGATGCCTGCATATCTATTTCTTCCACATTATATTGCAATCCCCCAAGCGATGAGAGCATGTTGTTTTGGATATTATTTAGTTCACTGGTAATCTGCTGTCTGTTCTGACCGATTTTCCGTATAATACCAAATATACGTATTTTTGAAATAAAAGTCTGATGTTCCACTTTTTCTGTAATCCAAAGAAACTCCATACAGGCTTGAAAGCCACTGAGTTTATGCAGCTCTGTAATAAACTGCATAAACGCTCTGGCCGTCTTTTCACAATTTTCATTTGGATTTTTACCATATGTAAAAATAGACGGAAATGAAATCACTTCTAACACCTTTATTCCGAGAATTCTTCCATCACTTAATTCAAAAATATCTGTTTTCAACGAAAATACCACCTGTCTTATATAAGTTTTATAGTATTTTTACTTCGGCATACTCTCATTTTCTAAGTTTTCTTTATAGCTTTCTCTTTTGAAATGTATCTTATAATTATAGTTCTACTCTCTCTGCACTTTTTCTTGACATCCAGTTTTTAACAGTTTTTTACCGCTTCATTCTTCATGCTAAAAATTTCGTTCCCGAAAATTTTTCTAAAAATACTGCAAAGCCTTATGTTAATAAAACTCTGCAGTATCTTCTGCCTTAATAGTTAGCTAATGATTTAACACAGCAACCCCATTCACCGCATTCTTTTTTCCCAGATGCAGCTTTTACTTTTTCTTTCATAATAACTAAATCTGTCTTTGGTTTTTTATAGCTCATATCCACCCCTCCTTTCATATTTATTTAAAATAGCTGATAAAGCTATTTTTTCCTGTTTATTATTTCTAAAATATTATCTAAACTCATTTGATCTTTATAATACATTTTTTTTGCATGGGCAAATTTGCAGATTTCAGGTGATACACTCTCTAAATTTCCTGTTTTCAATTCCTGTTCTGCTGGACACACTCTGCAAAAAAATCTGCTTTCACAATGAATGCACTTGTTTGCTTTTGTAGCAGGTATTTTTTTTAAATACGCAAAGCTATCCCATATCACTTTAAACGAACTTTCAAATATATTTTTCCCTATATGTCTGTATCCTGCACAAGGACATATATTTCCTTTAAAATCGACTATTACATCATTTACGCCAGGATTACAAATGAATAAAGGAACGAATTCTCCATTCTTAAAGCGCTCACCCCAAGGATTATTTATATCTGCATCTTTAAATCCTATTTCTGTCATTACAGAATCACCGACTTCAATTTCTATCATTTTCGTTGCAGATATCATAAATTCTATTGGATAATCCTCGGCATCAATTGTAGACAGCATTACATAACCTGTCCGATATGGTATGGAATACCGTTCAGCTATTTTGCACATCGCCTCATAATCTTGCTGATTTTGCTTCATTATTGGTGTTTTAATCCCAAAGACAATTCCTTCCTCATAGAGTCTGTCAAATGTTTGCAAAACATTCCCAAATACTCTTTTTCCAGTAATAGTTTCATATGTCTCTTCTGACGCACCATATAGAGAAATATCAATATAAAACGGCGGATACTTTTTAAACAGTTGATACATTTTTTCTGGAATATGTACACCGTTTGTAAAAATCGTAACTAAAAATCCTTTCTTTTTTGCATATTCATATACATCTGGCAAGTCTTTCCGAATCGTACATTCCCCACCAGTTAAAGCCAAATGTAAAACTCCTGCTTCTGCAAGTTGGTCTAAAATATTAGTAATTTGCACAAACGATAAGTCATCATCAGTAACTCTATGGCTTCCTAAATAACAATGAATACAATTCAAATTACAATGCGGAGTCAATTCAAATGTTGCTACAAGCGGCTGTCTGTTATGTTTCCAAATTTCATTGTTATACTCATCGATTTGAAGCACCTTTTCAAGTAATTCATTTTCATATTCTTCCATCACTTATACCTCATATATATACTCTTGTTCTGACAGACGCTGAATAAATTCCTGTAAATCAGTTTTTACGCAATCCTTAAAATCCGCTGTTTTTTCATCCGTTATTTTTTCTAAAAATTTGTCAAAAACCTGTTCAAAAGAATCACCACAATTTATAGTATTCCATATTTCAGCTCCTACTTCGTCTGTAATAAACATTTTTTGTTTTGTATTGTTATAACATTTCGTAATATCTACTAGAAAGTAAGATGGATAGATTTTCCTTAGTACAATATTTGAATTCTTTTTATACATAAATACCTGCTTTCTTTTTATAACACCAGTGGTTCAGATCCATACTAAATGCACTATTTTTCTATTTTCTCAATAAATATATCTAGAATCTTACGTACAAAACTATTTATTCGCATGGTCTTCTCTAAACGTGCCGCTACTGGCGGACTATATTTATAGTACATTTTTATAAACAGTCTTCCTAATAAACTTTCCTGGAGCACAGTATCACGAAACTTTCTCAGAATTATGACCTGCGGCGCATCATAATCACCATATACTGCGGTGGCTATATAACATCCTTCATTCCTAGGACCTTGCAACTCTTGTAAAGTCTCATCAGTCATTTCTTTATATTTTCTCAGTTCATTTTCTGGCATATATTTACAAGTAGAAAGATATGCTTTTAATTCTTCTAAAGTCAGCCGAACTCTATCCATTCTATGATTATTTACACAATAAGCAATTAATGAACTATAGGTTTTTAACCTGAGATTCTCTATAGTTTTGAAAACATTACTTTTTTCTTGTTCTGATATATCATCTAAATTTTCGGTATAATTTTTATAGTTATTAAGATTTTCAGTGTTATACTTTATTGTCTCTTTATAATCTGAAAAAATATCATCGAACTCATAGTTTGGAAGATTTATCCTAATATTCATTCGACAATTATATATATCTGCTAAGGTTCCGGAAAAACGTTCCATCTTCCCATTCCCTAGTAATATTTGAGAATACAATATTGCTTTTTCTATCTGCTCATTCGCTTCCTGCATATTCCCCATCTGATAATATATCATAGCAATATCCCCATATGCACAAATTTGACGATAGATAGCTCTTTCATATACTTCTGTGTAAAATGTATCTACTCTTTGTAACTGCTCTAGCTCTTGTTTTCTAGTATCTATACTCTTTTCCAACTCTCCTTGGTCATATAACCGATACCCTTCCTCTTGTAATTTTTCTCCTAGACATAAATACTTATTTTTTAGTGCTAATTTGTCACTTTTACATTTCGGGCACTCTGAAACAAAATGCCCGTTTTTTTCTACTAGCAAGGGTGTTCCTAAATCATATATGGCTCCACAAACCATACAAAGAAAAGCTCTCTGTTCTTCCCACGTTTTCCACTCCTTTTTAGGATTTGTTGGATGATACCATTCAAGCTGTATATTGTTTTCTGATATCCATACAGATATATCATTTTCCGTACGATATACGGCGTCTATAGCCGCATCAATTTCCTTATTATCATACACTTGCTCACCTTCGTTTTTTATCGTATTCGCATAGTTTGCTACTCTATCGATAATAAAAGCTCTATCAGAAAGAAGCTTAACTAAAGGTTTCGGTAACTCGTCTTCATAGAGATAAGCTGACATCTCTTCCTTTCCATATTCGTAATATTCATTATTGTATATAAACCTTATTTCTTCATGCATTGTTTATCTTACCTCTTTTCTTTTTGTTTCAAATATATTAACGGCCATTTTCACAACCGAATCCTCCATCCTGAAAACTTTTTTCCTACATTCTTTAATCGAACTATCTGCCAGTCGTTGCACATCAACTTTTTTACATTCATCCTCAAACCAAATGGATGTTATCCTTTTTTTCCCAAGGTCAAGATAACTTTGACATTCTACTATTCTAACTTCCAAAGGCAGAATATCCTCACGAAGGGATTTTATTTCTGCATTATATTTTTTTTCAATCTCAGGCTTCCTTTTCTCCGCATCCCTCATCTCATTCTTAAGTCTATCCATCCAGTCTTTTCCGGATGATGCCTTTGATGAAAATCCTATACTTACTATTAGTCCAGTAAATAGTATGAGAATTCCCCAAAATAGATTTATATTAGTACTCACAAAGAAACTTATGCAAATCCCTAAAATGCCACTCCATATGCCCAACATGCCCGGCTTGTAATCATGCTTTTGATTCCATTCCCAGCTTTCCTGCTTTTTTTTGATGGTTTCATCAATATCTTTTATCTCGCTTTTTTTCTTTTGTTCTGCAAGTAAAATATTATTCTCAATTTTCCTTATTTTCCCGTTATATTCCCCGATAATTGAATTCACTAATTTCATATCTTCCATAGCATCTGAACTCGAAATTTTATAGATATAGTTCGATATATTTCTCCTCTAACTCTGAAAACTCATTTGAATCAGCCAATTTTTTTACATATTTAAACCACATGTTGAGTGTAGCTCTCTCCTGAATAATTTCAGAAAAATTGCGTGTTTGACAGACAATCAATCCCCACCATCCTCGGAAATCTTCTGGATATTTTTTTGTTACCATAGTATATGTTTCTTCTGCAGACGAGTAATTTTCTAATTTTATATAGGTCTGGGCATTCTGTAGAAGTCTTTCTAAAGAAGATGAAGCAGAACCAATTACCGGAATCTCTTTCTGGATATTTTCTCCTTGTTTCCCACTGCGCATCCATCTTTCGATTCCGTCTATTAAATCCTGCATAAACCCAAGCTTTGACATATCCTGTGACTGTAGCGAGGACAATTCGACCGGCAACTCATAGGGAGACATGCCCCGGTAAGCCGGAATGAGAGCCTTATGGTTATCCCTGGACATTTTTCTGAATCGGCTCCATTCATTCCGCACCCACACGGAGTTAAAATGCTCCGGCCTTGTTCCAAGAACAATCATTACCTTTGAACTGCTTAGTGCAGCATAGATAATAGGTTCATATTCTGCTCCCAGTTTGTTTTCTAATGTCTTTCTAGCGAAAAACACCTTATATCCTTTCTTGATTAATTCATAGTATAATTCTTGTGCAAGCAGACTGTCTTCCGTCCTGTTTCCACGCTCATCACTTTCCTTATAACAAATAAAAATGTCATATGGCGGTTCTTTTTGAGATATTTCAAGTATTCTTCTCTGTATTTCCTGAATTCTTCCTGCTTCTTTCTCAAAGACTCTTTTAGCCTCTGAATCAGCGTATTGAACAGCCGCCAGATAATCCGGATCTGAAAGCACAGGCTCCTGCTGTGTCCTATGACAGGTCGGGATTCTCTCCTGCGTTTTTGGATCCAAAACATATTCGATACCAAATTTGCTAAGAACAAGACCCCAGTGTGCTTCTGCATCTGCGTTATCTTCCTTTAAAATATCCTCATATACACCCTCCGCCTTATCAAAATCATTGTTTTGTCTGTGGAAAACTGCCCTGTTATATAGATGCCCTTTCCTGTCAAGTTCCTTCGGTATTGTATTTACTGAATCACAATATTTGCAGATACCGACAGACATATCTGCATTCACTTCTAATTCACCGCCGCAAAAGTTACACTTTAATACTGCCATTCTTTTTATCCTCCGTACATTTTATTTTTTCGCCTTACAGGCAGAATTTCTTCTATTTACAAGGTTAATGACTGCTTTTACTTCCTTTGAAAGCTCTTCTGGTGTTTTGAGCTCTAAATTACAGCAAACATTACGAAATGCTTCCGCTATCTGTTCATTTATCAAATGAATGGATTCCTCTTTACTCACTGGATCTGAGTATTTAATGGTCTCCCACATTTTTTTAAGCTCTGCTTTCCTTTTTGTATCTTCCACCTTGTTATAAAGATCCTCTGCCTGAAGCGATAGGTTCTTCATAAATTCAATTGAGTTTTCTATATTGAACTTTGATTTTTTATATGTTCCCTTCCCGTCTCTATTGCGATTATAATAAAAATAAAACCTGCAAAAATAACTGCCTCTATAGTAAATGCAATCCTAAACGGCACAGGAAGAATCATAAGTCCAATACCAACGGATAGTTGAAGGATCAGATAAAAGCTGCCTGGAATATATAATGATATTCCTAAGAACCCCTCTTTTTTTGCTTCTTTATCAAAATATAAGATCAGCGGTGCAACCATTTGAGCTAGAAATGCCACAATTGTAAATACATATGAAATCAAAAATCTGTCAGAGTACTCATCAACAAATGCAAAAACACACAAACTGTATATCACGATTCCCATCAAAGGGGAAAGGCAAAATACTAGTACAGTATTTTTATCCTCCATAACTGCTATTCTCCTCTGATTTCGTTTATAAGTATAGTCTTTTGCTCTGAAAATTCTTGCTCTGTTAGTAATCCTGTGTCGCGCAACATCACAAGCTTATCAACCTTTTTTCTAAATGAGACCATATCGTCACTGTACCCTGTTTTATCTTTTGCCGATTCTCCGGTCTCTTCCTTTAGGCTAATCATTTCTGGAATATTAGCCACAGCATTTTTAGGATAAACACCTGTATTTGTGTGACTTACCGGGTCAGTAAGATTCGGCATCATTGTATTTTCAGATATATTCCGTATCGCATCACTGAATACGCCGCCGACTCCAAAACCCATACTGACCCCCATAGCAGCATTTCTTAGGTCTGAACCGCTTCCTTCATTCTGTGCAATCTTCTCCATTACATCAAATCCTCTCATCTGCCCATATGTATATCCTAGCGTTTGTTGTTCATACCCCTTGACATCAATATCCATTTTTTGCTGTTCTACGATGCCTGCATGACTTATAATCCCTACCTTGCGGTCATAATCTGCACGTTGTATATCAAGCTCACCTTGATTTGCAAGCGTAATCCTTTCGCCTCTTTGTTGATTGAATTTAATATAATAATTATCATCTTCTGGCTTTAATATGGTATTTATCCAAAACTTTTCTAGTGCAATCCCGTAATCATACATTTCTTCTGAAAGCCTTATTTTAAGTACATCCGAAAGCTCTGATAAACATGTTTCAACTTCAAATATTGATACGCCCTTTTCCCGTAGAATACCAGGAAGCATGGTTTTTATATGTGTGGTAATCGGAGCTTTAAAAAATTTTTTTATTGTTCCCTGATTCAATACTGTCTCTGTTCCTACCAGTTTGGCAATCAATTTTCTAGAATCGCTTACCCTAAGACTCATCTCTCCGGAAGCTCCTATCTTAAATGCATAATTATTGTGTGTCGGATCCAGAAAATTAACATCACCTATTCCCCAGTTGATTGCCATCTGTTCAGTTTTGTTGATAAAATATACCTCACAGTGGAATGGGGATTCTCCGCCTGTTGGAATATTGATAATTTTGTTAAGTAATGGAATGTTTTTTGTATGAAGTGTATGCCTGCCCGGACCGAACAGATCCAATGCCTGTCCATTCATGAAAAATAAGGCTTCCTGTGATTCATGTACGATCAGCTGAGATAACGTATTAAAATCCTCGCCAGGATATTTCCATATGAAAGTGCTATTATCCCCTTCATATTTTATTAAATCAACAATCTGCATTTATTTTCCTCCATCCGATAAAAATGTTCAAGCTTATTAGTATAATTATATTATAGCTCTGATTTCTGCAATGTCAACTCAAAACATCATTTTGATAAGCAAATATCTATATAAATGGTATAATAAATTAAGAGAAAATACATTTTAGGAGCTTCCTGTATAATATAAAGTGTAAAGGGAGTTGATAAAAAAAGATACC
>CANOKL010000005.1 GCA_947566645.1 uncultured Lachnospiraceae bacterium
TCAAGGGACCATCACACCATGATTCGTGAATTCTTTTCTCCCTGGACTTCCCCTACCCACAGTATACACAATCTGCATATCCATGTCTCCTTTTTCCATAAAACTGATAAATTTATCTATCATCCTACAATCCACGAATAATATTCAAATAATCACGCCTTTGATCCATCACAGCGTATACGATTACTTCTTTTTTGACTTCATCAACTTTATAAAAAACTAAATTCTTTTCAAGAATCAACACTTTGTATCCCTGTCTCTTTAACACAAGATATCTAGGCTCTGTTCCGATATCAGGATTGTCAGCCAATGTTAAAATACCTTTTTCCAAATCAGCCAATTTCTTAATTGCTACATCATTTCCAAATTTTTCTGCAATATACAAAATTATACTTCTGATTTGGGAATCAGCAACTTCTGTTCGAATTACGTTATATTTCAAGCCTAACCCTCCTGCAACATATTTCTCAAAGAATCAAATGTTTCACAGATTGGCTCAACCCTTCCGTTTTTCACATCATCTTCTGCTTCTGCAAGAATCTCCAAGAGTTCGATTCTGGTTTTCATCCGCTTATATTCCTCATAAGCCAACGAAACTGTATCGCCTCTTCCATTAACTGTAATTATAACTACCTGATTATCTTCCCTACATTGCCTTGATATTTCGTTATAGTGATTTCTCAAATCAACTGATGGCCTAATAGTTTCTTGTACTGTCAATCTGCAAATACCTCCACCGCTTTTATAGACATATTGTATCATCTAATGTCTATAGTTTCAAGGTGAACTATTTACTATTTTTATCCCTATTAAATTAAAATTTTAGGTATATTTGCATATTTCTTTCATTTTTCGCTTACATAATCCTAAATGTTAAAACAAAATTTTTCTATCATTTCCCGAACTCCTTAAGCCCGCCCCACTTTTGATCTTTCTCAGAGAGCTTAAGCTCTGTCCCATCTGCCAGCGCATATCCATCTGCCGCAGCGCTCCCTGCATATTCACCAGTCAGCTCCGGCCATTCAATTCCAATCTCCGGATCGTTCCATGCAAGACCCCCCTCATCCTCCGGATGATAGAAATCCGTACACTTGTAGCAGAACTCCGCTGTGTCAGATAAAACAAGGAATCCATGGGCAAACCCCTTTGAGATATAGAACTGCTTCTTATTCTCTTCCGTAAGCTCTATACCGAACCATTTGCCATACGTCTCACTGCCAGGGCGGAGATCAACGGCAACATCAAATACTCTGCCTTTAATCACCCGCACAAGTTTTCCCTGTGGATGTTCCTTTTGGAAATGCATTCCACGGAGTACCCCCTTACTGCTCATGCTCTGGTTGTCCTGTACAAATACCAGATCAAGTCCTGCCTCCTGCATATCCTTCTGGTTATAGGTCTCCATAAAATAACCACGGCTGTCTCCAAAAACTGCAGGCTCAATCACACACAAGCCTTCAATCGGTGCCTTTGTTACTTTAATCTTTCCCATTGCTAACTCCTCATTTCTTCTCCAGGCATCTCCCAACTTCCTGTCTTTCTCCGGCTGTCTGACACCTGCGGTCCGCAGTCTTTATGCCAGTTACTAGCTATCAGCCTTTCCTTTTAACCGGCTGTTGTCTGCAATCCGCGGCCTCTATGCCAGCTGTCAGCCCTTCCTTTAACTGTCTGCCGCTCTCTGATAACCTGCAGCATCCAGATACCGGCTCAGAGCATCCTGCCAGACCGGAAGCGGCTCAAATCCGTTTTCCTGAATCTTAGATCTGTCCAGTCTGCTGTTAGATGGACGTACGGCCTTACTCAGACCATACTCCTGTGTTGTAACCGGGACTACTTTTGTATGATAACCCGCCTGTCTGAATATTTCACAGGCGAAGTCATACCATGTTATATATCCGCCCTCATTCGTAGCATGATAATAACCATATTTCTCAGTTTCAATCATATCTACCAGTAAACGGGCAAGATCATAGGTATAAGTCGGCGTGCCTGTCTGGTCGTTTACGACCCGGACACTGTCGTACTTCTTTCCAATCTCCAGCATGGTACGGATGAAATTTTTTCCATTTACCCCGAACACCCATGCAATACGGATAATAAAGTATTTATCTAAATTTTGTGAAACAGCAAGCTCGCCTTCTAATTTTGTCTGGCCATAGACATTCAGCGGTTTATAATCCTTACAGTCCGGCTGCCATGGTTCTGTTCCCTGACCGTCAAATACATAATCTGTGGAAAGATAAACCATCTTACAGTCCAGAGACTTACAGGCTCTGACAATGTTCTCTGTTCCGCCCGCATTGATCATACGGACCTTATCGACCTTATCGTCATCCTCTGCCAGATCAACAGCAGTCCAGGCCGCGCAGTGAACAACTACATCCGGGCTGATTTCTGTAATCACCCTTTGTACCGCGCTGTCATCCGTAATATCCAGGGAAACGTAAGGCATCCTGGTGACTTCAGTTCCATCCTGCACTCCGGAATATTCTCCGGCAAGATCTGACCCGGTTCCTTCATATCCCCGCTTTGCCAGTTCATTCATAACATCGTGTCCGAGCTGCCCTGCAACTCCAGTAACAAATACCTTCATTACAAGCCCTCCCTAACGATTCCCATACATCTTTTCATAATAGTTCTGGTATTCACCTGAAACGATGGTTTCCCACCACTCACGGTTTTCCAGAGACCACTGAATGGTCTTCTTAATGCCATCCTCAAACTTCGTCTCCGGAAGCCATCCCAGTTCCTCATGTATCTTTGCCGGATCAATCGCATAACGTCTGTCGTGTCCCTTGCGGTCGCCCACATAAGCAATCAGGCTCTCCGGCTTTCCAAGCTCTTTACAAATAATTTTTACAATTTCAATATTCTGTTTTTCGTTGTGGCCGCCTACATTGTAGACCTCGCCTTCCCTGCCCTTATGGATAATCAGGTCAATGGCTTTGCAATGATCCTCCACATACAACCAGTCACGGACATTTAAGCCATCGCCATATACAGGCAGCGGCTTGTCCGCCAGAGCATTTGCAATCATCAGCGGAATCAGCTTTTCCGGGAACTGGTAAGGTCCATAGTTGTTCGAGCACCGGCTGATTGTTACTGGCAGGCCAAAGGTCCGGTGATAAGCCAGGACTAGAAGGTCTGCACCTGCCTTGGCGCTGCTGTACGGTGAACTTGCATGAATCGGTGTCTCCTCTGTAAAGAACAGATCCGGCCTGTCAAGGGGCAGGTCTCCATACACCTCATCCGTAGAAACCTGATGGTAACGCTTAATTCCATATTTCCGGCATGCGTCCATCAATACGGCTGTACCCATGATATTACTCTGGAGAAAAACATCGGGATCCTCTATTGAACGGTCCACATGTGTCTCCGCCGCAAAATTCACTACCATATCCGGATGTTCTTCCTCGAACAGTCTGTCTACAGCCTCACGGTCACAGATATCCTCTTTCACAAAACGGAAATTAGGATTCTCCATAACTGGAGCCAGTGTGGACAAATTCCCGGCATATGTCAGCTTGTCCAGGCAGACAATCCGGTAGTCCGGATACTTTTCCAGCATATAGAAGACAAAATTACTTCCAATAAACCCGGCGCCGCCGGTTACGATAATAGTCATACTCTTTACTCCTCTGACATTTTATACAAATATTGCAGTCAAATGCTGTACTAGTACAGATGCTCCTGATATTTTCCATCCAGTACATCCTTCAGATACTGCCCGTACTGGTTCTTTTTCAGAACCTCGTACATCTTCATGACCTCTTCCCTGGCAATCCACCCATTCAGATAGGCGATCTCCTCAAGGCAGGCAATCTTACGGTGCTGATGTGTCTCGACAGTCTTCACAAAATTCGTTGCATCCACCAGTGATTCATGGGTTCCTGTGTCCAGCCACGTAAATCCCTGGCCCAGAAGCTCCACATTCAGCTCTCCATTCTCCAGATAAATACGGTTCAAATCCGTAATCTCCAGTTCACCGCGCTCAGACGGCTTCAGATTCCTGGCGTATTCAACAACACGGTTATCGTAAAAATACAGGCCAGTTACGCAGTAATTACTCTTCGGCTTCTCCGGCTTCTCCTCAATGGATACTGCCTTGCCGTTTTTATCAAATTCAACGATGCCGAATCTCTCCGGATCATCCACATAATATCCAAATACAGTGGCGCCTCTGCCATTCTCAGCATTCTGCACCGCATTCTCCAGACGCTTTTTCAAGCCATGTCCCGCAAAAATATTGTCCCCCAGTACCATTGCCGCACAGTCATCTCCAATAAAATCAGCCCCTATAATAAATGCCTGCGCCAGTCCGTCCGGCGACGGCTGAACTGCATACGTCAGGCTGACTCCAAACTGATGTCCATCACCCAGCAGATCCTGGAATCTTGGCGTATCCTGCGGTGTGGATATAATTAGTATATCCCGAATTCCTGCATTCATGAGTACAGACATGGGATAATATATCATTGGCTTATCATAAATCGGAAGTAACTGCTTGGATGTCACTCTTGTCAGCGGATATAGCCGCGTGCCGGAACCACCGGCAAGAATAATACCTTTCATAATATACTCTCCTTAGCTACGCTGCACCTTCATTTCGAAGGACTACAAATACGGTCTTTGCCAGAATCTTTATATCCTGGTCAATGGACCAGTTCTTTATGTATTCAGCATCCAGCCTCACAACTTCCTCGAAGTCAACAATATTACTTCTGCCGCTGATCTGCCACAGACCGGTAATGCCCGGCTTGATCGCCATTCTAAGCCTGTGATGCAGGTCATACTGCTCCCACTCATCCACTGTAGGCGGTCTTGTTCCCACCAGGCTCATGTCACCTTTCAGCACATTAAAGAACTGCGGAAATTCATCAATAGAGGTTCTTCGGATAAAATTACCAATTCCTCCCGGCTTCCCGTTTTTCCTGGTCTTCTCACTCCCAATGATCCGCGGGTCATAATCCATCTTAAACATAAGGCCGTCCTGAATCTTATTCTGCTCCATAAGCTCTTTTTTTCTTTCCTCTGCATCCATATACATGCTTCGGAACTTATACATCTTGAATTTCTTTCCGCCCTTCCCGATCCGGGTCTGGGAAAAGAAAATCGGCCCTGGGGACTGTATGTAAATCAGAGGAGCAACAAACAGGAACAAAACTCCTGTAATCACACATCCAACCAGTCCGCCTAATATATCAAGCATTCGTTTACAGATCGTCTCTTCCGAAGAAATAGCCTTCACTGTATTCGTTATAACCGTATAATCTCCCAGCTGCTCCACAAAGCTTCTCTGCCCTTCCCCTCCGGATACTCCGGCCAGTCTGGCAAGCCCGAGGTGGACTGTAATACCCATATTGGAAAAAGCTTCGATCAGATATTCCGGCATGCTCCAGTTATCCGGCAGCCGTACAAAGATCTCGTCAATCCACCGCGCACACAGATCCTGCGCCGTACTTTCTCTGCTTCCGATTACCGGGATCCCTCTGATCTCTGTGCCCACGGCATCCACATCCATAATCACCAGGCCTGTAACCCGGTAACTCTGATATCCTTCTGTATGGAGACACGCAATCACCTCATCCACAATTCCCATAGTCGTTATTACAACCAGCGAACTTCTCTGTCCCGACACTCCGCGGAACCGCAAATATTTCTTCCACAACAGGCGGACTCCATATCCTGCTGCCAGATATAGAATATCCGTAAGGAAGAATGTAATTCGGGAATAATCCCCGCCCTCCTGTGTCGCAAACAGATATAGCAGCGTCAGTGACAAGATAATAATGGTATGCTTCACAGTGGCCTTAAACTCTTGATAATAGCCTCTTTTCAAAATACGATGAAAAGATTTCCCTATAAAAATAGTAAGAATCTGGCAGAGGAACGTCACAATCGCATAATTACGATACAATTCACTGGCATAGGGATTCGACCACCCATGTCTAAACAGATATGCGGCAAGGAAACACAATTGCAGGCAAATAACGTCCAGCAATAAAAAATCCGAATGCTTAATCCAGCTTTCCTCTGATAGTCTCCTGTACATCTCCTCACCTGCTCTTTTCCCTAATTCATACGAAATAAACCTCTATTCTTACCTTACAAATAACAAAATAAACTACTCTTGATAGAAATACTCAGACCAGCATATAAAGCGTTACTGTTCACTCCGTGGCCAATAGCTATAAAGCCTCATTGTTTTATCTGCTCGTCTGAATTCTCTAATATAAACAACAAGGCCACACCAGAAATTGCCTTCCCTGTGCGGCCTGTGTCCGCAAGAAACTATAATCATTATATGTATAACGATTAGCCTCTCTTAATGTTCTTTGTGCTAATGCCAGCTGCCTTAAGAGCCTTCTTAAGGGCGTTGAAGTTCTTCTTAGACATACTCTTGCCAACCTTAACAACGATCTTGGATTTCTGCTTTTTGCTGAGACCCTTGAAAGCGTTCTTGTCAACCTTAACCTTTGACTTCTTACCAGCCTTGATTACGATTGTCTTTACCTTCTTAGCACCAGAGAATGCCTTAGCACTGATCTTAGTAATTGTGCTTGGAAGAGTTACCTTTGTTGCCTTCGGAGCCTTAGCAAATGCCTTAGCGCCAATAGTTGTAACCGTGCAATTCTTGCCTTTTACCTTCACCTTAGAAGCAACTGTAATGCTTTTTGCCTTCTTAGCAGTAACAGATTTTACAGTAACCTTACCTTTAGAATCTGTACTAACGGATGCCTTAACACCCTTTGCAACTGTTACATTTGCATTCTTAACGTTAGTATACTCCGGTGCAGTTGTAGCACTACTAGCAGCACTAGCTGTAACAGGAGCTGCACATGTGAATGCTAAAGCAGCAACTAATGCGCATGCAAGTCCTTTTTTGATTTTACGAACCATTTCATTTCCCTCCTTTCTCCTTCGGGATTAATATTTATTTGAGTAACCGGTCAGGCGGTGCCTGCCAGAAAACTCCATATTCATACCGGCCTGTTAT
Source organism: uncultured Lachnospiraceae bacterium (assembly GCA_947566645.1). GTDB lineage: Bacteria > Bacillota > Clostridia > Lachnospirales > Lachnospiraceae > CAPEBR01. The sequence goes on from CANOKL010000005.1 coordinate 6,998, forward strand.
TTGCCGTAGTAATACTCACTTCCATAATAGTGGCCGCCATAATAGCTTCCGCCATACTTCTTATAATAGTAGCCGCTTCCGCCTCCCTGTACACGGTTCAGTACAACTCCAAGAAGCGGACATCCCGCTCTTTCAAGCTGCATAAGTGAATGCTTCACCATTCCCTTTGGTGTTTCCCCACCCCTCACTACAAGGATGGCACCATCACACAGGTTTCCAATTCTCTCACCATCTGACACAATGTTAAGCGGCGGTGAGTCAAATAACGCATAACGGTATTTTTCGCCCATATAATTAAGCATCTCTTCAAACCGCTTGCTTTCAAGCAGCATAGACGGGTTAATAACATTGTCAACATTCGGAAGAATGTCTCCATACTCCATATCCGTCTTGCAAATTGCTTCGTCAAGATCTATCGGATGTGACAGATAGAAGGAGGTTCCTTTGATCTCTTCTCCATCATCTGTTGTAATACCATATTTTTCAGTCATAATGGATTTCCTCAAATCCAAATCCACCAGCACGGTAGACGTTCCGGCTTCCGCCATCTGCCTCCAGAGCTGCATCGCCACAAAACTCTTTCCTTCATTCGGCATCGTGCTGACCACCATGATCTTCCGGATGTCATTTCCAAGGAAATTTATATTAATCCGGAGACGGTTTACCGCCTCTTCCACTGCGTAAGGCAGCTCCGGAAAATTCGCCATTGTAATCTTACTCATGCCTTCACCTCTTCTTGCTCTTATCCGCTTCTATATTCTTCTTAGACCTTCTCTTATTGATCAGTCTCTTAACCTTCTTGAAGCGGCTTCTCTTTCTGCCTTCCTTTTCCTTTTTCTCTGACAGCTCGCCAATATCACTTTCAGGAATTACAGTAAGCGGCATAATACCAAATGCAGATTCCACATCCTCAGCTGACTTAAAGGTATCGTCTGTCACATAATTAAATGTAAGAACTGCCAGTACAAGAAGCATCAGCACAAGCGCTCCGGCCATAATATTAATGGTGTAACTCGGAGAGCTGGGATTTTCCGCTTTGATCGCATACTCCGCAATATTCGGGGTAGAGGTATCCATCAAGTCTGGCAGCTTGGATACGGACTGGTCGGCCAGTTCATTAGCAACACGCATTGCCTCCTCTGCATCCGGGCTTTCCACCGTCACCTGCAGGATACGTGTGTCATTTACAGTCGTAATTGTTACCATTTCAAGAAGCTCTTCATAAGTATAATCAAGCTCCAGATTCTTAATCACATCCTCAAAGATCGGCCGCGTCTTCAACAGTTCCGCATAGTCACTGGACAGTGAATCACCAAGGTTCAAATCTGTCAGATTAACAACCGAGTCACTGGATGCAGATACCATATAAATCTTCGAGTTAGCCTCATACTTCGGTGTAATAAAGGAGTAGGTAATAAGCCCCATGCCCACTGCACCGATAATAAAAGCCGAGATAATCCACAAAATCTTACTGCGGAAATAATACAGCAGCTCGACGAGGTCAATCTCCATCTCGTCTTCCTGCCCTCTCAGTTTTATGATGTCTGTCTGCTCTTGCATATCTTCAAGTTCCTTTCTACGCTATTCACCCCATACGATTTCTTCTTCATCGTCCTCTACTTCAGCATCTTCATCAATTTCAAGATGATATAGCTCTGTCATCACTTCTTTCACAGAATCTTCATCTGGATAAAACTCCACATGATCAATCCCATCTTCAAGCCTCCGTCCAAGAACCGCCTCTCCTTCAATCTGGTAGATTCCCCTGTTTTCCCCTCCAACCATCTGATTCATGATTCGAGAAAGATCTCTGCCCTTCGCATTCGTAACTGCTCTGTCTTCAAGTTCTTCATACAACTCATTTATAAAACCAGGGCTCTCCTTGAACTTCTCATTCACTTTTGCAAAAAGTGCTTTCATATATTGATTATGGCGCTGCATTCGCTGTACATTCGTCTCATCAGCTACGCCATAGCGGTCATGTATGTATGTAAACGCCTGTTCATCGTTTAGAAGCACCCTTTCTCCTTCTTTGAGGCTAGGGTCAACTTTAGAGAAATCGCCCAACACAGTTACTTCCACACCACCAACCGCATGATTCAGAGTTGCAATGTCTTCCATTCCAAGGCTGTAGTATCCATCAATCGGTATTCCTCCAAGAAAACCAGAAACAGCTTCTACCGTATTTTCACAGCTCTGCTTCGGATTGCCGCCATACCAGTGTGCCGTACAAATCTGAAGATCTGCACTCACATAATCGCTCCCATCCGTCTGCATCATGGTTACTTCTGCTATCGTATCACGGTCAAGCTGCAGGAACCCATAGGTCTTATCCGTCTTATCAAATACCGCTAGCAGCAAAACATCTGCCATGGAGCCTCTATAGTCCTCGCCCTTTCCCGTCTCATTTCCACTCTTATCTGTTCCAATGAACAACCATGTCTCTATATCATGGTTATATGTATAATAGTCACCATAGAGTTCTACAATCTCTTCCTTGCCATATTCTTTTGGAAATTCTTGTCCAGCCTCTGCATTATTTGCTCCGGCTTTGTCTCTCTGGCGGCCAGCTGTTTTCTTTTCTACTCCCCGAACCGCAATCCAGAATATCACAATCAATACAACAATTCCTACGACAGCCGCAACAGCCTTTATCTGTCTCTGCTTTCTGCTGTGCAAATCATTCTGCATCTTCCCACAACAACCTTCCCCTTGCATCGATCTCTTCTAATACAGCTTCACCTAGTTTCTTACCAATTACTTCTCTGCCAACCTGCAGATTCGATGGCCGGATCTCCGGATTGTGACAGTCACTGCCAAGCAGCACCTGATGACCGGCTTTTATGAACTTAAGTGCAAAAGAACGCTTCCCGCGTCTCTGAAAACTTCCCGCATTAATCTGTGCATATAATGGAAGTTCAAAAACTGCATTCCAGATGCTCTTATCCTTCTGGAATTCATAATAACGCTCCACATGCGCCAGCATCACCTTAAGCTTCCGCCTCTCAAGAATATACTCAATATCCCTGTACATTCCCTTCGTCCACTGGACAAACGGCATCTCCAGAAGCAGCAGATTACTTCCCTCCATGCAAAGCTCCGGCAGTACATCCGCCTTCCCCACATTCGGAAAATAATAAACTTCTGCAGCAGTCCGGATCTCCTGGAGCCACTCTGTCTCCTCCGAAAGGCCATGAACTTTCGAAAGGCTCTCCTTCCTCTTTTCAAGGAAATGCCCTGCCGAAACTCTGTCCGCATAGAAATGCGGTGTTGCCAGAATCCGTGTCACGCCCTGTGTGTGAGCCTGCTGCAATAATTCTTTTGTCTGTTCGATATCCCGGCTCCCATCATCAATCCCCGGTAAAATATGAGTATGAAAATCAATCATAATTCCTATTCTCCTGTGTTCTCAGCAAATGCACTCTTGCACCTGGTTTCACATCCGGTCTGCACCTGTCTATCCTGTATCTTCTCAGAATATTCATCAGAAGTGTGAAAAATATCACAAGTACAATCCCCATACATACTCCCGATGCATCCAGGAGCACATCCTTCACCAACGGATTTCGTCCTTCCACGAAGTACTGATGGATCTCATCTGCTGCCGCCTGCAAAAATCCCACAAAAAAAGCAATCTTTATACGTACATCTGTTTTTTCGGCAATAACCCCAGCTGTCAAATATAAGACTGCACCAAGAACGGCATATTCGAAGAAGTGTGCGGACTTGCGAACCCAGAAATCAAGCTCAGCCAACATTCTCTGCTGTTCTTCTGCCGGAAATCCATCAAAGCCATCCACGAACAGATCACATATTAACTGATCAATTCTCTGGCTCATAGTTTCTGACTCCCTGGCCGTCTTGTGAGACATAACAAAAATCCACACAAAAACAAAAATAGTAAATGATATCAAGAGGACTCTCCGTGTCTTATTTTTTTTGGAGGTACAATCAATATTTCTTTCCTTGTTTTTCATACATGCCACATTATACCCCTTTTACACTCAAATTGCAACATCTTTTTTTTCATCTTTTCTTCCTTTATTTTCAAGCGTAACTTTTCGACTGTTCAAGTAGCAATTCGCACAATCAGCCAAATAATATTCCAAAACAATCAATCAATTCCCACAATAGGAGGATAACTATAGTAGTTACAGATAATACTAATTATAGTTAATTGCAGGTATCTTGTCAATAGGATAAACTATAGTAATGAATACTAATAATAACTTTAATATCGGCGAACGGATTTACGAATTACGAAAAGCAAATGGCTTCAGCCAGGAACAACTGGCTCTAAAGTCGGAGATTACTCCTACTTATCTTGGATTATTAGAAAGGAATCTCAAAAGTCCTACACTTCGTGTTTTAGGACAGGTTTGTGATGCTCTGAATGTCACCTTCTCAGATTTCTTTTCCAATACATCTCCCGCCTCATACGAAGCCCTTGACTCAGTCTCCATGCAAATCTGTGCCCAAATCAGCAATCACTCCGAAAGCGAAAAGCTGATGCTCCTCAAAATCCTAAAGGATATCATAAGCTTCCAGGAGCAATCCGGCAGCTGACGCCCCCTGTCCATAACTGCCGGCTCTGCCGCCAGCCTTGTCCCAGATTCCTCTACAATCTCTTACGCTTTGCAGTGCCATCCTGTTATATAAAAAAAATCACCATCCCCGGAGTTTCAACTGCCTCCAAAAACAGTGATTTTGACTGCGCGATCAGGGGTTCGAACCCTGGACACCCTGATTAAGAGTCAGGTGCTCTGCCAGCTGAGCTAATCGCGCATATCAGTCATTCATCTTTGCTATTCCCTCAACGCAAGTGATATTATATAACAGAATCCCGTAGAATGCAAGGGTTTTTTTACATTTTCTTCATATTCCATTATTTTTGTACATTTTTCATATTTTACGCCAAATACCGCCCCATATTTTGTCAAAAATAAGTATACCTCATCCTTCTTTTGCTCATATTTATCCTTCCCATTTCATATAATATGATACAGGCATCAAAAGGTATTTTGCCGCTTCTGATACACGGATTGTTCCGTGCTAACGCACTCCCACAATCCTAATCATAATATAGTTAGAAATTCGCATCGCAAATGGAGGTTTCTACATGACACATTTTTCAAAAAAACACAGCACAGTCACCCGGCCAGACCATTCATCCCGGACAGGCATTGTTCCTCTCCTAACGCAAATCTCCAAAAAGGACATGCCCTCCTTCCTCTTCATCGCAATCGCCGGAACCCTGTGTCATTTCCTGTACGAGTGGACCAAAAGTCCCCTTGCCGCCCTGTTCTGTCCAGTCAGCGAATCCGTCTGGGAGCATCTGAAGCTCCTCTACTTCCCATTCCTCCTTTTAACCCTCCAGAATACTCTCTGCACAGACAGACACCCCAGGATCACCTCCTCCAGCCTATACTCCCGCCTCCTGGCAGTCCTGTGCGGCATGCTGTCCATCATCACACTCTACTACACCTACACCGGAATCATCGGAAAAAACTACCTGCTACCCGATATTCTCATATTCCTCATCTCCATCGCAGTCACACTGCGCCTGATTCCCCATTTCCAAAACACACTATCCACCACCCCGTCCTTTACCGTCATCTACACCTCCTGGCTCCTCCTCACCCTCTCCTTCTTCCTCTTCACCTGCTATCCTCCCAACCTCCCCCTCTTCTACTCTGCTACCTAAAAAGCGACTGTTGAAATTATTCAAAACCCGAAAGGGAATCTAGGAAAGGAGGGCTGAGCCATATGGATATTTTGGGACTTATTGCAGTGCTAAGGAGCTGTCATGAAAAAACTTTCATGACAGCTCCTTAGCTTCGGCTTGACCTACTTCGGGATCGGATACACCTTTGGTAAAGATAGTAACAAGACACAAGAATAGCCGCCCCTAGTCCAGCAAACCAAGCAACTATTTTAGCGTTTACTGGGCTGACCGTCTATCGGTAGCTCCTGTCGGGCATCTGTTGGAGCAGATGCCTTTCTTTATCTAAAGGATACCATATACCGCCAGAAAGTTCAAGAGATTTGTTACTATTCATGGACTAATCGTCCGCTCACAGTAACGATTCGGGGCGGCATTCCAAGTTTTGCCACGGAAAAACCGCCCCTCACTCCTGCATCATGTTCTCACGGAATACCCTCGCTTCGCTGGGGCAGACCCTGCTCAGCTTACACGCATTCCCAACCCATGAGCAGTACCCTTCCTCCCCTCAGCAGCCAGCGTGTGGGGGCGGTGCGGGCGGATTGCGGGTACTGATTTTCATTCCGTGTGAAGGAGTGTTACAGACCGTTAATGAAAATAGAGACAGAATGGAAGACCACCCACCGTACCACAAGTACGGTGGGTGAGAGCAGGCTGAGGGGAGAAATTCATCAGAATTTCTCCCCGAATCTGCTCGGTGTCCTCCATTCTGCCTCTATTTTCATTTAGGGTCTGTTCACGACGGAGCCGGAAGAAAATCAGTACCCGCAATCCGCCCGCACCGCCCCCGCACGCGTCCCCTCCCACATCACGCCTGCATCTTCTTAATCACTTTCAGGCGTGTGAATTCTTCTCTTTCTTTCTCTTCCAGTGCATTATTTATCGTATACACCAGATTACTATACATAGGAATCGTAATATTCTTAAGCGCATTCGCCCTCTTCTGCGTCTTCTTTATATTGCTGGCCAGCCGGTACGCCGAATTTTCCACCATAGAGAGCTTAATTGTCAGATCCTTCACCTCACGGAACGCCTCCCTGGCAATATCTATCGACTCTGCCGTTGTACTAAAGGAATACGTCAGATCATTCTGCTTCGCATCATACCTCACATAAGGAATCTCCGTGCCCATAATACTCCTTGTCTGAATCCGGATGGAGTCCTCAATCGGAACCGTAAGTGCAAGCTGCTCCACCTTACTAATCCCCTGCTCTATATTCGCATGCTGCAGGCAGGCATACGCCCGTGTAAATGTAGTATCAATCTCCTCCTGGATCCCCTTTGCCTCATCAATCAGTGCCATAAGCTCCTTAAGGAGAATGTTCCTCTTCTTATCCATCAAGTCATAACCCTGATGGGCCAGCGCAAGAGAGTTCTTCGCCAGCATCAGATTTCCCTTTGTAGGAAACTCCCGTGGATCCATAAACTAAACCCCCTCTGCTTCCTGTGGGTAATATAAGTCAATCAGCTTCGTATCCACCCGGTCAAGCTCTTCTTTGGGAAGAAGTCCCAGGAGCTCCCAACCAAGATCCAGCGTCTGCTGAATCGTACGGTTCTCCGCCGGCCCCTGGCCTACATATCTCTTCTCGAATTCCTCTCCGAACTTCAGATAACGCTTATCAATCGGAGACAATTCATCCTCACCGATAACAGAAGCAAGATTTCTCGCCTCCCCCACCTTGGCATATGCGGAAAAAAGCTGATTTGCCAGGTCCTGGTGATCCTCTCTCGTATAACCCTTACCGATACCGTCCTTCATAAGACGGGACAGCGATGGAAGAATACTAATGGGCGGATACACCGATTGTCCGTGCAGACTCCGGTCCAGAACCACCTGCCCCTCCGTAATATATCCGGTAAGATCCGGAATCGGATGTGTAATATCATCATTTGGCATCGTCAGGATCGGGAGCTGGGTCACCGAACCCGATGCTCCCTCCACAATACCCGCACGCTCATAAATCGTCGCCAGTTCACTGTAAAGGTAGCCCGGATATCCTTTCCTTGACGGAATCTCCCCTCTGGAGGAGGATACCTCGCGCATAGCCTCCGCAAAGGAAGTCATATCTGTCAGAATCACCAGAATATGCATATTGCATTCAAATGCCAGATATTCCGCAACTGTAAGAGCCACCTTCGGTGTAATCAGACGTTCCACCACCGGGTCATTCGCAAGATTCAGGAACATACAGACATGATCCGAGACACCACTCTCTTCAAATGCCTTCCGGAAGAAATCAGCCACATCATGCTTGACGCCCATTGCGCCGAACACAATTGCAAATTCCTCTTCTGAATCGTCCCCCAGGGATGCCTGCCTTACAATCTGCGCGGCGAGCTGGTCATGAGGCAGGCCATTTCCCGAGAAAATGGGAAGCTTCTGACCCCTGATCAGTGTAGTCAGGCCATCAATTGCTGAAATACCGGTACGGATATAGTTGCGGGGATATTCCCGGCGCACCGGATTCAGCGGCAGACCATTCACATCCCTCTTATCGGCAGAGGTAAGGGAGCCCATCCCATCAATTGGCTGCCCGATTCCATTAAAGGTTCTTCCAAGCATATCCGGCGATACCGCCACCTCCATAGGATGCCCGGAAAGCCTTGTGTGAGTATTCGTAAGTGACATATTTTCTGTCCCTTCAAATACCTGGATCACTGCCTTATCCTCATCTAATTCCACAATACGGCCCATCTTCTTTGTGTTCCCGTCCACAACAAACTCCACGATCTCATCAAAGAAAGCCTCCTGCACTCCTTCCAGTACAACGAGAGGACCATTAATATTACTTAACCCAAGATATTCGATTGCCAATTTTCAAGTCCCCCCTATCCATTCTTTTCTATTACATTATTATAAAAGTCATCAATGTCATTCTTGTAAATATCAAGAAGTGAAATATTGTCATTCGGCACATCATACTTAATGGCAATGACCTTCTCGAAGATGCCCTCCGCCTTGAGAACAGACATGGGCATTCCCATAGCTACCAGCTTTCTTGCCTTCTTGTACAGGTACAGGATCACGTCCATCATCTTAAACTGTTTCTCCATGGACACACATGTATCATCTTTGTGAAATGCATTTTGCTGCAGGAATCCAAGGCGGATGACCTTCGCAATCTCCAGAATGAGCTTCTGGTCGTCCGGCAGCACATCCCCGCCGATCAGCTTCACGATCTCCATCAGGCTGCTCTCCTGGTTCAGCAGAGTCATCATACGGTTCCGGTAGTCTACAAACTTCGGCGATACATGATCCGAATACCATCCTGCAAGATCCGGCAGATACTCGCTATAGCTTGTAAGCCAGTGGATTGCCGGGAAATGTCTTGCATAAGCCAGTGACTTATCCAGTCCCCAGAAGCATCTTACAAAGCGCTTCGTGTTCTGCGTAACCGGTTCGGAAAAATCACCGCCCTGGGGTGATACTGCACCGATAATGGACACTGAGCCAGTCTCACCGTTCAGTGTCTGCATCATTCCCGCCCGCTCATAAAACGCAGACAGCCTGGAGGCAAGATAAGCCGGGAACCCTTCCTCTGCCGGCATCTCCTCCAGACGGCCGGAAAGCTCACGCAGCGCCTCCGCCCAGCGGGAGGTAGAGTCTGCCATAATCGCCACATCATAGCCCATGTCACGGTAATACTCTGCCAGTGTAAGCCCGGTATAGATGGAAGCCTCACGGGCAGCAACCGGCATGTTTGATGTATTTGCAATCAGTGTTGTACGGTCCATCAGGGGATTCCCAGACCTTGGGTCAACCAGCTCTGAGAACTCCTCCAGAACCTGCGTCATTTCATTTCCACGCTCCCCGCATCCAATGTAAATAATGATATCTGCATTGGCCCATTTTGCAATCTGATGCTGGGTCATGGTCTTTCCGGTTCCAAATCCCCCCGGAATCGCCGCTGTCCCGCCCTTCGCGATCGGGAACATCGTATCCAGAATACGCTGCCCTGTAATCAGAGGCTCATTTGCAGAATACCTGTGATGCACCGGCCTCGGTACACGGATGGGCCAGTGCTGGGTCATGGAAAGTTCCTTCCTCTCCCCATTTGCCTGCTCAACCACTACCAGAGTCTCCTGGATCGTGTACTCTCCGTCCGGAACCACAGACACAACCGTACCTTCCACCTCCGGAGGAACCATACATTTGTGAACAATCGCGCGGGTCTCCGGAACCTCTGCAATGATTGTTCCGCCATGAACGAGCTCCCCTTCTGACACAGTCAGATGGGTCTCCCATTTCTTCTCTGTATCCAGTGAGTCCACGCTGACACCCCTGGTAATAAACGCGCCGCCCTTCTCTGCGATCCGGTCAAGAGGACGTTCAATACCATCAAATATATTATTCAGAATTCCCGGAGCCAGTGTAACAGACACGGCAGAACCCGATGTCTCCACGCTCTCTCCCGGGCGGAGCCCAGATGTCTCCTCGTAAACCTGAATGGTTGTCATATCCTTATCAAGGGAAATCACCTCTCCGACCAGGCGCTCCTCACCCACATACACCATCTCGGACATTCTGAATCCGGTCTTTCCCTTAAGGTAAATAACAGGACCATTGATCCCATAGATCTTTCCAGTGTTCTTACTATCCAATTAGCGTACCTCCCTTGAACGTGAATCTGTCATATTCTCTCTCAATAGCACCCTTAAAAGCATAATCAATCAGAATATTCCTCTCATGGATAACCGCACGCATGCCCCCTGTAAAATCCTCTTTACTTACATTCAGGCTCATACCTGTATGCTCCTCCAGGTACGCCTTCTTATCTTCATCCGTCGGATTAATATAAAGGGTAATTGCCTCTCCATTCGCAAATTTTGCCGCTTTCTCTATATAAGAGACAAGAAGCCTTCTGTAGTCCTCTGTCTCCATATATTCATGAAGACGCTCGTTCACTTCTTCAAACAACTGCTTTTTCAGATGCTTCTGTGTCTTTCCGAACTCGCGCTTCAGTTCCAGCTGCGCCTTAGACGCTGCCATACTAAGCTGCTGCTTTGCGCTCGTAACCTCTGCCTTGATCCTTGTCTCGGACTGGCGGACCGCCTCCGCGCGGTGCTGCTCATTAATATTCTCCAGGGCCTTCCTGTGCTGCTCTATAATAGAATTTGCCTGCATCCGGGCCTCCAGCATGGCTGCATCCTTCAGATGATCCAACTTCTCTCGCTGCGTCAAGCCTCTCACCTTCCTTTCATCCTTATATCCGGATCCTGTTCCCACAAAAACGCGCCCCACATGCACATTCCCGGGTCATGAATCACAACTATAGTTTTAATCCTATTGCCTCATTTACATAAGATGTGATAAAATCCTTCTTACGGCCGGTTCCGTGTCTGTCAGGAATCTCAATAAGGAGCGGCATCGTCCGCTCCAGCCTCGCCTCATCAATCAGATCCGGAAATTCACGTCCGAACTTCTCCGTCAGCAGAATAATCCCCACTGTCGAATCATTCATGGCATTTTCCAGGGCTTCCCGGAGCTCGTGGCGCTCGTGCACCACCACCCCGTCTACACCGGCAAGCCTCATCCCTGTCAGGGTATCGATATTATCACTGATCAGATACATCTTCATCTTATAATTTACCCAGGATCATGAAGGAGATGATCAGTCCGTACAGACACACACCTTCTGCAAGACCAACGAAGATCAGGGACTTACCAAGCACACTGGAATCCTCACTGATTGCTCCAAGAGCCGCACTTGCTGCGCTTGCAACGGCAACACCGCCGCCCACACATGACATACCGGTTGACAGTGCAGCTGCAATATAGCCAAGTCCTGTTGCCATCCCTGCCGCCTTCTCTGCAGTATCAGCAGCCTGGACCGGATCACCTGCAAATAACATAATCGCCGCAATGGCAAATGACCCAAAATAGAACAACACATTTGCACCAAGCGCCCTCTTATAACGCTTCTTATTCTTCTCGCCTATCAGATAGTAACCAAATGGAATGATAATTCCAAGCACCAACGCTGCAACCAATAATAATTTCACTGTTAAAGACATGATAAAATTCCTCCTCGTAATTACTTAATCTATTTAATCTGCTCATTAAATGGCTGGAACTCCCTTCCGCTTCCTTTATAGAAACGGCTGAACATCTCATAATATTCCAGACGGAGTACCTGGATTCCCACAACCAGACCCTCCAGCCCGCACACAAGAATATTTCCAAATACCATAATCACCCAGTTCGTATGCCCCTCAGGAACACCTGACAGCATCAGCACAACCTCCATCATCGCTGCATGGCTCACCGCAAAAGCGCCGATTCTGACATATGAAAGTGTATTTGAAAAATAACTCAGCATGGTCTCGAACAATTCGAAAAATGCCTGTACAAGGAACATTCCCTTGCTTTCCTTCATCTTCTCCTTCTTCTTCCTGACAAGATTTCCAAGGGGTTCCTTAAAGACAAAGCACAGCACCGGACCTCCCAGGAAGAGAACCAGCAGGATATTTCCCGGAAGGGTATGACCTGTCATATACAGTACAATGGTAAGCACCAGAAAGCCGTAAAATACAAGTCCTGCCAGCCCATTGTGGGAAAACAGCATATTCTCCAGATCATGTGCCTTCGCCGCATTCAGTATATTGAACACCATCACCAGTAAGTTCAGCGCCATACCAAATGCAATTGCAATGACAAACACAGTATTCAGCTGCCCGATGAACGGAAGATTCGTCATCGCCTCCGCAGGTCTCAGCCACCGGGCCTCAATAATATCCTCAAATCCAAAGATACTGCCGAACATAAATCCAAAAAATGCCGAAAACACACCCGCAATTGAGATAATGCCTGCAAGGTTCACCTTTTTCGTCAGATACAGAAGTCCTCCAAACACAAAAAGGCAGAGTCCCTGTCCCACATCCCCGAACATAGCGCCAAAGATAAAGGTATACGTAAGCGCCACGAACATGGTCGGATCCAGCTCATTATGCGCCGGAAGCCCGTACATCTTAATGAACATCTCAAAAGGCTTGAAGAATTTCGGATTCTTAAGCTTAGTAGGCGGATTCCCGAAATACTTCTCCCGGTTCTCTTCCACCATAATAAACACTCTGCTGTCCTTCTCTGCTTCCTTTACAAATGCATCCACATCCTCTTCGCCCATCCAGCCGCACAGGATATAGGATTCCGAATCCTCTTCCTCAATCCTCGCCGCCTTCTTGCGGACATCAAAATTGGCGGACATCCTCTCCAGACGCTTTCTCGCACCAAGAAGCTCAGAGGCATGGCTGTTTACCAGATTCTCAATCTCCTGGTCAATCTCTTCAATCTTCCTCTGTGTATCCTCCACATCCTGAAGAAGGCTCCCACATGCAGCTTCTGGCGTTCCCATATACCCGCCTTCCAGCTGGATTCTCTCAAAATGAAGAGAATTAAATACCGAATCCACCTTACTTACATCCGCATTGGCAGCCACATAGCAGCCATAGACATAATTTTCGCTGCGCGTCCCCTCAAAGAAGAGCACATTCAGATCACCGAACAGATATTTTTCAAGACGCCTGTAGTAATCAATCCCAATCCTGCCGAACCGGATCTGCATATACTGGTACTTCAGAGCCTTGCCAATATCAAGCTCCAGGGGCCTGAAGGGCTCCAGCACACTGATACTCTCCTGAAGCTCCTCCTTCTTCTTTGTAAGAAGCTCCTTCTCCTCAAGCAGCTCAAGATACCTGTGATTCATATCGCGTATCAGGGTCAGTATCTCATCCTTCTTCACATTCAGATTCGCCCGGTACTCCTTATCCGGCAGAAGTCCCGCGAACTGCTCCGCCTTTGCAAGCGGATCCTTATACGGATTCACCTCTGCAAAGGGCAGGAGATTGTCAGTAGTCTTGAGCTCAGTAACTGCATTTTCAAGCTGCATCTCATACTTTGACAGATACACCTCGCATACACGGTCAATATCTGTCCTTGGACCGCTGATGCTAAGAAACTTCATCTTTACAATCACTTTACAACACCTCCTAAGTATCCTAACGTATCTCCCCTTGACAAGCCATACCGGATACATTCAAGGGCTGTTGTTAGTTTATCTATCTCATCTTCCTTTAAGAACAAATATGCATTAATCGTGGCAATCGAATACGGATCTCTCCGCCTGTCCGTCACATACAGATGCTTCAGGATATCCTTATACCTCCGCTCAATCGTGCCGGAATCTGCAATCTCATAACGTTTCGCATAATACGTCTGCGCCACCTTATGTTCAAATTCCTCCACCGTCGGTGTATCCACCAATGTCTTAAACTCATCTACCCTGATTCTGTAATGATACGGAATCGTAAGCGCATAAATATCCGGCGCCAGCATATGATAGTACTTCTTCGCCCGGTAGACCCACTGCAGATTCAGAAGATCAATCTTCGTCCCAAAATCCTTAAGGAACATCTCCTTTTCCTGTCCTGTAAGAAGCTTTCTCTCCTTGCGCCACATGACAGAAAAGTAATAAAGATCCAGCGCCAGGTCATAATCAAACAGCGTTGCCTCCTCTGAATCCCTGATCCTCGAGAGAGCCCCGTAATATTCTGTACCCCGCAGATTATCCACCAGTTCATTAATATTGGCAGATGTTATCAGCCTGTCAATGGAAATATCTGAATATCTGTCAAAAAAGCGTTTTTTATACTCCAGGTCAAAAGGCGCCGCATAATGATTAAACACAATCCTCAGACAGTAATTAATCAGATCCACCTCATACCGCTTCCAGTAAAGTCTCAGAAACTTCTTCTGCCTGATCCCCGCAAACCGGAAAATTCTCGAATAATCATCAAACAACGACTGATAAAGAACCTTTTCCACACTCCCCCTGTGATACAGGGAGTCATCCATCTCGCCAAGATATTCCGCATACCCGGGCCTGCCCTTAAGATACTCAATCGCCTCCGGGACACTCTTACAGCTGGCAATGTCCTCGAAGTCCTTCTGCGTCAGAAGCTTAGACTGCATCGCCCGGATCTTCGTGACAATCCCACTATACAACATAAGGTTTCCCATATCCTACACCTCTAAAATATTTTTTAAGATCTCCCCGGCATATGCCGCATGGTGCTCCTCGTAGTCTTTCTTAAGTTCCTCTATTACCGAGTGATTCTTCTCCTTCTGCTCCTCAATCAGAGCATTCATTTTTTTCTCATACCCCTCCCGGATCTCAGAAATCCTCTGCCGGGTCTCTTCCTCCGTCACACGGTCAAACTCATCCCGGGCTTCCTGGAGCTCACTCGCAATCTCAGCCTTCTGCTCATGAGCATGCTTCACAATCGCTTCTGCCGTCTCCTCAATCTCAGCCAGCTTCCCAATAACAGATTCCATATGCCGCCTCCATTCCTATCCAATATAGTATAAATCCATAACGGTCCAATACCCTCAAGGTTATATAAGACCAGTCACTATAATAATACTACTTTTCCCTAAAAAAACCATAGTAAAAATCGACAAAAAAATAACAAGTCCTCACCCAAAAATACAGGAAAATCACGGGGCAAGTTTTGCTGCGCAAATTGTTATTGCATTGTTTGTAATGACTGTGATAGAATAAATAAACTCATATTTTCCAGAGTTCTATTGTTTTGGAATACCTGTTTCCATTACATCTAAAACAGATTCATGCATGGCTGCCCTCCCTGCCTTTTCAGAAAAAGATTAGTAGTTGAGGTAGCCGCCAGAAAAGGAGCAAATCATTATGAGACTAAGAAATATTCCCCGGGCAGAAGGAGTTATAGAGACCAGCCCATATGTTATAAAAAACGAGACCGCCTGCCGGGGAAAGTGGAACGAGATCATCTTCAAGAACTCCCAGCCCATTCACATTGAAATCGGCATGGGAAAGGGGCAGTTTCTCCTGACTCTTGCAAAACACAGTCCGGATATAAACTACATTGGCATTGAGCGATACTCAAGTGTGCTGCTGCGTGCCGTAGAAAAACTAGAATCACCCACCACACCCCAAAACAGCCGTCCTGTCACAGATCCTCCCGTCACGGCACAAACATTAAACGCCATATCTCAAAACAGCCGCCCCGTCACAGACCCTCCCGTCACGGCACAAACTGGCATCCCTGCCTCAGACACACACACGAGTAGCCGCACCCCTGCCCCAGACAATCTCCGCTTCATCTGCATGGATGCAGCAGACATTGAGAAAGTCTTTGCCCCCGGCGAAGTCTCTCGCATCTACCTGAACTTTTCAGACCCATGGCCGAAAGCAAGACACGCAAGAAGGCGTCTGACATCACCAGAATATCTGGCACGCTACAGCCATATTCTGAAAAGCAACGGACAGCTGGAATTCAAAACCGACAACCAGAACCTCTTCACTTACTCCGAAGAGACTCTGAAGTCTTCCGGCACCTGGACCATCACCGCCCTCACACGCGACTTACAAAACACCCCCTCCATGAGCATCGGAAACACCATGACCGAATACGAGGAAAAATTCTCCTCCCTTGGCAACCCCATCTGCAAACTAATTGCTAATATCAGTACCTAACCTTTTCAACATTGCATCATATTATAATAAGAAGAAAGACATTTCAGGAGTCGCAATGGGGAAAAAATACCTAAAAACATTAAAATACAAATTATGTACATTCACCTACTGCCGGAGAGCTAAGTCCAGATGCGGACAGCTCTCCCAATTCCGAAAAAGTTTCTGCGAAGTATACAACATTCTAAACCCCGGCGCAGACTGCCGGAAACAGTAACTGTCCAAAGGAAACTGCTGCGTAGTCACGTTCAGAGTCCCTTTACAGCTACCATAAATAAAACAAAGAAAGGTTGATAACTATGCTACATCTAACAGCCAGAAACTTCGAATCTGAGACCACACATACACATCTCCCAGTCGTCATCATGTTCTACGCCAACTGGTGCGGAAAATGCGCAATGATGAAGCCTGTTTTCGAAGATATAGAGAAAAAATATCTGGGAAAAATAAAATTCTTCGAAGTAGAGATCGACGAATCCCCTGACCTTGCCGCACGCTACGATGCCGGCATCGTCCCCACCTTCCTGCTCCTAAAAAACAAAACACCAATAGCCACCCTGCAAGGCCTCATCCCCCAGCCCACCCTTGACCAGAGAATCCAGAAACTCCTCCTTGCACCCCACTAATATCAGATCGTGGGGGAGAACAGTTCAGAGAATAGCCATATTTATACTGTTTCCATGAATGATGAACAGGAATGGCACACTCACAGGAAACATCCCAGCCACCCACAACACAGGCACTGGGCGGGCATCCTCCCGGGGACGCATCCGGCAGGCGGCTTTGGGCGGGGCGGCCCGGCATATCAGGTGGGATTCTTCCGCATTGGAAGCTGCGGCAACAAGTCATTGATGAAAAAGAGGCGAAAAACAGGACCACACATTGTACCACAAGTACAATGTGTGAGGATAGGCTGAGGGGAGAACTCATAAAGAGTTCTCCCCGAATCTATCCGATGTCCTGTTTTTCGCCTCTTTTGAATCTAGGACTTGTCCGCAAGCTTCCACAGCGGAAGAATCCCACCTGATATGCCGGAAAGCCGTCCCGACCAAAGCTGCCTGCCGGATGCCGTCCCCGGGAGGGTGCCTGCCCGGTGCCGTCCTCCCTCTAAAACTCGAAGACTGCCACTCCATATGGCGGCATTTTATACGCAAAGGAAAACGGCCTTCCATCGCACTCTTTCTTCTGCGCCCGGTACACCACTGGTCTTTCCTTCCCAGTTCCGCCATATCTTACATCATCACTATTGAGGATCAGCTTGTACTGCTTTTTCCTCGGAACTCCGACCCTGTAATCAGCCCACTCCATAGGTGTAAAATTAATCACAAACAAAAGGTTCTTCTTTTTATCCTTCGAGTGTCTCATAAAACTATAGATACTCCTGTACCCATCATCCGCATTAATCCACTCAAAGCCATCACAAGACTGATCCAGCTCATAAAAAGCCTTCTTCTTTTTATACATATGAAGAAGATCCTTCATCCAGTTCTGAATCGCCTGATGCTCTGGCTCAGCAAGCAGATACCAGTCAAGCTCCCGCTCCTCGCTCCACTCACGAAGCTGGGCAAACTCCTGTCCCATAAAGAGCAGCTTCTTCCCTGCATGTCCCATCATAAAAGCATATCCTGCCTTAAGGTTCGCATACTTATCAAACCCAAGTCCCGGCATCTTGTTAAGCATAGAACATTTCAGATGCACCACTTCGTCATGAGACAGCACAAGAACATAATTCTCACTGTATGCATAACTCATGGCAAATGTCATGGCATTATGGTTGTCCTTCCTGAAATACGGATCAAGCTTCATATACTCGGTAAAATCATGCATCCATCCCATATTCCACTTCAGGCTGAAGCCCAGTCCATTATCTTCAACATCTCCTGTAATCTTCGGCCATGCCGTGGACTCCTCCGCAATCATCATGGCCCCTGGATTCCTCCCTAACAGAACCGAATTCAGATGCTTGAAGAAGTCAACTGCCTCCAGATTCTCATTGCCTCCATATTTATTTGCGACCCACTGTCCGTCCTGTTTCCCATAGTCAAGATAAAGCATAGAGGCCACAGCATCCACACGAAGGCCGTCTACATGGAAATGCTCCACCCAGAACAGTGCATTGGAAATCAAGAAGTTGCGCACTTCATTTTTCCCCAGGTCAAAAATCTTTGTCCCCCAGTCAGGATGCTCGCCCTTCCTTGGATCCGCATATTCAAACGTAGGCGTACCGTCAAAGTCTGCCAGTCCATGTGCATCCCTCGGAAAATGTGCCGGAACCCAGTCAAGGATAACGCCAATCTTATTCTGATGCAGGTAGTTTACCATCCAGGCAAAATCCTCCGGCGTTCCGTACCGGCTCGTCGGTGCATAGTACCCTGTAACCTGATACCCCCACGAACCATCAAAGGGATGCTCTGCAATCCCCATGATCTCTACATGGGTATACCCCATCTCCTTCACATAAGCAGCAATCTCCCGGGCAAACTCCCGGTAAGTATAATATCCCTCATCCTCCCGTCCCGGATGCCTCTTCCAGGAACCAATGTGTACCTCATAGATTGAGATCGGCTCCTCCGTGCAGACCCACGACTTTCTCTTATCCAGCCATGCCTTATCCGTCCACTTCAGGTTCTCAATGTCAACAACCTTGGATGCCGTTCCCGGACGAAGCTCCGCGTGATTGGCAAACGGATCCGCCTTAAAGATAAACTGCCCCGAAAAAGTCTCTATGCAGTACTTATACATCGAGTACTTTTTAACGCCCGGGATAAAGCAGGTATAGATTCCAATATTCTCCTCCCGTTCCATTGGATTCGCACGCATATCCCACTCATTAAATTCTCCCACAACCGAGACAGATCTTGCATTCGGCGCCCATACTGCAAAATAAACGCCCTCTGTCTTTCCATTCTTAACCATATGAGAGCCTAATTTCTTATAGATCTCATAATGATTTCCCTGACCGAATAAATATCCGTCCAGCTCTCCGATTTCAAATGCCTTTTTCTTTTTTTCCATTTCGTCGTTCCCCTTGTACTACAGTATAATATATGTAACTGTTCCATATTCTCACAGTTACATGCAAAAATCTATTACTTCTATTATACTTTACAAAAGGAAAAAAAGAAAGGGCTGTATGCAGAAAACAGCCACTTTATTGTTACAGTTCAGCCGAAGGCTGAACTGTTATACTTTATTACCCAAGATCAAATGGGATCCTCCCACAGAGGTAGAGGGGAACCGTATATTTTTTACCAGATATCCCACCATACGTATTTTTCAGATGATATATATAATCCAGCCTTCCCCGTTCTAACAGAGCTTTTGCTGTATTAGCCTGATTTTTCCCTCTCTTTACCTCCAGGCCATAATTCCGGTTATCTATCCGGCTTCTCACATAGAAATCCAACTCACCGCTTGTCTTTTTATCTGTAGCAAACCAGGGCACCTGCCCGGCAATCTCCTGTCTGCGAATCCGCCTGACAAGTTCAAGATATACAAAGTTTTCACACAGAACCCCTTCGATTACACTGAGCGGTTCGCCAGTCAGTTTCAGAAAGTGACCTGCCACCCCCAAATCATTAAAATAATAGCGACAGTTATCTACAAGATCCAGATTGCTGCAGTCCACGCTCATACTGCAATAGCCGATCTGGTGAGATAAATACAGCCAGCTAATTGCATAATTAGTCATTTTTTTTGTAATTCTCCCGCTTTCCTCTTTAAAAATGATCTTCGTTAAATCTGTAGTAAGATCCGGAGTACCCTTTTTCTCCTTTAAAAGAGTTGCTGCAATAGAAGAAAAAATCTTTTCAAACATTTCCAGTCCCAGAGGACTTTCAAAATATCTGGCAGATTCCCTGACAAATATCCGAATCAAGTTCCCGATCACTGCTTCACATTCACGGATGCTCTTAGTTTCCAAATAGGTTGTTACAACCTCCGGATATCCGCCTGTCTGCAGATAAATCTTAAAGTATGACCGCAGTTCATCGTACCAGGCATGATCAGAATCCCCATACAAACTAACCGCCTCATATAACTCACGCTTATGGAATGCACCCAGAAACTCAGAAAATGTAAGGGGTGTCAGCGTAAGGGTTTCTATGTCCCCTGCTGAGAGAAAATAATCCTTTTCTCTCGTTTTACCGAGATAAGAGCCTGTCACAATAAAATGTGTCCTGAAATTCCTTGCGAACTCTCTGATCTTGCTATATACAGCAGGCGATTCCTGAATCTCATCAATCACGATCAATAGTTCTTCATTATCTGAAAAATCTGGTTCATATAGCTGAAACGCTTTATAAACCGGATTTTTTTCCCTCTTCTGCCCAGGCTCCCAGCTTACAGACATCTCCAGGCACTTCAAAAAGTCAGTGCCAGAAGAACCGACCATATTAATATAAATATGATTTTTGTATTCCTTTTTCGCAAATTTATCCAAAATGTATGTTTTTCCAACCTGCCGCGCGCCCTCAAGCTCCAAAACCTTATGGCTGCATCTGGCTTTCCATGCAAGTAATTTCTGGTAAATGTCACGTTCTAATTCCATGTTCCGCCTCCTGATTACTTTACAGTCACACTTGCAGCAGGACACTGATGATGCCTTTCTTACCTTTGATCATCCCCGCCAGTGGGATATACGGGACTACGGTGATCAGCATCGCATCTTTCCAGCACAGGGCATTCTCCCTGCACGTAAGAATACACCTCTGTCTCCGGCGTACGCCCAATCATCTGCTTAAGCCGTGCCAGCATCTTTTCCCGATCCCGCGGAAGTCTCCCCCGCACGCGGAACTCAATAAAATCATGAAACCCATCATACAGAACTTCTGCCGTCAGCAGCTCGATCAGGAGGTGTTCCTCCAAAAGGTTCTCCCTCTCTGATGCAGGAACAAAGCTGCCATCCAGGATATTCTGATACAACGGCACCTCCTTGTGCAGAAACATAGAGAAATTCACTACATGGGCCGGCTTTGTCTGGTTCAGGAATTTCGCCAGCACCTCTGCGTTTTCCCTGCCTCTTCCCTTCCCTGCCACTCCTGTCATAATATGTGCATCGTAAGTAAGCCCTGCCTCATGAAGACAGCCGATTGCCTCATATGCTTCTTTCTGATTATGATCCTTCTCCATAAACAAAAGCACATCATCCAGCCCGCTTTCAATACCAAGATACAGATGACGTACCCCCAGCCTCTGAAATGCCCTTAGCTCCTGCTCAGATCTCTTCCTTATACTTGTTACAGTAGCATCCATATTAATCTCTTCACATTCCGGAAAATACCTCCTGACCATCTCCAGAATGTAAATAAGTCGCTCATCCTTCTGGGCAAATGCATTCCCGTCTCCCAAAAAGATCTTCCTTGGATGACCGCCTGCCTTTTTCACACGCAGAAGCTCTCCTTCGATCTGCTCATATGGAAGCTCCCGATATCTGAGATGCCTGAACAGGTTACAGAATCTGCACCTGTTATAAGAACATCCCACCATAATCGGGAGCATAAATGAAGAGCGTTCCATTGGTGCACGGCAGATTTGTCCTTCATACTCCATAGCTCTGCCTCCCTAATGCTTGAAATCCTCCTCTTTGAGAATAATCCTGTCTGATTCATCGGTTCCCCTGCCAAACATCCTTCTCGCCAGATGCTTTACATTAGCCTTCTGCGAATGTTCAATCGCTTCGTCCATAATCTCCTTAACCTCCGCAACTGTTACGGCATGATCCTCTCTCTGCATCACGTCAATACGGCTGTATAATGCAAGAATACCCATTTCATCCAGTTTATATCCATTTTCTTTCGCATAAGTCTGTCCGAAAGTGACGAGTTCATCATTGATAAATACAGGCAGTTCCAGTCTGGACGTGAATTTCTTCTTAAAGTCCGGATGTGCCGTCAGAATTCTCTCAAGGGGCTTCCTCTGATCCTCCAGTACAAACAGCATCTCGCCGGTCTTCTTTTCCATCAGCATACTCAGCTCCCTGATGGTCCTTGAATTAAGCTTCCCGGCCTTTTCTATAATAATCGCACCGCCCCTGAGCTTCTGTATGATATTAGACAGCTCCTTCTTGTTCAAAGATTCTCCGGTCACAATTGCAACCTTCCCCTGCTTTAAGTTTCTCTGCTTCTGGATTGCTTTCACAATATCAACGGCCAGCACAGTCTTTCCGGATCCTTTCCGGCCAATTACAAGGAGATTCCCTGTACGGGAGCTCCCCTCCCTCTGCGCTCTTCTGTCATTATCAAGCACCTCAACAATCTGCTCACTCATACCGCGGACAGGCACAAAGTACGAAAACAGCTTTTTCTGCTCCTCTGTAAGACCAGCCTTCAGGCCGATCTCACTTGTTGCGCTTAGATCATATCGTCCGGTTACTACAAAACCTGTATCAAACGGAACGCCGCTCCCCTTCGCTTTTTTTATTCTCTTTTGTATCTCCTCTTCCGAAGGCTCCTCAATCTCAAGAGGCTCATCATTCTTGGCGCCCCTTATCTGAGGCAGCTCATCGTCAAAAAAGTCCTCGCCGTCAAATTCGTCCTCGAATTCATCCTCTTCGAACTCATCTTCGCCGAATTCATCCTCCTCAAACTCGTCCTCCTCAAATTCATCTTCCTCGAATTCATCTTCCTCGAATTCATCTTCTTCGAACTCATCTTCCTCGAATTCGTCCTCTTCAAATTCGTCCTCTTCAAATTCGTCCTCTTCGAATTCATCTTCTTCGAACTCATCTTCCCCAAGTTCGTCTTCTTCGAATTCGTCCGCTTTGAATTCATCTTCTTCGAATTCGTCCGCTTCAAATCCATCCTTTTCGAATTCATCCTCGAATTCATCAAAGGTTTCCGCTTCAAATTCTCCTTCTTCAGCCTCTTCCACGCCAAAGTCAAGCTCCATCTGATAGCCGTCACCCTGAGAATCCGTCTTTGCAAGCTCCAGCTCCTCGCCTGAATCGAAAGCAGCTTCTCCTGCTTCTGAAACACGCCCTTCCAGTTCCTCCACCAATTGTCTGATATCATCGGACAGGATTGGCTGCTTCTTTGTAATTCTTCCAGTGGATGCCTTCTTTGATGCAGCTCTTTTCTCCGGCTTCTCTGAGCCTTTCCGGGAGGACTCTGAAGCCTTTTTCTTCATCTCAGGACGGGCTGCTTCCGCCGCCTTTTTTTCTTCCTCCAGACGCGCCGCCTCTTTTGCAGCTCTTTTTTCCGCTTCCAGGCGGGCAGACTCCTCTGCCCTTCTCTCTGCTTCAAGACGCGCCTCTTTTGCAGCTCTTTTTTCTGCCTCAAGACGCGCTGCCTCTTCTGCCGCTTTTTTCTCTGCTTCCAGGCGCGCTGCCTCTTCTGCCGCTTTCTTCTCTGCTTCCAGGCGCGCTGCCTCTTCTGCCGCTTTCTTCTCTGCCTCCAGACGCGCCGCTTCCGCCGCGGCCTTTTTCTCTGCCTCCAGACGCGCCGCCTCTTCCTTTCGCTTTGCTACTTCCTCAGCTTCTCTTCTTTCAGCTTCGAGTCTCTCTGCTCTTCTGCGCTCCTCAACAGCGGCGCGTTCCTTCCTCAGACGCTCTTCATCCCTGGCTCTCTGCTCCTCAATCGCTTCCGCATTCACCTTCTGCTTCTCTTCCCATTCCTGAAGAATGTCTTCAATCTTCATCTGCCCGGAGATCCGGATTTCCTCCTCTCTCTGAGCCATCCGCTTCTTTTCCTCCAGATTAATGCCATTTGCCATTGCAACGCCATTAAACAGCGCCTCTTCAAGTGTTGCTCCTGTCACAACTGTGGAGATTGATTTTTTCTTTGCTGTCTCGTGCTCTTCAGGCTGCGCTTCTTCGCTCTCTTCCTCCCCGAAGTCCTGTTCCTCCAGATCATCCGGCTCTTCCCCAAAGCCAGACTCTTCATCAGCATCTGCCTCCTCCCGGGCACTCTGCTCCTCCAGAGCATTCAGCTCTTCTACAAGACTATGCTCTTCTGCAAGACCATGCTCTTCTGCTGCCGGCTCCTTCTCATCCTTTTCCTCTGCCCCGGTATTCTGCGCCTCCATGGCTGCAAGCGCAGCGCTAAGCTCCCCTGTCGGAAGCCTTCTTGTTGCATCTGTCTCTATACTTTCCTGTTCATCCGGAAGTCCAGCCATTACTTCATCTATCGAGAGAGCTGCTCCCGAAATCTCAGTTAATTCCATCGTCACGTCCGGCACGGGCTGCGCCGGTATCTTTTTCTGCTTCGAAGCAGGGCGTGCAGAGGTACCGGGACGTCTCACAACTGTCCTTTTCACCCCTTTGTATTCATCATACTTTTCCTGCTGAAGAGGTGTCAGGGGCTTATACTTCATCTTAAGCTCCATCGCCTGGTATACGTATTTACCCTCGCTAAACCACAGAATAAGGTCATCACATTCCTCCAGGCATTCCGCAGTCATACCTGCCTCATGATATAATTTTGCAAGCTCATATGCCCACTTCTCCACATATTCCGCCTTTTTAAAGTCAGACAGCGCGTCAATCTGCTCGGAAAGCGGGGATCCCTGTGCCTTTAAAATCTTATATTTTAATATGTACTGATTCGGATCCTTCGGAGCCAGCTTTACAAATTCCTCATAACAGTCCGACGCTTCATCAACATCATTCACCTTAAGGGCCAGTATCCCCAGCCGGTATGCAATCTTTCTGCTTCCTGGAGAACGGTCGAATGCCATCAGTAAAATATCCCGGCTCTTCACAAACTCTCCGTTCTGCTCATAGATTTCACTGACTGTATTCAGCATAGATACATTTTTTACTCTTTTCCAGTCAATCGTATCTGCAATCTCCACCGCTTTTTTATGCTGGCGCTTTTCCATATACTCCAGCATCTGCTCTGTTTTTACCCGATATTCATACTTATCCAATCTTCTCACCTCAAAAATGTATTGTTATACTCCACCTGTAAACCGGCGCGGCTGTGTGCATCCATTTACGCTATAAGTTTATCATACAGCTCACATATTGTCAAAAATAAGCGAAGAAAAATATTAAATTTTTGTTACACAGTTACGATTCACGGACTAGCCGTCCGCTCATAGTAACGATTCGGGACGGCATTCCAATAACAAAATGAATAGCCATTACAAACTTTCGTCATAATGGCTATTTTTATTTTATTTAATTTTATTTTTATTTTAATCGGAGGAGTTCTCTTGATTCTTTCGTTCCCTAAATTACTCATTCCTTCTTAACTCTGAAAGCTTCAGATTCGTCTAATCTCTCTGAACCCTTAATATCATTATCTATACCCCTCATTGTCCCTTCTATAAACCGACCTCCGGGCTATTCATATCTATAACCTTTCTCTCCTGCATGCAGCTCTCCTTCCCTCTGCCTGCTTCGGTATTAAGTTATTCCGTCTATAGCCCTGTCTTATATAGCTCCCGTATAAATACTGATATCTATATCTATGCGGCATCTGTCTTCAATATGTCTGCAGATCTGAATCCTCTGCTTTTCTGACCGGTTTCATACATCTCCGACTGATCTTTTCATCCATCTTCTACCGGCTGCTTACTCACACTGTATAAGGCTTATTCTCTGGGAACGACGGTCTGCCCTGCCACTGACATATTGAATTGTTGTTTCTGTAAATGTGTCCAACGGATTAAGCCTCCTTTACCTCTCTATTTTCCAAAAAATCTCTGCCGCTTCCCTTTCTCGTCAGGATGCCGGCTGTTCTTTGGATTGATTATATAATAGCACTGCGGCGCGGATTTGTCAACACTATTTTTATATTTATTTTCAATAAATATTTTATTGTGTAATTTCAATATAATTTTCCGACTATTCACGCAACATACACAATATAACAGTTAGGATTCATGACTTTGGGACACTCATTACTCCACGAAAGATGGTTGCTTCCCGGTGTTTTACGCGTCGGGGAGTCATGCTTTTTCATACAAGCATGAAACGCATGACCTTTTGACGCTTATATCATAAAATAATGTCCCCTACTTTTTTAAAGTGCTTCAGGCTATATGCCTCAATAATATTTCCCCGGACTACATATAAGGTTTCATCAATATAGACCCCTCTGGTTCCGGTAAAACCATTTCCATTGATCTCCTCTTCCATCTGACTGATAAATCCTCTGGATGTATCATATTTAAAGATGTAGTAATTCTGCCCGCCGTTCGTATCGCCGGCAAAGCCGATGAGATTCCTTCCCGCATCCACAAGAGCAGCCTTATAATCATAGGACACATCCGTACTATAGACATTTTTCAGAACACAGGTGTTCTCCTCCTTCACATCTGACGGATCTGATATGTCAAACATAGTAAGCTTTACTCCATCCGTAATCATGGTCTCTTCATCCACATTCATACCGATTCCCAGAAGCTTCCCATCCCCGTAAGGATGCAGGTAATCCGAGAATCCCGGTATCTTAAGAGAGCCGATAATCTTTGGCTTCTTCGGATTGGACAGATCTACCGAGAAGAGAGGATCCGTCTCGCGGAAGGTCACAAAGTACCCGGTATCCCCCATGAGCCTTGCGGAATAGACACGCTCATCCTTCGCCAGGTTCTCAATGGACCCCACAATCTTGAAATCCTTATCAAGAACATACACACTGTTTGCCTCTCCCCTTGTTGTCACAATGCGGAGATAACCTTTGTATTCATCTATAGAAAAGGAATCATTAATATAGCCCTTCACTGTTCCCTGCGTCCCCGGAGTCAGTACCCCTTTCTTATAGGAAATGCTTCGGATTGTCGTCTGCTCATCATCTCCCAGGGAGCCGCTGCCCCATACTGTTTCATAATAATAAATGTTTTCATTGCTCACATATAATTGTCCGCCCTCTGACAAAATCGCCTTGCTGTCAGCCACCTCGTCCGGCTTATCTATATTGACTGCCGCTGCAATTGTATATGCCCTGCCCTTCTTAATCTGCGGAAGGCAGATATCCTTTTCCGCAATAAAAGTATCATTAATTCGCGGGATATAGGTCTCCGGCATCCCCCTCTCTATATTTGACCAGTCCACGCCATAGTTGCTGAACAGATACAGATACCCCTCTGCCATTCTCGAGGACTGATAATACCCGCTTTGTGTAACTCTTCCCAGCTCCTTTGGCTTTTCAATATCTGTAAGATCATAGGTTATGGCTATGGTCATCCCCTCATATGCAAACGCTCTGTCCATGAGTCCGTCATTGTCATATTTACTGCATACCAGTACCAGTCTCTTTTTTCCGGAATCCAGATAGATTTCCTGTATATCCCCCGTCTTCTCGGCCTTAATACTGGAAGTCTCCTTCATCTGCCCGCCGCGGGTGTCCACGATGGATACTTCTTTTCTGCTGTCTCTTAATACATACAGATACGTCCCGTCCGTCTTCACCACGTCGCCTTCATCCACGCCCTCCTGGCGTACATTCGTCTCAGAATAACTTCCTCCGTCAGCAGCGCCTGCTGTATCCGCTGCCACAGATTCCGCGGCAGCCATATCTACCGAAGATTCCTTCTTTTCCGCTGCCCCGGATTCATTGATCATCTCTTCCCCATATGCACGCTGTTCTGCCTCTATCTCTTTTTTATAATTATCAATATACTCATACACCTCATCATAATTATCTGCAGACGCCACCGTCTCCTCACTGCTGATCTCAGGGAGACTGCGGGCCGGTGTCCAGGTCCTTTCCCCTGTTCCTGTTCCCTCTCCTGTTCCGCCGGTTTTATATACCGCAATTCCTGCCACAATCACCAGACACGCCGCTGCCAGCGCCCCGATCCGGAACGGGCTGGTCTTCTTTCCCTTTTTTCTGTCAGCTTCCTCCAGGGTCTGTCTGATCCGGTCCGGCTTCACATCTTCCGGAACCATTATATTGCCAGTCTTTTCCTTTAGCTTCTGGATAACATCCTGTTCCTTCTTATTCATAAAACTGCCCCTTTCTCAAAACTTCCGCAAAATCCATCTGATTTACTGTAAAACACATTCCATCTTAGCAAGAGCACGGCTCCGCTTGGAACGCACCGTATTTGCATTCAGTTTCATCATAATTCCAATCTCATTGCTGTTATATCCGCCAAAAACAGACAGACCGACAATCGTCTGCTCTTCCTCCGTCAGAATAAAAAAGGCATTCCTTACATCCATCGCAAGAGAAAGATCAACATCCTCCGCCGCAGGCTCCTCATATGGACTTCCTCCATCCTGCGGCATCTCGCGCGTGACCTGCTTAAGTCTTCTCCTGCAGATATTCGAAAGGATCGTAAACATCCAACTTTTGAATGCCTCCTCTTTACGGAGCTTCCGGATATTCTCATATGCAGATATGACCGCCTCACTCACCGAATCCTCCGCCTCCTGCTGATTCTTCATCAGACAGAGAGCGAAACGATACAGATCCGTATAAACGTCTTCATACATCTGCGCAAACTTCCTGGCATCGCATTTCATATCTTCTCCTCCCTTATGGATATCCAAAGTACTTTGTGTTGCTATATATAAGAGTCAAAAAAAGGTGCAAGTGTTGCATTGGGGACAGGGTAAAATTAAATTGGGGACGGGGTATTTCTAGAAATACCCCGTCCCCAATTTACGCATTATCCTCTATAATAATTTATCAGGCATCCTTTAAGGATAATCTCTCTCTCGTTATCTGTCATGTCCCCCAGCTTCAGCTGGATCTCTTCCAGCTCTTCCCGGATGACATATGCTTTGATTTCTGTCTGTTTTTCTTCGATGGCTTTTCTGATCTCTGGCACGAAGAGGTAGTCTCCGTTTTTGAACGGAAGTGCTTCGTGGCTGGCTTCGGTTATGAACGGGAGCATTCCCCAGTTGATCAGGTTGGAACGGTATCTCTTTGTCGCGTACTCATTGGCGATGTTTGCCCAGCCGCCGAGTACCTTCTGGCAGGATGCCGCCTGTTCTCTGGCGGAGCCATCGCCTGGCTTTACGGCAAAGATGGTGCTGCCTACGCCTGCATTGGTCCGGTCAATCTCCGGATACTTCCTGTGGATCGCCTGCATGACTGGCTTTAACTCTTCCAGTGCTTCTGCCGGGCACTGTTCTGCCTCGATTGCCTTCTGTGCTGCCTGTACTTCCTTCGCGCGGCCTACATATGCGGGATCCTTCCTGGATAATGCGAATTCTGCAAGTCCAAGGGGATTCGATCTGTAGGACGAGGTCTCTCCGGATGGGATGAGCTCATCTGTCGTGGTGACCGGATCGTGAATCTCGGATACAATCTTAAGGATCAGATTCTCAGGAAGCGCCGGCATTGCCGGCCAGTCTTTTATGTTGGGGCCGAATTTAATCTCCACAGTCGGATCTGCCTCGCCGTGGCTGTCAAATACACGGTTTGCGTAAATCGTCTTGTCGAAGTGGTATTTCTTTCCGCTGTATTCCACATCCATTGCTGTTGCAGGTGTAAGGTAGCCCTGGTTTGCTGCTGTTGCTGCAATGGAGCGTGCGTCCATGAGAGCTACAGATGCAATCTGTCCGCTCTGAAGCTTTGAACCTTCACGGTTCGGGAAGTTTCTTGTGGAGTGGCGGATGGAGAATGCATTGTTGGCCGGCGTGTCTCCTGCGCCGAAGCATGGGCCGCAGAATGCGGTCTTTACAATGGTTCCTGCTGCCATCAGGTCAGCGACTGCACCGTTTTTCACCAGTTCCATATAGATTGGCGTGCTTGCCGGATATACACTGAAGGTGAATTCATCCGCACCGATATAATGCCCCTTTATAATGTCCGCTGCCGCGCAGATATTTTCAAAGCCTCCGCCTGCACAGCCGGCGATCAGTCCCTGGTCTACATAGAGTCTTCCGTCCCGGATCTTGCTTTGCAGGGAATAGTCCACTGCTCCGCCAAGGCTTACGGCAGCCTTCTGCTCCACATCATGAAGGATATCGGCAAGGTTTGCATTTACCTCATCTATGGTATAGACATTGGACGGATGGAACGGCATTGCAATCATGGGCTTAATCTTACTTAAATCCACATATACCATGCCGTCATAGTATGCTGCTGCGCCAGGTGCAAGCTCTTTATAGTCTTCTTCCCGTCCATGGATTTCATAGAATTCACGAATCTTTTCGTCTGTTGTCCAGATGGAGGACAGACAGGTGGTCTCTGTCGTCATCACATCAATTCCAATCCGGAAATCAGCGCTGAGCTTTCCGACGCCCGGTCCGACAAATTCCATGACCTTATTGTTGACGTATCCATCTGCAAATGTCGCACCAATGATTGCCAGCGCCACGTCCTGGGGACCGACCCCTTTTGCAGGCTCTCCGTCCAGGTAGATTCCTACTACCCCCGGCATCCTGATATCATAGGTCTTATTCAGTAGCTGCTTCACAAGCTCCGGGCCGCCCTCTCCCATAGCCATTGTCCCCAGTGCACCATAACGGGTATGGCTGTCTGAGCCAAGAATCATCCTGCCTCCGCCTGCAAGCATCTCCCGGGCATACTGGTGAATCACGGCCTGATGGGGCGGTACATATACTCCTCCGTATTTTTTCGCGCAGGTCAGGCCGAACATGTGGTCATCCTCATTGATGGTTCCGCCTACTGCGCACAGAGAATTGTGACAGTTGGTAAGTACATACGGGATCGGAAATCTCTCCAGCCCGGAAGCCCGTGCTGTCTGGATAATTCCTACAAATGTAATGTCATGGGAGGTCAGCTTGTCGAACTTAATCTGAAGCTGCTCCATATTTCCGGAGGTATTGTGTTCCTCAAGGATCCGATACGCCATTGTCTGCTTCGCAAGCTCCTCTGGCGAAGCTTCCTGCCCGGTTCTCGCCTTTACTTCCTGTGCGTCCTCCACAATCTCTTCTCCGTTCAAGAGATAGACACCCCTGTCATATACTCTCAGGGCCTGCCCTGTCTGTCTGCTGTTTGATGCTGTCATAATTCTTGTCTCCTCCTGATTGTTTTTCCGTAACAGTTCAGATACAACTGTTACATTTTTCCATCTGCTGCGCTGCCGTCAGCCGGCACAGTAATCTTACACTATATTTTTCATATGGTCTGCTACCATCATGGCAATCTTGAATGTCAGCGCATCCTCAAATACGCGTACATCCAGGCCTGTTCTTTTCTGAATCTTTTCCAGCCGGTACACAAGCGTGTTCCGATGGATGTATAACTGTCTGGCAGTCTCAGATATATTCAGATTATTATCAAAGAATGTATAGACTGTCGTCAGCTCCTCTTCCTCAAAATGCTCCTCGCCCCCATGCTCAAACACCTCGTTCAAAAACATTCCGCACAGTGACGGCGGAAGCTGGTGGATCAGCCGCCCGATGCCAAGCTCATTATATGCCAGGACATTTTTATCCGCATAGAATACCCGTCCTACTTCCAGCGCCATCTGCGCTTCCTTATAGGAACGGGACACATCCTTAAGCTCTCCTGCAATCGTGCTGAATGCCACACGCACGCTTACCATAGCCTCCATATTCAATGTATCCACAAGCACACGGGCAATATGGTTCAGTGTAGCATAATCTTCTGTAACCTCCAGCGCCTTGACCAGAATAATGTGCCTTTCGTCCACTGCAGTAACAAAATCTTTATTGCCCGTTGCATACAGTCCGCGCATCGTCTCCAGGACAAGGTTGTCCCCCTCATTCTTTGGCTCAATCAGGAATACGGCCCTGCGCTGCTCTACCGGAATCCGCATCTTCTTCGCCTGATTATAGATATCCACAAGAAGCATATTGTCCAGAATCAGGTTCTGAATAAAACGGTTCTTATCCATCCGCTCTTTATATGCTGTGATCAGTCCTTCAAGCTGGCCAGCCCCAAGTCCGCCTACGACCCGTAAGGCTGCCTGATCCCCTCTGAGCGCAAGGACATATACCGGTTCCTCGCCGTCACTTACTAAAAAAAGACCTCTGTTTCCTAAAATGCTTCCCTTCGTCTCAGCATCCGTATACTCCAGAAATATCTCTATCTCTTTTTGAAGCTCCTTTGCCTTTTCCCTTGTTGTCACAATACAATTCCCCTGAACATCCCATACAGAGCATTCAAATCCTGTAACATTGTGTATATTTTGTACCGTTTTGTGCAATACCTGATTTGATAACACCGGCTTTCCTCCTATCTATATCAAATGTCTCATCGTAACTGCCCAGTACCTTCGAAGTTATACTGCACAGCAGATTTATCTGGCGCGCAGTATACACCTTGCCAGCCTCTTACATTCCCGGGAACATCGCGCTTTCGAGGGCGCTTACCTCATCCTCACCAATGCCATATGCCTTTTCCCCGTCCTGGGCCACCTTGACCTCAACGGTCACTGCCTCCCCGTAAGTATTTTTCTTAATTCCTCTGTTCAGAGCATCCACCAGAATGTCAACCAGCACATTCGGGTCACTTAAGTCCTTTCCCTTTTTTGAATACTTCTTCGTAATCTTCTCAATCACGTTATTGGCTGTACTGAATGCATCCACTGGTTCAATCTCTACCGGCACAATGTAGCTTCCGTCATCCTGCTCCTTGGCTTCTTTTACCTTGTACTTCGACAGCTTCATAATTCCGCTCACTGCTGCCTTATACTTTTCCTTAGACTCATCGCTTATGCTCTGTCCGGCAAACGCAGAATCAACCTGGGCGTCCATCCCATCCTCAATCTCTGCCTTTGCTTCCTTTTCCGAAAGATCCCGGAACTTTGCATAGTCCTCATATTCTCCATGATAATTCGCATCTAGTACGCTTTTTGTATACCCTGTTGCATCAAAGTCCTTCCCACATGCGGCCAGCCCCATGCACATAACTACTGCTACGGCTGCCGCCATCAATCTGCCTGCCCTTTTCATCGCTCTTCTCCCTTCTGGCGTTATTACCTTGTAACTGCCCAGTGAATACCCCCGCCCCGCCCGGGGCAGGCCTGCCGGATAGTTACATTGCTTTGTTTATTTTAATACGTATATAAGGTACATGTCAATTGTATTTCACGCATATATATAGTAAAAATCTCATATGTAAGGATTATTATGTCAAAAAAACGGTCCGTTATTGCCCTGCTTCTTTTTTTGTCTTTGCTTTTTACAGACTCCTTTCTCGTCCAGTGCACGAAACAGGATGAAAATAGTGAATTTGAAAGCTATACCTCCAGTCTGTTTCTCCGGGAGGTCTCTTCAAACACCATTTCCCTGCATTATACATTAAAAGACCCTGACGCCTTTGGCATCCCTGATATCCCGGTATCGCTGGGCTGCATGGGGACAGACCGCGCTACCGCCTGCGCCTCTGTGGAAAATGAGCTGTCCCTTCTTCATTCCTTCCGGCGGAATCAGCTTTCAGAGGAAAACCAGCTTACCTTCGACATTCTGGAGCATTCCCTGAATACCAGCCTGAAGGAATCAGAATACCTTCTTTACGAAGAGCCCCTGGCTCCGCTTACGGGCACCCAGGCACAGCTCCCGGTTGTCCTGTCTGAGTACCGCTTCGATCAGCTTAGTGACTGTGAAGACTACCTTGAGCTGCTCACCCAGGTGCCAGAATACTTCCGCTCGATTCTGGAATTCGAACAGGCAAAATCCAAAGCCGGGCTTTTCATGTCAGACAGCAACGCAGATGCACTGGTTAAGGAGTGCAAGACATTTATACAGATGGGTTCCTCCAACTATCTCTTCTCATCTTTTGAGGAAAGGCTAAAGGAACTGACCCTTTCCGAAGCAGAGAAAAAGCGCTGTACTGACACTAACCGGCTGCATATCGAGACCTGCGTCTTTCCTGCCTATCAGAATCTGATCGACGGTCTGACAAGGCTTCGCGGAACCGGAAAAAATAACGGCGGATTATGCCATCTCCCTGACGGAAAAAAATATTACGAGCTGACCGTAGCCTCCCAGACCGGCTCCTCACGTACGATTCCGGTGCTCAGAGCCCTCACCCTTTCGCAGATGGCAGACGATACCGCTGCTATGCAGAAGGTGCTGGCCGAGTCATATAAAGACTCCGGGAAGGCAGATGCCTCCTCCACCGGGCCCCGGCAGAATATCCTTTCAGGAACCTCTCCGGAGGAAATTCTGAATCAGCTGAAAACCGGGCTTGACGGTCTTTTTCCGGCGCCCCCTGATGTGGATGCCAGGATTAAATATGTCCAGGAATCCATGGAGGAGTATTTAAGCCCCGCATTCTACATGATCCCGGCCATTGATGACGTGGAGAATAATGTTATCTACATTAACAAGGGACATATGCCTGACAGCCTTTCACTTTTTACGACACTCGCCCATGAGGGCTATCCCGGCCACCTGTATCAGACGACCTATTACTCCGCCACCTCTCCGGATCCTCTCAGAAATGTCTTAAGCTTCGGCGGCTATACAGAGGGCTGGGCGACCTACAGCGAGATGCTGAGCTATTATTTTACACCCCTTACCAGGGAACAGGCGCTGCTGACACAGAGGAATGCCTCTGTAATACTGGGTCTTTATGCGCTTGCTGACATGGGAATCCATTATGACGGATGGTCGCTCCTTGATACAGTTGCATTTTTCCGGGACTATGGAATCAGGGACACGAGTACAGTGGAGGAAATCTACAGCCTCATTGTCACTGATCCTGGAAATTACCTCAAATATTATATTGGATATGTAGAATTTCTGGAGCTGAAAAAAGATGCAATGAAAAAATGGGGCGATGAATTTTCGCAGAAACGTTTTCACAAAGCAGTTCTGGACACAGGCCCTGCCCCATTTGATGTTCTTAGGAAATATATCATGATGTAATTCCTGATGCTTGATTTTCCATATTCTGTTCAGTATAATATATTGTGGTAAAAATAACCAGAAGAGGAAGGAGAAAAGAAACTAAAATGAAAAAAAAGAAAAGAAAAACTTTGTTTGCAGTGGTATGTGCTCTGGCGTTGTCTGCTGTTCTGTCAATTCCTTTCAGTTCCCTGCCCGGAACCGGCAGCGCAGCGGCAGCAACTGTCCATGCCGCGAGAGGGGATGGGATGAGACGTCAGAATGGCTGCTGCCGTTATTATATGAACGGCAGAATGCTTAAGAACTGCTGGCGGGAGGTTGGCGGAAAAAAGTACTATTTTAAGAAGAACGGCAACGCTGCCACCCTGAGCTGTAAGGTGAGGGGAAGATATTATGTATTTAATAAGAAGGGACAGCTCATGCAGCCATCCAGTACAAAAGTCGTTAAAATCGGCAAGAAAAAATACCAGGTCAATTCCAAAGGCATGGCTGTAAAGGGATGGTCCAGAAACAAAAAGAATTATTTTTACGATACAGGCGAGATGGTCACCGGAATTGAAGCTTTTAAGGAAAAGTTCTACTGCTTTAAGGCAAACGGAACCTACGATAAGAAGAAAACTGCCGCACTGCGCAAGGCTGCAAAAAGAGAACAGCCCTTCGCGCCTGTCAAAAAGATCATTGGAAATCCAAAAAAAGCAGACTATGTGGCAGGCTGCTTCAAGCTGAACGGAATGGATGGCAAGGATGGAATCTTAAAATACAAAAACTTTACTGTCTATACATTCAAAACGGATTCCGGAGAAGAATACTTTATGGGAGTAGAATAGCCACAGAAGGAAAAAACGACAGCTGCAGCCATACCGGCAGCTATGAAAAGAGGAGACACTATGAAGGAAAAAATAACATTAAAAAATACGACTATAAAGAGGAGCTTTGCTTTACTTCTGGCTGTATGTCTGGCCGCCGGGGCTCTTACAATGCTTGCCCCGTCTGCATCTTTAACCGCACAGGCAGCTTCAAAGTCATCGAAAAAGCTGGAGAAAACAGTCACTAAGATTATTAGTAAGCAGACCAGTGAGAAGGACAGTAAAAAGACCAGATTAAAAAAGCTTTTTAAATATTCCGAGAATACATACGAATATGGACGCGCCATGGGATTTAAGGCAAAAAAAGGCTGGGAGAAAACCTTTGCCTCTGAGATGTATAAGAAAAAAGCGGGAAGCTGCTATCATTTTGCTGCTGCCTATGCTTTTATGGCTCAAAAGGCAACCGGCTATAAGACACGCATCGCCATCGGAAAGACAAATGGCTTTAATAAGTCAAGAGTGCAGCCCCATGCCTGGGCCGAGATCAAGATTGGTTCCTCCTGGTATATCTGTGATCCCAATATGGACAAATTTGCTGCCAAAAGCTCTGGGAAATATTTTTTAAAGAAAAGAAACAAGCTTAAAAAGACCTATAATAATTTCAAAGAAGTAAAATATACAACTGTAAAGTGGTAGGAGCCGGCCATGGTTTTTAGTTCACTTGTATTTCTAAGTATATTTTTACCTGCCGTATTGATTCTGTATTCCCTGACCCGGTCTGTGGCAATACAGAATATGCTCCTTCTCATTGCCAGCCTGCTCTTCTACGCATACGGGGAGCCTGTGTATGTCATTCTGATGATCACAACTGCATTTTTCAACTTCCTGTGGGCGCTGCTGATTCAAAACTTTCAGACACGCCGGCGTATATTTCTGATACTGGCAGTGATTGAAAATCTCGGATTTTTAGGAGTGTTTAAATATGCCGGATTTCTGGCAGAGTCCCTGAATGCGCTGACCGGGCTGAATGTCCCGGTTCCGCAGCTTGCTCTGCCCATCGGCATTTCGTTTTTTACATTTCAGGCAATGTCCTACGTCATTGACGTATACCGCAGGGATGTAGACGCGCAGAAGAGCTTTATCCGGATTCTTCTGTACATTTCCTTTTTCCCACAGCTGATTGCGGGGCCGATTGTAAAATACCATGACATTGACCAGGAGCTGATGAACCGCAGGCAGACCCTGTCCGAGGTCTCGGAAGGGATCCGGCGGTTCATTACGGGTCTTGGGAAGAAGGTGCTGATTGCCAACTATATGGGTGTCATTGCCGATACACTGTATGCCGCCCCTCCCTCAGACATTAATATATTAAATGCCTGGCTGGGCGCTGCCGCTTATATGCTTCAGATTTATTTTGACTTCAGCGGCTACAGTGATATGGCAATCGGCCTGGGCTGGATGTTCGGCTTTCACTTTAAAGAAAACTTCCAGTATCCCTATACCTCTGTCTCTATAAGGGAATTCTGGCGGAGATGGCACATCTCCCTCTCCAGCTGGTTCAGAGAATACCTCTATATTCCACTTGGGGGTAACCGGAAAGGAAAGACCCGGACCTGTATCAATAAGTTCATTGTCTTTGCATGTACCGGAATCTGGCACGGCGCAAATGTTACCTTTTTGTTCTGGGGGCTGTACCACGGATTCTTTCTCATGCTTGAAGAATCCCTTCCCTTCTTCCAGAAAAACGAGAATAAGGGCGGGTTTAAGATCATAAGGCATATTTATGTCCTTCTGGTCGTTCTGGCAGGCTTCGTATTTTTCCGGGCGGATCATATGGGGCAGGGACTTTTCTGGATTCGGGAAATGGTCTCAGGGTTTCACTTTGAACCCTCTGCCATGAGGCTGTGCCTGTCACTTCTGACACCGGTGCATATTACGGCCTTTCTCGCCGGAATTCTTGCATCTGTCCCCCTGACGGAACGCCTGAAAAAGCATCCAAAGCTAGAAGGCGCTTCATGGGCGCTCTCCATGGTGATTCTGTTATTATGTATGATGAATCTGGCGGGAGGCACCTACAATCCGTTTATTTATTTCCGTTTTTAGGAGGCTTGGGAGGCAGACAATGAAGAAAAAATACTGGATCTATATTATAACCTTTTTAGTGATCTGTCTGATTCCATCCGCAGGACTGATATTCGGAAAGTCTGATGTATCCTCTGAAAACAGAGAACTGGCGAAGGCGCCGGTGCTTACAGACAAGGATGGTTTCAATGAACGGGTCTTAAGCGATGCGGGAGCTTATTTTGAAGACCATTTTGCTTTCCGCAATGAATGGGTAACCGGGTACGCTTTTCTGCTGGACAAGGTTTTTGGAGTATCGGCGCAGGACGGCGTCATTACCGGCAGAAACAACTGGCTGTATTACAAGGATTCCCTGAACGATTACCAGGGCGCGAAGCAGATGACAGACCGTCAGCTATTTGATGTTGCCCATTCTCTTTCACTGGTGCAGACCTATGCCGAAGCAAATAACATAAGCTTTGTCTTTACAATTGCACCAAATAAAAACTCTCTGTATGGAGAAAATATGCCCTATTATTACCAGGCCTTCCGGGAGGATGCCAGTAATTTTTCCAGAATCAGGAAATATCTGGATGCAGAAGGTATCCATTATGTAGATCTGTACACCATGCTGAAGGACCAGAATGAGGTACTGTATCATGCAAGGGATTCTCACTGGAATAACAAGGGTGCATCCCTTGCCGCTGATGCCATTCTGACAGGACTTGATAAGGAGCATGACAGATACGGGGACAGGAACTATAGCATCCGCAGGGATTACGAAGGAGATCTTGACACGATGCTCTACCCTGCTTCTGTGTCAAAGGAGGACGAGATCTATTATGATCCTGCCCCTTCTTATGAATACTGCGAGGAGGTAGAGAGCAACTTCGAGCCAAAAATCAGTACAAAAGCAGACGGCAAGTCCGGAAGCCTTGTAATGTACCGTGATTCCTTCGGGAATGCGCTGCTTCCCTTTATGGCAGAGGCTTTTGGAGATGCCTATTTCTCACGGGGAGTGCCATACCAGCTTACAGATCTCTTTACCTGTAAGGCAGACACCCTGGTCATCGAGCGTGCAGAGCGCTTCCTTCCTGATATGGCTGAGAACGCCCCCATGATGGCCGCACCGATCATTCCTTCCAAAACATTAGGGGATCTGGAATTCTCCAGGGACATTGCGGACCTTGAGATAACGAACCAAGGGGCATTTACCAAAATTACCGGTGAGGTCCCAGTGGAAGAACTGGATACGGATTCGAAGATTTACATTAAGGTAAATGAGCTGCTGAATTACGAAGCCTTTCCGGTTGCTCTAAAAGATGGAAAGGAAGGCTTTCAGCTGTTAGTGGCATCTGAAACACTTTCTGAGGACAACAATACGTTTGAAATTCATATTACACATGAGGAGGACGAATCATGAAAAAAAGGACTGTGATTCTATTATTATCCACTGCTCTGGCAGTATCTTCTGCCCTGACCGGATGCGGGGGGAATGACGAAAAGAAA
This sequence comes from uncultured Lachnospiraceae bacterium, assembly GCA_947566645.1. Taxonomy (GTDB): domain Bacteria; phylum Bacillota; class Clostridia; order Lachnospirales; family Lachnospiraceae; genus CAPEBR01. The sequence goes on from CANOKL010000005.1 coordinate 46,283, forward strand.
GCATCTACATCAGAGCAGGGCGCTTCTTCCGCAGAGGAGGAAAAAGCCGATAACGGTTCTGACCAGAAAGAGAATGCAGATAACGGCACCCCGGAACAGGAAGTACCGGAAAATGAGACTGCCGTAAGTGGAGATAGTTCTGAACCAGCGGAAGACACTGCCGTAAGCGAAAATGACACCGCTGAAAAGGCCGTACCAGGGACTGATGCTGATGCCCCGCAGGCAGAGGAGCAAAAGGAAAAGAAGGTTGTCATGTATACTACCGTAAACCTGATTCTGCGTAAAAAGGGAAATATGGATGCCGAGAAGATCGAAATTCTTCCGGTTAACACAAAGGTAACAGTTCTAAAGAAGGGCAAGGAATGGTACAAGGTAAAGGCCAATGGAAAGAAGGGCTTCGTATTTGCCGAATATCTCACTAAGAGCAAAGAAGAAGCAAAGGAAGCCGCGGCACAGGCAGCTGAGGCTGAGGCACAGGCAGCGGCTGAGGCGGCAGCACAGGCGGCGGCACAGAATACTTATTCCGCACCCCAGAATACTGCACCGTCAGGCGGCGGAAGAACAGAGGTCAGCCGTGAAGATTATCCGGACTGCGACGGTAGCGGGCACGGCTATTCTGAGATTCATTACTCTGACGGCAGCACAGAGATCGTAGAATACTAGGAGACGTGTCATGAATAAAGGGAGAATGCGAAAGTTAAAATTATTTCTGCTTCCTGTACTAATGATCTGTATTTTCATGACTGCACTTCCCCTTCAGGCAGGAGCGGCAAAAAGCACAAAAGCAAAGGCTTCCAAAAAGGAAAGATGGGTCACAAAGAGGAAGCAGGTATACTATTATAAAAATGGGAAAAAAACAACAGGTCTGAAGGAAATCAATGGGAAATATTATTATTTTGACAAAAAGGGAGTACAGCACACAGGGTGGCAGAAAATTAAAGGAAACTACTACTTTTTCAGAATTGCAAACGGAAAAAAGGGCTGCATGGCAAAGTCCACAAAGGTCAATGGTGTAACTCTGAAAAAGGATGGCCGGGCAAAGCTGAATTCTGACAGCCGCTCAAGGCTCAATGTATTGCTCAAAGCCAATAAGATTGTTGAAAAGGCAACAAAACCCACTATGAGCAAGGAACAGAAGCTTAGAGCGTGCTTTGACTACGCAGTGAAAAATTTCCAGTATCGCGGCGCTCCCGCCTTCTATAAGTCCGCACACTGGGAGAGGTCTTATGCATTAGATATGTTTGATAAAGGCCACGGAAATTGCTACTCCTACGGTGCTGCATTTGCTTATCTTGCGAACGCAGCGGGCTATAAAAATGCTTATGCCATCTCAAGCGGAGGACATGGCTGGGCAGAGGTGGATGGCAAGGTGTATGACATCTCCTGGCATATTGTAGACAAGGCTCATAACTATTATGGAATGAGCTATAGTCTTAGCGGAGTAGACGGGAGGCCTGGATATAAGAGATCCCGAATCTATGTTGCGAAGATCTGATAGCACAGGTATCAAAAGGGCCTTGTACTTTATGTCTGCACGAAAAAAGATAAATAATGAAAAAGGAAAGTAACTGTAAAGATCCCAGAGATCACGGACAGTTACAAGGAGGAAGCAATGAAAAACAATAATACTACTACTGCCAGAGCCTGCCTGCTGACCCGTCTGGCAAAATACGGTCTGTGCATCTGGTTCATTTCCCTTGCACTGCTTCTGGCCGGAAGTACTGTATCCGCAGCGCCGTCGTCTAAGACTGCAAAAACAGGGAAAAAATCCACAGGTGCAACTTCAAGGAAAAAAACAGCAAAAATCGTTACAAAAAAAGGAAAAAAATACTGTAAACTTGCAAACGGGCGGAAAGCAACCAAAAGGTTTGTGGAGATAAAAGGAAAAACCTATTACTTCGGAAAGACCGGAGTAATGGAGAAGGGCTGGATAAAAAAAGGCGGGGAATACTATTACCTTGACCGCAGCTCCGGAGCCCAGAAGTTTAACTGCAAGGTGGACGGAATCAAACTCAGAAGAGACGGAAGGGCGAAGAGGTCAGACTACAATAACAAGAAGATCGAAACCATGATCACCGCAAAAAATATTATGAACAAGGTCACAAAGCCGACCGATTCCAAAAGCCAGAAGCTTAAGAAGGTGTTTGACTGGGTAATGCTGGATAATTACTACAGACAGTACCGCACCCTTGCCAGTGCGAGGGCAAAAGGAAAGGGCTGGGAGATTACCTTTGCAAATGATATCTTTAAAAAGGGCTATGGCTGCTGTGTCTCCGAGGCATGCGCCTTTGCTTTTCTGGCTCATGAATGCGGCTATACATCATATGTCTGCGATGATACGGGTCATGCATGGACGGAGATTGACGGACGTGTCTATGATACATTGTTCGCACAGGCGAAAAGCTATTCCAATTATTATAATTCCAGTTACCAGACCGCACATCTGTATCGCGTGAATAAGCTGAAAATCTAACCGGCCAGATCACCTGCATACGATCGACTTCATACCCGCCTGCCCGCCGGCTCCACGCCCTTGGAGCGGATGCGGCAGGCGGTACAGGAGTGTGGAACCGGTATTTCCCGTACTGGCTCCGGTACGGGAATTTCAGAGTTCCAGCTGTCTCAGCTCCTGATTCGCTGTTTCGTACAAATAGACCTTGTTCGACAGGATCTCTGACGGATCGAATGTTCTGTTCATCTGCTTGAGCCGCATAAGTATATTCCGTGGTTGTATCGTGCCTTTTTTATGAACTCTGGCTTCGCTGGTACCCGTAAAAGCTATATAATAATCATCTCCGAAAAGCTCTGCTATACGCTTCATTACTCCGGGATAAAACATGGCAATTGCGCCATTGATCTGTGCCGTCGTTGTCACCGTCGGCACTGCAAGCGGTGAAAGTGAAGTTATATCACTGTTCAACGCCATAAACGCGCCTCTGTGATAAGGTGGATTGTCTAAGTCCATCGGATTTAAGTATATACGCGGCGGCGCCATGATATATGTATTGCTCATCGCATTCTCCCACACTTCTTCTTCATCTATCCCCCATACCTGCATTGAGGATTTAGGTACCTTAACAGACAATACGTCATGCCTTTTGCCGTCATTTTCATCACTTGCAAGAATATAAAGAACCAGCACCATATCACCGATGCGCCTGTAAATATGATTTTTCAATTCATACCGGTGGTCGTTGAAATTCAGCGGGCGGATAAAAAGCTTGTCTTTTAACAGGCCATACTCATTTTTTTCGATCAGATCTATAATTCCCAGTTCCATGAATCTTCTGCTGGAGTCGAGCGAAGAATGAATCTGTTCCCACACAGCCTCCCAGCTGCCTTCTTCATACATACAATGCAGCTGCCCGCAGTCAAATCTGCATATCTGTTGTCTCTTGCCCTCATATTGGTACAGGATGATATAATCACCAATTAGTACATCCGATTCCGTTTTGTGATACTTGATGTTTGTTTCACGTATAATAGAAAGCTCCTTCACATCAGTTGATGTGGATCCATCCTCTAAGAAGGCCATTTTGTTATAACCTAACTCCTGTTTCTTTTCCTCAAGCTTTTTTTGCAATTCGCTGATAAATTCCTTATATGCCATTTCCATACCTCCGTTTATTTTTGAAATTTGTTGATTCAGGAAAACTTGTGAAATAACTCTAGCTGCTCATAGGCCTCTTCTTTTTTTGTAATAGCCTGAAAAATACTTTCTTCTGTGATATCAAAGGGTACGCAGCCCTTCTCAATCAGTTTCTGATTTCCAACATAGTTCTGATTGTCCCATACCAATGTTTTCGCAAATCCATTGCGCAATGATTCCATTGCCCCGTTCCATGTACCGCCTTTATTATAGTCTGCCGAAACTACAAATGCCCCATAAGAGGACGCATAAATGTACTTATTTCGATTCATGGCCCTTGCCGCCGAAAATCCTGCATCCGGCTTCACATCTGAGAACAGCAGCAGATTGCCCGAAATAATATCAGCCGTTACCTGCTTTTTTTTAATCTTAGAAAGCAAAGAATCCGCTATAAACGAAATGACAGCGCTTCCTGATTTGATCGCCGTTTCCTCCGCCACTGCGTCAACACCTTTTGCTCCCCCGGAATAAATCACCAGCTTTTCTTTCGAGGCTTTTTCCACTAATCTTCTTGTAAATGCTATCCCATCTTCATCCACATTTCTGGAACCCGCCACTGCGATTCCAATCTTTTTTGCCAAATCAATATTTCCTGAATAATATAAGACCGGCGGCATTTTCTTTTTTAACTTCCGCTTTAAAAGAATGGGATAGTTCTCATCAAACTGTGTAACCACAAAGATCCCTTTTCTGCCCAAATCATCCAGTTCAAGCGCAACATTGCCTCCGCGCAAAATAAGCCCTCTGATTCTCTCAGTCAATTCCTTTGGACAATTCACCTTTTCCGCCCAGCTACTGTCGTTTTGCAAAACAGCTCCCGGCTCCTCCTTCACTTCCGCCAGCTTTTCCAACAGGGTGTTCCATTCTCCCAGTGAAAGCGGCTTCACAGAAGCATCGCTTTTGATGCCAAGATAAGAACACAATAAAATTGCACACATTGCATTTTCTGAATATACCATACTTAATCGTCTCCATTTCTTCCCGCCGTATTTGCCAGCGCAAAAGGAAAAACCTTTCCGCTCCCCTTTTCCCTGAGCTTATAACCGCAGACTGTAAAAGTCCATCTGGAATCAACCATATCGTCTACTAACAGAACATTTTCGGGCAGCACTTCCGACTCCCTCACTTCAAAGGAATCATTCACATTCTGATACTGCAGATAAGCAGATTCTAATTCTTTTTGATATTTTCTATGCACTCTTTTCTCAATGGCATCGCGGTATTCCAGCCCCAGATGTGCTGCAAGCTGATGCGCAAAAGTTCCCACCAGCTCCGGTCTTTTCAAAGATGGCACGTTTGTGACCCATTGAATATCATTCATAGTAACATAGTCCCTAAGCAGCTTCGCCGAAGCCTCCACCAACTGTTCCTCAAAATATCCCTTTTCATATTTACACTCTTTCACGAGTTTTCCCCAGCCCGTATCGCCGTAATCAGACAACACACGTCCCGTTTCACACTGAATTTCCGGTAATATTTTATTTTTCCCGTATATTGTAATGCCGCTTGGCCACATTTTTCTCGGTTCAATAATATGGAATCCTTCTCTGACAAATTTCTGCGCATCTGCTATTTCCTGCACGGAAACTGTTTTAGGAAAGATTTCCCTTTTCAGGCAATTTGCACAATGACTACATTCCACTGCACTCGGGTCATCCAATGTATCCGCAATATACTTCATATAGCAGCTTGAAATGCGGGCAAACTCATTCATCTGTTGTAGTTCCTGCTTCCTGATACGCGTAATTTTCCCGCTCTTCTCCAAATCCGGTTCCCATTTGCGGGGCGTCTTATAATATTTCCTTTTCTCTGCATAAATATCCCCGTTTACTGTCAGGTACTTAACACACTGCTTTATTTTTCCTTGACACATGTCCACATATTGTTCAAAAGCCCTCTGTCCGATCCCCGGATGCTCGGTCACAGCATCAATTACAGCATTCATTGTCTGTTCTGTCGGAAATGCCGATTCAATAAAATAGGTATTAATCTCATCATCCTCACTTCCGCAAAATAAAATCGCATATGCCTGTTCAATGCTTCGTCCCGCACGGCCAATCTGCTGATAATATGCAACAATATTTCCTGGCTTTTGAAAATGTATTACAAATGCAATATCGGGTTTGTCAAATCCCATTCCAAAAGCAACTGTCGCAATCAATACCTTAATCTCGTTCTTCATGAATCGATCTACAATGATGCCTTTTTCCTCTGTCTCAACTTTGGAATGATAACATTCACACAATATTCCTTTGGTTTTCAGCCAACGATAAACCAGCTCACAGTCCCTTATTGTTAAACAATAGACAATCCCAGTTCCGGGAATTGACATGATGTTCTCTGACAGCCATGCCAGCCGTTCTTCCCTTGAAGCCAATTCAATCACTTGTATCGACAAGGAATCTCTCATAAGACTGCCGCGGCTTACCGCTAAATTGCCGCCTAACTGCGTTTTTATGTCATCCACAACCCTGTTATTTGCCGTCGCTGTCGTTGCAAGCACGGGAATATTGGGCGGTAAAAGCCTGACAATATCAACAATCCGCCTGTAATCAGGTCTAAAATCATGCCCCCAGTCTGAAATACAATGCGCCTCATCCACTACAAACAGACCAACCTGCGCTGAAAGTCTTGTTGTAAGCATTTCTTTAAACTCCTCATTTGCCAGTCTTTCCGGTGAAATAATCAAGGCATCAACACAGCCATCTTGAATTTCTTCAAAAATATGATCCCATTCATCAATGTTTTCAGAATTAATTGTCCTGACTTGTAAATCAAGCTTCGCCGCAGATTCAATTTGATTGTTCATCAAAGCCAAAAGCGGACTGATAATAAGCGTAATTCCTCCTGTACTCTCCCGAATCAATCTTGTAGCCATAAAATAGACAAGACTTTTTCCCCATCCTGTTTTCTGTACAACCAAAGTTCTTTTTCCCTGCAGTACATCCCGAATTGCTTCCTCCTGTCCGGCTCTATATTGGGCATCCTCTCCATAATATGTTTTTAAATAAGAAAGCAATTTATCCAAAATAGTTCCTCCTTCGTGTCGTCCTTCTAAATTCTGCATATTCTTCCAGTGCCGAAAAAAACTCCTCTATCCCCTCTTTATTTTCTATATTTGTGTAAAACAAACTAATATTTTTTTTCATCACCCTTCTCCATCTTTTTGTCAACTAACTCTATCCTGATCTCCAAATCCATACATTCAGCTATTTTTACCAGTAAGTCTAACGTTGGATTACACTGTCCTGTTTCAAAACGACTTATGTTAGGGCGTTTAATTCCCATGGTGCTGGCTAAATCCTCTTGTGTCAGGTTCCTTAATTTCCTGTACTCAATATATTGTTTTATAATCTCTTGTCTTATCAAATTCTGCTTATTAATAATATCGTCGCTCTCTTTTGTCGTATTCACTTTTTTACCTCACTTGCATTTAATATAATGTAACATATATGTTACGCCAAGTCAATGTATTTATTAAAAAAGTTTAGCAAAAGCGAAGAACTCACGTCCTCCGCTTCCCATCCATCATTTTACAATATATCACCGCCGCAACCGTACTCACCGCAGTTGCCGCGATTCCCGGCCCCACGATCGCCGCCGGGTTCACGCTCCCGTACTGGCTCCGGTATGCGATCACATTCACCGGGATCAGCTGCAGCGACGAGATATTAATAATCAAAAACGTACACATCTCATTGCTTGCAATCCCCCGCTTCCTCACCGGACCAGGCAGCCTGCCCGCCCTTCTGTCTTCCTCCAGCTTCCCAAGCTCTTCCATCGCCTTCAATCCCCCTTGTGTCAAGTTAGTGACACGAACTTTATGAAAAATATCTTGTAATATTGATCTTTTCCTCTCTCTTATTGTTGAATATTGCCAAAACAACAAAATCAATATAATAAAAGCAGGATTTCTCCGTTTCATGAGTTCCTGCTTTCACAATCTGCCGCAAAATTCATTATGCCAGTTGTAAATCATTCTCAAGCCTTTCCACTACACTCAATGGCAGATCTAAATCCTCTGCAATTTCCTCTTTTGTCATTTTTCCTCTTTCCAGCATACACTTTGCTGCTTCAATTTTTTCTTCATTTAAAAGCTGTTCCATGATTTTACTCATAATTTTTCTTCCTTCCTAGTGTTTTGACAATTTCACTCCTTATCTTTCTACTTGAAATATCTTATCTGGCCTGTAAAAGCATGTTCAAAAACTTTCCAACCGTACAAGTGGAAAATATTTCAACTTTATAAAAATTTACGATTCACGACTATGTAAAATCAAGTAAAATATGATAGATAGACAAAATATGATTATTCCCTTTTCTTCTATGCATCGTTCGATAAACATAGCAAAATGAATATCTCAAGGAACAATCCTCATACCTTTTGTCCATAGCTTTTTCTGGTAATTTCATTTCCATAAGCTTTTTTAGCTTGTCCATATTGCCGGTCTCCAAAAAAGATATCATACCCGCTTCTGGCATGCAACTGCTATACTCGTTATTTTCAAAGCGGCTAATTCCTTCCCCATAATATTCCTTGTTAAAATGACTTTTTGTAATAGTAGTTTTTAAAAACCTCTTACATTCAAAACAAATATAATTGTTTTCTTTCAATCCATCCAAATAACAACATATATCCATACGTTTTGTTTTTTCACCCACTTCATAGCCAATGGGAAAAGTAATATTAAACTCTCCTTTCTCACTCCGCATGGCCTCCACAAGCTCTGTCCTTCGCTCCTCCTCTTTCTTTATCATAATATGGCTTCCATTCCCTATACTTTGATATGCTTTAATTACTAAATGGATATAATTTTCTATATAATTTACCCGAAACATATCAGTCCATGAGGGCATTATTCTATTCACACACCATTCCTCCCTCACACATGATTTCTCTAGTTATCTTAGCGGCTATTTTCTTGGCTTTTCCTAATGTCCAATTAGTTCTCTCTTTACTTTGTATGACCTGAAAACCATCACTTACAAATAGCAATACTCTTCTTTGCACTAACAATTGTTCATTAATTTGCTCTAACCCTGACAGCCCCATAATATCCGGAGACATTAGACATTCTTCGCCCTTAAACGAAAAATATATCATTGTATAGAACTCCCCTTCGTTCTTCATCATTTTCCATGATCCCTGCGATGCTTGTTTCATATAATAATTAAAATAGTTACAAATATAGTTGGCAAAATTTTGATAATCATTCTCACATGCATAAATATTTGCTTGTTGTTTTTCAGAAAATCTTTCTATACCTTCTTTAATTATAGAAATATGAAACTCATCAAATTTATACAATTTAAAAATACATTTGTTAAGTTCTTCTTGAATCTTGATTTTAACGGTTTCATCCACAAGCCATGGGCTGTTTTTTCTTAATTCCCATTCCTTCTGAACTTGTTGTTCTATTTGCATCACTAAACTTATAATATTTTTTATATCTCCATTTTCTTTATCATAGACAGGTACTGGGAATTTCATTATATCTTCTTTTACCACCTCTGGTTTTTTTGCAGCTTTTACTTTCGTCATATAAAAACTATAATACCGAAAAACATCTGAATTAATTAACCCTTCAATATACCTTAATAAATCAACATTTTCCCCAGAGTAATCATTAAATGTTGAAAAATCATTACTGAAAATCAAAGGTTCTTCTACGTATGCAGCTCCCCAGCAACTTTCATTATAAGTTCTCTTTACCAACACCTTATGAGGACAAGTATACATCTCCAACTTTCTCGGTCTATCATAAAGTATATCTGGAGATATCCCAGGGACATTTGCATAGTCTATGCCATAGGGCAAAAACACATCTTTTAAAGACCCGCCACGAAAAGCGGAAAATTCTTCATGCTTACAACCACTATTTGACGTACTATACCCTTGAATAAAGTCTATCTTTTCATTTATGCTGTTACTTAGACTCGGAAATTTTAATAATTCTTCTATACATTCTACATCAAATTCATCTCCATATGTAAGAATTGTCCATATGTATTCTCGATCAATTATTTTTCTTTTACTTATGAACAATTCTTCATTTTTATCACACACAAATTTATGAAGTAATTTAAACAACCCATTCGCCTGAAATACTTGATATTTTATATCATACTTTGCTTTTTTTATACAACGATAGTATAAGATGGAACATGGATATTTTGCATGCGCAAAAAGCTGTGTTTTCACAGCCTCTAAATTTATTATTGTTTCAATGCAAAAATTCTCTAATAAATATTTTAGAAATTTCTTGCTTTTCTTATTCGTAAAAATCGCATTTGTAACCAAAAAAACTACTTGGGTTTTATCATTTGCAAAATCACTAGCTCTGCATAAAAAAGACTGAGCAATCTGAGCATCTGCTATTGGAATATTATTATTTTTGCAATATAAAACATGATCCGAATTTGCCATGCTCTTCCACGGTGGATTTCCAACTATTACATCAAACTTTTTCCCCGATAACTTTAAATCTATTTCCGATGAAAAAAAACTTCCTTCTATAAGGTTGTTTCCAATTAAATTAGGAAATTTAAAATTATTTTCCATTATATCCTTGGGTGTCAGTTCATCTAACAGCGCTATATATAAACTAAAACAGCTAATCTTAAGTGCCCCTAGGCTAATATCTACGCCATAAATACTGTTCTCCATTAGACAACTTAAATCTTTTGCACACAGTTTCCCTTTTATTTTTTTTAACATTTCTATTTGACACTTAAACGAATTTACCAAAAATATGCCGGAACCACATGCCGGATCTATCACACAAGGAATTCTATCTTGATCTATACACAATGAAAAACTTTGCTGAATCATAAAATCAGCTAAATAATGTGGTGTATAAAAAGCTCCAGTCTTAGTCGAAATTCTATCTTCTTTGTTTTTTTCTTCTATAGAAAAAAAAGTTTCATATATATTACTTATCAGACCAATGGGTATCACTGAAAAATTATATGGAAATAATCGCAATTGACTGTTTCCATTTTCAAAAATATCATCACCTCTAAAGAAACGATAAAAAATGTCTAACTGTTTTTCTGAAGGCAGATTTTGTTTTGATACAACAAACAAATCTCCATTAAATCTGTTTTTTAAAAATGTAAAAAAATCATCCAACTCTATTGGATTCGCTACTGCCAAAAGCTCTGTGAAAGTACCTGCATTCCACTTTAAAAAGAATTGTGGCGTAAGCATACCTCTATCTTCTAAATATTTTACGAATATACAGAGTGACATAAAATTATATGCATTTTCTAAAGACATTCCGCATTCAGACTTTGCCTGCATTACAGTATTTCGCAAATTAGATAATAGCTGCTTATCAACCCGTTCACTGGAATTCGACAGCTGTGTCAAACGTTCCCATACCACTTTTGTTGCTATTCTTGATGCCTTTAAGTCATCAATTATTTGCTGATTCTTTTGCGTATTACTACTATTGTATAACAATGCCTTTGTTTTCTTTAGCGAAAAATTATTATAAATTCTTATCTCTCCCGACAAAACTAAAATTGAAATTGGAACATCATTCCGATTCCAAGATAACAAATGTTGTTTTCGAATTATTGCTTCATCTGAATTTTCCAGACATTTTATCCCTACAATTGGATATTCCTGTTTTTCTACTTTTACATAATAAAGCATATCGTAAATTCCTGTTTTATCCACTCTAAAATAAGGATTATCTTTATATTCAAGAATGTTTATTAGTTGTCCGTATATATCTTCGCACAACTGATCTTGTATATTATTAAAATCATGAAATGTATTCATAAATATCCTTCCTTTCGTATTCTTTAACAACAAAGCAACCAATACTTTTCAGAATAATTATGTTTTAATTGTATATTTTTATACATTAATTAGGCTTATATATAAATTCAATTCTTAAAATGCACTTCTAGGCTTTATTATATATAACAATAATAGTCATTTTGTGCAATAGCTCTATTAATGCTTCTATTTAAATCTTCATTAAATTCAACCTTCCAATTTTGCGGATAGTACGTTTTTTCTATAATAGATAGCTTAATACCCGAAACTTTAGAAATCAGAATCGGATTCACCATATTATCAACCATCATTTTAATTGCAGTATTTCTTATTGGCTCAACAGCTAAAGACTTCTTACTTTTTTGCCCCTTAATAATATCAAAATCCTGATTCATATTAAAAAACCAAGTATTTAAACTTTCTCCTTGGAACTTACCTTTATGTCTGTATATAAAATCAAAAATATTATCACTATCCGTTATTATTTTTTTATTTTTCTCCTCTGCGTACCCTATTGCATTTTTTAAATCTCTTGATAATCCACATGGAACATTTATTACAGCATCATTTATCCTAAGTTTTTTCAAATTATCATCTAAATCTGACCGTTTTATAGATGTAATTACATTTCTTTTTGCTGGAGCAATTAATGTTAATTTTATAAACAACCGTAAAATTATTCTTTGTAAATATTTATCCCCATCTCTTACCCCTGCTAATTCCATTTTAAAATTATCAATGGCAACATCAAGGTTAAGCAATATTTTCTGAATATCATTACAGCCAAAAACTCCCCTTCCTGACGGTTCCGATAAATTGTACATTTGTACTATCGTTTCCTTAAACTCTCCATAATCTAAGTCAGAAAATATATCTCTCAATTTTCCCGTTCTACTTAAATAATCATAAAAACTTTTTACAGATTCCAAATGTGATTCCATCGTTTTCCTAGAATTGATTTCTCCTCTTTCATGGTAATAGCCTATACATCTCTTCACCGTCTCTTTACTTATATCCATCGGAGTGTCTGCTAAGTTAACTTCCGGCAAATTTAAATATTCAATAAATTTATTGACATGATTCCTATATGGGTGATTACTTTCTATTAATGCTTCACAATCTTTAAAATACGCATCTCTATACATAACCATTGTATCTGATTTCATAATGCTCTCCATTTCTCATTAAAGTTGTTCTTTCACAGATTCCTATAATTGCATTATATTACCCACACTTAACAAAGTCAATGTTTTCTCCTATTAGGAATAACTGAAACAGTTCTTATACGTTCCATTTTTAACTCATCATTTTAATCCCCGCCGTAATGCAGCGAAATAAAAAGCAAGAGAACGATTTTTTCCACCCTCTTACTTTCGGTAAAGTCTTATATTTTCCGCTTCCTATCCTTCACTTTACAATACACCACCGCCACTGCTGTACTCACCGCCGTAGCCGCAATCCCCGGCCCCACGATCGCCGCCGGGTTCACGCTCCCATATTGTGAACGGTAGGCGATCACATTCACCGGGATCAACTGCAACGACGAGATATTAATAATCAAAAATGTACACATCTCATTGCTGGCTTTTCTGCCCTTGGTGCTTCCACCTTCCGATGAGTATTCCGGATTCCCCCGCTCTGCTTCCAGCTTCGCCAACTCCTCCATCGCCTTCAGCCCTGCCGGCGTAGCCGCCCACCCAAGCCCCAGCACATTTGCAATAATATTCGTTGTGATAGGCCCCTCTGCCGGATGTCCCTTCGGCAAATCAGGAAATAAAAACCGGATAACAGGGCGAATCCGCCTGGACGCTCCTTCCACAATCCCCGCCTTTGTTGCTATCTCCATAAATCCCACCCAGAAAGACATAACCCCCATCATTGTGATACACAGTGTAATTGCTTCCTTCGAAGAATCCAGTGCTGCGTTAGTAATTTCCGGCATCCTCCCAGTAAATGCAGCATATACAATCCCCACCATAATCATGCATGCCCAGAGATAATTTAACATAAAAAAGTCACCCGATACATCTTCTTAAATAAAGCATATGAATGTTCTGCATGAAGTATGCGCCTGACACATATATATAGAAGAAGTTAATTGATGGAGAATAGATATGAAATTTTTCTTATATGTTACAGACATGATAATTCCAATGGTTATTTTTGGAATTGTCTGCTACGGATGTCTAATGAAAATAGACGTGTATGATACCTTTATAAAGGGTGCAAAGAGCGGCTTCTTTACGGTTATCCGTATTATGCCTACTCTGGTCGGGCTCATGGTGGCTGTCGGAGTCCTGAGGGCCTCTGGTTTTCTTGACCTTCTCGCAGAACTTATCGGGAGCTTTACAAAATACGTTGGCTTTCCCGGTGAACTGGTTCCCCTGACCATTGTAAAGATGTTTTCCTCCTCTGCCGCCACCGGGCTTCTTCTTGACACCTATAAAGAATACGGAACCGATTCCTGGCTCGGCCTCACTGCGTCTATCAGTATGGCATGCACTGAAACTATATTCTATACCATGAGTGTATACTTCATGACCGCAAAAGTATCAAAAACACGGTATACACTTACCGGGGCACTGATCTCCACCCTTGCCGGACTCGCTGCAAGCGTCATACTTGCCGGGCTAATGCCATAACCTATGTGTTACTGTTCACAGCCCAGGAATAGTAACCCCTATGTATCCGAATCCTTAATAAAATCCAGTACATCATTTACACAAGCTTTTTTCTCTGCTATAATAACACCATACTAAAAAACAGGGGGAAATTCTTTGAAACTGATTCAGACTTTTTTACATAGATACTCTAATGCCCCAAAGCGGGCAATCCGGGCAATCGCATTCGTAGATTATGAACACTGGTATTATTCCTATCAAAATCTGTATGGAATCCGGCCAGATCTGTCTTCCTGGCGCAAGGAGCTTGAGGAAACCTATCAGCTTCTGGATATTATGGTATTCGGTGACTTTACACATTCTCCGATTAACCAGGAGCTGAATAAAATACGGGAAACCACTAACACCATTATCGAAACCTGGCACTCTGGTTCAAAAAAAGACATGACGGATTTCATCATGGTGGACTACCTGTATCAGACCGCTTTTCAGCAAAACGGTCCTGACTCCTACATACTATTTACCGGAGACGGACATTTTCAGCCGGTCACAAAATTTATCACGCAGCAGCAGAAAAAAGAAGTTGTAGTCTATGGGGTACGCGGCGCCTTCAGCAGCCAGCTGAAGGCATCTGCTTCAAGAAGTATTGAGTACCCCTATCCTGATGATCTGACTCACAGATATTATGAAATGATTATTCAGAATTTTGACTATATCTCGGATAAAAATATCAACCCCACTTTCCTGAAAACCGTGGAAGCCGTGGCGGAACATAACCATGTATCCCAGGAGGCCATCCATGCCGCTCTTCAGGAAATGGTGGATAAAGGGTATGCCTATCAGCGGGAGGTTCCCGTGGCGTTCAACCGTAAGATCAAAATCATCTGTGCCGACTGGGACCGGCTGCGTGAGGACGGGCTCTGGGATCCGGATACTGCCTAGTTATGAATAATAACCGGAACCCCTGGCTCAATCATGTCGAATAACTCCCCGGACTTATCAACTGGCATATTGATGCATCCATGCGAACCATAATTTTTATATCGTTCACCACCGAAAGCCGTCTGCCAGTCTGCATCGTGAAATCCGATTCCGGTCCAGGTAATACGCATCCAGTTACGCACCTCTGTCCGGTAAGCGGGCTTTCCAGTGGACGGATTGATATCCCCTACGAGAACGCTGTCATGCTCCTTTTCCTTAAACACATAGACACCTGTGGGCGTAATCATTTCCGGAACCGGTTTTCCGGTTACCACATCACATTCAAGCGCCACCTCTCCATTCACAACATACCACATATGCTGCGTGGTAAGATCCACCTCCGCATAGGTATCTCCCCAGTCCGGTGAGCCGTGGACTGCAGCCGTACCGCCTGCGTAGTATGCAGGCTCTTTTGTAATGGTCTCTCCATTTTTCACTGCATCTACGATTGCCTTATACTCCGTATCCTCATCTATAGACCAGCCGTAGTCTCCTCCCTCTACGGTTGCACTCCTTCCGTCCGGCGTCGTAAAGGTTCTCTGGGCTCCCATGGTGTCATATTTATCTCCAAACTGTTCCAGCCATTCCTTTACCTTACTTTTCTTAAACTTTACCTTCATGTTCTTGTCCACAGACAGCCATCCAGAAATTACGGTTCCGTCAATCACTACAGGCTCATCCATAGAATACGTAATATTTGCCTGGCAGTACTGGTTCATCTTGTCACATGCCTCTGCAACCTCAGGAGACTCGGAAGTGTATTTCGGCTCCTTATAACATTTCTCCGACTTAAGATTCAGATCTGGCTTAAGCTCAGTAACTGCCTCTGATGCCTTTTTCTTCAGCGCCTCCATATCAAGCGCAGTACCCGTTTCCTCCGGCTTCACCACAAACTGGCTTCCGTCAAACTCCGGCTTCGCGGACTTAGGCTTTACCTGCTTCGCCGTGGCTGCTTTAAGCGCCTGGAGCTTCCCGTCAAGCTTCGCCTCATCATATGACAATTCAATAGTCGCATTCTCCGAATCCTTAGTGAAAAATGATACAGGCCATGCAAAGCCATTCTGCTTCTCCAGGACCTCCTTAAGCGCCTTGCTTTCCTTATATTCAAGGGCAATGTCCTCGCTCGTAATCTCTTCCTTCTGTCCATCCTTATCTATAACAGTCAGGGCATACCCCTCCATTTCCTTCTTAAAGATCTCCTCCACCTCTGAAACTGGTTTCCCGGAGCAGTCATGCCCATTGATCTCCGTATTGGGCAGAAAATGAGAGGAGAAATAAACTCCTGCCCCTATGTATCCTGCAAGTAAAACCCCTGTAGTTCCTCCGACAATCCCAAGTATCAATCCTGTGTTTTTCTTTTGTCTCTTTTTTCTTCTGTGTCTTCTTCCTCTTCGTGCTGTCATAAATATTTCTCCTTATCAATCCTGTGCCTTAATCTGCCAGCTCCTGAACTGTCTGGCTCAGTTATACTTACGATATTCTGCGGCAAAATATATATCTTGGCAATCCGCCATACTTCATATCCTCCCCTGCCACCTCATAACCAAGCCTCAGGAAATTATTTACACTATATATATTATCCGGATGTGCAGTTCCCATAAGATAACGGTAACCCTGCCTTCTCAAAAGACTCTCAGCCTCTTCCATCAGTCTCTTCTGAATACCATGCCCCCGGTAACTGTTCTGTACTGCCGCCGATTCCATATGTGCAGTCAGCCCCAGGTCATCATCAGACAGCCCCAGGTATCTTCCCAGGTTATCCGGGGCACTGCCTGGATATCGTACCACCAGAAACCCGGCAATCACATCCTCTGCTGCCGCCTTCAGTATAAAGCCCTCGTCCCGCACATGCCTTTCCAAAAACGGGACATCATCTGTACAAAACCAGTCCTTACACTCCATCTGCCGGTAAGCCTCATCCATAATCCTTGCAATCTCCGGAACATCCTCAGCATCCGCAGGGTAAACTCCAATCTCTAATGCCATAAAAATAATATCCCCCTTTAAGCTACATATCCGCACCTATAATAACATATAACCACCCCACTTTCAAGCAAGTTGGGGACGGGGTATTTTAAAAAACATAGTAACTTAAAAATACTTGGTCCCCAACTCAATCAGTCGTGTCAGATAGCGGAGTACCGGCTCTGTTGCGATGGAGAAAACAACAAAGAGCATTACACATTTTGTTGACATGCCTGTAATTGCAAATAGTCCCGGCAGGAATATGCTGCAGCCCAGCAGCCCGATCATACATCCGGTCCACACTGCAATCCGGACCTTGCTGAACGGCTTACAGATTCTGTAAAGTATCATGAATCCTACGATTGCAAGCAGCATGGTTGATGCGGTGGAGATATCCACAGGATCAACCTCAAAGGTTTGTCCGAATACGACCAGCGCCCCTACTGCGATTACGTCTGTAAGGCCCGCTGGAAGTGCCTTTAGGAACACATTACTCAGGAAATGTCCCTGTATCATCTCCTTGTTTGGCTGCAGTGCAAGGAAGAATGCCGGAATACCAATTGTAAACATGCTGATCAGTGATATCTGGGACGGTTCCAGCGGGTAAGTAATCATAAATACGACTGCAAACAGCGACAGCAGAAGGGAAAATATATTCTTTACCAGAAACAGGCTTGCGGAACGCTGAATGTTATTGACCACTCTGCGCCCCTCCAATACAACGGAGGGCATGCATGCAAAATTGGATTCTAACAGCACGACCTGGGAAGCCTGCACTGCGGCGTCGCTGCCGGATGCCATGGCTATACTGCAGTCCGCATCCTTAAGTGCCAGCACATCGTTTACTCCGTCTCCTGTCATGGCTACGGTTCTTCCCTGCTTTTTAAGCGCCTGGACAAACTGCCGCTTCTGTGCAGGCGTGACGCGTCCGAAAACGGTATGACTGGCAATCGCCTTCTCCACATCTTCATCTGTTCTTAGAGTAGAGGCATCTATATATTCCTCTGCGTTCTGTATCCCGGCCTCTCTGGCAACCTCGGACACAGTAATCGGGCTGTCCCCGGATATTACTTTGATCTCTACGCCCTGCTCCGCAAAATATGCGAAAGTCCCGGGAGCTTCTTTCCTTACATGGTTTGCAAGAAGCAGATATGCAAGGGGCGTCACCTTTTCTCTCAGTCTCTTTCCATCCGGCACACCGTCATAGATTCCAAATACAAGAACCCGGTATCCTCTTGATGCGTATTTCCGGATCTCTTTGCCAAAGCCTTCTTCTCTGTCGTAGTCATCCCTAAGCACAAATTCTGGTGCCCCAAGCACATATGCTTTCTCTCCAAATAAAGCGCCGCTGTATTTCGATGCAGAGGTAAATGGGATTACCTGATCTGCCATTGTCTTCGTATTTTTTGTAAAATAGGATTTCATAGCTTCCATTGTACTATTGTCTGCACTCTGTGCTGCCACAAAATCTCCTAAAAGCTCTTCAAGAGATGTCCCTTCTTCATGATAGAGACCAGTAGGGATTACCTCCTTAACACACATTACATTTTCGGTAATGGTTCCGGTCTTATCCACACACAGGACATCGACACGGGCAAGTGTCTCAATGCTCTTCATATCATGAAGCAGCACTTTCTGCCTGGCGAGGCGCATGGCGCTTACCGCCAGAGCTACACTGGCAAGCAGATACAGCCCCTCTGGAATCATCCCGATCACTGCCGCCACCATAGAGGTAACACTGTTTCTAAATCCCTCATGGTTGAAAAAATATCCCTGGACAAACAGCAGAATTCCTATCGGAATCAGAACAATTCCCACAATCTTTACCAGCCTGTCAAGAGACCGTATCATCTCTGACTGTTCCCCTTTCTGCATGGCCTTTGCCTCCAGGGTCAGTCTGGAGATGTAGGAATCCCTGCCCACCTCCGTGAGCCTCGCACGGCATTCCCCTGATACAACAAAACTTCCGGACATCAGTTGTGCATCTTTCCCTTTCGTGATCTCATCCGGCTCTCCGGTAAGCAGCGACTCGTTAACCTGCACCTCGCCATCTACTACAACTGCATCCGCGCTGATCTGATTTCCTGCTTTAAAAATGACAATGTCATCAATTACCAGGCTTTCTGTTGATACCTGGACAAGCTCACCGCCGCGGACTGCAACGGCAGACAGGGCATTCAGCATATTTAGTTCATCGAGAACTTTCTTCGATCTGATTTCCTGAATAATACCGATCAATGTATTAATCACAATCACTGGCAGAAATGTAAGGTTCCTAAATGACCCCACCAGGCACAAAAGCAATGCCAGCACCACAAAGATTAAGTTAAAATAAGTAAATACATTTTCATGTATAATCTCTTTCATTGTCCGTGAAGGCGGCTCCACTGCTTCATTCGTCCATCCGGCCTCGATGCGCTCCCGAATCTCCTCTTCAGAAAGCCCCGTCTCCGGATCCGGCATACACCTCTTCACATTTCCCGAACGGCCGCTCTCCTGAATACCGTCCGGTCCGCATTCTGTAACTGAACAACTGCTCCCATTCCCCTTTCCTGTCCATTTTCGTATCATTTATACCCTCCATATAACTGTCGGTTAGTTAACTCGTAACTCCAATTGACGAACCATCACTTTTTCTGTATAATGCATTTTAAAGTAACTATATATACTCTTCAATCAAAAAGGAGCTGCTCATCATGTTTCGTTTATGGGGAAAAGAAATCAAGGATAACCATTTAGTGCGCGATACCGTCATCTGCGATGATACAACGGATACGCGCACTCATAAAATCTTCCATGCCTTAGATGCAGTCTGCTATGAATTTGACTTAAGCAAACCCATCTGGCTGGATTCCACAATTGAGGAATTCAAGCGGCACGACAAAGCCCGCTTTTATCAGGATAACTTTGTAGATTCCATTGACTTCGATTACCTGGAAATCCATATCATCGAAGAATAGGTCATCTGATCCTTTGTCTATTCACTTCGTATCGCGGCAAGCGGGCTTAGCTTCATAGCCCTCTTCGCCGGGAAATATCCCGCCATAATGCCCACCAGCATGGCGAATCCCATTGAAACAAGCACAAGCCACAAAGGAATATAAGAAATATTTCCCTCAAATCCCATCGCGGCGCCTCCGGCAGTCAGATAATTAATAATAGCCGAAAGAATGAAACTCAGAATATTCCCCACAACTCCCCCGATCAGGCCGATGGAAGCCGCCTCCATAAGAAACATCTGTTTGATATTCTTAAGGCTGCATCCCAGAACCTTGATTACGCCAATCTCCTTCGTCCGTTCATAGATGGACATCATCATCGTATTTGCAATTCCGATGGCTGCTACAAACAGTGAAATCGCCCCGATTCCTCCAAGCACTGCCTCGATCATGGCAAGCTCTTTCTGCATGCTCTGCAAATACTCTATATTCGTCTCCACGCCGTATCCAAGCTGCCTGATGCTATCCGACACGGCATCTACATTATCAATGTCATCTACCTTAACCTGTGCAGAAGAATAATAAAAATCCTTATACGGCTTCCCGGAATTTGTTGTTGGCTGTCCCGGAATCACCCTTCCTGCGAATTCCTTCTTGAGCTGCTTAACAAGCACATCAAGATCACAGTAAACATACATGGAATGCATATTATAATCATCGGGTCCGCCTTCCACCACTCCGCATGCTTTCACTACATGCTTCTTGACATTCTTTACAGTCTGGACTTCACCGCCTTCACCCATGTCACCCATGTCGCCGCCCATATCAGCGCTCCCTGACTGCATATTATAGTATCCATCCTGGTCTAGAATAAGGAACAGAGAGTCCTTTGCAAGGTCAATATCCGGGAGAATACCCGTCTCCCAGTAGGCTCCGCCTCCCCCTTTTTCCTGAAAATCTGTAATAACCGTATTTCCAAATACGAGCTCAAGGGTTCCCCCCTCCTGGGGAAGCCTTCCGCCCTCTGCAAGAGGGATATTCTGCTCTGCCAGTCCCTGATGCGGCATGGCCTTGATCGAGCCATAGCCCTCATATTTCCCTTTTAAGAAAATCACGGATGTCTCATATACCGGATAAGAGGACACCACATGCTCCAGGGTTCCCAGCTCCGCTACCGTCTCATCGTCAATATACTTTTCCGATGCTTCCATATCTTCATCTGATCCAAAGCTTACACTGCCGTACATGCCGCCCCCGGCCTCCTGCCCCGTTACTCTAATACTCGTAAGGCCGCCGGATTGCTCTACCTCCCGGTAAAGAGACTCCTGCATGCCGAGCCCCAGGGAAATCATGACTACAATCGAGGTTGTTCCAATGACCACTCCGAGAACCGTCAGAAAGGTACGTAATTTTCGTCTTTTTAAGTTACTCCCACTCATCCTCAGAAGGTCCATCCAACTCATCTAACAGCGCCTCCTCCTCGTTCTTCATTCTTCTCTTTTTATTTCTCTTAACTATGATGACAACTGCGGCGATTACTACGATCACAACAATCAGTCCGATAATCAGAGGAAGCTTTGACTTTGACTCAACCATCTCTTCTCCCATATCGCCTATCATCATATCGCCTTCCATCATCTCTGCAACCTCAAGCTCCAGCTCTTCCTTCTTTTCAGAGACTTTGCCCGCCTCATCCTCATAGCTCAGAGTCATTGTCACTGTCTCCGGTCCTTCTGATACCTCTATTCCTGTCAGCATTGTATCAATGGATGCTGTGGCACCAGAGTCCACGTTTCCCACAAATACTTCTTCAGAATCAATATGGGGGCCTGCAAATTTTGCTTTTACATTATACAGCTTTGTTCTTCCAAGGTTATACAGGCTGAACATCACATTCGCCTCATCCCCCACAGAAATGCTCGTGGGATTCACTTCAAAGGTGCTGAATTCAAATCTGGGCTTCTGCTTCACCGGAATGGACAGATTCGAAGATGTCTCAACACCTGTACCTCCGGCATCCTCATACCGCATGGAAAGTTCAATGCTATATGGCTTCTGCATCAGATCAGACTTTGCATTCAGCTTCATGGCTATGTCTGCACTACCGCCTGCCCCGATTCCGTCCAGATATACCGTACTGGAACCTGATGACGGAAGAAATGCCGGGGACGCTGTCTGTTCATCGTCTCCTTCTGTGGGAGCATTCATCTCAAACAGCATATTTTTCACTGCAGTTGTCTTTGAGGTATTCTGCAGATGTACAATCAGTGTAAAATCCTTTCCCGCCTGTACCTCTGGCGGATTCGTCGCAAACCCGGTAACAATGACGCGTGGAACTGAGGATGATTCCGAACCTTCTCCATCATCAGAAGACACATCCCCATTTGTAAATCCACCGTCATCCGGGATGTCATCTCCGCCGTCATCCCCGGGTTCCCCGACATCCGTATCCCCTGTTGTCTTTGCATAGACCTTCTGTGTCTTGAATTCCTTTCCGCCGATCATTACTACAAATTGGAGGGTCTGTCTCTTCGTCTCCATATTCTCACGCTGAGTAAACATAAAAGTAATATCAACAGTCTGTCTCGGACTCAGCTTTTTAACTGTCTTTTCATAATCCTGCCGGTTCGTCTCAAAGGGCCAGGTATCCTCTGTCTCGCCAAGATCCGGCTTTACACTTACATCCTTAAGCTCTATATCCGAATTGTTCGTCAGGGTAAACACCCATTTTCTCTTTTTCCCTTCCTTAAAAACCGGAACCTCTTTATTCTTGGATGACAGCTTTAGTTCATGCTCTTCTATTCCAAATTCTTCCTTCTTGGTCTTCTCCTTGTTATCTGCCTTGCTGTCGTCCTTTTTATCCTCGTCCTTGCCTGTATCGTCTTTTTTATCTTCCTCTTTTTTATCTTCGTCTTTTTTATCTTCTCCAGATTCCTGATCAGCCTGCATGCTGATCCCTGCATCCTCCTGTGCAGCCATAACCGCTCCTGACGGAACCAGCGCAGCCGCCATAATCATTGCCAGTAATCCTAATATGTATCTGCGCATATATTCCTTTCCCTTACTCATGCTTTTCACCTTCACTCGTCCTTTCCCTCTGATTATTTTCTATTTTCAAAATCTTTCCGTCACTTATATGAAAAACCCTGTTCGCATAAGTGGCAAGATGTGCATCATGTGTTACCATAACCAGTGTCTTATTCTGCTCCCTGACAATCCTCTGCATCAGTCCCATAACCTCCTCTGAAGTATGGGAATCAAGATTTCCCGTGGGCTCATCCGCAAAAATAATTTTCGGATTCACCACAAGCGCCCTCGCAACACCCACACGCTGCTGCTGCCCTCCTGACATCTGATTCGGAAAATGCTTCATATGCTTCTTCAGATTCACCAGCTCCAGCATCTTCTCTGCCTTTTTGTTCCGCACATTCCTTGGAACCTTCCTGAAACTAAGCGGAAGCGCCACATTCTCCACCGCATTCAGCGTACTAAGGAGATGAAACGACTGAAAAATAAAGCCCACATTCTCACGCCGGAACCTGACAAGCTGCTCCTCATTCATATTCTCAATATGGGAACCTGCAATCACAACATTCCCCTTCGTAGGCTTCTCCAGCCCTGCAAGCATATTCAAAAGTGTAGACTTCCCAGACCCCGAAGTCCCGACAATCGCACAAAACTCCCCCTGGGAAATATCAAAATCCACCCCATCAAGCGCCCGTACCACCTCATCACCGACTCGGTACAACTTATAAAGATTCCTCACCTGGATCACCTTATCCATAAATAACCCTCCTCAACTCTATTTTACATTATACTCCAAAAAAAGGAATACTTCCGATAGAAATTATGAAAAAAATCTTAAGATTTCGCAACCAGCTCACTCAAAATCAGCTCCCGGGACAGGTTTGTGCTCGCACAAGGACCTGTCCCGGGGGCTGATTTTGAAGGGAGCGCCCCGTTAATGAGCAAAAACAGCCGCGTCAGCGGCGAAGAAGCACCGCCAGGAGCCACGTCAATACTTCTAACGTATCCATAAGAACCCCCTTTCCACAAAAAAAGAAGCCACCAGATAAATCATCTCCTGGAAGCTTCATTAAAATATTTTTTTGTTATTTTGTAACTCTCATGCTTTCACCAATCCATTTCTGCACCATTTGAACACTTACATTAAGATAGTGGGCTATTTTATCAACTTTCATTCCATCCGCAGCCATGGATAATGCTGAGGCTTTTGCTTTTTTCAGCTCACCACTTTCAATACCTTCACTATAAATCTGTTCCATCTCACGGCACATGATTTCTACCCCTTTCTGTGTTTCCTTCAATTCGTATACTCTGTCTGCAAGTATCTTACTGTGCATATCTTCCGCATTCTTGCAGTGAAGATCATGCATCAATCTACCCAACTCAGTGTCTTCTTGTTTCTTAGAATTTACATAGATAATATGAGCCTCATCTTTGAAATTTTCACTGACTTCTTCGATCTTCCTGTCTATATGATAAATCGGAAGTCCATAGCCAAGTACATCGTCTCTGGTGATGAAGATCACATAACTTTCTGGAAGTTCATCAAAATCCTGTCCCGGATTTAATGTATTCATATCCATCAGACCACTATGATACCTCGCTCGTTTTGGAGATGCACCCTCATTGTCCTGTTGGATTTCCACATCCATCTGCTTGCCATCTGAATCCCTGGCAATACAATCCAGAACCGCCGAACGTCCCTGCAAGTTCTTATAGTCTTTCTGAAGTACCTGATCAATAACTTTCAGATCCTTTTTATCCATAATTACCTGCAGAACATATTCTGTACATTCCCGTTTCTTAAATACATTCCGCATGAACACATCACTCATGATGGTAAGGTCTTTTAAGATACCCTTGTATCTCTCGTAACGTGTTTCTAATTCTTCTGTTTTTACGATTTCTTCCTTTGCCACGTTCACTCCCGTCTCCATTCCTTGCTAATGTCAAGACAGGTTCCTAAGCGTCTCCTATCTCAATTTCATCTTAACATCAAAACCGGCTTTTCACAAGCCACTATTTTATCCTATACCACTTGAAAACAATAATTGTTACTATGGGCGACCTCCCAGGCCGTTAATAATAACAAACCTTGCACAACATGTTGATTTGTGTTAAGGTTTATCATAGAAACTATTAAATACGGTTGTAATAGACAGGCGGTGCAGATTATGGAACAGGAAAGAAAGAAACTTCCCATCGGAATCGAAATGTTCAGAAAGATCCGGACAGCCGGATTCTACTATGTGGATAAGACCGGCTTTATAAAGGATCTGTTAACCTCCTGGGCAGAAGTCAACCTGATTACCCGTCCGCGCCGTTTTGGCAAAACGCTGAATATGGATATGCTGAAAACGTTTTTTGAACCTGGTACAGATCCTGCTCTCTTTCAAGGTCTTAAAATCTCAGAATACAGTGGTCTGTGCAATGCCTATATGGGGAAATACCCTGTAATCTCTATCAGTCTGAAGGATGTGGAAGGTTGTAATTTCGAAGAAGCCAGAGACATGTTAGGCGCTGTAATCAATGAAGAAGCAATGAATTTTCAAATGCTGATGGACAGTCCCCGGCTTACAGAATATGAGAAAAAGCAATTCGAAAGACTTCTTTTGGAAGATTTTGAAAAAACTTCTTTTCTGACAGGAAGCCTGAAATTATTATTAAACCTGTTATCCAAACACTACGGGAAACAGGTAATCCTTCTGATTGACGAATATGACGTGCCATTAGATAAAGCTTACCAGAACAAATATTATTCACAGATGGTCAGCCTGGTCCGTTCTTTATTCAGTCAGGCTCTCAAAACCAACCGCCATCTTCAGTTTGCTGTTATTACAGGATGCCTGCGGATCGCAAAGGAAAGTATTTTTACAGGACTCAATAACTTTAAAGTCAGAACCATCTCGGATACAGACTATGCTGAACATTTCGGTTTCACAGATAATGAAGTCAGAAGCTTACTGGCATATTATGAAATAGAAGATGCATATGACACGATAAAAGAATGGTATAACGGATATCATTTCGGAGGGACAAATATCTACTGTCCCTGGGATGTCCTTAATCAATGTGATAAGCTTAGAGTATCAAAAGATGCACCCATGGAAGCTTATTGGGAAAACAGCAGCAGTAACGCCATCGTAAAGGATATTGTCGTGAACTCTACCGCAACGACTCGAAATCAGATTGAAGCATTAATATCCGGTGAAAGTATCGAAAAAAAACTGATACCAGAATTAACCTATACGGATTTGGACAATGAAGACCAGGAGACGCGCCAGACCTATCTGTGGAGCATTCTTTTTGCGACAGGATATCTGACTGACGTCCGAAAACCGGAAAACAGACTGCATCAGCTTACGATTCCTAATAGAGAAATCCTTGGAATCTATACAGATAAGATCCGCTCCTGGTTTCAGTCAAAGATCACCAGCAATACTGCAAGGTGGAATCATTTCTGCGACGCCGTGAAAACAGGTAACGCCGCAGATTTTCAGACATTATTTAACGAAATTATGTCTGAATCCATCAGTATCCGGGACACTTTTGTCAAGAAGAAACTGAAAGAAAACTTTTACCATGGCATGTTACTCGGATTGCTGCAGACAATCCCGGACTGGATCGTAAAATCTAATCTGGAATCTGGAATTGGTTTTACCGATATATTAATCGAGATACCCGCCGAGAAGACTGGCTGCATTATTGAAATGAAATATGCAGAAAAAGGTGCCTATGACGATGTATGCTCCCAGGCAATGAGGCAGATTGAAGATCATAACTATGCATCTCTCCTGGTGCAGCATGATATGAAGGTAATCCACACGTATGGAATCGCCTGTTACAAGAAATCCTGCAGGATCGCATACAAGAGAAATGCTTAGGAACTACAGCTTTTTAACAGAGCAATTCCCTGGTATATAAAAGCTATTGCCATATAGGGGATATTGTGCTATATTGTCGATAGGGAAAGACCATGAAGCCAGGCGGCTTTACCCCTCCAGTCTAGTTTTGGAGGGTTCAAGTAGCCCTCCTAACGAAAGAAAGGAGGGTGATAGAATGTACGTTACATATGCTGACCTTTTTCAGTTCTGTATCTTCATTTGCGCTCTTGTGGGATTGTGCTACACAATCTTTAAAGGGAAAAAGAAATAGCCGCCACTATCGCAAGTAGTGACGGCTTGCCTATGTTAAAGCATAGGTAAAACGAAATCACGGAAGGGTAGAGCCGCTTATATGGCTTTCCCTCTGTCTATAATATAGCACATCTATGCGGATGATTCAAGAATCTTTTTCATTTCCCCACAAGTTAGGGAAACAGCCATATAAGAGTTGAATAATTCATAGATTTTGCAGACCGCTTCAACCGGAATCTGTTTTATATTGTTGTTTACGATATTCGTAACGGTTCCGGGCATATATCCGTTAATTCGGATAGTTTGCAAAAAAGAAAAAAGCGGATATTGAGTATTGTTCGGATAAACTCACGCAAGCCTACTTCTTCATCTTAGGCGAAAACGCCACCGACGCCAGATACCCAAACACCAGCGCCGCTGAAATTCCCACTGCACTCGCCTTAAATCCCCCAAGGAATATCCCAATAAATCCTTCCTTATCCACCGCTTCCTTAACACCCTTCCAGAGAAGATTCCCAAACCCGGCAAGAGGCACACTCGCCCCCGCCCCGGCAAAATCCTGAAACGGCTGATAAATCTGCAGTGCGCCAAGCACCGCACCCGAACAGACAAGCAGTACCATAATTCTCCCCGGCATCAGCTTAGTCCTGTCCAGTAAAATCTGAACAAGGGCACAGATCAGCCCTCCTACCCAAAAAGCATTAATATATTCCATTACAACCTCCTAATTCCAGCCTCACCTCCGGCTGCGTTCCCCTATTTTGACTGCTTCGCAGCCTCGGACGGGGCAGCCTCGCCTCCGGCTACGTTCCCCTATTTTGACTGCTTCGCAGCCTCGGACGGGGCAGCCTCGCCTCCGGCTGCGTTCCCCCGTCCCTTAGCAATGTTCAAACACAATTCCGTGGGCGATTCCGGGTACACTGGCTCCTTCATTGAAACTAACAGTGGACATAAGCGCCCCTGTGGGCACAAATAATACACGCTTCCACTCTCCGCGCTCAATTTTCGGCAGGATATATGCTGACAGTGTGGAAGCTGCGCAGCCGCAGCCGCTTCCGCCCGCATGAGTATCCTGCTTTTCCTGGTCAAAAATAGTCATACCACAGTCCATATGGTTCTTTTTAATATCGTATCCTTTTCCGGTAATTAGATCAAACAAAATACTCTGCCCTACATACCCCAGGTCTCCGGTTATAATCCGGTTATAATCCTCCGGCACACGCCCAAAGTCCTCAAGATTACGAACAATCGTATCACAAGCCGCCGGTGCCATACATGCCCCCATATTCTGGGAATCCTTAAGTCCATAATCCACAATCTTGCCTACAGTCACTCCGGTAATCCGGACATGGCTCCGCCTTTTTCCCACAAGAAATGCCCCGCTTCCTGTCACAGTCCAGTGAGCGGACAAAGGCCGCTGGCTGGCATAGCTTAGCGGAAAACGAAATTCCTTTTCCACACTTCCAAAATGGCTTGATGTAACCGCAAGCATATACTCCCCGTAACCTGCCGCCACACTCATGGATGCAAGTGCAATTGCCTCTCCCGAGGTGGAACACGCGCCATAAAGTCCGAACATAGGAATCTCCAGATCCTCCACTCCAATAGAAGTGGCAATTCCCTGCCGGAGCAGATCTCCTCCATAGAGATACCGCACCTGCGACTGGCTGATATGCGCCTTCCCCATAGCCAGAAGACATGCCTCCTTCTGCATGGTGCTCTCTGCCTCTTCCCATGAATCGGCTCCAAATAAATCATCCTCACCTACCATGTCAAACATCTTTCCGAGAGGCCCCTCCCCTTCCTTCTTACCAACGACAGACGCACTGCTAATAAGAAATGGCGACTCCGCAAACTCAATGCTCTGCGCTCCCTTAATATGACTCTCCTGCTTCATACACACCAACTCTCCATCTTATAATTTATAAAAGCTAGTATGTGTGTATCGCGAAAAAATATACGTAACTATTCATGTTTCTATATCCCCAGTTTTTTATATGTGTTAAAATATATATTAAAATATAAATGTAACTATTCAACAGCGCTGCAAAAGGTATGCTCAAAGGAGGGTATCATGGATGATTATAAATTTACAGTCTTATGGAAGGATGACATCCTGGCTGATGTGGAGCTCTATGACAAAAGACGTAAGGTACGTATAAAAAAGCACAAAAATATATTTCCGGAGAACCCTTTTTATGGCGGAGAAGTAACTGTGGAACGTGTATATCGTTTCCTGGAGGGACGCTGTATGGACAGGAACCGTCCCTGTCTCCCAGAATATCTGAATGGACTCGGTCTCGAAGAATATAATCCTTATAAAATAGTAAAAATTACACATGGTGTTATGTGGGAGGATTTTCAATGGCTCCGCTTTCCCGGGGAGACAATTAGCTGGAAGGATGTGAAACTTCGTGACTGAATATAAAACTGAATATAAAATCGAAGAATCCTACCGAAGAAATGACATTGGTTTTTCTAGTCTTGGCATTGAGAATAAATATTATAAGGATGACTACTGGTATAAACAAGATATCAGCGGATACGAAGGTCTTGCTGAAGAAGTATGCAGTACAATACTCAGACATTCAAATCTTAAGGAATATGTCGAATATGAGGCATGCACAATCAACGGAAAATCCGGCTGCAGAAGTAAAAATTTTCTGCGGAAGGGAGAGTCCGTTGTTACGTTTAAGCGTTTATATGAGACGGCCTGCGGCGAGGATCTGGCAAACCGTATATATGCAATCAGAGAAGTAGAAGACCGCATCCATTTTGTTATTGATTTTGTAAAGGATTATGCAGAAATCGACTGCACAGAATATTTGCGGAATATTTTAAGCTTTGACATGCTTGTATTAAACATAGACAGACATTTTCATAATCTGGCATTAATCCGGACAGAAACTGGATATCGGGAATGTCCCATTTTCGATAACGGGGCAGCGTTTTTAAGCAACTGGGGAATCTTTCCGCCAGATGAAGAATTAGAACTGTTAATCGGAAATGCAGCAGCAAGGCCATTTAGCGGGAGCTTCGAACAACAGGCGGTTGTCTTAGGGACAGGAATAAAACTGAATTATCCAGCAGTTTTTAATGAGATAAAAAACATCAGCCATAAGAGGCTCCGGGATGTACTGGAATATCAGTTGAATCGGTATAGAACATTTTTCATCTGAACAGATATGGTTGGAGGAGAGCCAGGACATATTAACCTGACTCTCCTCCGTAATTTGGGATCATATATTATCGTCTGCATTATACAATTGCTTCCAGAATCCGTTTTCCCTGAATTCAGAAAAAGGACGAACATCAGACTTAACTGCCTCTTCCGAAAGAAAATACTGGTACAAATGCATTTCAAAAATACGGTTTGCTACTACTGTCTTACCATCTGATTCTTTCAGAAAGCCAAACATCAGGCCAATATTTAACACCGTGCTATATAAATTAAACGGATATTCCATACCATGAAAAAGAATATTTTGAATAACATTGCCCAAGTCCGGGTATTCCGTCAAATGCTTTATCATGTCATCAAACAATGTATTCGGCTGGCGAAGCAGCAGCCGGACAGCTTCCGCAATTCCCTCCCTGGTCCACGCCCTGCCTTCCGAATGCTCCCGGTCTCTGGCTGCCGTCTCGTCAATAAGCTTACATATACAGGAAACCAGATATGGATAGCCAGCGGTATAATCATAAATACAAGAAGAGATAAGCTCTATATCCATACCCGTATGCATATCCGACTCATATTCAGAAATCATCTCTGCAATATCAGATGCAGAAAAGCTTATATCCACTGTAAAATCAGCGGCAATATTCCATGGGCTGTTATATTTTGACTCTTCGCCCGGATGCAGCCTTAGCTTCAGATTCTTAATATCATAAACTCCTGCCAGTATTACAGATTGGAATGTCACATCCTTGCTCTGCTGCTGTCTAAGAAATTTTTCGCGCAGCAGACCAAGAAAAGATAAAAATATTTGATTGTCTGAGCTCTTATCAACTTCATCCACCATTAAAACAATCTTCCTGTTACATGCAATGCATAACTCCGTAATACGCTCGCCCAGGTCATGAAAAGGAAATTCCGCAGAAACCGGCATTAGCCATTTCTGCAAAAGGTCTTCCTGCAAATTCTGCATTCTTAAGTCTCTGCCAATATTACGGATTATCCCATTTGCAAAAGTATGCAGAGAATAAAACAACTCATCAGCAGCCTCAAAGCTCAGGCTTATCACAATATACTCCTTTTTCAACCGTTTTTCCAGCAGATACAGGAGTGTGGTTTTGCCGTACTGACGTGCACGGTTGATTGTAAAGTATTTACCTTCCTTGATATAATCCGTAATAATTTCGTCAAGTCTGTTTTTCATAGGAACCATATAGTGTTCCCCGGGAATACAGGTTCCCGTAGTCTGAAATCTTTTTGCCTTCATTAATTCACCGCTTCCCTGGCCTGCTCATTCATCCATTCCATCAGCAGATCTAAGTCTTCGTCCTCAAGCAGTCTCCCCACGGCTTCCCCTGTGATATCCCACATTGGAAATACGGCATTTATATCTTCAGCGATAACGACCACCTCTGTCTCATAGCTTTCAACAATATCCCGGATCTCCTCCATCTCCGGCTGCTGGTGGTCCGCCAGTGGACTAAAGGAACCCCGGACATCTGCGAGCTTCTTCATATTCTCTTCTTTTAAAATGTACTGAACAACCTCCTTTGCCCGCTCTGTATTCTTTCCCTCTGCCGGTATACTGAGCCAGTCCCCGGGATTCACAATCAGTACAGAGCCTTCCTCTAAAACCGGATAGGGCACTACTTTAAATTCAAATCCGGGGTTCATAGACTTTACCTTTTCTACCGCCTCTGTCCCGGTCAGCATAAAAGGAGACTCCCCCTTTACAAATTCCTCCAGGTCATCTGATAACGGCTCTGTCTCTAATGCCTTTTTTCTGTCTATATATCCTCTCGTGCAAAAATCCCTTGCAAGGGTAAATCCCCTTAAAAGATAGTCGCTTAGTTCCTTTTCGCCATCCTCAATCCTCTTAAGCTTTCCTTCCATTACCCCGCTTTTATAGAGTGGATAAAGGCTTTTTGCAAGAACCATCGTTGTTATGGAAGTATCATTGTTAGCAATCACCGGAGTGATTCCGCATGTTTTAAAATATTCGCATATATCCACCCATTCCTCCAGTGTCCCGGGCACCTTCTGACCATGCTCCTCTAAGATCTTCAGGTTGCAGTACATGCCAAAAGACGACAGGGTAAGAGGTATCCTGCATACCTTTCTTCCACGGGATTTCATCTGTTCTTTCATATTTTGGGGAAATGGAAGGTCACGGACAAGCCCTGCCATATCCTCCAGGCCTCCGCTCCGTGTCAGCTTCCGTGCTGTGTCCCGGTCGGTCAGAATAATGTCATCTAACTGTCCTTCCTCCTCCCGGTTCTGCCACATATCATAGTAATCATAATTCTCCTGCTCTTCATAGGATACACTCGTGTCGGAATGCTCTTCCATGTAATCAGCAAGGATGTCTTCTATAACCTCCGCACTGGCTGTCTCACTTTTATTACCTGACATAGTAAGCGAAGCTTCCTTGCGCTCCCTGGAGCACCCTGCCGTAACAAGTATTCCTGCCGCTAATATAAGTGCAGCTGTCCTTTTCCACCTCATGCCAGAAATCTTCACAATTATCACTTTCCTTTCACAATATCGGATGTACGCCCGGCATACTTCTCTGCCGGCGCAATCATTTATGACCATGATAAGTGTAACATATCCATATATTTTTGTCTACGCTCTGCTGAACTGTGTTACTTCTTAATGGACAGCATAAGACATATAGTGTATAATTTAAAGCAGAATCATTTAGGAATGAAATATAAAAAAGGGGGATTTTCAAGTATGAAAATAACAAGAAAAACAGTGGTACGTTGTCTGTTCATGTGTATGTTTTTAATAGCCTTCATGTCCACACAGCGTATAGATGCGGAGGCTGCATCCAAAAAATCGCAGGCTGTCAAAGCTTATAAAAAGTTTTTGTCCAAAAAAACAATCAACTGGAACAATGGCAAGAAGAAAGTACAGTCTTCCAAATGCAAGTTTGGACTGGTGTATATTGACAAGGATTCTGTACCGGAGTTATTTGTGGATGCAAGCGGTGCAGGTACGCAGCATATTGATGGTGCCTACCAGCTTTATGCCTTTAGGAAGGGAAAGGTACGGTTAGTCTGCAATATTACAGATATGTTTAGTTATTACAAAAAGACAGGCATCTTTATAACCGGCACAATGCTTCATGGAGAATATATCTCATACCGGAAATTAACCGGCGCTTCCGAGAGACTCAGGTTGAGAACGGAGACTGTATATTCGACTCAATACTTTGATGCAAAGAATAATAAACTAACCAAGGCTCAGTTTGACCTTAAGCTGAAAAAACTGGTAGGGAAAAAGAAGGCATCTATTCCGAAATGTTATTCGAATTCTGCGAAAAACAGGAAGAAACTGGGCCGGGCATTTTAAATATATTGTAATATGGAGTGAAATGCATGGAAGTTTATCTTGAATTTATGATGAAAAAGTAAGGCTATAGCTGTCCGGGCAACAGCTCGGACAGCTATAGCCGCCGGAAAGATAAATTCAAAAATAGCTTTTCTGATATTATCTGCGCCTTCTTGGTGTCTTTCCTGCTTTAGGCTCATATGCCTTCAGTCCTCCATCTCCTGTCAATATCTCAACCCCGAAGCCAGACGCCGTATAAAACTCGGCCACATCCTTGATTGTCGCATCGCCAATTGAAATCTTTGACGCTGCCAGCTTCGGCCAATCGTTGGCAAGTTTTTTTAGATTTTCTTCACTCCACAACTCTCTTTGAGAAGTAAAAGCTGCCCAGGGCTCTTCTGCGGTAGCCGCCTTCACTATAATCTCAGATAATCCTTTTGCAAGAGGATAGCGTTCACCAGGCGCATGAGCAATATGATTTCCCGTTTCAATCAAAGTAGCCAATGGCAACACCAACAGGCTTTTTTGGCTAATCTCATCGTCAATTTTTTTAGCCACTCGATTATAATCCCATTGATCGCTGTCCGGCCCGCACGTTTCCATAAAGGGAACTTTAAGATATACGCACAAAATACTCGTATCAATAATCAATACTTTCTGCATATTTATCCCTCCCTTGCGAGAGCAGCTTCAATCTTCCCAGCCGTGACTAATTCTCCGATATTTCCTGTCGATATCATCTTTGGAAGCTCCTGAATATCTTCCAGCAATTTCAAATGGCTTTGTCCTCTATCATCTCTGTGCGCAACTGTAATAAATGGTATCATAACCGTTCCGGCGGCATCCAGCAAAGCCGGATTATGCGTTGTAACCAATATATCTATGTTTTTTTTATCTCCAAGTTCTTTTAACATATTCATCAGAACATGAATCCTTGATGGGTGCAGACCATTATCCACCTCTTCCACGACAATCAACTTATTCGGCTCATTTGTAAGAAGCGCCACCATAATGGAAAGAAATCTCAACGTGCCGTCTGACATTCCTCTCGCATCTACAATACATCTAGCATCTCCTTGCCAGGCTTCTTCGCAGTAAAGCATAGCATCTGTATGAAACTTTCCCACACATTCTGTCCATATGTGAACAATGTCCTTCTCAGGAATTTTCTTCAAATACGAAGTTAATTCCTTTTGAATATCTTCTCTTCTTTCATCGCTGAGAGTCGCCATCACCCCTGCAATATTAGAACCGTCGGAAGATAACTTTTCTGACAAGGGCGAATAGCCGCGCATATGATTTGGTATGGGATCTAGCACAAAAATTCCGCTTAACTGCTTCCCCAGATCCGTCGTAATATCTGTTATTTCTTTCTTTTTCAACTGCAATATTTTACTTTGATATAAGATCGATGTATTACGGCTTAATTCAAAATACTGCCCTTTCCCCTGTTTTCCAGTTGCAAAATATGTCGGAATATTTTGCAACTCTTCATCCAGCATATTCGTATAAAATAATCTTTGATTTTCTCCCCGTGCAGTGAGTTTTTCCTCCATAACCAACGCCTTGGCTACCCCTACCCCTACAGTGATAGAATACTCATAATCATTCCCCTCATACTCTAGCACTGCTTCCAATGTAAACGCATTCGTCCCCTTTCGGCAAACCCACTCTGTTCCTCCCCGTAAAGGGGCTAAGTTGATATCGCCTCCAATTGCTTGAAAAATACTCACTCCGTTTGCAATTCTGCTCAAAAAAACCAACGCATCAATTGCATTTGACTTTCCGCTTGAATTGGTTCCAATTAAAATCATTAATGAATCTATATATATAATACTTTCCGCGTAGCTTTTCCAATTTTTCAATTTCACACTCTTAATCACAATTGCATTCCCTCACACCATCTAATCCATTCAGTTCATGTCTCTCCGTATTCTCATTTTGATTATACCTTTCTTCTGACATTTTGTCACGATAAATTATTTATATTTTCTAAATCCGTCAAAAAGCCCCCAGGATACCTGCAAAGCAAATACCCTCGGGGCAAACATGGACATAGCATTAGCAGAAGCCCAAGCACCCAGCTGCTTGTCTGCCCATTACAATTCTTTTCGCAAGCGATATACCCTTGTCTTATTTCTTCCTATCGTTTCAATATCATCCATCATAGAGAGTATTTCTCTCGTCCTCGCCATGCTCAACCCCAACAACTCTGCGATATCTCTGTTTTTTGCTGTTTCATTCTCCTGTAAATACAATCTGATTTTTTCCTGATGATTCCTTGTTTTTATCGCTTGCTTTTTATCGCTTGTTTTTATCGCTTGCTTTTTATCGCTTGCTTTTATCGCTTGTTTTTTTATAAATTTTAAAGTCAGCGATGTCCTGTCCGGATCAAAATCTTCCTTTATGTCAGGCTCTTCCCACCCTTCGTCCTCCCATACGTTAAAAATATTAGGCACTCCGCTTCCCGCATGCTCGCCGATATCTATCAGATTAAACATTTTCATCAGACTCTTATTTCTCGGGTCAGATTTTCCTCCTCTGCGCATCTGCTCCTTCCCAAGCCTGATATAGCCGGGATTCTCAAATACAATTTTATTTTCCTCTTTGATTATAAGAACGCCATATTTTCCATAAAAATCTGTATTGATGATACAGTTCGCCAACGCTTCCCTAAGCGCCCTGTGAACGGGCGTATCATCAACCCGAAAACCGCCCTCCATCCGAAATGGCACTTTGATATCTTTCGTAAGCTTATTGTATACACGAAAATAAAAGTCAAATATATTTCCCGACCATTCGCCGGATGATGATTGAAGCCTGTCCGTCCATCTGATTAGCGTATCTGGATTTTCTCTGTAATCTAAAAAATATTCTGGAAAATATCTCACAATATCATACTCATTTCCAAACATAAGCATTCCGGCCGCAGTGGGATGAAGCCTTTTATCGTCTTTCGAAAAACCCGCTGCCCCGATTACCCTGAGATATTCCTTGTCATCCAGCCGCTCAAAAGGGTGTCCTGGCTTAAAGGATTTATGGCTGTTGCGATAACCGCGGATGGACTCCTGATTCAAATCTTCAATTTCAGCCTCCTCAAGCACTTCCATATCCATAGTTTCCTCTGCCTGATCCCTCAGCATTGTTTTTACCTGCAATCTGGTACAGTGGTAATCTCCCTCCCAATTTCGATGAAATGTCCCTCCAAATAAATCATCATTAATGTATACCGGCTTTTGCTCACGTTTTGCGCCTGGCACCCAGATTACCATAATCACGTCATCTGCACCAGCCACCGAGAAAGCTTCCACATCATCGTCTTTCAAAAGATTGACGCTCACCTTTTTACGGTTGTTAAATCCGTCAAAAAGCCCCCAGGATACCTGCAAAGCAAATACCCTCGGGGCAAACATGGACATAGCATTAGCAGAAATTCTGCTCCAGCCCTCTCACAATCTGGTTCATTTCCGATTTGGTAGTAACATTCTTTGCCGCCTCTACTACCTGACGTTTTTCTTCATCATTCAATCTGGCATATGCATCCATTGCCCTGGGGTTTGCCCCTAGCTGAAAGCTTAACCCAATGGGCATATCATCTCTGTCGTCTGCTTTTCCTTCCATAATTATTTCCTCTCTTTCTATAAAATTCCTGCCACTTTTAAGATCCAGTAGCCGAGCCCAAGCACCCAGCTGCTGAATACACCATATAAGATTACCGGCCCTGCAATGGTGAAGATCTTGCATCCGATTCCCATAACCTGCCCTTCCTTCTGATACTCGATTGCCGGGGATGCCACAGAATTGGCAAATCCGGTAATTGGTACAAGGGCTCCCGCGCCGCCCCATTTTGCGATACTTGGGTATATGTTAAATCCGGTGAGAAGGACGCTTAGCAGAATAAGGAGCATGGAGGTCCAGCCGCCGCTGATGTCCTTGTCTAATCCTTGTGCCTTGCAGAAATGCAGGATACATTGTCCGATTACACAGATGGAGCCTCCGGTGACAAATGCTTTTGCCATGTTGGCCGGGAGGTTGTGAACCGGGGTTTTTTGCTTCACGTAATTTTCATATGCCTGTTGTTGCCTTTGCTTATCCATTGTTGGTTGTCTCCTTTCTACTTAAATAACGCGAATAGTAACAGCCTCGCCTTCGGCTGCGTTCCCCTATTTGGACCGCTTCGCGGTTGGGGACGGGTGAGCCTCGCCTTCGGCTGCGTTCCCCCGTCCCCGGTGGCCGCTCACCATCTTTTGAAGAAGAAGAGGAGGGCGCCGAGGCCTTTGCCGAGGGCGGTGCCGAGGATCAGGTAGGGGATGAAGCGTAGTAGTTTTACGCGTCTTATGAAGATGGGGAATACGTTTAGTATTTCGGCAAGGGCCATGGCCCAGCAGCCGGCGAAGATGCCGGCGAGGGTTCCGAAGACCGGGACGAGCCATGCTCCGCCGGGGATGCTGATCTGGTAGACCCAGAAGATGTTGCCCAGCATGCCGCCCAGGGCTACGCTGTCTTCGTAGAGAAGGATGTGTTCTCCTGTATGGGTCCGGTCTGCAAAGTCGGATATGACGCCTAGTCCGATGATGAAGGAGAATAAGCCTCCTGCTACTACCATCCCGGCGCTAAGTCCGATGAGTGCCAGAAGTAGTTCTTTTGCCCACATCTTGTTCCTTCCCCTTTCTGGATATATTTTCTATGAGTGTTGTCTGGATATCGTTTTCGTACAGGCGCATCTCTACTTCCATTGGCGTGGGATCTACAGAGAAGCGTTTTTTTCCAAAATGGTTGAAAAATGTCAGGATTCCTATGATAATCCCCAGACTGTAGGTGAGCTCCAGGATGGTAAATCCACTGCTTTTTGTTCCTGTGACAAGCTCATAGATCTGTCCGAACATCTTTGTTACATCAACGTCGTTGTTGAATGCCATGATGGAAAATGCGGAGCCGGTGAAGCTGATGAGTACGACTGCTGCTGCCTTCAGTATGTGGATCATGCCGCCTGCTGTCTGCTGTGCTTCATAGGTAACGATGAAGTCCTGTTCTCCCATGTTCTGGATATCTACATTCGGATATTTTTCATGGATCAGCTCTATGACACGGAGTATGGAGAATGCTGTCCGGTTCTGATGCTTTTTATCTGTGCTGTGAAAGCTGAAAAGCCTGATTACTTTAAGCTTCGGGATCATGGAAGGATTCGAACATTCCATGGTCAGGACATCGCCTAAATTTACCTCCGGTTTTGTGACTTCTATATTTCTGTCGGCTTTTATATATACGGTTTCACTGTTTGCTGACATCCTATGCCTCCTGTCGTTACTAGTACGGCGCTGTACAACGCTGTACTAGTGTTCCTTCGCTGATCTTTTCTTGATTTTTTACATCATTAAAATAATAGATGCAGCCCACCAGGACTGCCAGGCTTACTACAAAAATCAGGCATATCCTGAGTTTTCTTCTGGCTTCCTCCATACTGACACCGCCTTTCTTTTGCTTGTTTTTGTTAGTATGGAAGATTCCTTCTGAAAATATGCATGGATATGCCTTTTATATTCTCTCTCTTAGTCTTTTTAAAATTTTTTTCTCCAGCCTTGAGACCTGGACCTGCGAGATGCCGAGCTCTGCTCCCACCTGTGTCTGTGTCCGCTCTGCAAAGTACCTCAGGTAAATGAGTCTGCGCTCCTCTTTGTCAAGAGAGTCAAGCAGCTGGCTTAGCAGCATGTGGTTCAGTATCTTATCCTCCTCCTGTTCCTTTTCGGGCAGCTTGTCCATTAGCCGGATCTCCTGTCCGTCATTCTGATAAATGGGTTTGTGCAGGGATTCCACGTCTCCGCTGGCATCTAACGCCATGACCAGCTCTTCACTCCCGACTCCGAGCTCACATGCGATCTCTGCTACAGTGGGTTCCCGCCCCATCTGGTCGCACATACGCTCCCTGCACAGGTATGCCCTGTAGGATAATTCTTTTAAGGAGCGGCTTACCTTGATCATGCCGTCATCCCTGAGAAACCGCTTGATTTCCCCGGATATCATGGGCACTGCATATGTGGAAAATTTTACATCATAGGACATATCAAACTTGTCGATTGCCTTTAGAAGCCCTATATTTCCGATCTGGAACAAATCCTCCGCCTCTGTGCCTCTGTTGTAAAACCGCTTTACCACACACCACACAAGCCCTGCATTTTCCTCTACCAGCTGTGCCCTCGCTTTTTCATCTCCTTCGTGGGATCTCCTAATCAAAGAGGCTGTGCGGTCCATAGCTTCCTTCCTTTTCCAACTATTTTTTTCATCTTTACGGTCGTTCCCTTCCCAGGCTCTGATACCACCGACAGCCCGTCCATAAAGGCTTCCATGAAGGAAAATCCCATACCGGACCGGTCGAGCTCCGGCTTCGTTGTAAAGAGCGGCTCCATGGCTGCCTCTACATCCTCAATTCCCCGCCCCTTATCCTCAACCTCAACGTACAGTGTACGCTCCTCAGTACGGCAGCGGATGTAGATATTATGTACTTCACTTTCATAGCCATGGATGATTGCATTTGTCACTGCTTCGGATACCGCTGTCTTTACATCTGACACCTCCTCGACAGTGGGGTTCAGTGCGGTCATGAATGCCGCAACTGTTACACGGGCAAAGGATTCGTTGCTGGAGCGGCTGTCAAATATTAACTGCATCTCATTCGTATTTTCCATTTATTCGTCCTCCTCATAAATATGCATGATCTTGGTTACACCTGACATGGTAAGCATCTTCTTCATTCTCTCATTCGTGTGCACGGCGCACACTTCTCCTCCCAGCATATAGATTCTTTTATACCTTCCCATAATTACACCGATGCCTGAGCTGTCGCAGAAGGCAGTCTGTTCAAAGTCAAAGATAATATACCGGATGTGATTTCTCTCAATCAGATGGTCTGATTCCTTTCGGATCTCTTCTGCGTTGTGGTGGTCAAGCTCATGCGGAAGGAAGATCGTCAGACAATTTTCCTGTACCTGATACTTCATTATTGAATGGGCTCCTTTCATTATTCTGGCCGCGTATTTGACCGCTTTGCGGTTGGGGACGGGTGAGCCTCGCCTGGCGGCTACGTTCCCCTATTTGGACCGCTTCGCGGTTGGGGACGGGTGAGCCTCGCCTTCAGCTGCGTTCCCCTATTTGGACCGCTTCGCGGTTGGGGACGGGTGAGCCTCGCCTTCGGCTGCGTTCCCCTATTTTGACCGCTTTGCGGTTGGGGACGGGTGAGCCTCGCCTTCGGCTGCGTTCCCCTATTTTGACCGCTTTGCGGTTGGGGACGGGTGAGCCTCGCCTTCGGCTACGTTCCCCCGTCCCCCGGGGGCGAAAAAAGATATGCCGGGGGCATATCTTTTTTCTTTGGTGTTTATTGGAATGTATCTGGTGTGGGTTCTCCGGTGCCGTCGTCTCCGGTATCTCCTGTGTTGGTGCCTCCGGTGTCGCTGGTTCCGTCTGCATTTTCTCCGGCGGTGCCGTCTCCGGTGTTTTCTCCGCCTTCGGTGTTTTCTCCGTCTCCGGTGTTTTCTCCGTCTTCGCCGTCTTCTTTCTGGGCTCCTGGTTTTTGGGCGTCCAGGGCTTTTTTGGCTTCTGCTGCGGCATCTGTGCCGGGGTGTTTTTCTATAATCTTCTGGTAGCGGATGTTTGCCTTATCCTGGTCTCCGCTTTTTTCATAGGATTGTGCTAACAGGAGCATGGCTGCGCCGTCTTCATAGCCTTCGTCCATTTTCATGACCTTTTCCAGGTTCTTGATTCCGGTTTCGTAATTGGCAACCTCATAATTCTGCTGGGACATGCTGTAGAGTTCCTGGCACATGGCCGGAAAGAGGTTGTCTGTGATGGCCTTATAGCTCTCTTTCCCGATGAGGCCCAGGGAGTCTGTTTTGATCTTTAACAGCTCGTCCACCATTGCTTCATTGCCCATGTCCTGTGCCTGGTAGTGTTCCATGATGTTCATAAGCGTCTCGTAGCTGTCCTGGGTGGAGGCTGCTGTCTCCTGGACGTTTTCTGTCTCTTCGCTGGTGGAACGGTATGTCTCAAGCTCTGTTTTCAGGGCGTTGATCTGTGATTTTTGTGTCTCGATCTGGTCGCTGAATGCAACGGTCTGCTTGTTTGCCCGCCTTTGCCTGGATATATTCATGGCAGGCATGATGATAAACCACATGACGAGGACGCCTACCACTACGCCGATCCCGATATTCACTACAGTATGAAGTCCTGTACGTTCCTTGAATGCTGTGGATACGGGCTGGATGATGGTTTCATTTCCCAGGTTGTACGTAACGGTCCGCTGTTCCTTTTTGCTCTTTTCTCCCTTCTGTTCCGGTGCACGCTCCTTGCGCACCTGGTTCAGTTCATGCAGATACCGGAGTGTAAGCTCATTGGTTGTGTCCAGCCGGTATGCAATCCGCAGCATCTGTCTTGCATTTGCATATTGCTCTGTATGAAGATACAGAAGCCCTAAAAGCTGATACGCCCGGACATAGGAAGGGTGTGCGGCAACTGCCTTCTTAAGCTGTATGATTGCAAGATCTTCCCCGTTCTGGGCAGCGTACTGCAGGCTCTGGTTATATCGCTTTACTGCCTGGTTGATACCAGCAAGCTCTCCTGGTATCTCCTGCACCTTACTGATGTAATAATTGGCAATATTATCATGGGGCTGGAAATTCTTGCTGATAATCCATTCCACAAGTGCTTCCATCACGTCGCCCCGGCCATAATATACAAGACCCAGAAGGTTCATGGCCGCCACATTCGCCCTGTTGTACTGCAGGCTGCGCCTGAGTGACGCTATGGCTCCGGACATATCCCGGATTGTCGCCTTTTTTATTCCATCATTATACCAGTAATTTGACTGGTATACGAGTTTTGTCGTGTAATCCATATATCATTATTCCCTCTATTTGGTCTGTTCGACTACTTCGCGGATAATATCTGTCATATCCGTCAGGTCCTCCTGATAAACTGCTTCTTCAATCTCTTCTACTTCCAGGCTTGGCTGGAACTTCTTAAGTTCTTCCTCATAATTCAGCATAGCTGATACCTCCCGCCATCATTTTCTTGGAAACTGTTCAGAAATATTATGGTCTGCGCTGACCTGCTGAACCGCTACACCATTTTCTCAATCTCTCCTGCCAGATACAAGGATCCCAGACAGTAGATATAGCCTGTCCCCTTTCGCTCCCTGTATGCAGCACGGACTGCCTCCTGTGCATTCCCGCATTCTACAACCTTCTGCTTCGTATGCTGTCTGAAAAGCTGTCCAAGCTCCTTTACCGGCACTCCTCTTGCATCCTCAATCTGCACTGTCACATAAGCCTTTGCGGGAAAATGTTCACAGAGATACTCGATCATCTGCTCATATTTTTTATCTGTCACTGCCGAAAATATCACAACCGGCAGCCCCTCTCCCTCATCCGGAAGCGCCTGTACACTCTCTGCAAATGCCTCTAAGGCTCCCGGATTATGGGCTCCGTCAATGATCAGATGATCTCCTGCCTCTTCCATCCTTCCCCTCCAGCGTACGGAAGCCACCGCCTCCGGCCAGAGTTCTCTGTGGATGTTTTCATTTCTTAAAAGATATTCTGCCGACTGTATTGCAAGCTCTGCGTTCATCACCTGGTACAGCCCTGGTATGGGAACGCTCCAATTAATATCTCTATCATACGCACTTGCTCTGGAAAATGCAATATTTTTTCGGGTTACTTCCTGAATTTTGAACGCATTTTTCGTGATTTCTCTACAGGCTGCGCCGCGTTCTGCGGCCATTCCTCTTATTACTGCAGAAGCTGCCTCATTTCCTCCGTCATAAAATACAGGGACATGCTCCTTTATAATTCCTGCCTTTTCCGCCGCGATCTCTTCAATCGTGTCTCCTAAGATATCTGTATGGTCAAGGCTTATGGAAGTAATAACCGTAAGCTGTGGGCTGGGAAATGAATTCGTTGCATCCAGCCTTCCGCCAAGCCCTGTTTCCAGTATAATATACTCCACATCTGTACAGGAAAACGCCTTCATTCCCATCCCATACAGGAATTCAAAATAAGACGGATGCCCAAGTCCTTCCGCCTCCATTCTCTTAGCGGTCTCCCTTGCCGCCTGAAAAGCCTGGCAGAATTCTTCGTCTGAAACCGGGCGTCTTCCGATCTGTATCCGCTCATTAATAGAAACAAGATGAGGGGAAGTGAAGAACCCGGTTCTCTTCCCCTCCTTTTCCAGTATTGCCTGTATATACGCACACACAGAGCCTTTTCCATTGGTGCCTGCCACATGGATCACCTTGCGGTCATATGCCGGGTTTCCAAGTCTTCTCATGAACTCCTGCGTATGCTTAAGGGGGTGCTTTTTCGTAAATCTTGGAAGCTCCTCTATATAGCGGACTGCCTCTGCATACCGCTCCCGGACATTCCTTTCTTCCATACGTCTATCCCTCCATACATCTATTCCTCATTTCCATCCTGCAAAGTCCAGGATTTTGTTGTATCCGTGCCAGTACCCAGTGAAACCGTGAGCCCATCTTCCTCATAGATATATTCATTAGAGACTCTGAAAACCGTATCACTGGAACCCATCTGGACAACGGTAATCACATCTCCTGGTTCCAGCTCAGACTCTGGCAGAACGATCCTTGTATTATTTAAAAATGTACTCGACTGCCTCTCACCATTTATAAAGACCCGGCTCTGCTTTGTAAAGTTCTGTCCATACAGGCTGTAGCCCTCATCCAGATAAGGAACCACACTCTGCAGTGTCACATTCTTGACTCCCATCATCATATGGCCCTCTGTAATAGGCTCCTTCCCGTCATACACATATTTCTCGCCATACAGGATATCATACTGGAGAAGCTCCAGGTCTGACAGATAATTCCTGGTCTGCTGTCTCTCCTGGTGATAATTAAATATAGTACCAGAATGAATATCAAGACGGTTAAAGACCTCTGCCATAATCTGATAGGACGGAATATTTTTATCCTGCTTCTTAAGGCCAATATTGTCCCAGATTACGTAATTCGTATTATAAAGGTAGCGGCTCTTAAGATCCTCTGCCTCCAGCCCCATGGTCGGAAGATGGTCGCCGTAAAATACAACTACCGTCGGCTCTCCCCTCTCTTCCAGCGCCTTAACAAGATTGCCCGCAAATGCGTCCAT
Source organism: uncultured Lachnospiraceae bacterium (assembly GCA_947566645.1). Taxonomy (GTDB): domain Bacteria; phylum Bacillota; class Clostridia; order Lachnospirales; family Lachnospiraceae; genus CAPEBR01. The sequence goes on from CANOKL010000005.1 coordinate 91,051, forward strand.
CTCATAGACCTGGTTCACATAGTATTCCCATTTATTTTTCAGGGCCTCATCTTCAATACCCTCCACGGTAATCTCCGGATTTTCAATCAGCTTTGTCTCCGGATAATCTCCATGTCCCTGTACGCTGATGCCGAATACAAAGTCCTGCTGCTCTGTTGTATCCATGGCATCCAGAATATGCTGGATGAGAATGTCATCCTTCGCCCAGCCATTTTCCGTAAGCTGGAGAATATTCATGAATTCCTTGCTTGTATAACTGTCAAAGCCGATATTATCGAACACCCGGGCGCGGCTGTAGAAATTTCCGCCGTTATTATGAAGAGCATGGGCCCCGTAGCCAAGCTTTGTAAGGGCTGTCGCCGCGCTCTCACAGGGCTGGTTCTTCAGCACTGTCTTATAAGGATACTCCCCTGGTCCAAAATACCGGAGGTTCATGCCAGTGAGCACTTCGAACTCCGTATTTGCCGTTCCGGCGCCGATTGACGGCACCTTAAAATACCCGGAGGAATAGTTCTGGTACATCTTCCTCAGATTCGGAGAGGCATCCTCAGAGGTTGTGAAAAATTCCGCCTCAGCCACATCAAAATAAGATTCCAGCTGGATGAACACGATGTTGGGAAGCTTATTCTTCTTCCGTCCTGTCTCATTCTTCGTAATTTCTCTGTGATTACTGATCTCCTCGATCGTCTTTTCATCATAATCATGGGGCTCTGTGATTCCGGTATTAAACACACTTGCCATAAAACAGTAAGGAAGCCCATAATCCTCATATGCAAACGCAATATTTCCAAAGTAAGTGGATACCACCCTCTTTTCAACGGCTGCATCCGTAAGCCCTCCATATATAAGCGCACAGATGACAATCCCGACCACTGCGGCAAGCCTGTGAATCTTTCCTTCATACTGGCCGCCGCGGCGCCACATGGAGATGACCCATATGACAACCGCTGCCACTCCGACTCCCACGATCATAAGCTCAAAGGAATTAAAATAATTATGAATCAGCGTAACTGCATCCTTTGCCACCTTCAGATCCTGCGCGTTAAACGGAGTCACCCGTTTCATAAGCATATAGCCATTGGCCACTCCCAGCACCAGCCAGAGTACGCTGATAATAATCCGCACAAATACCCGGCGTTTGAACAGATATACAACGGAAAATGTCATAAAGATCATAAACGCATTGTATAAAAATACCAACGGCGTCTCCGTCATATAAACCCATGCCTCAATAGGAGAATGCCTGGAAATTGCCTCAATGGTAAAATTAATCATACATGCCAGCAGCGCATGGAATACCAGTGAAAGCCTGTTCATAATCTTGTAAACCGGCTTCATCCTTCTGGCAAACGCACTGTTCCTACGTTCTTCAAGAATACGGTCGCGCCGCTCTTTCCTCGCCCTCCAGTATGCCTTTACATCTTCCCTTTTCAGATTCCTGATCTTATGGAGTCTGCCCTTTATATCGGGCTTCTTAATCTGAATCTTCTTCATAATATCCCCTTAAATTTTGATGTCTATGGTTACGATTCACGGCGCGTGAGGCCGCTCATGTAACTATCTACGCCTGCTTTCCTGCAGTTTCCAGGCCCTCCAGTCTTTCCTTTACCTGCTCCATCATCTGCTTATAAGTCTCAAGCTTTTCCCTTTCTTCCTTTACCTTAGACTCAGGAGCCTTGCTTACAAACTTTTCATTATTTAACATTCCAGACGCCCTGGCAATCTCCTTCTTCAGGCGTGCCTCTTCCTTTTTCAGCCGCTCGGTCTCCTGCGCAAAATCTATCAGCTCCTCAAGAGGAACATAGACAATGGCATCCGGTACTACAACCGAAACCGCATTATCTGCAATCCCGCTCTTATTACTCTGAAGAACAAAGTCATTTGCTGCAGCCATCATCTTTGCAGATTCGCCAAGCAAAGCAAGGCCGTCTCTTAAGTTCCCGTCCTCACACACAACATAAATGGTTGCTTTTCTTGAATTCGGAACATTCATCTCTGAGCGTACATTACGCACCCCGCGGATGATCTCCTGGTAGTGCGACAGAATCTCCTCCGCCTTCGGATCCGCCCACTCTTCCTCATATACCGGCCATTTTGACATCATAAGAGACTCTTCCTCAGGCGCCACCTTACTATAGATTTCCTCAGATACGAACGGCATATACGGATGCAGAAGCTTTAATGCATTTTTAAGAACCTCGCGGAGAGTCCACAGCGCGGCATTCGCTCCTGCCGGATTCTCTTCTGCATGGTAAATACGATACTTGGACAGTTCAATATACCAGTCGCAGAACTCATCCCATATAAAATCATAGATCTTGGACAGTGCGATTCCAAGCTCGAACTTATCCATATTCTCCGTTACTTCTTTTACAACCGTATTGCACCTGGAGAGGAGCCAGCGGTCCGCGGGGTTGAATTCCTCATCCCCTGGTCTGGTAATCTCTTTTCCATCCACATTCATAAGGATGAACCTGGACGCATTCCACACCTTGTTGGCAAAGTTCCGGCTTGCCTCAACTCTCTCATGATAAAAACGCATGTCATTTCCCGGTGCATTTCCAGTAATCAGCGTCATACGCAGGGCATCCGCACCGTACTGGTCAATGATCTCCAGAGGATCAATTCCGTTTCCAAGAGATTTGCTCATCTTCCTGCCCTGGGAATCTCTTACAAGCCCGTGGATAAATACGGTGTGGAACGGCGATTTTCCCGTGTGGGCGTAACCGGAAAATACCATGCGGATTACCCAGAAGAAAATGATGTCATAGCCCGTCACCAGTACATCTGTCGGATAGAAATAGTCAAGGTCCTCTGTCTTTTCCGGCCATCCAAGAGTTGAAAACGGCCACAGGGCGGAACTGAACCAGGTGTCCAGGGTATCCTCATCCTGTGTAAAATGAGTGCATCCGCACTTCGGACATTTCTCCGGCATTCCTCTTGATACAACCACCTCGCCGCATTCATCACAGTAATATGCCGGAATCCGGTGTCCCCACCAGATCTGACGTGAGATACACCAGTCGCGGATATTCTCCAGCCAGTGGAGGTAGATCTTATCAAACCGCTCTGGCACAAACTTCAGATCCCCGTTCTTCACTGCCTCAATCGCCGGCTTTGCCAGTTCCTCCATCCGTACAAACCACTGCTGCTTAACGAGCGGCTCTACGGTTGTATGGCACCGGTCATGAGTTCCCACATTATGGCTGTGGGGCTGGATCTTTACAAGAAGTCCCTGCTCCTTTAGCTCCTCTACGATCAGCCTTCTCGCCTCATAGCGATCCATTCCCGCATATTTCCCGCCATTTTCATTGATAGTGGCATCGTCATTCATGATGTTGATTTCCGGCAGGTTATGGCGCTTTCCAACTTCAAAGTCATTGGGGTCATGGGCCGGTGTGATCTTTACTGCACCGGTTCCGAACTCCTTGTCTACATAATAATCCGCAACAATGGGAATCTCCCTGTTCACCAGCGGAAGCAGCGCTTTCTTTCCCACAATGTCCTTATAGCGCTCGTCATCCGGATGTACTGCGATGGCCGTATCCCCGAGCATCGTCTCCGGACGTGTTGTGGCAATCTCCAGATAATCCTCTGTTCCTACAATCGGATACTTAATATGCCAGAAATATCCATCCTGCTCCTCATGCTCAACCTCTGCATCTGACAGGGAGGTCTTACATACCGGACACCAGTTAATGATCCTGGAGCCTTTATAGATGTATCCCTCTTCATATAATTTAATAAATACTTCCTCTACCGCTTTCGAGCAGCCTTCATCCATCGTAAACCGCTCTCTGTCCCAGTCGCAGGAGGAGCCAAGCTTCTTAAGCTGCGCCTCAATGGTCCCGGCATACTCTTCCTTCCACTGCCAGGTTCTCTCTAGGAACTTCTCCCGTCCAAGCTCCTTTTTATCAATTCCTTCTTCCTTTAACTGGTTTGTCACCTTTACCTCTGTAGAAATTGCCGCATGATCCGTTCCCGGAACCCACAAGGCATTGTAGCCCTGCATCCTCTTATAACGGATCAGAATATCCTGCAGGGTGTTATCAAGGGCATGCCCCATATGAAGCTTACCGGTAATATTCGGCGGGGGCATCACGGTTGTAAAGGGTTTTCTGCTTCTGTCCACTTCTGCGTGAAAATACTTGTTATCACACCATTTTTCATATAATTTGGCTTCAATCGCCTTCGGGTTGTAAGTTGTCTCCAGATTCTGGCTCATTGTTCTTCTCCTCGCTCTCTTTAGATTGTTCCATAGTATGGATTCACAGCAACTGCTCAGCAGATCATAACTGCAAAGGTGCCGGGCAGTTATGTTTCACATTTTATTCACATTTCAGGACGTAAAAAATCGCCCTTTTTAAAGGGCGATTGTGACCGCGGTACCACCTTTATTGGTTCTTCTCTTATTCTTTAACGGGAACGACTCCGGGACAGCTTAGCCATTATGGTTCTCAGGTGACTGTAATCATGATTGGAATTCAGCGATTCCTTAATTTTTATACAGTTCCTAAGTCCTCCTGTTCCATGGGTTCAGCGGTCCGGCTCGGAAGCTACCTTCCACATCCTACAATCTTAAGCGCCTCTCAGCCTGCGGGCTGCTCTCTCTGTCAGGGTAATGATGTGTACTCCTCTTCTTCATTGCCTTTGCTTCTTTTAAAACTTTTCTACTAATACCTCGTCAGCTTCTTTAAGCTAATGAATATCATAGCTATCTGAAAGCGTTTTGTCAAGGCTGGGCTTGAAATTTTCAGAAAGTCTTAAGAGATCTACTCTGCCGCCTTATCGGTCGGAAGCTTTTCTACGGTTGTATGCTCACAGTCATCACTGGCCGGATCACCTACCTGTACCGGATAGTCATTTTTCATCTGCCACTCATACCATCCGCCGTCATAGACAGAAATATTTTCATAACCATTCTCATAGAGCACAAGGAACGGAACGCATGCTCTCCATCCTGTTCCGCAGTAGAAGGAAAGATGGTTGTCCAACGTAAAATCACAGTCCTCCCATACCTTCTTAATGCCTTCCAGATCCTTCACTGTACCATCGTCATTTGTAAAATCAGCCACGTCGAATGCCGTCCTTGCTCCTTTGCCCCACACGGCTCCTTCCGGCTCTCCTGCCCTGTCAATATAATTATATCCGCTTGTCTTACCAAGCCACTCTTCCTCGCTCCGGATACTTACGAGTTTGAAATTCTCATCATTTTCAAGCCTGTCCTTTGCATCCCCGGCAGACACCCAATATTCTGGATGTGCCGGGACTGTTGTGCCGAAGCTGTCTGCCTTTGTCCCTTCATTTACATCCTTCTCCAAGTCATATCCTGCCGCCTTCCATGCCTCCAGGCCGCCGTTTAAAATCTTGACATCCTCAACGCCTGCCCACAGGTACGCGTATGCCACACGCGCAACGCCGGCAGGATCCCCGCCATAAAGAATCACCTTTGTGTCTTTTGTAATGCCATGGGAAAGCAGGTATTCTTCTATCTCCTACTGTCACAGACAGTCCATTTAAGTAAACTTACCTTTCATCCAGATTTACGACTCCCTGAAAAAATGTTATCTCGTTAAACACAGAAATATGAACTTTGTTATTTATATGATAAAATTCAATATTTTTATTTTTTAATTTAAGTTCATTCTTTTCTGCATCAATCAAAACAGGAATATCAAGGATTTTCAGCAGATACACGTCGACGGCATCCCCTATCTTGACTGGAGTTCCCCCCTTTTTGTATATTGTACAGTTTACCACTCCGTTATTAATATACGAAGAGTTCGTGTTAAAATGCGCAAGAGAATAACTGCCATATGTAAAAAACAGCTTATTACCTTTTAAAGAGCGTACAATTGGATACGGACTATACTTTGTTCGTCCATCTTTTTTATAGCCAATATACAAAAAATCTTCTATTCTACATCTTAATGGTATTTTATGCGATAATATTCCTAATAAAATAACCCTGGTATAGAAAAAAAACAGATCAATCCAAATATAGATAAAGCTAATAGAAGCAAAAACAACTACCCTCACAGCAGATAATTCAGTCAACTGCTCACTGAATGCTATAAACAGCGAACTTAAGAGTAGCAAAGACAAAGTTTGAACTAATATAATAATAAGCAGAGCAAAAATGTTAGCTTTTCGCTTTTGCAAAATCGATCTGTTTGGTATCATTACAATCACCATCCCATATAATTAGATTTATAAGGATATAATTCAGGAATTGTTGGAGAAGCGAAACATATCCAAGGCTGATATAACAACACATATTAATCCAACAATTCCTTTTATGTTATATAGTGAACCGTTAAAATCTTAAAAATACTATTCGGATAAAAAGTGCCATCTTTTATCCGAATAGTATTATATCATCTATTCTTTCACATCAGGAATCTCATAATCCTTTAAAGGTGCTAGATCACCAAAAATACGGGAAGCACGACCATTGCCTAATACATTAGTGGGCTCATCAGTATATGCCATAGAATTAATCGTAGTAATCCGTCCATTTGGATCCAGTGAAAAAACATCCCATTCCGTACCACCATACCCCGTAGGAACTTGGAATGTACGAAGAAGCTGATTTCCCTTAAAAATACGTACAGTTGCATTGGAATATGACATGTCTGTAGATGATGATGAATTACGGTTTGTATAATCATGTACTGCATAGTGAATGTCATCCATGCCCTCAAAATTAGTAATCGTAATGGTTTCTGGGCCGTAAGAATCAGTATCATCTGTATCCAAATTAGCATAGTACGGATATGGCTCATCGTCCCCATAATACACATGCATTTTAGATTCAGCATCAGTATTCGCGACCAAATGGGAATCCAAATCTGCTGGTGTAGAACCCCAGGTCAAAATAATGCGATAGTATCCTTCACTCATAGCGGGCGACATAGTTTCACTGATACTTGGATTATCATCTGCTGCGCCTGGATAAATAACAATGTTGTAACTTATATCAGAATATCCATCTTTAGATGCAGTTAATGTATAGTTTCCACTTGGCAGCCCCATAATTTTTCCAAATAATTCTATCGTGTCATACCGAAACTCACCGTTATTGTCAGTGGTTAAAGTTCTAAGAGCTGCATTTGACTCCTCCATACTATTCCAACCGTTATAAAGTTTTAGTGTGACGCCTGAAATCGGACTATTGTTTGTTGCATCCCGAATAACACCATGAAATCCTCCCATACCAGCGCCAGGAGTCAACTCAATCAACCCCATTGGATGATTCTCGCCATCATATACCGCCTCCCTACTTGTAAAGCAAATATATCCATTCTTTGAGATGTCCACTTTGAGAGATCCATCTGGAACAGCAACTCTAAATTTTCCATTCCTATCCGTTTCGGCTGATGCTACAACAACGTTATCTTTACTCACCTTAATAGATGCACCTTCAATTACGCTATTATGATCGGTTGCATCAATAACAGTGCCTTCTAACATACTATCTGCAGATTGAAGCGAAAGAGGCACAATTTGTCGATTGCCACTGACCACAAATGACTTGGAAATATTTGTACCGCTGAGGCTAGCAAATGCTTGATATATACCTTCATACAAATAAATTACATGTGGTGATGTTCCAAAATCGCCGGATGCATGGCCCTGTTTAGCAATTGAGATCTGTGTACCATTGACTTGCTGTCCGTTTTTATCCAAGACCTGAACTTCTGTCCGATATGTCTTATTAGTGCAAGAACCACCGCCAAACGTTATTTTTCCACCAAAGGGACTGTCCATTGAGTTAAGAACAGAAACAAAAAACTCAGCAGGTACACCAGGCAGAAAATAAATTGGAGCCGTAAAATCTAAAATTTGCAACTTGGCAATATCACCCTTTAAACCATCTGAAATTTTGTATCCACACTTGACAGCAACAGTTGCATACCACTCTGCCTTCCCAGATACACATAGGCCACATGCATGTTTGGAATCTAGCGTATCTGTGACATCATCAGCACCGGTTTCAGCTGTGGCAGTAAATTTCGCGCCGGCCTCTGCAGTTACACCCGCATTTAGAACACCTCCCAAAAGTTCAACACCGATGTCAATATTGGGACCCATTTTAACCTCGGCTTTACCCTCTGCCATTACGCTAACTGAATTTTCCTTTTTCTTTATGTCTGTTCTACCAGTATCAGAGTTGTACTTGAACCCACTTGTTTGTTTTGATGACATTTTTATACTAACGCTACCAGAAAGTTTCCAGTCCAACTTAGCAGATGGTTTCGCGTATACGTCTAGTCCAGTAATTGGTGTAGGCAACTTAATACCCCTTGTGTCAAATTGGTATACTACGTTTTTCCATTCATTTGTATTGTCAGTAGACATGCTTGCTTTTGCTTCTGCAGACACTTCCGTCATAAAGCTAACAGAACACTCAAAATAATCCGCTGAAAACAAATGTGCATCATACGACATCTTCACATTACCCGTAACCTTGCCTGTAATAGAACCAGTAAGAGTTATACCGTTTTCAAATGTATGACTGACACTAGGATTGAAACTACCACTGAGACTAGCATCAACATCTATGATTTCCCACTGTGCGTTAATATTCCTATCATCAATGGTAATATCTTCGTTAGTCTCTGATTCACCGTCAAAGTTCTCCTGTTGTGTATCAATTTCGTTAGCCGTACCAGAAGAATCAGTATTAGCATCTAGTGCTTCTAGATCTACTTTCAAAACATCATAGAAGTCTTTCATGAGGGCACTCTTATCTTGAGTCAAAGTGATTGTTCCATTATCCTTAGATACAGTTCCAATCTTAAACAGCCACGTAGTGCCTTCTATGTAAATAATATCGCCCACCTGCAAACTTTGGATTTGATCGTTCGCATCAGCAAAGATAAAATTATGGTCTGGAATAGCCTCACCTTCCACATCAATGTCAATCACCTCAAATCCGTTGACAAGGTTTTCTGTGGGAATGACTTTGACCGATTCCTTCAAGACACCAAAATTGGTTGTACGATCATTATCAAAATTAATGACTGAATCTTCACCATACGTTTCAGTCACACTATCGACCGTTTGAGTTTCAAATTCTTTATAGGTAGCAGTATACTGGTTTGATACATACGTCGGATCTACATCCTCTCCTGTTCCATATAACGTAGCACGTACAACAAAATTAGTTGGAAGCACACCCTCAATAGGAAGGGTTATAGTGGTCATCTCGCCATAATCTTCCGTATAGCCACTCGCGGTAGCAACAGGCGTTGTATTTAAGTTGGAATTTTGTGCACCTTCGGACCAATCACTTCCGCTCATCTGATCTTCAAAAAATTCTACGGCCATCATACACTGGGAATTTGTATTATATGTGACGATAACATCATTTTCGATGACATCAATGCCAGTAATGGAATAAATAGTTTCCGACTCGTCAGATGCAGCATATAAATCGTTATCTGAACCATCTGGATTACCCCAACCTGCGTAGAGCGTCAAATCGCTTGTCACTGGCAAACTAAAATCATATTCTGACAAAGAAGCCGACTCTGTATACCAACCAGTGAAACGGTATAGTTGCCTTGTTGGGTCTGCGGGTCTTTCTACTGTTGCTCCAGATTTCAACATCTGTGCTTGATAAATACCAGCCGATCCATCATTCATATCAAACGTGATTCGGTAAGTTTCATTATCCCCACTAGAATTAATCCAATGTGCATACAATGTTATATTCGCTGTAATAACTGTATTAAAATCAAATTTCCGACCATTATTTACTCCCGTATACCAACCATCAAAAATATATCCATTCCGAGTTGGATTAGCTGGCTGTTTAGCTAATCCATTCTTTTTAACAACCTGAGATTCGACTATGCTTCCACCGTTACTGTTGAATATAACAGTATACGTTTGATTCTTATTGGATGCAGGCTCCACTGTAACTTTACAAGATGAGGTATACATTTTTTTTGCTGTCTTAACCTTTACCTTAATGGTTGCTGTACCCTTGGCTTTGGCTGTCACTATACCACTCTTATTTACTACAGCAATTTCAGGTCTATTAGAACTCCATGTGTATTTTGCCTTCTTCGGCTTGTTTTTGACAGACAATTTAGTCGTCTTTCCCGGCGTCACAAACAATTTGTTCTTAGATAATTTAGGTTTTTTAACAGTAACCTTATAAAACAATTTTGTTGTTTTTGAGTTTTTCTTTATAGAAACTACAACTTTCGTTGTTCCGTTTTTAATTCCCTTGACTTTTCCTTTTTTAGATACGGCAACAATGTTTTTGTTTGCAGATTTATACGTGATTTTTGCCCCTTGGGGTGTATTCTTTACTTTAATCTTATCTGAACCCCCAACCACAATACTGGTCGCTTTTTTCGTAAGCTTAGGTTTTGCAGCTGCCTTAACAGTCATTTCTGTAATGGGCAACAGCGAAGTAACCATCAGAAAAGATAGCAGTATTGCAATAAATCTTACAGTGCTCTTTTTCATAATTTTAAATCCTTTCATGGTGTATTGCTTAATCTTTGCATAAGTAACTCTTGATAATCTTGCTATATAACAAGATTGGGCGAATGGCGAATATCGCTTGCCGCCAAAGAACCCCCCAAGCCATAATTAGATCAATGTCAAATCCACTATCTGAAATGAATAAAAAGGTACTGGATATCAATAACACTAACATATTTTACTAAATATTGTGTCAGTAGCATAATATTGCGGAATTTATGAATTCGCTCATTTATAACATGACCCAACTCAATTACTATACTGTCTTGCTGATCATGCCTTTCCGAAATAGAGTATAAAAACGTAATTGTAACTAGCCACGCTAATATTTTCCACGTTTATCATCGTAAAAGCATGCCAACATGACATAAGATTAATTGAGTCGGGTCATAGTAAGAATTATATTATTTTGCCTTTACTGACTTCACCTTGGAATATGCAGAGAATTTATCTGCACCCATGCTGTTCTTAGACATTGCTCTTACCTTATAACGGTATGTCTTCTTTGAGGTAAGCTTCTTGTCCTTGAATTTTAACTTTGATGTTGTTCCTACAAGCTTAAATGCACCCTTCTTAGAATCTGAACGGTAGATGTAATACTTCTTAGCGTTCTTTACCTTCTTGTAAGTGATGGTTGCGCTCTTGGAACCAGCTTTTGCTTTGATTACTGGTTTCTTAACTGCTGCAGAACCGGACAGGGATGCGGATGCGGCTTTACTGTTGCCATAACTCTGGGCAGTCGTATAACTTCCATCTGCACCTTTGATATCACTGTATGCAATTACATAATAATAATATGTCACATCACTCTGCGGACCATATTTTCTCACATTATCTTTTGTAACCACATTCTGAGCATTACGCTCCAGTCTATGATATGAACAAGCATAGTCCATTACTGACGTTCCAATAATTGCCGTATCATCATAATACTCACTGGAAGGTCTTTTATATATCAGCTTCTTTTCTGCCTCAGTATCCCTCTGCATTTTCGCAGTACCGCTGCCTAATGTATAATAGTAATCAGATGATGCATCTGCTGCCTTAAAGACCATTGGCTCTACAATATCACTTCTGCCACCATAGTAATATGTTTTTGTATCTGCATCGTATCCTGATGATGAATCAAGTGAACGATACACTTCATAGTAAGAGGCCCCGGGAACCTTCTTCCATGATACTTTAATTCCGTCTTTTGTAGAAGAAGCCTTTACACCTGTAACAGTAGCAATATAACCTCTTACTTCTACTTCGTCTGCACCTGAATATTTTTTGCCATTGTAAGCGCGGATTCTATAATCTACAGTTTTTCCCAGAGGTGATGCCGGTAAAGTATAAGAAGTAGTCCTGGACTTATTGATCTTCTTCTGCGTTACCCAGTCTCCTTTGGTCTCGTCATATTTTTCAATAAGATATCCCTTTGCCTGCGGGACTGGATACCATGCAATCTTCACCTTGCCGTTCTTCGGGCTCTGTGCCCTTTTATATACCTCTACAGATGTAGTGAAGCTGAATTTTGTATTTGCAGAAGCTGATCTCTGTGTAAAATATACATTCTTTCCCTTCACTCGTTTGTAAGCTTTTACAAGATAAGTATATCCCTCTCCTGAAACCAATTTCTTATCAGTATAAGAAGTTTTCTTCTTGCTCAGCTTCTTAACAAGCTCATATTTACTAAAGCTATAATCTTCTCCTTCTTTGAAGGTATTGGGAGATGAACTTCCTGTATATCTGTAAACCTCATAACCAGCAGCGCCAGGAACCTTCTTCCATGTCAGCTTGATGGATGTCTTTCCTGCTGCCTTTGCCTTCAGATCCATCCTTGCCTTACCTGTCTGTACAGTCTTATACTCATAAGCACCATATACCGTTTTCTTAGTATCAACATTATAATAATATGCACGTACACGGTATGTATACTTGGTATTTTTCTTAAGTCCTGTATCTTTGTATACACGATCTGTCGTAGTAGTTAAACTCTGGTACTTTCCTTTGCCTGACTTTCTGGCAATCTGAAATCCTGTGTAATCGCCATACCCTGTATCCATTTCCAAAACAACGCCTGTATCAAGAATCTCTGTGAAAATATTTGTTACTTCTGCAACCGGAGCTGATACTGTTATTACATTAGAGTAATTCGTCACACCATAACGAGACACATATGCCCGGACATAATAAGTTACTCCAGGTGTCAGACTACGATATCCAATAGTTCCAGTAGTACTTCCCACATCTGCAATATCATCATTAAAGGCTTTATTTTCAGAATACTGGTAGTGCACGGTTGTTTCCTTTGAAACAGCCGAATGAGAAAATGCATAGCCAGAAGGGGTCATCTCCTTAACAGCCAGTCCACTTATCTTCTCGACTACCGGAGCTGTCCACACTACGCTTACAGGAGTACCTGTAACCTTTTGATAATTCTCATTATAGCGCCAGGGTGTCAATGTAAAAGTATACCTTCCACCTGATACTATATTGGCTTTAAAGTTGTTTGTATAAATTGAATCCCAGGCCTCATACCAGTTATCACTATATATCTCTGTACCTCTGGTGTCTTTCACTGACAATTCCGCTGCTTCGCAATTCGTTGACTGATAAGATAATTCAAGTACAGCATAGGTTGAATACTCATCGGTGACCGTAATGCTCGGATTTGTAATAACCGGAGTCACCTCCTGAGGGTCCCCTTCTGCCTCCTTCGTCTCTGTCTGCGGTTCCAGAACTTCCTCCTCAGCTGCTGCATCCAGCGCCTCTTCCTCAGCCGGCAGCAATGCCTCCTCACTTTCCGCCTCCGCTTCGATCACGCTGTCTGGCGACTGCATATCCGCAGCCATAGCCGGCATCGCATCCAGAACTGTAAGACCCAGAATAAGAGAGCCTGCCAGAATCCGTTTGAAGAGCTGTTGTCTTCTCATTTTCATTTCCTCCTTTTCATTAAAATTTCCTTAATTTTACATTTCAAATCTACTATTCTAAAAATAAATTGTCAAGACAATTGCCTTTAAGGCACAGACAAAAAAGAGTTGTTTATTCATAGAAATGCCTTATTTAAAACATTTTTAAAATAAAGAAAAATATTTCTTAAGTTTTTCTTAAATTATTGTTATTATCTAAAAAAACGAATTGGGGACGGGGCATTTTTAAAAATGCCCCGTCCCCAATTGTCATCTTGTCATTTTAAAGAACTTTATTTATAATATAGACAGGAGGTGAGATGAAAATGGGATGTGGGTATTTAGATCATCTTGATATGTCGAGGAAAAGAGACCATAAAATTATAATTACCGATGAGGCAATTGAGAAGGTACCATTCATCGAATATCGTGGGATACCTGAAGAAGAGTATGAGATTATTCACAGACTCGCAAAGCAAGTACTACAGATTTCGAAAACAGAGAATGAATCCAATGAGGTTGCCATTACGTATAGGAATGCGCAGTTATATCTTTGCATAATCATCCATCTTTGTCTCTCATTTCAGCAACTGATATTCGGTTTTTCCTGGAATATAGAAGTATTTGCCTGCTTGTTATTATTACAAATTTAGGAAGCATTTCCTATATGGTGAAAAGTAAAAAGTATAATTATGCGAAAGCAGTTGCATTATTAAATGAGACAATCAGGCTGCATAATAAGGCAACTGATTTAAAAGGATACCAGAAGGCTGCGAAGTTTTTTATCAATAATTGCTACAGGGCGGGTATTATTTATGAGGATAGATAGGAGGTGTGTAATATGTCATATGGTAATGCAATGCTAGGAGAAACACCGGAGCTATTCCAGGAAACAGCAGAATGGGCTGCGGCTGAACTGGCAAGGATTGAAAGAAATGAAAGGGCTAAAAGGCAGATCGTGGAGAATATACAGCCTTTGTTGGAGCAAAAAAGAGAGAAACTAATTTGTTCGCACGAGTAAGTTGGGGACAGGGTAAAACGAATTGGGGACGGGGCATTTTTAAAAATGCCCCGTCCCCAATTAAGCATCGCAGCCCAGGTATTCTACATGTTCTGTGTCTAATTTTTCTACGCATTCTGCTGCCTTTACGATTGGGATGGTTTTTCCTTTCCGGATGAATACTGGTACTTCTGCGAGTGATACTTCTATGTAGTGATGTCCTTTCGCGAGTTTTTCCTGGGTGTAGTGATTGTCTCTGGTGAATTTCACGAGCGTCATTTCTTCTGGGAGATAGACGTATCTGCCTTTTGCGTTTTGTGTGTATACGGGTGCGATCATGATCTCCTGTCCGATCATGAGCTGGTCTTCGACGCCTGCTGCGAATGTGTCATCCAGGTATTCGAATGCCAGTGGTTTGAAGTACAGGTCGTTGTTTTCTGCTGCCTTAACAAAGGTATCGTACAGGTAGGGTATCAGCCGGTATCGTGTCTCTATGATTCCCCGGAAGTCGTCGGTGTCTTCGAACTGGTATGCTTCCTGTTCTCTTGTTCCGATTGCTGCATGGTTGCGCATAAGTGGGGTGAAGACTCCGAAGGCCAGCCAGCGGAGCACCAGGTCTCTTGTGGCGTCTGCGCCGAATCCGCCCAGATCTGCTCCGGAATACAGGAAGCCGCACATGTTGAGTGACGGCATCATCTTGATATTCAGGAGAAGATGGGACCACCAGGATTTGTTGTCTCCTGTCCAGATTCCGCCGTAGCGGTGCATTCCGATATAGGAGGAACGTGAAAACATGAGGATCCTTTTGTCCGGAGCGATTTTTTCGAAGGCTTCCCCTGCCGCCCTGGTCATGTTGTATCCGTAGAGATTGTGCACTCTGTCATGGCGTATCATTTTGCCGTTAACGTTGTGATAGAACCTTTTATAATCTTCCGGGCTGTTGGCAAGGTTCTGCACTCTGTCGCCAAGTTCCCAGGGGGAAGTGTCCTCTGTTCCCTGTACATATTCCTTGATATAGCTTTTAAGTTCATCCATTCCTTCACGGGAGTAAAAGATTGCCGGCTCATTCATGTCGTTCCAGAAGCCTTCGATCCCCTGGTCAATCAGGGTTCTGTAATGGCTCCCGAACCATTCTCTTGCTTCCTTATTTAATACATCTGGGAAATGTGTATATCCTGGCCATACTGCTGCCGCAAAATCGCTTCCGTCTTCTCGTTTGCAGAAGTATCCTTTTTGTACCCCCTCTTCGTATACAGAATAGCCTTTCTCAATCTTCACGCCTGCATCTATGATGGGAATCAGGCGCACTCCCTCTTCTTTCATCTCACGGACAAATCCTGCAAAGTCCGGGAAGTTTTTCTCATTTACTGTGAAGTCCTTATAATCCTGCATATAATCAATGTCCATGTAGATCATGTCCAGTGGAATATGATGATCCCGGTATCCTCTAAGGACTTTTACAAAATCCTCCTTCGTCTTGTATCCCCAGCGGCTCTGCCCGAAGCCAAATGCAAATCTGGGCGGAATATAGCTCTTTCCGATAATCTTACGGAACTGTTTTACGATGTCATAAGCATTTTCCCCTTCTATCACATATACGTAAAGGTCTGCATATTCGCAGCTTACCTTCAGCAACGCGGACTTCGTATAACCAATGTCAAATGTCATCCTGGCCGGATAATCAAAGAATACCCCAAACGGCGTCTTTCCGGACACAATTATAAAATTATGCGCTCCATACAGGGAAGCTTTGTCCTCTGTGTGGTCTGGGTCATCCGAGCAGTCACTGACGTAGCGGTACCCCCTTTTATTCATCCCCCGGTTTGCTTCCCCGAGTCCGTATACAATCTCATCCTCATCCATTATATAAGAAAAGGAAAATCCATTCTCTATTGATGTTTCACCGAACTGTGGCTCTCCCTGCTCTGCCTGTATGTTCTCTACAACAGCCTCTGTCTCAATAGGATCGCCAAATCTATATTTCCTTATCATGCTCCTTACCTCCTCGTTTTTGCTGCTTTCATAATTAGCGGAGTGCCTGGAAACTGCTTTGAAACTGCCCTCTGCAAAGTAGGGTACAGGTTGCGGGAATAAGTTTTCAGACAGTCTCTGCTGACTCTTCTATCATAACCATATTGATATCATTTGTACATTTCCAGAAGCTAGTTCTATATATCAAAAATGGTCTGTTGTTGTCGCTTTCAGCTAGTACAGCTTTGCATTAATCTTGAAGTAATAGTGCTCAATATTCGTGTCAGCTGTGCGTCTCTTAACCGACGGCGCAGCGGGCTACGTCTAGGTTAAGAGACGTGCAGATGGCGCGGATAGCGAGTGCTTATTACTCAAGAATTAATGCAAAGCTGTATTAGGAGTACAGGCACATACAAAAATCCAGGCATGTCAGGATTACATGCCCGGATTTTTTGTCATTCTCTTTCAAAACCATTCCCCGCAGTCAGTTCAATAACGCATCTGGAGTGTCATTATTCACTTTCATAATCGTATCCAATACTTTCCTTGCCTGCTCACTGCCCTCCTCACTGATGGAATAATAAACAAAAGTCCCTTCTTTCCGCATATCCACAATACCTGAATCATATAATATTTTCATATGGTGGGATAATGTGGAGTTTCCGATATTCAACTTATCACTCAACTCGGTTGCGCAATGCTCTGCCTCTCTCAGATGTGTGAGAATCTCAAGCCTCTTCTCATCACAAAATGCCT
Source organism: uncultured Lachnospiraceae bacterium (assembly GCA_947566645.1). Lineage (GTDB taxonomy): Bacteria > Bacillota > Clostridia > Lachnospirales > Lachnospiraceae > CAPEBR01. Next base: position 108,178 of record CANOKL010000005.1, read on the forward strand.
TGAATATTTTTGCTGTCTCTGAATTTGTCATAATATCCCTCTTTTTGGCGTAATTAGTAACCTCCTGATACTTCTTTTTTTGAATCACTTTCTTACAGTCTGTGCAGTAAATACCTTCGCTCCAGGAACCATGCACAGGCCTGCTGAATAGTTGCCTTTTTTTCAGTATACATGTCAGAAATACCCTCTGTCAATAATCGGGTAAAGCAAAAATAAATTCATCATAATATTCCGTTTATCTATACCAGTCCAAAGCTTCTAAGAATATACAGCCACCCTGTCAGAGTAAATGCACTGAAAAGAGTGGTAAGCATGACCACTCCCGAGGACAGGACACCGTCATGACCCATATTTTTTGCCATGACAAAGCTGGTCACCGTTGTGGCTGAACCAAGCATCACGAGGATTGCCACCAGTTCTTCCCTCCGGAAGCCCATATAGACAGCCGCTGGCAGAAAGAGGGCACAAAAGCCAATCAGCTTAATAAAGGCGGCTGTAACCGATGGTCCTATTTTTGCAAAGGCCTTTCTGAGATCGAAGGATGCCCCCATGGCCATAAGCCCTAACGGCGTTGCTGTCGCGGCAACATTTCCTACTGCCCTCTCCATGATATAGGGAACCGGTAACCTGAGTGCTGACCAGAGAAGCCCTGCCGCGATTCCTAGAATAATCGGATTGGTCAGGATTCCCTTTAAAGTCTTTTTCAGCGCTGTCCGGTCATAGCCCTGCGTTCCGTCTCCTGGAAATGACAGGACAAGGACAGCCATCACATTGTAGAGCGGCACGCTTCCAATGATCATAAGCGGAGCCATCCCTGCCGTGCCATAGATATTCTGGATAAATGCAATGCCCAAAAGCGCCGCACTGCTTCTGTAGGAGGACTGTATGAATTCTCCCCGCAGTGTCTGGTCTTTGAGGAAACGTGAGATGCCTGCCGAGATGCCGATACTGATGATTGTCACAAAAAGGCAGAACAACACAAATCTTGTATCCCATGCCTCTTTAAAATCTACTGCCGCCAGATCACTGAACAGAACGAGCGGCAACGGGACGCGGAAGACGAATTTATTCATCTTGTCTGCAAAGTCGTCATCAATCCATCCGATCTTCCGAAGAAACAGCCCCAGTACCATAAGAAGAAATACCGGAACTGTTGCGTTTAAACTAAATATGAGATTATCCATTTTTACTGCTCCTCCTCACCTTCAGATACTCCTGTAATTGGGCACTAAAAAACCGCCGATACATCCTTTGCTTTGAAGTATATAATAAACTTCTGCCGGTTTCTTATTCCACGCACTGGCACATGCATGGAGCATATAAATTACAAACGAAAAAGAATCTTTATTCATCTTATCACACCCCATATTCATTCCTTTACAAATATTTTTAATACCATAGTTGTCATATGCCTGTCAAGATTTTGGGCAGACTTTTTGGTTTCTCCTGTGTATTGGAATATTTCGAATTTAATCCGAACATTAAATCCCACTGTTTAATAGCGATAAATCATTTGTATTCTACTCGATAAATTTATATTGTTTTTAACAGTAAATATTGATATTTTTTACCAAAAGTTATATAATACAAGTATAAAAATATAGGAATAGTTACTGCCAGATAATCAGTAAATGGAAAATATGTAATAAAAAGATCAACATGATGAAGAGCTGTTAAAGTATGCGGAAAATATTTGTGTATCAGAATAAAATACTGATATTCAGCAGGGAGATAGATTAATATGATATATTATATTCTAGTAGTTGTAACTGTTGTGCTATTCATTTTATCTGAAGCATTTAAAAAAGATAAATATTTACGACCATTATTCAAAGGAATAGGCGGAACAATATTAATATGCATATTGGCAATTTATAATAGAAAATTTGCAGTAATTCCGGCAGCTGTTCTTTTGCTATACATATATATCCATGACTGGGTAATGAAAAAAAGATAAGTTGAGGCTTAACCTAACGGAATGCGCAGTTCAGCGCATTCCTGACTCGTGAATAGTAGCTATAAATTTTCTTTGGATCATCAGTAAAAAGACCAAAACCGGCGTGGGTGTCAGTACACATGCTGCAAATTCCACCGGACTGATCAGCAGGCCCTCTGCTGTTGTATTCTCATACATATACCCCGGGAAAACAGATAGCTGCTGCATCAGTGCGCGGCGGCCATCCCGCTGTAATCTGCATGTTCGCCATAGAGGAACTGATATTCCACAGCCGCCGTATACTGCAGCGCCTCTTCCTCGAATACCATCGTGTCATCCGCAGACTGCCACTGTCCGTTCGTGGAGGACGTTGCAACCGGCTGCCGGTATGTAAAGCCTGCGGCTGTCCGGTGAACCGGCATAATATACCCTGACGGACGGTACGTAATCTCTAGCATGGCCTGCCCGCTGCACACATAAGCGATAAAGGCATCCTCCCCTTTTCTTACTCGCAAAATCCTGTCATAGAACTGATTTTAAGCTTATCAATGACCGCATCTTTATAGGGGGTTCTGATCCAACATTCCGTCTGCTTTTTTTCTGGATATACATTACTCGTAATGCAATATCTGCCTTCATCAATATAAATTTCCACCGTGCTGCAATCCACAAGAAGCAGAAGTTTAAGCTTCCCGTTCCTTACCTCAATCGGGCAGTTCATCCTGCCCCGTCCGAACAGATCTCCCTGCCCCTTATCAAGGCTGACCACCTTCTGCACCAGGTCAACTGCAACTACCATCGCCTTATCCCCCTCTCCCAATATTCCTATTTCCAGATATCTCGAACGGAGCTTCTCCACATCTATCCACAGCTCCATCCGGTAACTCTTTCCATCACCCGGATATAGATACTGTTTTTGCGCAGCCACAGCATAATTACAATACTGCTTCGTCTCAGCCTCCAACGATGCCAATTCACTGACAGGATACAGGCAGACTTCATTCTCCCCGTTTAAGCTGACAACTCTTGGAACGCTTAATGTTCCGCGCCACCCCTCCGTACCTGTCGGTCCGAAATCCTCACACCAGGGCATCCAGAGCCATCCATTCTGCCATGCGATCATGACGCGGTTTCCATGCTCATCCTGAAAAGACTGCGGTGCATAATAGTCAAATCCCACATCAAGATTCCCGATCTTCTCTATCGTATACTGGCCGTTCTCAAAATCCATATTCCCGACACAATATAACGCCTTATTGTATTCCGGATGATTCATCGGAGAACATGTAAGAATCCATTTCCCTTCCAGTTCAAACAGATCCGGACATTCCATCATCGTTCCCAGTTTCCCCTTCGATTCCAGTATGGCACCCTTATAGTCCCACTCATAAAGATTCTCTGACTCGTAGAGGAATACCCGTCCGTCCCCTTCCGGGTTCCGGCTTTTTACCGAACCGCCCAACACCATATACCATTTCCCGGCTGCAGCAAAAACCTTCGGATCCCGAAAAGGCTCCAGCGCATCTACCGGCCGCCCGGAGATAAGCGGATTTCCTGCATATTTCTCAAAATGGACTCCATCCTTTGATGTGACCAGACATTGCGTCTGACATAACCGCCCCTCGCGGCTCATAGACGCAGTATAGAAAATATAAAGCACTCCATCCTTCTCAACCGCGCACCCCGAAAAGCATCCCCCTTCCGGATCATTGTCATATTCCTTATCCGGTTTAAGTGCAATGGGCATATCCTTCCAATGCACCATATCCTTGCTGACCGCGTGTCCCCAATGCATAGACGCCCAGTCACAATGCTTCGGGTTATATTGGTAGAACAGATGATACCATCCTTTAAAGTAAATCAAACCATTCGGATCGTTCATCCATCCAGTCGGCGCTGTAAAATGATACTTGGGCCTCCAGTTTTCATCTGCACAATCTTCTGAACGTTTATTTGCAATATATTGATTTATCATATCCTTCTCCTTTTCGTTTAATTTTAAAACATTCCTGAGTCCAGCCTGTAACCGGATGGAACATTGGAATCTCCGCATAGATTTTTGTTGCTACTGTAAAAAGAACCGCCTCATAATGCAGACGGTTCTTTCAAAGTATTCATTCAATCTTCTGAAGTGGTTATCTACATTCCCGCCGCCGGCGTTGCACGAAAGGCATTCATACTCCTATCCATAACTATCTGCCCTTCGCTTCCCGAATCCAGAACCGTGTTCCATACCGACTCCTTCTCCACCAGCACGGCTGTTACCTCAAGTTCTTCCGATTCTCTGACGGACAGCAAGGCATCCACCTGCATGGAGAAGCAGGAACCCGCCTGGTCATCCGGCGTCTCTTCCTCGCCCGCAACAGCAACGATATGGTTGCCGGAAATATAATTCTTCTTCCCCGATGCAACATGTATGATTACCGGCACCGCGCCTGCTGGTTTTATATACTGTTCATTAAGCACTTCCGAGATATGGTTCGCAGTTACCGTATTATAATTACCCTCAATATACAGAAGGCCATACCGGTCATCCAGCCCATTGTCATGCGCGTACATCGGCGGCCAGGGTTCGTGATCCCGCAGGAAATGATTGGAAGAGACCATATTCTCCGCACACTTTCCCTTCATCACCAGCATCCCCGGATAGAAGGAATGGAACCGGTTGCCCGTAACAACCGAACGCGCCACATTTTCAAAGTAAACACTGCTTGCCCCGCGCGGGAATATATTGTTTGCCGTAATCAGAAGCGCCCCGAAATTCTGCGCATAAATGGAATACCCTTTATAACCGGCCCCGATCAGATTATCCGTGATCTTGGAAGCCTGCCCCCATCCCCGCAGCTCAATACAATTTCCACATTCAGCAATAAAATTGTCATGCACGCTGAGCGCGTCCGCATGGTATGCCGTAAGACCATGCTCCAGGTACACAAGTCCCATACCCGTAACCCGGAACGCATCATGGGGACTGGCAATGTAGATTCCGGTCTTCCCGTTGGTATATGTATTTTCCGGATTCTCTTCTCCTGTTCCGTCATCAATAAAATGCAGGCCGTCAATACAAAAATCAGCGAACTCCACCGAACTAATCCTGGGATTCCCGCTCCGGTTCACATAGAACGCGGCTCCCTTTTCCTCCTCGTTCTCTGGCGCAGGCGGAAGATCTACAAGCACACGGCTGCCGCCCGGCCACAGTTCATGGCAGTTCCCCCATTCTTCTTCCGGGATATTGAACCGGATACTGGAAGAGGTAAATCCATGCCCGGATCCCATAATCTTCAGATAACTGATGTCAATCACCACCTGTGTCGTAAGATGGTAATCACCCGGCGGGATATAGATCACCGCTCCCGGTTTCCCGCCTTCATCTACATCCGAGTCCCGCTGCCTGCCTTTGATATCCGCAATAATACTGTTAATCACCGCTCCGATATCCTCATATGGATTCCCCGCAGGCCACTCTGTCACATCATAATAATTCTTACTGCCCATTATTCTATCCTCCAATCATCTAGCCTTTCACCGCTCCCGCCGTCATTCCACTCACGATATACTTCTGTGCTGCAAGAGAAATAATCATGACCGGGAAGCTGAATACAAACGCTCCTGCGCACATCGGACCCAGATCCAGGTTATATGCTGATAAGAATCCTGCCAGACCAACGGTAAACGTCTTTGCGTTCGTGCTTGTCAGAAGCAGCGCGACCAGGAAGTCGTTCCACGCAAGAAACAGCGTAAAGATAAATGCCGTTGCCAGCCCCGGCGTACAGATCGGCAGGATAATATTCTTAAATGTCTGGAAGCTGCTGGCGCCGTCCACATACGCCGCCTCATCCAGCGTCGTCGGTATCCCTTCATAGAAGCTCAGCATCGTCCACATGACAAAGGGCATATTGATTGCCGCATAGACAATGACCAGTGCGATTCTGGTATCATACAGGCCCAGTTTGCAGATCAGCTCATAGATCGGGACAACAATACTTGATGTAGGTATCATTTTCAGACATAATACCAATACAACGAGGAAAACCGATAATTTCGCTCCAGATCTCTGAATCGCATATGCCGCAAGGGATCCAAGGATTAAAGCGATCACAGTACTTACGACCGCCGCTGTCAGGCTGTTGATAAAGAATTGCGCCGCATCCATTCTCTCAAAAAGCCCCAGAAAATTTTCTATCGAAAAGGCTTTCGGGAAAAACTTCGGCGGGACAGCAATCACTTCCGAGCCCGGTTTAAAGGAACAGCATACCACATATATGTACGGGAAGAACCAGAACACGGTAAGGATCACTGACAGGGCAATTCCTATGTTTTTGCCAACGCTGATATTTTTCTTCATCTTCATCTCCTTACACCCCCTAGTTTGCTTTCTTCTTTGGATTCCACAGGCTCTGCATGAATACCAGCGTAAAGATCACCAGCACCGCGATAAAGATCACCGCCATAGCGCTTGCATATCCAACCTGATTATATCTTGCCAGCGTTTTATAGATGATAATGCTTATCGTCTCGGATGAACTGTTGGGACCTCCCTCTGTCATAGCCCAGATAATGTCAAATGTCCTTGCCGCATCTATGATCCTGACCGACAGCGCGGTTAATAAGACCGGCTTGATGTTGGGCAGTTTAATCAACAAGATCTGTTGAAAGAGATTCGCGCCGTCTATCTTTGCGGCCTCCATCATGCTTGAATCCAGCCCCTGAAGCCCTGCGAGCGTCATCAGCATCATAAACGGCGTCGTCAGCCATATATCCGCTATACAGCAGGCGATCAATGACCATTTCGCATCCGCAAGCCACAGGATATCACTGCTCTGCGCTAAGATTCCGACTCTTGTAAGCAGTTCATTGACAATACCAAAGCTGGAACTCATCATCAGCTTCCACGTAAGACCCGCAACTAGCGGGGCAATCATCAGCGGCGCCATCATCAAGGAACGGATAATCTTGCTCCCGCGGTAATTCAATTCAAAAAACAATGCAAAGAGCAGACCTATGATCGTCTCCAGGCCAACCGCCAGTATAATGTATACCAATGTATTTTTTAATTGTTTCAGAAAACCTCCGGCCGTAAATGCCCGTATATAATTACTGAATCCGATAAATGTCTTCTCCCCGGTAATCCCTATATCAAAGAAACTGTCAATCACCATCGTAATGATGGGATAGATCAGGAACGCGCCCATGAATACCGCGCCTGGCAGGAAGAATAATAACAATGTTTTTCTCGAAATTAATCTCATTCTGTTTGCCCCCATTTTGATCCGAGCACTTCCTTAGGAAGCGCTCTTTGCTGCATGAATAGTTACTGTCCTATGGCTTCTATCTCTGCCGCCGCCGACTTAAGCGCATCTTTGGCGTCAGCCCCGCCAAGGCAGGATTCTACAACACCTGTCAGCACCTCTTCAATCTGCGCCCATGTGGTTACCATGGGCCTGGCCTGAGACTGCTCTGCCCCCAAAGTCTCGAGAACCGCTGTTGTATGCTCATTACCGGCTTCTTTTCCTGCCTCTTCATACACAGACGTTCTTCCTGCAATTTTCAGTGTAAGATCCATATAATCCGCATTGTGGCCATACATATATTCCACGTACTTAAGCGCCATCTCTTTATTCGTCGAATTCTTCATCACACATTCATACCATGGTCCCGTCGTAGCGCCGATCCCTGCGCTTCCCGCGATCATCGGGGCACATCCAACTTTATCTGCGCCCAGAGCCTCCACTGCCGCCGGATACTGATGGCTCCAGTTGAGCTGCATGGCAACCTTTTCGTTGGTAAATAATTCCTGTGATTCCGTTGACGCAGTTGACAGCGAATCTGCGGGAGTATAATCAGCCTCCGCGTTTTCTGCCATAAAGTTTAACGCGTCTATGTAAGCCTGATCTGTGATATTGACCTTTCCATCCTTGTCAAATACCAGCCCTTCCGCTCCTGCCTGACAGGCAAAATCAAGGAATGAGCAGACAGCGTCAGAACCGCTTCCGAATACAGTTGTTCCATACATGCCATCCCTGGTAAGTTCTTTTGCCATTGCCTGATATTCTTCCCAGGTCTTTGGAACCTTATCTTCCGGAATCAGGTCTTTTCTGTAGATCAGCACCTTCGCATTCACCCACATCGGATACCCAAGGAGGTTCCCGTCAAGGGTACCGCTCTCTTCAAGAGTCGGAAGAAAATCACTTTTATCTGCATCACCCACCGGTTCTATGGCGTCTTTGAATGCGGCAAGCCATACAACATCCAGGCACCCGACATCGTGTGTAGCCTCCCCTGCCTTGATCTCTGTGGAAAGCTTGTCATACATGCCGGTATAGGCAACAGCATCCACAACAACCTTACAACCTGTCTCACTCTCGAAATCTGCCGCCGTCTCATTCGCAAGAGCTTCTGCCGGCGATCCGCTTTCAACCAGAACCGTGATACTATTTCCTTTGCTCTCTGAAGATTTATTTTCCTCTTTCTTTCCACCGCACCCAGCGGCAAGTGACATTGCCATGGCTGACACAAGTAACATGCTTAAAATTCTTTTTTTCATTTTTACTCCTTCCTTTCTCATCCTTTTTGTTCATTAGTTTCATTATATGAAATATATTTCATTTACATTTTCATTATATCATCATTTTTAATATATGCAATATATATTTTATATTTTGTAGGCTTGCACAATTTTTATGATAAATATTTACATTTCAAACATATTTATTAGCCAATTTATACTATACTTTATTTTTTCAAATAGAATTTGCTTTTAATTCCGTTATGAAATTATTTTCATTTTTTTGTCTTCTGTTTACATTGTTTCACGTCTATGTTATAATTTTTTCAAATTATTCGTTGAGCGAGGAACAGTATAATGAAAAAAAACAACAGAATAAATATACGGGATATTGCTTCCGCCTGTAATATTTCTCCCGCTACCGTATCCAGATACTTTAATAATCCCAGCCTGCTCTCCGACTCTACCCGCAGGAAAATCGAGCAGAAGTTGAAGGAATTAAATTTTCAGCCCGGATGGTCTATGCAGATCCAGGAGGATCACACCACGAATCTGATCATCGTAATCCTGCCGCATCTCCAGTTTGGTTTTTATACAGAGCTGCTCAATCAGTTAATAGAAATCGGCAAAGAAAAAGGGTATCACATTATTCCATATACATCAGAAAAGTCAAAAAAAGAAGAACTTTCTGCAATCCATGCCTTATGTCAATACCGGCCCAGGGGAATCATCTTGTTAAGTCCATTGCTCGAGGCAGAAGATATCACTACTCTGCCAGTGCCTGTTATCACGATTGAACGCTCCGGCGGCAATTTTATGCAGATTAACAGTGATAATTTTACCGGTGGAAAACTTGCCGCCGAACTTCTGCTCCAGAACAAATGTGAAGTATTTGTCCATATTAATAATGGATACAGTACAATATGGCCTTCCTTTAAGAGGATTGTGGGGTTCGAATGTCTAATGGAAGGACAGACTTACGAAAGAATCATACAACCAGAATTATCCGAGCCATTTTTGCCGGCTGCAGCTCAGACAATGGATAAGATTGTTGAAGATCTATTAGTCAAATACAAAGGGAAAAGATGGGGCGTCTTCTGCTCTAATGATGATATTGCAAGATTATTTGAGCAACAGTGCGTTTTAAAACATCTGCTGATTCCTGACGAGGTTGAGATTATTGGTTATGATAATTCGCCCATTTCAGAATGTGCGATATATCCGATTACTTCCGTGGCGCAAAATATACAATTGATGGCGCAGTTGGCTATAGACGGGTTTGACAACTATATTCCCTGCGAAACAATCGTGCCAAATGCATTGATTGAGAAATATACTACCAAATAATAAGCTATTATGCTGCGCACAGCCACATAAGAAAGTATGCCGCTTTGCGGCTGCGGCTTTTGTGATACTCACGGCAGATTTCATCGGCCATGAGTATCTCTTGATAAAGAGACTAATTGAGGCACTGAAATAATAACTTGTAACTTTTAACTAATTATGATAAAATATCAGCACGTACTAATCACAAAGGGCAGCACCTAAGTGAAAAGGCGCCGGATATATATTGTTCGAAAGCACTACTGCTTTCTTATTTCCTGACGCCGCAAATGTCAGGTTTTTTTATTTTCTGAAAAAACACAGAACAGACCGCTGACCGTTGCTGCGAACGCGGCAGCAACAGCAATCATGTTTTAGGAGTATGGCATCATGACGGATAATAACGATTTACGGCAACTAATTGACAGGCTTCATACAGAGCACAGCCTTGCCAAGGATGAGTGGACAGCGCTGATTTCCGGCAGAACCCCGGAGCTTTCGGAGTATTTATTTTCGCTTGCCAGAAAGGAACAGAAACGCCATTTCGGAACCACTGTATATATCCGGGGGCTGATTGAATTTACCAATCACTGTAAAAACGATTGTTTTTACTGCGGCATCCGCAGGAGTAATGCACATGCCCGGCGCTACCGGTTAAGCGAAGAGGAGATTCTGTCCTGCTGCCGCACCGGTTACTCCCTTGGATTCAGAACCTTTGTCCTGCAGGGCGGAGAGGACGGTTATTATAACGACGAACGCATGGTCCGCCTGATCTGCTCTATAAAAGAGCAGTATCCTGACTGTGCCCTGACCTTATCAATAGGAGAAAAAAGCCGTGAAAGCTATCAGCGCTTTTTTGACGCGGGTGCGGACCGCTATCTGCTCAGGCACGAAACAGCGGATTCTTCACACTATGAGCGCCTTCACCCGGCATCCCTAAGTGCAAAAAACCGCCAGGAGTGCTTGTGGAATCTGAAGGAAATCGGATATCAGACCGGCACCGGCTTTATGGTGGGCTCTCCCTTTCAGAAAGCGGAGCATCTGGCAGAGGACATGCTTTTTATCAGAAAATTAAATCCTCACATGGTCGGGATTGGCCCATTTATTCCCCACCACGATACACCATTTGCAGATAAACCGGCCGGAACGCCTGAACTCACCCTTTTCATGCTGGGTCTTCTAAGGCTTATGCTTCCCCAGGTTCTTCTTCCGGCCACCACCGCACTTGGAACCATTGCCGGAAACGGACGGGAACTGGGGATTCTTGCCGGCGCAAATGTGGTAATGCCTAATCTGTCACCCACAGGCGTACGTAAGGATTACAGTCTGTATGACAATAAGCTCTGCACCGGGGAGGAATCCGCCGAATGCAGGCAGCGCCTGGAAAAGCGCATGGAATCCATCGGCTATCAGATTGTCACCGCGCGGGGCGATTCCCCGTTATAACTCACGGTCCAGGAATGAGCCCGGAGTTCACATTCCGTATAATTCCTGACAGCACATCATTTTCAAAGGAGGAGCAACGATCATGTATGACGTAAACTCAAAACACGCAGAGGAATTTATAAACCATGAAGAAATCCTTGACACCTTAGCATATGCAGACGAAAACAAACACAATATTCCACTCATTGAATCTTTCATCGAAAAGGCAGCGCTGAGAAAAGGTCTGTCCCACCGGGAGGCATCCGTCCTTCTCGCCTGCGAGGACACGGATTTGAACGAGAAAATCTTCCGCCTTGCCGAGCAGATCAAAAAGGACTTTTACGGGAACCGGATTGTCCTCTTTGCGCCCTTATATTTATCCAATTACTGCATCAACGGCTGTACCTACTGTCCCTACCATTTAAAAAACAAACATATCCCCCGCAAGAAGCTTTCCCAGGAAGATATCCGCCGGGAGGTAATCGCCCTGCAGGACATGGGCCACAAAAGGCTTGCCCTGGAAGCCGGCGAAGACCCGGTTCACAACACCATGGAATATTATCTGGACTCCATCAACACCATTTACAGCATTAAACATAAAAACGGCGCCATCCGCCGCGTAAATATCAACATTGCTGCAACTACGGTTGACAACTACCGCCTGCTGAAAGAAGCCGAAGTCGGAACCTACATCCTGTTTCAGGAGACCTACCATAAAGAAAGCTACCTTGAGCTTCATCCAACCGGACCCAAACACGATTACGACTATCACACAGAGGCAATGGACCGGGCCATGGAAGGGGGCATTGATGATGTAGGCATCGGCGTTTTATTCGGACTGGACAAATACCGCTACGAATTCGCCGGACTCCTCATGCACGCCGAGCACCTGGAAGCCGCCTTCGGCGTAGGCCCCCACACCATCAGCGTCCCAAGGCTTAGAAACGCAGACGACATCGACGCAGAATCATTTACCAATGGAATTGACGACGATACCTTTGCCAAGCTCGTGGCCTGCATCCGAATCGCTGTTCCTTATACCGGCATGATCATTTCCACAAGAGAAAGCCAGAAAGTACGCGAGCGCGTCCTGCATCTCGGGATCTCCCAGATCAGCGGCGGCTCCCGCACAAGCGTAGGCGGCTACTGCGAGCCAGAGCCCGAAGACGAGAAATCCGAACAATTCGACGTCATAGACAACCGCACCCTGGATGAAGTAGTCCGCTGGCTCATGGAGATGGACTACATCCCCAGCTTCTGCACCGCATGCTACCGCGAAGGACGAACCGGCGACCGGTTCATGTCCCTGTGCAAAAGCGGACAGATCCAGAACTGCTGCCATCCAAACGCACTCATGACACTACAGGAATACCTCATGGACTACGCCTCCCCCGAAACACGGGCAATCGGCGATAAAATCATAGACAAAGAAGTCCTGAACGTCCCGAACGAAAAAGCACGGGCAGTGGTACTGGAAAACCTGAAGCTAATCCGCGAAAACAACCGGCGTGACTTCCGGTTCTAATTGGGGACGGGGTATTTTTAATTTTACCCCGTCCCCAACTCAAAAAGGGACAGGTCATTTTTAATCTGGGACGGGGTATTTTTAATTTTACCCCGTCCCCAAAAAAGGAGGAACCGGGATGAATGTTACCCCCGCGTCTGAACGGACGCATATTGGTATTTTCGGCCGGCGCAATGCCGGCAAATCTAGTATTATTAATGCTCTTACGGATCAGAATCTTGCGATTGTTTCTGATGTGAAGGGTACGACGACTGACCCTGTTATGAAGTCTATGGAGCTTCTTCCTCTTGGTCCGGTTATGATGATTGATACGCCGGGGCTTGATGATGAGGGGGATCTTGGCATGCTCCGTATGCAGAAGTCTTATCAGGTCTTGAATAAGGCGGATCTGGCTGTTCTTGTGATTGATGCTGCTCTTGGTGTGTCAGGGGAGGATGCTGATATCCTGGCACGGATTCGTGATAAGGGAATTCCTTATCTTATTGTTTTGAATAAGGCGGATTTAGGGGCTGATTATAATGGGGCGGCTAAGATGCTGAAGGAGGATTTTCAGATAGATGAGCATTTCCTGCTCTGGGTGAGTGCGAAGAGTGGCTTGAATATTCATGAGATGAAGGAGCGCCTTGCGGCGCTGGCACCGAAGGATGATGGTAAGCGGCGGATTGCGGGGGACTTGATCTCCTGTGGGGATTTTGTTGTGCTTGTGGTTCCGATTGATAAGGCTGCGCCGAAGGGGCGGCTGATTCTGCCCCAGCAGCAGACGATACGGGATCTTCTGGATGCTGGCGGGATTCCGGTTGTGGTAAGAGATACGGAGCTTTCCGGGGCTCTTAACAGGCTTGGCGTTAAGCCGGCTCTTGTGATTACGGACAGCCAGGTGTTTGAGCAGGTGGCAGGGATGGTTCCGGACGATATTCCCCTCACCTCTTTTTCGATTCTATTTGCAAGGTATAAGGGGAACCTTGATCTGGTGGTCCGCGGGGCCGGGGCAATTGATATGCTTCAGCAGGATGATACTGTATTGATCTCGGAGGGCTGCACTCATCACAGACAGTGTGGTGATATTGGAACTGAAAAGCTTCCGGGATGGCTTCTTAAGCATACACAAAAGAATCTGCATTTTGAATTTACCAGTGGTACGGAATTTCCGCAGGATTTAAGTAAATACCGGCTTATTATTCATTGCGGCGGATGTATGCTGAATGAGCGTGAGATGAAGTACCGGCTGAAATGTGCTGAGGATGCAGGTGTCCCCATGACAAATTATGGTACGGCGATTGCTCATATGAAGGGAATACTTGCAAGAAGCATCGCAAAATTGGGGACGGGGCATTTTTAAAAATGCCCCGTCCCCAATTTTGCTTCTATCTTGATCCGTACTTCGCAGTCTGCGATCTTATCTCCGCTTACATCCATCTCGTACCGGGAATACACATCAATCTGCTCTTCCGTAACGTTCGTCTTAAGCTCTTGTGTATACGTCCCTATGACAAGTGCTCCGTAGGGCGTATCAATCTGCATGACATGAATCTTATCCTTTTCAAAAAGCATGTGGGCACTGCTGGCACCGGACTTAAAGATCTCCAGGGATTCATTGTCCTTTATCTTGATCTTGTTTTTTACTGTCTGTCCGGTTCCTTCTACTGGCTCCTCATATAGAAGATAATGCTTTCCATTTTTAAAATAATACATGCCGGGAGTCGTAACCTCTATGGGTTCTGTCTCATCCCCGGACGCCTCTCCCGCATCATAATGGAGTCCGGCTATTGTTATTAATACGTCCTTCGTCATAGGCGTCTCTTACGGTCTACAGTGCAAGAAGCTTCGCAATATCGTACTGATACGGCGGAATCATCTTCTTCATGCCCAGCGCCTCGTCTATATCAAAGTCTACGTACTGCCCGTGCCTGTATCCTACTACCCGGTTGCTCTTTCCTTCAAGCAGAAGGTCCACAGCCATAGCGCCCATAATGGATGCATATACACGGTCCTTACAGGTCGGGCTTCCGCCGCGCTGCATGTGTCCGATGATCGTAGCGCGGGTCTCCATGCCGGTTGCCTCTTCAATCCTCTTCGCCATATTGATGGAGTCGCCGATCCCCTCTGCATTAATAATAATATAGTTCTTCTTTCCTCTTCTTCTGTTCTCCTGAATATCTTCAACAATGATCTTCTCATCATAGTCATGCTCCTCTGGCAGAAGAATGCGCTCTGCGCCATTTGCAATTCCGCACCACAGGGCAAGATATCCCGCGTCTCTTCCCATAACCTCAATAATCGAACATCTCTCATGAGAGGTAGATGTATCCCGCACTTTATCAATTGCCTCCATCGCTGTATTTACAGCTGTATCAAATCCGATTGTATATTCCGTGCAGTCTATATCCAGGTCAATTGTTCCCGGAATACCAACAGTATTAACGCCCAGGTTGGCAAGCTTCTGCGCCCCTGCAAAGGAACCGTCTCCACCGATTACTACCAGACCGTCAATGCCGTACTTCTTGCAGATCGCCGCTGCCTTCTGCTGTCCGTCCTCTGTGCGCATCTCCTCACAACGTGCTGTCTGAAGAATCGTACCGCCCCGCTGAATCGTGTCAGATACATCCCTTGCAGACAAATCAATAATCTCTTCATTCAATAGTCCCTGATAGCCTTTTCTGATTCCTCTGACTTTAAGTCCCTTTCCAAGACCAGTTCTGACTACCGCACGGATTGCCGCATTCATTCCCGGAGCATCTCCTCCGCTTGTCAGCACGCCGATT
The DNA here is from genome assembly GCA_947566645.1 of uncultured Lachnospiraceae bacterium. Taxonomy (GTDB): domain Bacteria; phylum Bacillota; class Clostridia; order Lachnospirales; family Lachnospiraceae; genus CAPEBR01. The sequence goes on from CANOKL010000005.1 coordinate 123,654, forward strand.
GTTCGAATTACTTTTCCTGCCATGATTATCTCCTCCATACGTATGCTTCGTTATTGACAGGCTGTAACTGCTCACACCTGCTGAGTGGTTACAGCTTGTTTACTAAAACTAGTTCCGTCATGCCACATTTTACATGAATTGCTAAATGTTTTCAATGGATTTTTCTATTACTTTTACACAAGATTCTCCGAGATAATTCGTCAATCTGCTCAAAAGTCCAGGCTCCGCATAAACGTTCCGATTTGCAGGAAGGCGCTTCACAGCACGTTCTGCTTTGCAAAAAATTACCACCTGGTCATTCCCGTCCGAGCCTGCAAGCATGTCATAGATCCTGTCCTCATCTTCGAGAAATGCCGCCTTATCTGCAAACTGGAGCCACAGCTCCTTCTTTGTCTGCTCAAATGGAATCACCTTCTCGCAGATCAGCTTGCTGGGCGCCTCATCCTCCTCCGATACCCTTCCCCGGACAAAGATCTTGTTCTCCTCCTCCAGGTACTGGCGGTACTTTTCATAATCCCTCGGAAATACCACGATCTCCACTGTTCCCGCAAGATCCTCCAGGGTAAGGAAGCCCATCAGCTGATTTGTTCTCGTATATTTCGTAGTTTTAGCCGCAATGATTCCCCCCACGGTTTCCCTTGCGCCGTCCCGCACCTTCGTGCGCCCTGTCTCCTCATCTATCTGAAAATCAAGTGTTGTCCGGGAAATGTTCTTCCGCCATTTTTCCTCATAGTCCTCCATAGGATGGCCGCTTAAGTAAACCCCAAGCACCTCCTTTTCGAACGCAAGCTTCATCTCCTTTTCATATTCACCCACATCCGGAAGAGGAATATCGAAGTCTGCCTTCATGTCATCATCCACCAGATCAAAAAGAGACATCTGCCCTGTCATGGAATTCTTTTTCTCCTGGTTTACCTGATCCAGCACCTGTGCATAAATGATCATATGCTGCTTTCTTGTCCCACGGAAGCTGTCAAAAGAGCCTGATTTGATAAAGTTCTCAATCGTACGCTTGTTGATCTCCTTTCCGGACATACGGTCTATAAAATCCTTCAGGTTCCGGAAATCCCCCCGCTCCTTCCTCTCCTCAGTCAGCAGCTCGATCATAGGCCTTCCGATGCTCTTAATGGCCGCAAGACCAAAACGGATATTGCCGCCGTCCACGGAAAAGGTTCCGATCCCTTTATTAATGTCCGGGGGAAGAATCTTAATCCCCATCTGCCTGCAGGTGTAAATATACTCCGACACCTTTGACGGATTGTCAATGCAGGAGGTCATAAGCGCTGCCATGAATTCTACAGGATAGTAATGCTTTAGCCATGCTGTCTGGTATGCCACAACTGCATAGGCCGCTGCATGAGATTTATTGAAGGCATATTTTGCAAAATCAATCATCTCATCGTATATCTTATTTGCAATCTTCTCATCAATGCCATTTGCAATACAGCCCGGCACACCCTCCTCTGGATTTCCATAGACAAAATTCTGCCGCTCCTTAAGCATGACATCGCCCTTTTTCTTGGACATGGCACGTCTCAGGAGATCGCTTCGCCCCAGGGTATAACCTGCCAGGTCACGCACGATCTGCATAACCTGCTCCTGATAGACAATACAGCCATAGGTGGGCTCCAGTATGCCTTCCAGCTGGGGGCAGTCATAGGTAATCAGCTCCGGGTGATTCTTCCCCTTAATATACTGGGGAATAAAATCCATGGGACCCGGACGGTACAGAGAGATTCCTGCAATAATATCCTCCAGGCTTCTCGGCTTCAGCTCCTTCATGAAGTTCTTCATTCCGCCGCTTTCAAGCTGGAACACTCCGTCCGTCCTGCCGCTTCCTATGGAATCATAGACCGCCTGGTCATCATAATCAATCGTCTCCATATTGATCTCTCTTCCGGCGCTCCTGCTGGCAAGCTCCACCGCATCCCGGATGACTGTCAGTGTCCGAAGCCCCAGGAAATCCATCTTCAGAAGCCCCAGCTCCTCCAGTGTAGTCATGGTAAACTGGGTCGTTACCGAGCCGTCTGAACCAAGAGAAAGGGGGACATATTCATCGACTGCCTTCTGGCTGATCACAACACCCGCGGCATGCATGGACGTATGCCTGGGCAGTCCCTCAAGACGCATGGACATGTCCACAAGTTCCTTCACCTGGGGATCCTCCTCATAAGCTTTTTTCAGATCCTGGCTTGTCTTAAGAGCCCGCTCCAGTGTAATATTAAGCTCCTTGGGGATCATCTTGGCAATAGTATCTACAAATGCATAAGGAAGGTTCATAACCCTTCCCACATCCCGGATCACGCCCCGGGCAGCAAGGGTACCGAAGGTCACAATCTGCACTACCCGGTCCGCACCGTATTTCCTCACCACATAATCAATAACCTCCTGCCTTCTCTCGAAGCAGAAATCCACGTCAATATCCGGCATGGACACACGCTCCGGGTTCAGGAACCGCTCAAACAGAAGCTGGTAGCGGATGGGATCAATCGTAGTAATCTCCAGACAGTATGACACAATACTCCCCGCCGCAGAACCGCGCCCCGGCCCAACCATGATCTTATGGTCCTTCGCATATTTGATAAAGTCCCATACAATCAGGAAATAGTCCACATAGCCCATGGACTGAATAACGGAAAGCTCGTATTCCAGCCGGTCTCTTAATTCCCGGGACGGATCCGGGTAGCGCTTATTCAGCCCCTCATAACATAGTTTATTCAGATACTCCCAGGAATTATACCCCTTTGGCACATCATATTTCGGAAGCTTCGTCACGCCGAATTCTATCTCCACATTGCACCGGTCCGCAATCTTCTGCGTATTCTCCAGGGCTTCAAGGGCATATGGAAATAGTTCCCTCATCTCCTCCTCTGATTTGATGTAGAACTGACCGCCCTCGTACCTCATCCGGTCCTCATCTTCTAATTTCTTGCCGGTCTGAATACAGAGCAGAATGTCATGGGGCTTCTCATCTTCAGCATAAGTATAATGCACGTCATTGGTGGCCACAAGAGGAATCCCGGTTTCCTGGGACATGCGCAGCAAAGACTGATTCACAAGCCTCTGCTCCGGAATCCCATGGTCCTGAAGCTCTAAAAAGAAGTTCCCCTTACCAAACATCTCTTCATATCTAAGGGCTGCCGCCTTCCCTTCTTCATACAGGCCGCGGACAATATTCTTCTGTACCTCTCCTGCAAGACAGGCGCTTAACGCAATGATGCCCTCATGGTATTCCCCAAGCACCTCCATATCAACTCTTGGTTTATAATAATAACCCTCTGTATAGCCCTTGGAAACGATCTTGATCAGGTTCTGATACCCTTTATTACTTTCAGCAAGGAGCACCAGATGATAATATCTGTCATCCCCGCTTCCCACTGCCTCCTTGTCAAATCTTGACCCCGGAGCCACATAGACCTCGCATCCAAGCACCGGCTTCACTCCCACTGCTTTTGCCGCCTTGTAGAAGTCAATGACTCCGAACATACAGCCGTGATCCGTAATCGCCACGCTGTCCATGCCCAGTTCCTTTACCCGTGCCACGCATTCCTTAATCTTATTGGAACCGTCCAGAAGGCTGTATTCCGTATGTACATGCAAATGTGCAAAGCTCATATTATTTCCTCACATTATTCTTTTCATCTTCTTTGTTGCATATGTATAACGGTAAACCTTTCCATCTTTGTTTACTTCACAGCTTTTAGACGTTATGTTGTAAATAAGTACCTGCCCATATTGCTGGGATGTGGAAAAGGTCTTAATCTTCCTGCGACCGCTTCCATTCAGATTGCAGCGGTACAAGGTTGCCTTTCTCATAGAGCTGTCTGATCCAGATACATAATAGAGCTTTCTGCCTGCAAAGGTGGGTTCCCAGCCATATGATGTAAGTTTTTTTATTTTTTTCAGTCCCGATGACTGGGCTTTATATAGTGTAATCGGATACGCAGATGCATCTGTCCTGTATTCATTCTGCCCTATTACATATTTTCCATACCGGACGTTTATCTTACAGTCTGACAAAACCTTTTTTAATTTCTTCGTTTTTATGTTATAGCTGTATGTCCAATTTCTCCATTGTCCCTGGGAGCCTTTAGTCAGATAGATCTGATTGCCGTAAACCTCGCTGATATAGAAGAACAGATTCGGATCATTTGCAGCGCCTTTTGCCGGAAGCCTCTTTACCGGGGTTTCCTTCCGGGAGGAATACGTATACTTGTATAATACGTAATCTCTCACATAAAACGCCTGGCTCCCATTGCTATATGCAAAGGAGCCTATAGGAGTCTTCTGAAATCCACTGTCCTTTCTGGCGGAAATACAGATACTCCCTCCCACATTCTTTAAGTAGTATTTTCCGGCTTTTATTGCCGTTCCATTTGTCTCAATTTTCTTATATCCCGCTGCTGCCTCCACATGCCAGGGTTCTGCAGATAAACACACGCCAATCATGACACACAGCGTCAGCAGAAAACCACATAAACCTTTCCCTTTTTTCATAAATTTCTCCTTTCTTTTACAAAGACATTCTTTCTATCACACATTGATGTCTCGTCTTTTCTTACTATAATTGATTCCAATCAGCAGAAGATCCCTGGTTACACTTTATTTTATTATACTTTCGCATATAATATTTTACAAGTGCCATTTTGTGTTACAAAACGTTTCCTATATCATAAAAAACATTGTAATATAGGGCATGTTATGATAATATTGTCGATAGGGAAAGACCATTAAGGCAGGTATACTCATTGTTGCCCTTATCAGTCTGTTTTATCAGATTTACAAGGGAAAAAAGTAAGAGCCGCCACTACTACCAATAGTGACGGCCTGCCTTTGTTAAAACATAGGTAATCAGTCAAAAAGGGGTAGAACCGCTTGTATGGCTTTCCCTCTGTCCATAATATAACATACCTATGAAATGGATTCAAGACTTAATTATACTCACGGCCGATGAAATGTAACGTCACCTGCACGATGACAATATAATATGCTTAACCGGGCAGCCGGGAGGGCGTGCGGCCATTCCGTTCCGAGTTCTGCGGAAAGGAGTGGAGCTTATGAGTACATATGAAGAATTAATGCTGATTGTAACAGTAGCATTGCTGATTGTGGAGATTCTGAATCTGAAAAATAAGTAAGCCGCCCTGCTCTCTGGTAAAGAATAGGCGGCTTACTTAGCGTTATAATTCGCCGGGACGGATAGGCTCAATCTATCTTCCGGCTGTCCTGTTAAGTATATTATATGCCATAGATGCAGATTTTTCAACCATAATTTGAAAATGGATAGTGTAGTTTTACTTGGGGGTATTAATGAGCAGACTACTCCTTGCCCCCTAAACCGTTTCACATCTTCCTTCTTTTCTTTGTACTGCAGGGCTATCTGGTCCTCATCAGCCTCCACATACAGATACTTCGCTTTTTCATAGTTGCACTGTACCACCGCTTCCAATATAACTGCTTTTAATTTTTTCGTACGAACCGCCTTTGAACCGCTCCCTATAGATGTATCGAATAAAAAGTATTATATATGGATTATATCAATTGGACGAAAATGTAGGGGGGGGGGTATAATAAAATCAAGTAACTGTAGGCACGTATAACATAATGCAAGAGTCAGGAGGACATGCGTTTCATGCTTGCATGAAACGTATGTCCTTTTTGACACTGAAAATGCCGGAAAGCGGCCGTTTTTCGCAGAAAAATGACTGGATTCCAGATATTTCAGAATTGTGGAAATGCGTAAGTAATCATAACATTCACCAAGGAGGTAAATATGAGAATGTTTAAAAAACGCGTGTTTCCGGTAGTACTATCATTTTCACTCATGACTGGCTGCTTTGCAGGAACAGAAATCACTGCAAGGGCGGAAATGTCTGAGAATGATGTATTGCCTGAAGAATCAGGCGGCAGCAAAAGAGAGGTGACAGAGGCGGCAGAGACAGTCACCGTGGAAGAACCGTTGGATACCGGATTATTGGGGAAAACTGAACTGGTGTCGGTACAAAACGGGGCCGCGCCCCAGGCTAATGTACCAATCTACCACACAATTCCGCCGTATCAGCAGAAGGATCTTTACAAAACACCATCTGTAAAGATTACAGGAGTGGCTATTGAAGAGAATACAGAGGGCAAGATAAATGGGGCAACAAAAGCATATACGTCTCCAATTACATTTAAAATCTTCGATACCACAAAGCAGGAGGTAGATCAGATTGTAGAAGCAAAAGACGGCTATCTGCCGGAGATTACCCTGGCAGATAATCACACTTATACGATCTATTCCCAGGATCCAGAGTATAAGGTAGTAAGGGATGATGGAAATGCAGAAGGCAGGCTGGCGAAAAATGCGTATATCTGGGTAAAGGACGGAAGGATATATGATATCAAGGAAAATGCCGAGTATCCCTATGACTATCCTGTATTTGAAAAAATACAGCTGGCAAAAAGAGACAGCTCCGATCTTCCAGAAGATGACAGAGTTCTTCTGAATATGGAAACCCGTTATAAAGATGCGGAAGGCGGCCAGTTATATAATGTTAAGATGAAACTGGTGAGTGAGTTTGAAACACTCGAAGTCAACTCGGGCAACAATGCGCGGATAAAAACAGAGGTACTGGAAGATGTGAATTATATTGTTGTAGTAGAGAGCGATAAATGGGGAATAGAAGCCTTCCCTCTTGCATCTAAGGATAAGTCGGAATACCGTACGGATAAGGGACGGCGGGGCGAGAGGTATTTCTATGACCATGCCGACTGCCATCAGGTTGAGAAGATCTACCTGGTAGATAAAAAAGATGAACATGCGAAAGACACCACTGTTACCAGTCTGTCAGGAAATACCACTGTTTCCGGCTTTAACTTCAAGGATTTTCTCGTGATGGAGCAGGAGATGGACAAAGATCAGGTAAAAGGTCTGGAGGGCAGGGATTATGATGTGATGAAAATAGCCACAGTCAATCCGCACAGATGGGAGGTCTCCAAGCTTGCGGCAGGAAACTTTGACATTTCAGAAAAGATTGATGCCGCAAAAAAGGTAAATCAGGTCTATTACATGGAGCATGACGGAGCGCTTAACCCGGTTCCCTTCACACAGACAAACGGGGCTGTAAACTTTACCATGAACAGTATGGGAATCCATCCGGTGGTGATCGAATATGAAGCCGTTCCGCGTAAAATGGTTCAGGGCATTACGGTCAGCGGAACAGCCACATCCATTTTCGTTGGAAAAACAGCTGTCCTTACAGCAAATGTAACACCTGCAGACGCAGAGAATAAAGCAGTTACATGGACAAGCTCCAACAACAATTATGCAGCGGTAGATGCGAACGGAAAAGTGACGGCAAAAAAGGCCGGTGCAGGAAAGACAGTTACAATTACTGCCACAGCAAAGGATGGGACCGGTAAGCAGGCTGCTTATCAGATTAAAATTATAAGGAACAAGGTTAAGAGCATCCAGTTAAAAGCCAAAAAGTCTGTTAAGGCGGGCAGAAAAATTACGATAAAGGCAACCGTCAAAACGACAGGCGAGGGCGCTAATAAGAAATTGTCCTGGAAAAGCTCTAACAAAAAGTACGCGACTGTTAATTCCAAGGGAAAGGTTACCGCAAAGAAGGCCGGAAAAGGCAAAAAGGTGAAGATAACCGCAAAGGCAACAGACGGAAGCGGAAAGAAAAAATCAGTAACAATCAGAATCAAATAGTTAGAAAAGAAAGATTAGAGGAAGATATTTATTATGAAAAAAATAACGCGGAAGATATTAGCAGGGATACTGGCGTTTGTGATGGTATTCGGATGCTTTGGCGGAATGGGGACGTTGGAGGTTAAGGCGGTAGAGGGGGAAGTTACCCATACATTAACTATAAAACTTTTAGACAAAAATGGCGATGGTGTTAAAGGACAGCAACTTTTTCTGCATCCTGAATCTCAGCAAGCTCCCGTTATAAATTTTGGTGAGCCTACAGATGATAATGGTATAACGAGCTATACATGGAGTGCCGATGAATTTGAGAATGAGGATCTATATTTCACCGAGGAATATTATACAATACAGTTAAGCGAAGACAGTGAATATCAATTTGATCCAGACGTGAATACAAGGATTTGGTTTGATGAAGAGGGAGTATATAAATACCTTGAGGATGGCGGACCTATAGAAGAATTGGGCGATACTTATGAGCTTAAAGTCATAAAACCTGGTGAAGCTGAAACAGATCCGAGGCAAACGCTAAAGATGGCCGTTAAGGGAGAAGGCGAGGCTGTACCTGGAGTAACTTTAACTCTTTCTAAAGGTGACAGGAAGATAACTTTACAACCAGATTCAGAAGGAAACATTGATTATTCACTTGCCAGCGAAAACATTGAGGCAGGGGATTATACACTGGAAGTTGCATCTAAATTGTATTTTTGCGATCCGATGATAGTAACACTGGCTGAGGAGAACGGAAATATAATTGTATCCTCTGTAGATGGCAAAACATATACAGGTGAAAATCCGATTGATTTTACAGTTAAGAAAATTGAAATCACAAGTATGACAGCCGAGCCTTCCGCAGTTCTCAAGGGTCGTGAAGGAACTGTTACACTTAATGTAAAAGGAACAAATTTGCCTGATTCTTTGTATTACAAGAGATCAAAACCAAGCGGCAACGGCTTTTTCACACCTGTTGATACCTCTGCTATGGATGCTAAAGCAACAGGATCAGCTACAGAAAAAACATTCACCGTATCTTTGCCAGCAACAACTGATGATCAGGCCGAGTGGAGAATTGCGGTACAGCTCTTTCCTTCAGATGAGGCAGGCATGGACTCTATCATAATTAGAATTATAGAAGGTGCAACAAAGGAAGATCTGCAGGCTGCTGTCAGCAAGGCAGAAGAAGACATAGCCAAAAGGAACGAAGAAGACTATGTTCCGGAAAGATGGGCTGAATATAAGGAAGCGATTGAAGCTGCCAGACTTCTCCTGGACAGTGAAGGATCAGCAACAGCTTATATGGAGGCAATAGAAACCCTTGAAACAGCGGAGGCTAATCTGAATAATGGACGGATCCCTTACAGGGAGAAAGTCACAACTTTTGAGATCTCCGTCTTGGATGAGGCAAATAATCCGATTAGTACAGACAGTAATCTGAAGTTTCAGCTTATCAAAAATGACGATCAAACGATTATATATGACGCTAAAATGAATGAAAACGGTGTCGTTATTGTAGATGCCAGCCAAATCGACAAGGATGGGTACTACACATTTAAAATAACAGATGACAGCAGCTACACGACCAGCCAAAGTATTACAATTCGTTTTTCTGTAGGTGATGTGTCCAAAAAGATCTATATTCAAAATGTAGCAGTAGCCGGGGGAGACGCCTATACGTTTGATCCGAACAGCCCCAGGTTAACCCTTAATGTCAGGGAAGCACAGGCGCAGCCTAAGATCTCAGATGTCAGCGCAGCGGCAGCTCTTGTGAGAGATGAAGGAAAGATAGATGTTAAGATTACCGGAATCAACCTTCCGGATTCGCTTTATTATAGCCTGTCCTATGTAAAGACAGCAGGAGCCGGCACTGCCACCTCTTATGACCAGGGAAAGAAGACGAGCATTTCTGCAATTGGTTCAGATACGGATAGAACAATTACTGTACAATTGCCGAAGAAACCAGCAGACGCATATGCATGGAAGATCGGCGTTGCTGCTTTAGAAACACAGGGCACCTTTGACTCTGGAGAGATCCGGGTTGTTGCAGAAGCAACAAGGGCTGAGCTGCAGGCAGCAATGAATGCTGCAAATGAAGAGAAACCTGAGGATTACACAGAGCAGTCCTGGGAAGCATATAAGTCTGTACTCCTGGAAAACGAGAAGGTTCTTGAAAAGCAGGGAGCAACTGATTTAGAGTATGGCGCTGCACTTGAAGACATTCAGAAAGCAAAAGATTTACTCGTTCCAGTAGAGGCAACAAAAAACCGGACTTTGAAGATTAAGACAATAGATGAAGCCGGAAATCCTGTTCCGAATTTATTATTTGTAATGGAGACTGGCGCTGGCTTTAATCCGATTTCCCTGCCGGCGACCGGAACCGATGGAACATCAGCATATACTATGAATGGTCTTGCCGAGAAGAACGGAACATACAAACTGATGTTAAAAGGAAGCAATGATTATATATGCGATCTTCCGGTAAACGTTGATTTTAGTGTTTCCTCCTCACAGTATTATATCCAGCAGATTAGTGTTGGAGGAGATAAAATTAAGCCGGGCCAGGAAGCAGTGATTACGGTTAAGAAAAAGGGAAAGATTACTCAGGTTGTATCTTCTGTTAACCGGGTCAATAAAGATGGTGAGAAAGCAACTATTACGGTAACTGGAACGAATCTTCAGGAAAAACTGTTTTATGACCTCTACTATACAAACAAAGACAATGAGCAGATAAATACAGTAAGCAAGGCATCCGTCATGACAAAAGGCGAATCTGATACAGAGAGAACATTTGAGGTGGAAATACCGGCAGCTTCAGAATATCCGACTGCCGCTGAATGGACTGTCAGCGTATACCCCACAGATGATGCTCCAGGTACATCTGTAAAGATGGAGGTGCCCGTGACAGGAGCAACAATTGCAAATCTGCTGAGAGAAATCAAAACTGCTGACACCGGCTATTTAGAAGAACGCCATACCCGTGCCAGCTGGAAAGTATTTTGGGATGCAAAAGAAAAGGCTAAAATGGTTGCAGCAGACGATTTGTCAACAGAGGAAGACTATCAGGAAGCACTTACAGCACTTACAAATGCTATAGACGCACTTGTCAAGGTTGCAAAAGCTGAGGCAAAAGAGGGATTAAATGCAGCAATCAATGAATTTTCGCAGATGGTAAAAGCAGATTATACGCCAGAGAGCTGGAAAGTATACGAGGATGCGGTTAAATACGCAAAAGCAGTTGCAGAGGACAAAAGAGCCTCAGAGGAAGAGTGTCTGAATGCACTGAGGGCAGTCAAGGATGCAAAAGCAAAGCTTGCAGCCAAAACAAATGAACCTCCGGTACAAAAAGTTACAAAGGTTACAAAGATTACAGTCAGCGGAATTTCCAAAAAAGTTGCAGCAGGCAGAAAGATTCAGCTTACAGCATCCGTGGCTCCGTCAGACGCCTCGAATAAGGCCATTACCTGGACATCTTCCAACAAGAAATATGCAGCGGTTGATTCTAAAGGCAAGGTTACTGTCAAGAAAGCAGGCGCAGGCAAATCCGTTACAATCACGGCAACGGCGGCAGATGGAAGCGGGGTAAAAGCTACATATAAGATTCAGATTAAGAAACATGCTGTTAAAAGTATAAAGCTGAAAGCCAATAAGACGGTAAAAGCAGGCAGATCATTAAAGGTAAAGGCTACTGTTAAGACAACAGGAAAGAAAGCCAATAAGACCCTGAAATGGACAAGCTCCAATACAAAATACGCGACGGTATCTGCCAAAGGTGTTGTTAAGGCAAAGAAGGCAGGAAGGAATCATAAGGTCAGGATTACAGCCAGTGCAACCGACGGAAGCGGGAAGAAAAAGACCGTTACAATAAAAATCAAATAAACAGGGAATATCTGTAAGGAAAGAGATGCCCATAGTTAAGTCATAACTATGGGCATCTTCAGCGCTCCGCATCTGTGCAAAGCGCATTCCGTAAGAAAATGATTCAAGGGTGAGGGGCTAATTTTGCGCAGCAAAACTTTTTGTACAGTTAGTCGTTATTAATTTTCCAATAGCCTTTACGATCTGAACCAATACGCTCAATAATATCTTTTTCCTTCATTTCCTTCAATCTTTGTGATACCGTTTTTCTGCTAATGGAAAGTTTTTCTGCTATTGCAGTTGAGGTATATGCCGGATCTTCAGAAATAAGTGTAAGAATCTGCATGGATTTTTTATCCAAATTATCTGTCACCCTTTCTGTCACCCTTTCTGTCACCTTGTGGGTGACAGAACGAATAACTCTATCTTCCGGTGCAGTGAATTCAATCATAATATCGCCGGGATTGATTGTATAGACAGGCTGAGGAACACCGTCTTTCTCACAAGCAGAGCAGATTTTTTCAATTCCTCTTCCCCAGCTTTCGATGAAGCCTGCCAAGTAGAATACATGGGCAATGTTTGGATTATAGGGACTGGAAGCGTGTTTATGCATTAAATTCTCTAATGTCCAGCTTTCTGGCAGGCAACCGCAGTTTGCGATATACAGCCTATCCTCATACACGCTTATCTGAATAGGAACACCGGACTGATATTGCTTATGGCACAAGGCGTTTAACAGAGCTTCTCGCAGAGCAGCCTCCGGTACAAAATATCTCTCAATACGCTGCATACCCTCGTAGGTGATTTTTGCTTTCATATATTTCAGATATACAAGCTCTACAATTTTATCAATCTGTTCCAAGATAGAGCCGTGTACCTCGTCTTGGTACAACAGATCGGCATCGGTTTCAAAGAAGCCGATTTTAACGTATGCGCCAAGCTGCCACTTCTCCGGGCCTTTTGAGAACAAGAGCATTGCCGCATTGGTCAGATATGAATCGCCGTTCATTAGATGTAGCTTTTCCATAAGCACATCCTTCGGCTCGTCCAAAACACTCTTGTCAATGCGTCCCTTCTTAGCTGCCCACTGCTTAAAGCGTTCAACAATGGAATCGTCAATATCCTTCAACGAAAATGCAGGAAGAGGAAGATTATCCCAAGTTGCACCACGTTTACGCATCAAAAATGCCTCCAAAGCGGGACCGGTCAATATCTGCCGTGTGCTGCCGCTTCGATAATAATAGACCCCCTTGCAGGAAATGCCTATCGGATAGGATGGAACATCTATCTCAATGTATTCTTTCCCGTTTTGCTCATAAAGATTCACACCAACGATAATGCCCATAGCATCTCTGATTTTATTAGGTACATCTTCGAGGAGCTTGCGGGCATTGGGCAATCCTACAACATTTCCATCATCATCGCATCCAATGTAGATTTTTCCTCCCTGTGCGTTGGCATATCCACAAATCCATTCCAGATATTCATCTTTCCATTTGCTTTTCCATTCAATGTTCTGGCTCTCAGGCACTTCCATCACCATCCTTATTTTCAATACCATCCTCCATAATCCGAATCCTTTTCTCCTTTAAAAGCCTTCCGACTGCTCTTTTAAAAGCATTTTTACTAAGACCAAACTCCTTCTTAATAAGCTCCGGCGAAGCCTTATCTGTGAATGGAAGCCTTCCCCCATTTTTCTTAAGTCTGTCCATAATCATCTGTGCGTCTGCATCCATCTGTAAAAATGCCTTTTCCCGCACGCTCAGATCCAGTTTGCCGTCCTCACGCACCTTCACCACTCTTGCATGTACCCTGTCTCCCACTCTGAAATTTCCATAGGCCTCCCGCTTCGGAATCAGTGCAGAATAGCAGTTATCCACTGCCACAAACACCCCGAAGTTATCACTAAACTCATAGATCATTCCCTCCACCTGGTCATCCCTTTTATAAGGCGAATCTGTGCGGAGCCTGTCGTACACTTTCATAGTAGCACACAGCCTCTCACTCTTGTCCACATACAGGGACGCCAGCACCTGGTCCCCCTTCTTTACCTTTTCTGTCTGCTCCTTAAACGGGAGAAACAGGTCCTTCGGAAGCCCCCAGTCAAGAAATGCCCCGATCTTTCCTGTCTCCTTTACGGTAAGCACCGCGAGCTCTCCCAGTGTGATCTTCGGAACCGCAGTTGTAGCAATCAGGCGGTCATCCGAATCCTTATATAAAAATACCTCGACCGGATCCCCTGCCTCCGTGCCCTCCGGCACCTCTTTCTTCGGAAGCAGCACCCGCTCCTCCTTTGTCCCGAGATAAACTCCAAAATCCACTGTTTTCACAACAGTAAGCATCCGTCTTTTTCCCAATTCATCTATTAATCTCATCTTTTTTCTCCCTGTATCTGTATCTAATCTATAACGATTCCGCCATCCCACATAAACTCAATTACTGCATAAGGCTTGTCTTCTCTGTCGCAGAGTTTTACTACAGTCCGCCCGTCCTCTCTTCCAAGCTCTGGCACAATCAGGTCTCCGCAGACTGCTGACCTTTTATACTCTGCACGAAGCTGGCGGATTCTTCTGTCCTCATCCGCAACTTCTATCGCCATCTGAACATACTGGCAGTTATTCACATGCTCATTGGTGTCAATGTGGCATCTTCTCACCGGAAATTCGGGAAGTCTCTCCATCTTCTCCGGAAGGGTAATTTTACGGGACGCATACTCCATCTCAAGCGCCTCTCCGGTTCCATATGCCTGGATTTCCTCCTCTGAAGGCTTTGCAGGCCGTCCCTTCTCCACATCCATATACACCCACAGGGAATTGGCATATGCCACACGCATCCCCGTCTCATCCTCCATGCAGAAATTACGGCTTCCAAGCATCCCCTTGAATCCGCTTGCCCAGGTACTCACTCTTATTTTTTCACCCAGCCTTGGGTATCTGTCTGCCACCACCTGCCAGGAAGACAGAACCCAGGCACGCTTCTGCCCTTTCAGATATTCGATTCCAAATCCAATGTCCTCTGACTGGAAGATGCTGCAGTCCTGAAAATAATTCACAATACCTGGAAGGGTAATCTGCTCTGTATGGTCGATCTCGCTGAACCGGATCCTGCTCTCAATCGTATACTGGTTACTCCTTTGCATTTCCCACATAACTCCTCTCCACTGTAATTACACACTCATATCTCTCATCCGCAATCTTCAGAAGCTTCATCAGTGATACCCTGAGCTCATCCTGCCTCTTATGGTCATACTCATAGGGAAGCACCATGTCAAAGATCAGGTTAATCTGATCCGTCCCGTCCACCATCCGGAAATCATGGATACTCACCGCAGGATCCAGAGCATCCAGAATCTTAAGTACCTGCCTCTTCACCGCAAGCACATGCTCATCCTTCATTTCCACCGGATCCATATGGATCACAAGAAACAGCCCAAGGTTCTTCACCGCATCGCGCTCAATACGGTCAATAATCTCATGAGACGCCTCGATTCCCACATCATTGGGCACCTCTGCGTGTATGGATGCCATGCTCCTTCCGGGTCCGTAATTATGTACAATCAGATCATGGCTCCCGACAATGCCGTCATATGCCTCCACAAACTCTGTAATCTTCTCATATTCTTCCGGGTCTACCGGCTTACCAATCAGAGGCTCCAGCGTATCCCTCGCAATCCCGATGCCGGCCCACATAACAACCAGGGAAACGCCAAGTCCCACAATCCCGTCAATATTCAGCCCTGTCACTCTAAAAACCACCAGCGAAAGAATCGTGGCCGAGGTTGTTACCACATCCCCCATGGCGTCTGCCGCTGTTGCAAGCATGACACTGGAATTCACCCTCTGGCCCAGTCTCCGGTTGAACATCCCCATCCAGAGCTTCACGCCCACTGACAGCAGCAGAATCACCACTGACACGGCTCTGAACTTAAGCTCCTCCGGCTCCATGATCTTGCCGACTGCGTCTTTAAAAAATGTAAATCCCACCTCGATTACAAGAAATGACACAATAAGCGCCGCAATGTATTCAATCCTCCCATGCCCGAAGGGATGATCCCTGTCCGCAGGCTTCCCTGCCATCTTCACGCCCACAAGCCCGATCACCGATGACCCGGCATCCGAAAGATTATTAAAGGCATCTGCCATGACAGATATACTGTGCAGCCAGAAGCCCACCATCCATTTTGCAACAAATAAAATCACATTACAAAAGATGCCTGTAACACTGGACAGCACGCCGTACGCCGTCCGGACAGACACCTTATCCACGTCCTCATAGTCTTTTACAAAACGCTTAACTAAAAATTCGGTCATAATGACCTCCTCTATTTCTGTTCCAATTCACGTTACGATTCACGGCCTTTTTTGCTTTCCCTGTCTCCAAAGAAAAACCACCGGATCTTAAACCTGTCTGCCGCCGTGATCATCTCGTACTCGTCCTCTTCTAGTGTCTCCTTTAGCGCATCCCTGCCCTCGTCACTTACCACCGCACAGGTCGTATCCATAAAGCACAGATTCGGATACAGCACACACCACCAGTTATGTCCCTTTCCATTTCCCAGTTCAATACGGAGCGCCTCATAGTTCCCCTGGGGAAATGTAATGTCCCCATACCGTTTCTCCGGGAAGTAACATTCTGTCACAGAAGCCCTTGCCCTGTACGGGAAACCATGTTCGTCAAGAACCTGGTCAGCCCTCTGGGAAAGCTCGTCAAGATGCGCCTTCGCCCACGCCTTTGTCTCCTCTGCAGACGCCTCCTGCCCCATGTCTTCCTTCATATAATCAAGAACCGCATCCCGGACCTCCAGCTTAACCTCCTGGTCCTCATCGCTGTCACTGTTGGCCAGTACATGAAACCGGAACACCTCCTTCGAAAGCCGCTCCTGGACTCTGTCCATCTTCTCATCCACAGCCTCCGCCCTCTTCCCGGTGATCACCCCTGTCAGAACAGCACTTATACAAATTCCAATTATACCACAGATCACCCTCCTCTTACTATCCTTTTTTTCAAAATCTTTTACTCTTCTCTGCCATCTGTTGCGGCCCATTCCGTGACCAGGAATTTCCTCTGCGCACTTTTTATCCGGTTCATTATTATCCATATCGAATCTTTTCAACATCTATGTACCCTCCTTCATCATACCGGCGAGCCCCACGGTCTGCACATCCTGCTTTACAGGATCATCTGCCTGACTGGCCTGCTGCCGTCTACAATGAGTATGCACACAAATTAATGAACCTATTCTATTGTAACAAAAGTTTTCCACCTGTACGGTTGGAAATCCATTTCCAGTGCACAGGAAGTTTTCAGATGCCCTTCCTATAAGCAGACATTAGAGGGCGTTCTTAACGGAGGTGAGATCCACGACTTACGGAGACTTAGACTCGAAGGCATTCCTGAGAGCCTTAGTCGTAGTTAGTCGTTAGCTCACCAGAGTGTTGCCCAGTCTGTGTTAGGAAGGGCATCTGAAAACTTCCGTCCCTTAAACGACGTTCCAACCGCACAGGTGGAAAGTTTTCCTACCCTTTTTTCGTCCGTATGACATCACTGACTGCCGTCACCTGGTTATCAATATGTTCACACACAATCTTAACAGCCTCTTCCTTGTCACCCCTCTTAATACAGCTTATAATCTCCTCATGTTCCTTCAGAAGCTTGCCATGCACTGCCGGGTTCTTCAGGTATTCCACACGGTAACGGTACATCTGCTCCCCGAGATTGCTCAGAAGCTGCATAAGCCTCTGATTATCCGCCGCCTTATAGATCACATCATGAAAGCTGACATCCGCTTTGGCAATCTCTGTCACATCCGCCCCTTTCAGCATCTTCCGGAAATGCTCCGCCGCCTCTTCCAGCTCCCTGGTCATCTCCGGCGTAATCCTGTCACATGCCAGTTCGGCGGATAATTCCTCCAGGGCCTTCCTTACCTCCAGCACATCCCGGAGGCTCTTTTCTTTAATCTCCGCAACCTCGGCTCCCTTTCTGGGGATCATAAGAACCAGTCCCTCAAGCTCCAGCTTGCGGATTGCCTCCCTGATGGGGGTACGGCTTACACCAAGCTTATTCGCAAGCTGAATCTCCATCAGCCTTTCCCCGGGCTTTAACTCCCCCAGAAGAATCGCCTGCCTCAGTGTCTTAAATACAACATCCCGAAGAGGCAGATATTCGTCCATGCTGACATTAAAATGTGGTTCCATCGTTTATTTCCTCCTTACATGGTGCATTGTGGTAACATATACCTGTTTTGCCAGTTTCAGTTCCTTTATCCTCCGCATTGTGTCCTTTGCACTGCTCTTTTCCTCAAAGAGACCAAACACAGTGGGGCCGCTTCCGCTCATCAGCGCATTCAGCGCGCCTCTAGAAAGCATCACTCCCTTAATCTCTTCTATGACAGGATATGCACTGGCTGTCACCTGTTCCAGTACATTTCCCATACAGGCTGCCGTTTTTCTGATATCCCGGCACTTCAATCCTTCGATAATCCCGTCAATATCCGGATGCTCTACATGTCTTAATCTGTCAAACCTTTCATACACAACTCTTGTTGATACGTTCACAGAAGGCTTTGCCAGAAGCACATAACATCTCTGGCACTGTGGAAGCTCTGTGAGCACCTCTCCAATCCCTTCTGCAAGATAAGTCCCCCTCATAATACAGTAAGGCACATCCGCCCCCAGCTTCACTCCCCGCTCCCTCAGCGCGGCATCACTAAGCCCGAGCCCGAACAGACGGTTCATACCAAATAAAACTGCCGCCGCATCTGCACTGCCTCCTGCCATCCCGGCAGAAACAGGAATCCTCTTATCAAGTACAATCTGTATCCCTTCCGTAATCCCGAATTCATCTGCCAGAAGCTTTGCTGCCTTATATGCCAGGTTATTCTCATCCGCAGGGAGGTAGAACAGGTTCGTCCTGATCTCAATCCCCGGCCTGCCCGTCTGGATAATCGTAACGTTGTCATACAGATACACGGTCTGCATCACCATCCGCACGTCATGATAGCCGTCCTCCCTCCTTCCAAGAATATCCAGCCCCAGATTAATCTTCCCCATAGCCTTTAGTTGTATTTTCTCCATACCTTATCTCCCTGTTATTCCATGTATTCTGAATCATATACAGGCCATGCTTTTTCATGCAGACATGAAACGCATGACCTTTTGCCGCTTATGATACGCAGATCGTTCGTTACTATTCACGGACTAACCGTCCGCTCATAGTAACGATTGTTCCGTGCTCCTCACATTTTTATTTCGTGTTCTTTGCATCCTGCATTATGTATTATGTATCTTGTATACAATGTGCTTATAGTATACTCATATTCTCTTTAAAAATCAAGAGTCTGTCGCCAATTTTTATATCTTCTGAGGTCAGATCATTCACCTCCATAATTCCCTCCTTTGTCGTGCTGTAATTTTTCGCAAGGCTCCACAGATCATCTCCCTCCTTCACAATATACCCTACGATTCCCGGACGTTTTTCAAGTTCCTCCATATCAATAGGCGTATACTCCGCCTCCTCGATATTCTGTATCAGAACAGGCTTTCTAAGAAAACTGTTAAATGCAAGCACTGCCTTCACCTCAATCTCGTCACTCCCCAGAAGCCCGATAGACAGCTGCTCGACTGCACAGGTAATGTCATAATTCATATTTTCCGCTGTCTCATTGCTTTCCATCAGATAAGAAAACGGCACCATCCCCTGCCATACGCCGAATGGCACAGTATCGTCTGCTTTTACATACAGGAAACAGATATGCAGAACACCCTCAATTCTGATACCGCCCTCCTCTGTCTCCATGTGCTCAATCTGAATCCGTGCGCTGCTGTGGCATACCTGCAGAATGCTGTCCTTAATCTCAGGCAGCGAGAGCCGCTCCGCCACCTTGCATTTAGAATGATTCTGCATCAGAAGCCGCTCTGCCGTCTCCTCCCGTATTCCCGGCTTGCACTCACAGGTAAGGGAATACAGATCCTCCAGAATATCCACTGTCTCCTCCTCAAAGATCAGTATCCTTGCCTCAAGGGTTGCCTCTATGCCAAGAAGCCGCAGCTCCCCATCCTCATCCATCCTCGCTTCTATATTAATGTCCGTAAGATTAGGGTAAATGTGGTGATACATATGATCCCCTGCACCAAAGCATTCCATCCGGCCCTCATACGGGACTGTCTGCTCCACCCAGTCAATCTTTCCATCCAGTGACTCATAGAAACAGAATACCAGAAGCTCTCCGCTAAGGAGAAGCTCCTCGCCGGAAAGTCTTGTATCAAGCTTACGGCTTACTGCTTCTGTCCACAGAAGATTCCCGATGCTCTCCTTCGTTCCCCCCACCGCTGTCTCTTCCTTAATCCGGTATGTATCCTTTTTAATAGAAAGAAGTCTTAAGATCTGCTCCTTCCTGTATTTTTTATAAAGAGGAAAATCCGCGTCCATATCTGACGTAAGCGACAGCGTCTCCTTCCTCTCCGAACAGAGCTGCAGCTCACAGAGCGCCTTTACATTCAGCTTTCTGGAATGAATCATCGTCACCGTAACATCCGACTGGGCAAGCTTCAGAAACAGATTCCCCTCCGCGCCCTCCTCCATATAAACCATTTCCTCAAATGGAAATCTCCCCTCCAGGGCACTTAACCGGACCTCCTCCCCCTCTGCAAGGTACAGGACCTTAAAAACAAGCTTCCCCGACACGCGTATGTAATTCTCCACCACCTTCATGTCCTCAATCAGAAGGCTCCCCTCCCCGAGAATTACATTTTTCACATCATGCTTCGCGTCCGGCACATTGTAATCATCATCAATATAAAACTGATCCGTAATCACCTTCCCCTGCCGGTATACATCCATTTCTCTCTTTTCACATTCCATGGTCTGCTCCTCCTCTACTCAAATATGACATCCTTGTCAACATATTCCACCTTCACCACCACATAAGGATATGTACTTTCCTCTATAATCTCCTCGTCCTTAGCCGGTCCCAGGAGATTCGTCTTCATACGGACCACGTCCTCCGTCTCATAACACTCCTCCACCTCTACACTATAACCACTTGTATCCCTCTTACCATATCCATACGCCATATAGAGATATCCCTTATCCCCATAAGTGAGCTGAAATCCTTCATCCTGCTTTTCTGCAATAGCCTCTGACAGCTCCTCCGGAACCTCATCCGGATTCACCACCGTAAACTCAATATCCCTCACCTTCTCCATCCGGTCCTTCCCCGCCGAACACCCAGAAAGCCCCAGAACCAGCGCCAAAATCCACCAAATACACAAAACCTTCCTTCCCATAAACTCCCCTTACATATCTTCTTACTAACATCATACACACATGTACCCCAAAAAATACCAAAAATGTTGGGGACGGGGCATTTTTAAAAATGCCCCGTCCCCAACTACACCAGTTCCCGGTTTTTTTCTATGGTTTCTTTTATGATATTCTGACAATATTCACTTATATTTTTTTTCTGCACCCTGTCCATCTCACTCATATAGATCGGCTTTCCATACTCAATAATCACATGTGTCTTTCTCACGCATGGCAGATGATTTTCAAAGATTTCAGATGTATTATTCATGCTGATCGGAATAATGGGGCAGCCGCTTTTCTCTGCGATCTTAAAAGAGCCGCTATGGAAGGGAAGCATGCTTCCCTCCTCCCCGTCATTACGCGTTCCCTCCGGGAAAATACAGACAGACACCCCATTTTTCACATAATCAATTGCTTCCAGAATCGTCTTAAGCCCCTCTCTCGGGTTATCCCGGTCAAGGAACAGACAGTACAGCCGTTTCATCCAGTCTCTGAGGAGCGGATAACGGAGCATCTCCTTTTTTGCCACATATCCTGTGCGCCTCTTACAGCGGGAGTATGTCAGCAGGATATCAAAATAGCTTCTGTGATTTCCAATAAAAAGAACTGCCTCATCCGGAATATTTTCTTCTCCAATCACAGTAACCTCTGTGCCTGCCACCCAGAGCATCAGCTTAAATGCAGTCTGGACCATCCGCAGACACTGGTAATCACTGGCCTCCTTCTTATATTTTGCAAGGATCCATTCTACTACCAGCACGGGAATCCCCAATAAAAGATATGCAAAGAGCATAATCGCAATTATTAAAAAACGTATCATTGTATATCTCTCCTGTCCGTGTCAGTATTCTAATTCTAATATCTTCCGTATAAACTTACCAGTCCCTGAAGCTCCTGTGCGAGGGCAGGCAGAAGGTCATCCTTCCGGTATCTCCAGCCCCAGTTTCCTGCCGGGGCGCCCGGCGTATTCATACGTCCCTCACTGCCAAGGCCAATCACATCCTGAAGCGGAAAGATTGCATAGCATGCAATGCTTCCCATCGCAAGACGTATGAAATCCAGATGCATCCGTCTTTCCTCCGTACTGTTCATATAACGGCACAGCTTCCTTCTGCAGTCCGGCGCCAGATGCTCATACCATCCCACAGAAGTATCATTATCATGAGTTCCCGTATAACATACACAGACCGGATCCTGGTATCTGTGGGGAAGATAATCACTCTCTCCTGTCCCCTCGAAGGCAAACTGAAGCACCTTCATGCCAGGAAACTGGAAAGCCTCCCTCAGAGCTGTCACCTCGTCCGTAATAATTCCAAGATCCTCGGCAATAATCGGAAGATCATCCCCAAGCGCCTCCTTTACTGCCGTAAAAAGCTCATGCCCCGGCGCTTTTACCCATTTCCCATTCACCGCAGTCTCCTCGCCATAAGGAATGGACCAGTATGCCTCAAAGCCCCGGAAATGGTCAATACGCAGGATATCCAGATTCGTAAGCTGTGTCCGGATTCTGGAAATCCACCAGGCAAAGCCCTCCTCCTTATGCGCATCCCAGTCATACAGAGGATTGCCCCAGAGCTGTCCCGTAGCGGAAAAATAATCCGGCGGAACCCCCGCAACATTGGTCGGGAATCCCCTGGAATCCAGCTGGAACAGCTGCTGGTTTGCCCACACATCCGCACTGTCCATGGATACGAAGATCGGAATATCACCGATAATCTGAATCCCCCTGTCATTTGCATACTTCTTTAAGTCTCTCCACTCCTGGAAGAAAATAAACTGAACGAATTCATAATATTCCACGTCCTCCCCCAGCTTATGTAACAGCTCAGTCTTAAATTCCGGCGAAGGCCTGCGGTACTCCTCCTCCCATTCAAGCCAGCTTACCCCGCCATGGAACTTCTTACAAGCCATAAAAAGCGCATAGTCAGACAGCCAGTGCTTCTGCTCCTCACAGAACCTCTCAAAGCGGTAACGGAGATCCCCGTCCTGCTCCTTCCTGTCATGAAAACGCCTGTACGCCAGGGTAAGAATCTGCTCCTTCCACGGAATAACTGCCCCATAGTCAATGTGCTCCGGATCCATCTCCGGAAGACCGGCCAGCTCATGCTCATACAAAAAGCCAAGGTTCACCAGATGCCTCGGGCTGATAATAAGCGGCTGCCCCGCAAAAGCAGAAAAACTCTGGTAAGGCGAATCGCCATATCCCGTATGCGTAAGAGGCAGAATCTGCCAAAGCCTCTGCCCTGCCTCCTTCAGAAAATCAATAAATGCATAAGCCTCCTCTCCAAGGTCGCCAATCCCATAAGGGGAAGGAAAGGAAGTAGGGTGAAGAAGAATCCCGGAAAATCTTTCGTATCGTTTCATATCATATAATCTCCTGTCTACATAAATCTCACTTTATAGTATACAACATTTTTCGAATATTGCAAATTGGGGACGGGGTAAAATTAAAAATACCCCGTCCCCAATTTGCATATTTTCTTCCAATGTGTAAATACTTCAAAATAAACTGAAATATATTTGAAATCAATTTGAAATAATACTTGAAGTTTTATTGAATTGACATTGAAATATATTTGAAGTATAATAAAACAAATATAATGACGCAGACAAGCGTCAAAATACCTTTTGACGCTTTCATCATATTATTTGAGGTGAGCATATGTATCTGGAAGAAATCATAGAGGATCTCCAATTGGAAAGCAGTAAATTAGAATGCAAAAGCAGATTAAACAGAGATGATGTTATCGGATGGCTTAAGACAATAGCCGGTTTTGCCAATGCATACGGGGGCGATTTTTACATCGGTGTTGAAGATAAGACCAATAAATTGATTGGTTATGACAGAACTGCCGCTGACAATGAACGCAATTACTTTAATAATCAGGTAAATGAACATCTGGTGCCAAGACCGCAGATGGCAATCTCCTTCATCCGATATGAGATAAATGAAAAGGAAAGATTCATTATACATGTGCAGGTGTCGGAGTCTGCTATAAGACCCGTAATCTTAAAATATAAAAACATACCGTCGATTTTTATGAGAAGAGATGGTTTTACGAATGGCGCGACTTACGAGGAGATCATTGAGATGAGTATAAAGAGCAAAAATACTCAATATGATATTCTGACATCAGATGTCAAATATGATATGAATAAATTTACAACACTTCGCGAGTTTTATTCATCACATAATGACGGTAAGATCTTATCAGAAAAAGCGCTGCAGTCAATGGGATTTTATAATGAAGAAGGCTTTCTAGCAAATGGTGCATTACTGTTTTCTGATGACTGCGACAAAGCAAAGACCGCGGTTCAGTGTTCTGTTTTCTCCGGCTTTCATAAAGGAAGTGAACGAATTGTTACGATTAATCGTTTTGGCGGAAATATGATCTCTGTAATCAATTACATTATGGAATTTGTAACACAGAGAATGAACCATTCCATGATTAAGCTGGGGAATACAAGAAAGAATATTGACGCATATCCGAAGAGAGCTCTGTTTGAAGGAATCATAAATGCGGTTGCACACCGTGATTACTTTCTTGATGGAACACAGATTCAGGTGGATATGTTCAGGGACAGATTAGAAATCTCGTCTCCGGGCAGTTTCTACAGAGGCGGAAACATCGGAAAAACTTATGATCTGTCTGGAATTATTTCAAAAAGAAGAAATGAACTTATCGCTTCCGTATTAATCAGCTGTAATGTGATGGAGGCTGCCGGCACGGGTTTTGATAAAATTATAGAAGAGTATAAATCAGAGGATGAAATGCACCGCCCCTACATTTATTCTTCGTCAGACCATTTTACTCTTGTACTGCCGGATCTGACTTATATGGACGGACTGGCTGATCATAGCATTCCGTCTCTGACATTTATTCCCGTACAAAATGGAACGGATTATGATGATAAGATCCTCTCATTCTGTTACTATCGTGCACACAAGGTTTCTGAAATTGCAGAATACCTGGGAATCAGCGATTCGACACATCTGAGGAAGCAGGTGCTTGGCAACCTTGAAGAACAGGGGTATCTGGAAAAAAGCAAGATCGCAAGGGCAATGTATTTCAAAACAAATCCAGATATGGTGTCGGTTAACTAAAGTTGGGGACGGGGTATTTTTAATTTTACCCCGTCCCCAACTGGCCGCTTATTCGAATGGCCCGTTAATATCCTGTATGTTCAGCCATCCCATATAGCTGTAGACCTGTGTTGACACCCGCAGTTTCATGACCAGTCTGTGATTGTCAAAGTCTATCTGGAAGTAATCTTTCAGGAATCCGATCCGCTTGTACATCGTATTTCTGTGTATATACAAGGCATCTGCATTCTCCTGAAGCCCCTGGTTAAAGTGTATATATGCTGTAAGTGTCCGCAGATATTCTGTCCCATATTCTTCATCATACTGGTGGACCTTCTTCACGACTGGATGGCAGAAGGAAACCGGGGGAACTCCATGTTCGTCTGCAATCTGTATCAGATGCATGAATACCACATCCTCGTATCGCGCCAGATGGATTCCGGCAGTCAGCCGTTTCCTGAGCCCTGGTGCAATCATACTCTGCTTAAATGCCCGGGCCGCCTCCAGAATGTTCAGAAATCCATAGCTTAATCCAGCATACAGATCCATCTTTTCCAGATACTCTGTCAGGGAACGCAAATCGTACGCAGAGAGATTCTTATATGCCGGGCTCCCCAGGATTGCGGTACAGTAACCCTGATACAGATACATCTCCGTCCCTAGAAGAGCTTCCATCTGTTCCCGGATACTGTCCGGGCGCTTTATCTTACTTCCAAGTTCCACGGACAGAACATAATATTTTTCACTGGGATGCCAGTTCACATGCCGCATCCTCTGGGCTGCGATCTCCTCATCTGTTATCTGGTTCGTGATCAGATCCACAAACAGCCGGTGTTTTCCGGTGCTCTTTTCCCCGCTCTCTTCCAGAGACGGACGCAGCCCGAGCAGCATACACATCTGGCTTACATAATATTGATCAACAGCAGATATAAAAGGAGCGGTCAGCGCTGCCGCATACAGATATCCCGCAACCCGTCCATTATGCCTGATACGTCCAATGATCTGCTGATAAGGGCAGGCAGAGTCCCCCTCCAGCAAAAGGGTCTCCTTTTCAAAGGTCAGGTTCTTCATCTGAAGCAGCTCTCTGACCGGAAAGTGGAAGGGCTCCTCTGCTGTAACGAGAAGAGGCTGAAAGGTGTTGTTAAGGAACCATACCGGATTGCCCATAATCTTCTTGCACAGTGCCAGCAGCTCCCCTGTCCCGGCATCATGAAATACTTCCTGTCCGAATTGCAGCAGGGCGGAGGCTCTCTGATAATCCTTCAGAATCAGATCAGTAAGCTGCGCGGATACCTTCCGCACGGCATCTGCAGGCACATACAGGACACAGCTGTCCGCTGTCACGGCCTTCGATATGCGCTTCTCCTCAGGCATCACATACAGCACACCTTTTTGGGTGCCTTCCTCTTTCTCATAGTAAGATACCTTATAGATCTCCGTCTTCAGAGATCCTGAAAAAGAATATTCTACGTTTTGAATGCTTCCTTCTCCAGTTCACAGACCATCGCTGCACCGCAGCGGGTACAGGTGCCTCACGCAGAGCCCAGTATAACTGCCTGTATGTTTTCTTCTCTTAACCTGTCCCCGATCTCCTTTGCCATCTTAACGGCATTGGTCAGGCTGGTCAGATTTCCGGTTGTACTGAAATAATACGGAAGGAGCCATCCCATCTTTCCTTCTCTTTCTGCACGCCTCAAGGCATCTGCCGGTATATGGGTCATAGGGTTGGCATCCGCGTATTTCTGGTCATATCCGCCATGGATGCTCTCCCATTCGCCGGGCCGCATCACTCCGTCCTCCGGGTATTCATAAGTCGCGAATGAGATTGCCGCCGCTGTCTTGATCTTATCTGGATTTCCTATGGGGACAATGCCGCCGGTAGACACAAATGCAACTCTTGCACTGCTCATATCCCGGACTGCCGGCGGAACCGGCGCTCTCTCTGGCATCTCAATAGGCATTTCCGTCTGAAAGGGCTCTCCGTGTATCTTCTTAAGAAGCATGTCCACTGCACGGTTGTCTGCCGTCTGATCCTCTGGCAGTATAATCTGCTGACGGATTCCCCTGCTGAAATACCCTTCGGCATCTGCCCAGAGAATCTCTTCCCCGTTTAAAAATTTATTTGCAAATGCTGACATAGACTTAAGCGCCTTTCTCATAGCAGCCGCACTATTGCCGCATCTCAGAATATATACGTCCCGGCGGAACATTTCCACACCCGGAGCCTCCTCATACATACAGGTAAATGCTGGAACCTGGAACTTCTCCTGGACGTATTTACAGATCCGCCCGCAGTTTACACCATAACGTCCCGCAAAGAATGCCGGTCCGGCGATAAACAGATCAAATTCAATCCCCTTTAAGAAACCGCTGATCTTCTCCACTGCCTCCTCCGGGTGCTCATTCATATAATCATCGCCGCAGACAATGGTATGTGTAATGGTTCCGCCATTAAGCTGTCCGTTCAGCGCCGTTCCCGGCCCTGTGAGCGTATCCTGTATAAATGGCTCACAGCCCGCCTTGTCCTCTCCGCCAATTCCACCGTAAAACTGGTTCATGTAATATACCACTTTTTTCAACTCTCTCACCTGCTTTCTGTCAGAAATCCTTGCATGTCTTGCGGGACCATCCAAATGCACCATTATTTCCAATAATCACATGTGTATCTACCACCAGTGACCCGTCCTCCCTGAGAGATGGCCCATAAGTGGCGTTTTCTGCCCATGTTCCCGGATACGGGTCACGCATGACGGACTCCAGGTCGCCGATAATGCGCTCCATGGGCGGCAGTTCATATACCTGGCAGGTCATTCCACAGGAGACATATGCGTCGCAGCAAGGATCCAGCATTGCCTTGGTTGGATAAGTCCTGCCGTCCATCCCGCTGTTCTCATCTCCCACGGCAACTGTCTTAATTCCCTTTGCTTCAAGATTCTTAATCATCTTGAACAGGTCAATATCCCCGTTGCCGTCTGCCGGCTGTACAACAAGCGCCGCATCACACCCGAGAAGCTTTGCCGTCTCCGCCACGCGGATCGCCCCCCGTTCCTTTTTGTCCAGAGTCGGCCCTACAATTGCAAAGATAACACCTGCAAAATTAAGAGTCCTGCCATGCTCCCGGTATAGCCGTTTGATCATAGGGTAATTCTGATAATCGTAAGTGTAAGCTCTCTGCCCCGCAATACAGATGGAACCCGAACATACCGCCCCGTCCAGCACCTCATTAGGATGCACAAGCGGCGGCGTCATAAACATGGCATCCGTCCCATAAAAAGTATCATCAAATCCCAGCGTCTCATAAAAGCTGTTCAGCTGCATAACAAGCACCACCTTGGGAAGTTCACTCTCTTCCCCCTCCACCATCTCATATACCTCATACTCATCCGGTATCTGTCCCCTCACGGTCCTCCCGATGTATTCCGCCAGAAGCATAGCTCCCATGCGGAAATTCAGATTCATATGCTGGCCCTGGTCTACAGTGGGATCCGTGTTCTCAGCCGTAAAACACAGATGAAGCCTGTTTCCTAAATTAGACAGTCTGGCGCCAGGCCCGTCCATATCCAGGATCCCTTCCATCCACCCTCCATATTTCCCAACCGCAAGAATGTCCATATTCTTCAGCGCAAAGACCTCTCCCTCGCCGCAGGCCGTAACACCGCCCGTTTGTCCGGCCTGGTACGCGCCTCAATCACTTCCTTAATCGGAAGAATACGGACACTCTCCCCCGGCCGCGCAATATGGAGCTTCACATTCATAAGCTTGCCTTCCGGATTTAACGCCTGTATAGCCTCGGCTTCATTCACCGTCAGAATCCCGTCCCGATAGGATGTCTCCGGGCCAAAGACAATATCCCTCACGAAAAAATCCCCAATTGACAATTTCATTATCACCTTCTCCTTCCCTTCTAAATCTTATGAAAACCTTAAATAATTAAGTTATTACAATTATAGATTGCCCCACATCTTTTCACAATGTGTGCCAGAGACACGAAATTTTTAAAACGTGTGACGGATTCACATAAGACGAGTTGGGGACGGGGTATTTTTAATTTTACCCCGTCCCCAACTCTTA
This sequence comes from uncultured Lachnospiraceae bacterium, assembly GCA_947566645.1. Lineage (GTDB taxonomy): Bacteria > Bacillota > Clostridia > Lachnospirales > Lachnospiraceae > CAPEBR01. The sequence continues at coordinate 152,660 of CANOKL010000005.1, forward strand.
AAAAACATTATGAGGAACATACAATTCTTCCAGATATTGGATTTCTTCGTTGTTTAATGAAAGATCTACCGATGCCGCGGCATCTTCCAGATGTTTCATTTTTGTTGCCCCGATGACCGGTGCGGCTACAATCTCCTTTGCATGCATCCATGCCAGCGCAATCTGTGCCATATTTGCATTATGCCTTTCTGCCAGCTCCTTCACCCGCATAACGATCCCATAATCAGATTCTTTATTGCGTTCGTATTCCTGCTGCTTCTTCGCGTGGTCTGTCTTTGACCGCAGGGATTCTGATTCCCATGGCCTTGCCAGACGGCCTGCCGCAAGGGGAGAGTACGGCGTCATCTGGACGTGCTCTTCGGCAAGCAGCTTCATCATCTCCCGCTCTTCCTCTCTGTAGATCAGGTTATAGTGATTCTGCATGGATATAAATGTCTTCCACCCATGATGTCTCGCGGTCTCCTGGGCTTTCATGAACTGGTAGCTGTACATGGAAGACGCGCCGATATATCTTGCCTTTCCGGATTCTACTACTTCATTCAGCGCTTCCATCGTCTCTTCGATCGGGACATTCTCGTCATAACGGTGGATCACATACAGGTCTACATAGTCTGTCTGAAGCCGCTTCAGGGAATTGTCAATCTCCCTCCGGATTGCTTCTCTTGATAGCCCTCCCTCGTTATAGTATACCTTGGTGGCAATCACAACATCCTCACGCTTTGCCAGCTTTTTGAGCGCATTGCCCAGAAATATCTCGCTTGTATGTTCGTTATAGTAATTGGCGGTATCAAAGAAGTTGACGCCAAGCTCCAGCGCCCGGCCCACGATCTGATCCGTCTTCTCCTGGTTAAGAAGCCATTCCGGGTTGTTCGAAAGAGATGCATCCCCAAAGCTTAAGCACCCCAGACAGATCCTGGAAATGTTTAGATCGGATGTTCCTAATCTCGTATATTTCATCAAAATACTCCTCCCTGCTTATTCTGTGCATATCGCGCTCTAATTTATCTTCAATTGAATGGTATAGCCGTCCGGGTCTTTGACATACCAGAATTTCCCGTTTGCGGACTTTACGGCATTGTCCTTGCATGCTTCTATGATTTCCTCCAGATTATCTGGAGAGAATCCGAAAAACATCGTATCTGAGGGCTTCGGCTCTGTCTTATTCTGAATCAGCTCCACCTGTGTTTTCCCTTCCCCGCCTAAAAATATCACGCACATCTCATCTTCCGGCTCCCCAATCTGCTTTGTTACCGGTATCCTTAGCAGATCGCGGTAGAAGCCAAGACTTTGCTTTACATCTGATACGTAAATTGTCGCCCAGTTAAAAACCATATCTGTTACCTCCTTCTCTCTCATGCGGCGCATCCATTTATACTGAGCGGCAGATTTATCTAGCGCTCAGTATAACATGCCCTGGTTAAAAGTATAACTAACCGCCTTTGGTACTGCAATGTGAAGGAATCACACAGATTTGCTTTTTTATATGAAAATCGTACAATCAGAGATACAAAGACCCGACTGAGTTTGCAGTTGAAATTAGAGATTTGAAAATTGCTTATGTTAAATCGGGGTGAATTTTGAGAACTGCATAAATACCCGTCTGATCTCTTCCCGCCCAAAGCCTGCTGACAAGAGCAGGGAAAGCAGCATCCTTGCTTTTCTTGCATCCAGCATGCCGGAGAGGCACACTCCCTTCTCGCACAGCTGCTGCTGTAATGCATACCCATATGTACTAAAGATAATATCTCCATGCCCGGTACGGCTGGCAAGAACGCATGGGATCTTCTCATGAATCTTTTCGAACTTTTCTCTAATCCATCCAGGCATGCCGCCCCCGCCAGTACCTTCAAGCACCAGACCCTCATACCCCATATCCAGGACATGGTCCAGAATCCGGCCGGTATCACATGCATAATTCGTATAGAGCAGAACATCCGCAGGCTCCCGTTCTATGACAATTTCCGGAATTTTCCGCAGAACAGGGCGGCACCGGATACTCGGTACATGCTCCGCCACATAGCCAAGCATAAATTCCGATGTAAAAGCATTCAGATTCAACGTATGCTCTTTCCTCACATACTGCGCGGAATGGATCTCACCATTCATCACTACAAGAGTGCCCATTCCCCTGCAATTATCCGAAGCTGCTGTCATAACTGCATCAATAAAATTATATGCTCCGTCTGCACTTGGCGCTGTCGCCGGACGCATCGCCCCTGTACAGACTACCGGGACTTCCGTCCTGACCAGAAGATCAATCGCAAATGCCGCCTCTTCCATCAGATTTGTTCCCTGGACAATGACAATTCCGTCTGCCTTTTCCTCGAGGATCAGCCGTTTCACTTCCTCTGCCACCTCAAGAATATCTGTCATTCTCGTCTCCACGCCCTGCAGCTTTTTAAAATCATCCACAGCAATCTTCAGGCCGTCCAGTTCCCTGAACTGTCTGCAGAAATCCGTCAGGCTGATTACTTCTATCCCATCCTCTGTGGGAACACACGCGATCGTTCCCCCAAGCAGCAAGATGCAGATCTTTTTCTTATCCAGATTCATAATACCCTCCTTTTCGCTTCCTCCAGCCTCTGCATGCAGAAATGTCTTATCCAGATTCATGATACCCTCCTTTTCGCTTCCTCCAGCCTCTGCACGCAGAAATGTCTTATCCAGATTCATGATACCCTCCTTTTCGCTTCCTCCAGCTTCTGCACACAGGAATCATGCCAGTCTGCCAGTCTCTTAAGTGTCTCCCGGCCCCTGCGGATGATCTCAGCCATATCCTCACTCTTCGGCGTGCCGCCTGTGACCTTACAATTCAGGCAGAACACCGGATCCAGCATCTCCTGTACCTGCCTGTCCGTCATCAGAATCGCCTGCCCAAGCACCTCACGGGAGACCTCCTCCATCATCTTCCCCGTCAGATACCGGATATCCATCTTATCCGCATCCATCAGCCTCCGGATCATTCCTCCCACAATGTGATGGGTCTGGGTAAATGGGACCTGATACTCCTGTGCTAGATATTCTGCCATAGTGCTTGCCCCGGTAAAGTTATTGCCCGTATAAGCATAGGCTTCTCTTTTCCGAATGACTGTATTTTCGATGACCACCTGCAAAAGCCCAAGCGAACACAGTGCCTCCCTCAGGCCATTTTCAAAGATAAGAAAAATATCTGTATTGGACTCATTATTGGGAAATAAGCTTGTATTTCTCACTAACGCAAGGGAATCTGCCAGAATTCCGATCGCATGCCCCGAACGGATCCGGATCATCTCATTACAGATCTGATTCTTTTTCTGGGGCATAATACTGCTTGATGAACATATCGAAGAATCCCCATCCATGAACCGGCATTCATAGCTGCTCCAAAACATAAAATCCTGGGCAGCCTTGCTGAGATTCGTGGACATGACTGCCATGGCACACTCTGCCTCCAGGAGACAGTCTGCACCTGAAATAGCATCCAGGGAATGTCCGATTACACTGTCAAATCCCAGAAGCTCTGCCGTATATCTTGGATCAAGCGGAAACTGCGTCCCAATTCCCGTGGCCGCACCCATAGGTGAGCGGTTTATGTTCTGATACGCTGCCTGAAACCGGATGTAATCCCTGGCAAAAAGTTCAAAGAGAAGCATCAGATAATGGCCATAGGTTCCAGGCTGTGCCGGTTGCCCGTACGTATAGTAAGTAATAACCGTGTCCATATTTTCTTCTGCAGTTTTCAGAACTGTCTCCATAAGCTCCAGAAGCTTCCCGGTAAGCTCCAGAACATCTCTCCTTAGCTGCATCCTGTTACATGCCGCATACATATCATTCCGGCTCCTGCCTATATGAAGCCTGCAGCCCGTTTCCTCCCCGATTTCCTTGTAAAGTCTCTGAGTAATCACATTATAGATGTCCACCAGATTCCCATCCAGATCCTCCTCTGTCAGATTCTCACTGACCCGGTCAAGCCCTGACCTAATGTCTGCCCAGACTTCTTCCGGAAGAAGCCCCTGCTTCACAAGCATCATACCGTGAGCACGCTCCATCCAGATCCATTCCTGGAACTGCGCGCGGTATGCGCTTCGGATCGTCGGTGTCCGCACCTGGTCAACAATGTATGGATGTACTGCCATAGTTTTATCATCTCCCCAATTCTAATATTTCTTCTTTCATATGAATTACCCCGCCATTGTCCAGGGTAGTGTCAAATCTACCACTATATTTTTTGTTGCAAACCTTATAATTCCAAGGA
>CANOKL010000006.1 GCA_947566645.1 uncultured Lachnospiraceae bacterium
AAAAAACTTTTTTAACATTTTTCATTTTACCTATTGACATTTCTTAGCTGGACTTAAAATAAAAAGTATTTTCTTCAATTGTAACTACAAATCAAGAAAATGTCCAATTGATAAAAACCATAATTGTTTTTATATATTCAATATACCAATTGGGGACGGGGCATTTTTAAAAATGCCCCGTCCCCAATTGAACTTTTTCCCATATCTCCTGCGCCACCTTCTCAGGAGGCTGGTTTCCGTCTACGAATACAACGTTTTCTGTATCCTTCAGCCTGTCAAATGCTTCCATATATTTTTCGCGGACCTGAACAAGCCGTGATTTTTTTTCGAACAGTTCCTGTTGGAATCTGTTTTGTGCAATCCGCTCCAGTGCTGTGTCCGGATCTACATCTACGAATACCGTCACTGTAGGTTTTAAGATATGCGCGCTCTGTTCATTGGCCTGAATGACCCATTCCATGGGCATATCCACACTGTGGTATGCATAGGATGAAAAGTAGTAACGATCCGTTATTACTGTGACTCCCTCTTCAATCTTATGAAGGATCCCGTTGACATCGTTCAGCAGATGGTCCAGTCTGTCGGCTGCGAAAAGTGCTGCAATGACTTTATTATCCGTCTTGATTCTTCCTGTCATGATCTGGTGGATCAGGGAACCGATGGGGGAATCTGTTGGCTCCATGGTCGTATAGTGTAAAATACCCTGTTCCTTTAATCTCTCTGATAAATACTTGATCTGAGTGCTTTTTCCGCTCCCGTCGATTCCTTCTAATGCAATGAACCGGCCTCTGCCATTCTGTGTCCAGTTATTTTTGTTTTCCATAGTTTTAACCTCTTTGCATCTGCATTCCTTTCTTCAATTACGCTTTCTCTATCATAACTGCAATATGCTCTAAAGTCAATGTCAGCTTTACCCCGAAGCCTCCCTCCTGGCTCTGGAAGAATTCTGCTGTTCCTCCGTGTACCTCTGCAATCTGGCGGACAATTAAGAGCCCCATTCCATGTCTCTCACCTCTTTCACTGCTCCCGTTTCTGCCGCACATCATATAATGCGGCGTATTTTTAAGCTGCTTAAGCTGTTCCTGGTCTGCACCGGTTCCGTTGTCTTCAATAATAAGGCTCAGTCTCCCGGTCTCATCTCTTCTAGTCTCATCTTTTTCTTTCTCATCTGTTCTTTTCTCATCTTTTCCCCTCTCACCTTTTCTTTTCCCATCCTTTCCTTTCTCCTTTTCCATCTTAATGGTAATCCTGCAGCCATCCGGATTATGCACCCGGACATTTGTCAGAATATTATTCACGGCGCGTCCAAGAAGTTCTTTGTCTCCGTCAATCACGCATGCTGCCAGCCCTTCCTCCATGCTCCATTCCACCGGATACTTCTGCTCCAGATCTGAATTGATGAAATCCGCCGCCGCAAGGCGGACTACAGCTGCAAAATCCACCTTCGAGCGCTTTAAGGGCTGCATGGTGTATTCCAGCCTGGAATAGAGGTTTAAGTCATTAATAAGATTCTTCATGCGGACGCTTTGAAGCCGTATGACCTGTGCCTGTTTCCTCGCCTCATCCGGAAGCGCCCGGTTCTCCTCCAGCTCCCCTGCATACCCCATAACCATGGACAGGGGAGTCCGGATATCGTGGGATACCCCTGCAATCCAGTTTGCCTGTGCACGCTCCTTCTTCTTAAGGGCATGCTCCTGGCTTCTGAGCTTTTCAGAGGCCTGGTTTATGGCACTTGCAAGTCCCGAAAGCTGTCCTCTTTCCCGTACATGCACTTCCTCCTCAGGAAGTCTTTCAATCCCATCCACAACCGGCTTTACAGAACGCAGGAAACCAAATGTGAATACCATATAGATGAATATGATCACCAGAAGATTCACCCCCGCTGCCTTAAGAATCGTTCCCGGAGCATTTTTTATCAGATCGTAATCCCATGTATTCCACATCTGCTTCCAGTACCGGGTCTTCGGATGCCCAAGGATCAGCAGATCCTTTCCTTTAGAAGCAGTGGTTGTGGGATAATCCTTAATGTATCCTCTCGTTCCCCAGGAAATGTCTGCGGCGGAATAATGGAGAGGGATCTCCGGGGGCAGATTGTCGCTGTGCCATATGACGTCCCCGGTTCCGTCCGCGACCAGAACCGCCCACGCATCCAACTCCTCCAGAATCTCCGCACCCTTCTGTGACAGCTTCAGACCATTTCCGTCTGAACTTAAGAGCTCCTCCGTGACCTCCTCAGCCCACTGCCAGCCGCCCCGGGCGTTTGTCTCATCATAGGTGGCGGCGATAAAGAGAATGACATTTAAAGCAAACAGCAGGATTACCGAAAACATCAGTATGAATACAAATCTCCGTATCAGTCTCAATGTATGCTTCATAGCGTCTCCTCCGTAATGAGCTTATATCCAAGCCCCTTTACCGTAAGAAGAGATACCGGCTTCGAGGGATTCTCCTCAATCTTCTCCCTGATCCGTCTGATGTGTGCCATCAGTGAATTTTCATACCCGTATGGATTATCGCCCCACGCCGCCTCGCAGAGCTGGTCAATCGTTACGATACGCCCCGCATTCCGGTACAGAGCTGTCAACAGTTCGTATTCCTTTGCTGTAAGGCTTAGACGCTCCTCTCCCTTTTGTACCTCTGCACGCTCAAAATCAATGGAACTTTGGGCAAGGCGCACCACAGGATTTTCATTTTTATAGCTTCTCCGCAGAATCGCCAGGATCCTGGAAGTCAGCTCTCTTGGCAGAAAGGGCTTCACCATATAGTCATCCGCCCCCATGTCCCAGCCTTTAAACCGGTCCTCATCCTCTCCCCTCGCTGTCAGAAACAGTACCGGAAGGTCTGATTCCCTGCGCATCCTCGAAAAAAGAGAAAACCCGTCCCCGTCTGGAAGCATTACGTCCAGCACGGCAAGCTCAGGTTTCCACTCCCTGAAGATCCTGAAGGCTTCCTCTGTACTACCCGCAGTCCTAAGTTCTGTATATCCATCCTTTCTCAGAATCATTTCTACCATATGAAGAAGCTCCTCTTCGTCATCAACAAGAAGAAGTCTTTTCTGCTTCAAATAATCATTCGACATAAATACATCCTCCTTTGGGGACGGGGCATTTTTAAAAATGCCCCGTCCCAGATTTACCTTATCATAACATATTTTTTCTGTTTTTTGTTCTTTACCCGGAATCTGTAAGGAAAATGTAAGGTTAGGGGAAGGATGTTGTAAGGTTAAGGACTTATACTGTAATCAGCAAAGGGTAACAGGGCAGCAGGACTGAACCGTTATTCCAAATGAAATGGAGGGTATCATATGAATATTATTGAAACAAAAAATCTAACAAAATCATATGGGGATTTTACTGCAGTCTCCAACCTGAACCTTCACATACGCAAAGGAAGCGTCTATGGATTTCTGGGCCCCAATGGCGCCGGAAAGTCTACTACCATGAAAATGTTTCTCGGTCTTACAAGACCTACAGACGGAGCATTCCATATTAATAAAAAGCGTTTTCCGCAAAACCGGGTGGAGATTCTAAAAGAAATCGGCTCCTTTATTGAAGCGCCTGCTTTCTATGGGAATCTCACTGGTGCGGAGAATCTGGAGCTGATCCGCAAAATCCTGGGGCTTCAGGAGGACAGCGTTGATGATGCATTAGAACTTACCGGACTGCAGGAATTCAAAAACCGTCTGGCAAAAAAATATTCTCTCGGTATGAAGCAGCGCCTGGGGCTTGCGGGAGCCCTCATTGGCAGACCGCCCATTCTCTTTCTGGATGAGCCGACAAACGGTCTGGATCCGGTAGGCATCCACGAGATCCGGACTCTGATCAAGTCGCTCCCGGAAAAATATGACTGCACTGTGCTGGTCTCCTCCCATCTTCTTCCGGAAGTAGAACTGATGGCTGATGACATCGGAATCTTAAATCATGGACGTCTCCTGTTCGAAGGCACTCTTGATGACCTGAAGTTCCATGCACATGACATGGGAATGCCGGACGATAACCTGGAAGAAACCTTTCTTGCAATGATTGATGCAGACAACCAGAAACGGAGGGATCGAAGATGAGATTCGGCATGGAACTGAAAAAACTCCGGCGGACAGGATATTTCCCCGCATTTCCTGCAGGAGCTGCAGCTGCCTCTGCATTTCCTATATTAAATATGGCTGTACGTACGGAAGTTTATACGGGTCTTCCCGGAAATCCTCTTGACATACTTCTTGATGCCAGCTGGCAGATGATGGCGATGCTCAACATCCTGCTGATCGTATGCGGCACCTGTATGATGTACCATACGGAATATGCGGAAAATGGAATCCAGAAGATGGAGGTTCTCCCGGTCCGGCAGATATCACTGTTTTTGAGAAAATTTCTGATTACCACCGCGATGGCAGCCCTGGTAATCATGATCGAATCTGCCGCTCTTGCATTCTGCATTCTGATGTGGTTTCCGGATGCAGATATAGACCTTAAGGAATTTCTTTGCCACTGGAGCTTTGAGGTGATTCTCCTGCTACCCACCATTATGGTAAGCCTGATCATTGCATCCGCATGCCGGAATATGTGGATTTCCCTTGGAATCGGAGTAATCCTTGTATTTACATTTTCCGTCCTTCCAAAGGATTACCTGTTTCTTGACTTATGCCCCTACTGTTCGCCTTACCAGCTTCTCACAGCAGCAGAGGAAAACGGACATGCAGCCCTGTTTCTGGGTGTATGCATGGGAGAAACAGCTCTGGCAGGAATGGCGGAACACATTTATCTAAAAATAAGGAGGTACTTTTCATGAATTTCTTGTCTTTATGTGGAATTGAGCTGCAGAAAATCAAACGCTCAAAAATACTGCTGATCCTGCTTGCACCTGTGGTCATTATGTGGCTCCCGGCAATTATCAACTCAGAGAAAATACAGGATGTGCAGGGCATTCCGATTACACCAGAACACAATTTCTTTATCCAGGGCTTCATGGGAATGGTGTGGTTCATGATTCCGGCGACGCTCATCATCTGCACCGTACTCTTAATTCAGATTGAGCAGACGAATCATGGCATGAAGAAAATGCTCACCCTCCCCATAAACAGAGGGAAGCTCTGCCTCGCCAAATTTACCGTCCTTCTGCTCCTTCCGGCAGTCCAGATGGTAATGTCGGCCGCAGCCTATTATGGAAGCGCCTTCCTCTCCTCTAAGCTGCAGGGATATGATTATGTCCTTCCTCCCGGTTACATTTTCCCCTGTATCGGAAAATTCTACCTGGCAGCACTTCCGGCGGCGGCTGTATTCTGGATGATTGCGCTTCTGATCCAGACACCTGTCTTCGCCGTGGGAGCCGGACTGGCACTGTGCGTTCCGTCCGTTCTCATGATTAATACAGACTACTGGATCCTTCATCCCATGAGCTACCCCTTCTATGTGCTGATGACAGAGTACGGGAAAGCAGCCAGAGGAGTTTATGCTACTGACATAGACTGGTTTCCCTGGCTCCCCGTGGCGGTCATGATCACGGTTGTCAGTCTGGCAGTGTCCTGTGTGAAAATGTCGCGGTATGCAGAATAAAAGGATTGATACAATAATATAAAAAAGAAAGCGAGGAAATATTACTATGAGAAACAAGATAATCATTGCAGTCAGCACTCTGATGCTTTTTATTCCCTGGACCATCCTGCCTCTTCGAAGCTTTGACTGGGCACTGGAATCGCCGGTTGCGGAGATTATGATCTCCTGCTATGCGGCATTCATGATCTTTTCCGGGATCTTTACGATCTTTGCCTATAAAAAGTGGAAAATAAAAAACATATGGATGCAGATCTGCACGGCGATCAATGGAATATACGCTGTAGGCGGAATTGCCGCATTTCTGCTGATGATACCAGGGCAAATTAAATAACTTCCGCCAGAACCAACAGTTGGGGACGGGGTATTTTTAAAAATACCCCGTCCCAAATTTCTGTTTTCTTCTTGCCATCATTCCGGTACACCGATATAATAGAGAAGAAGAGGAGTGATAAATGTGATTATAGACCATCTGCTTAAAAAGCAAAACATGACAAAATACCGGCTTGCCGTTGATGCAGGCATCCCGCATACTACCCTGGGTGATATCTGCAGTGGGAAAACAAAACTCGAAAAGTGCTCCGCAGAAACGATATATAAACTGTCAAAGGTTCTTGGTGTTACGATGGAACTGCTGACAGAGGACGGTATCCGGACTACTGAGCGCGAACGCACATTTGAACATGGACTGCCAGACTATCTCCAACACGATCTGGATGCATATAAGGAGGGACTGAATAACAAGTCCCCCATTCTTGACTGTCTGTGGGGAGAACTGTATGGCAGTATCAATCTGGCAGAAATCAGTGAAGGTGTGATCACTCCCGAACACGCTGATTATCTGCGTCAGAAATATTTATAGAAAGGAGCCAGGATATGAATCGTAATGTTGATTTTACTAACTGCCCACGCCTGATCGACCGGGCATACAATGGGGCAAATGGCAAGAAGATAGCCGTGGAATATGATGGGAGGCCATATATGCTGAAATTCCCCCCATCCGGCGAGGGAAAGCCAACAGAACTGTCCTATACCAACAGCTGTATAAGCGAACACATTGCAAGCAGCATCTTCAATCTGCTGGGCATCAAAGCTCAGGAAACCTTGCTCGGCACTTTTACGGTAAACGGTAAACAAAAAGTTGTTTGTGCCTGCCTTGATTTTACGGCAGGCGGAAAAAAGCTTTATGATTTCTGCTCAATCAAAAATACCATCCTTGATTCGGACACAAACGGCAGCGGAACAGAACTGGAGGATATTCTTGATACCATTGAAAAGCAACAATATGTCGATCCGCTCCGGTTAAAAGACTACTTTTGGGAGATGTTTGCTGCAGATGCCCTGCTCGGAAACTTTGACCGCCATAACGGCAACTGGGGATTTCTATATGATCCAAATGAAAAGAAACGTGATATTGCTCCTGTCTATGACTGTGGAAGCTGTCTGCTACCGCAGGCTGACGATGAGGTAATGCAGACGGTTCTGAACGATAAAGAGGCAATGAACCTTCGTATCTATCGTTTTCCCACCTCAGCAATCAAACGGAACGGAAAAAAAATCAATTATTATGATTTCCTGTCAGCTGCGGAATATGAAGACTGCAGTCAGGCTGTCAGACATATTTATCAGAGAGCCGATATGAAGCAGATCAGTTCCTTTATCAACCAGGTGCCTTTTATCTCCGATTTGCAAAAGGAATTTTACAAGCAATATATTCTGGCAAGAATGGACTTGCTCTTACGTCCATTGGGGACGGGGTATTTTTAAAAATACCCCGTCCCCAATTCATGCTATTTGATCTTGATTTTTACTGTTTTCTTCTTGCCGCTGCCGTCTGTTGCCATTGCGGTAATCTTAACGGTCTTTCCTTTTCCAGCTTTCAGGGCTGTTACCTTACCCTTGCTGTTTACCTTGGCATACCTGGTATTGCTGCTTGTCCATTTTACCTTCTTATTGGCATTTTTCGTTGCGGTTACCTTTGCTTTCAGCTGCAGCTTCTTGCCTGCTTTTACTGATTTCTTTCCTGAAATGGCGATTTTCTTTACAACGCCTTTCATGACCTTAATCTTATAGGTTGCTTTTTTGCCGCTGCCGTCTGCTGCTGTTGCTGTAATGGTGACAGTTCTTCCGCCTGTTTTGGATTTGATCTTTACAAGTCCTTTGCTGTCTACGGTCGCAACTTTTGTATTGCTGGATTTCCAGGTTACGTTCTTATTTGTTGCATTGGATGGAGTAATGGCTGCTGTAAGCTGAATCTTCTTTCCTGCTGCAATTTTTCCTGAAATTGCAGATATCTTGATCCGGGATACCTTTACTGCCGTCTGTCCAGTGCTGCCTGTCTTTTTCAGAGCTTTCACTGCATCATCCAGTGCCTTTACCTGCGCATCGACTTCTGCCTGGGTTGCTGTTTCTTTATCCAGTACTGCCTTTGCTGCTGTTAATGCTTTTGTAAGGGCTGCGTAGCTTTCTGCTGTATAGCCGTCTGATTTTATGGCTTTTGCATCTGTGTATTTCTTCTGAAGACTGCTCTTATCTGCTGCTGATGGTTTTTCCTCTTCCTTTTTCAGCGCCTTGATTGCATCGTCCAGTGCCTGTGTCTGAGCATGGACTTCGGACTGGGTTGCTGTCTCTTTATTCAGTACTGCTTCTGCCTCTTCCAGTGCCTTTTTTAGAGCTGCATAGCTCTCTGCTGTATAACCGTCTGGCTTTATGTCCTTAGCCTGATTATACTTTTCTCTTAATACGTCCTTATTGACTGTGTTCTTTTCCACTTTCTCCAGTTTCTGGAGTGCCTCGTTAAGTTGTGCACTTGCATCATCTATTTGCTGCTGTGTAGCATCAGGATTCTCAGATACCGGCCTTGCAGCATTCAGCGCATCCTGCATTACTGCCCAGCTTTCTGCTGTATAGTCCTCCGCCTTCTCTTTGTCCGCAAGACTTATCAGAACATTCAGTTCAGCCTTATTGGCGCCCTCCAGTGCAATGATTGCGTCTCTGACTTCTCTTGTCGCTTCATCCAGTTGCTCCTGGGTTACTTCTTCGCTCTTCAGTAACTTATTAGCATTTTCGACTGCTTTCTCAAGTTTATCCCATGTTGTCTCTGTATAAATGTTCTTGTCCAGTGCCTTTGTACGCTCGACCGCTACCTTCAGCTCGTCTTTGTCAACGGTTGTCTTAGCTTCCAGTTGCCGGATTGATTCACTAAGCCGGTATGTTGCAGCATCAACATCAGTCTGTACAGCATTCTTGTCGGCCGCTAATTCCTCAGCTGACGTAAGCTCAGCTATCATTACATTCCACTTATCCGCTTTGTCTTTGTAATCCTCTTCCTTTTCCTTTAGCTCTAGCGCTCTTGCTATGGCCGCATTCAGTCCAGACTTATCTACTTTTTCCAGCTCTCTAAGTGCCTTTCTGAGTGCAACTGTTGCATCAATAATATCTTGCTGTACTGCTTCATTGTTCGCGGATACTTCCTCTGCTTTTAAGAGTGCTTCCTGCAGAGCCGCCCAGCCTGATGCCGTGTAGTTGTCTTGCTTGCCATTCAACGCCTTTGCACGATTAATCGCTACATTTAATCCGTTCTTATTGATCTTTTCCGGATCCAGATCGAAGACTGCGGCATACAGCTTACGGGTTGCTTCATCAATCTCTTCCTGTGCAGCATTCGGATTACCGTTTACCTTCTCTGCCTCCGTGCGTGCATTCTCCATAGCTGTCCACCCAACTGTATTCTCTGGGTAATCTTCCTGAACCAGTGTATACGCATGTTCTATGGCTGCCTGCAGCCCTGTTTTATCACTGGGCTTTAGTTGTTCAAATGCTTCTCTAAGTGCCTGCGTTGCTTTATTAACATCCTCCTGGGAGGCTGCAGGATCATCCCTCAGCTCTTTTGCCGTATTGAGCGCTACCTGTAGGGTTGCCCAACTCTCTGCCGTATAATTCTCTTCTCTCAGCTCTGTCTCACGGTCAATTGCATTGCTTAATGCTACCTTTAAGACTCCTGTTCTCTCTTCCAGCTCCCTGAGTGCTTTTCTAAGCGCAGATGTCATTTCATCAACAACCGTCTGTACAACATTTCCACCTGCTGCTTCTTTTGCCTCTTTCAGCGCTTTCTGCAGGGCATCCCAGCTCTTTGTTGTATAAACATCCTTCTTCCCGTTTTCTTCTTCTGCAAGTTCAATCGCCTTATTCAGCCCTGTTTTATCAGTAACGATCTGCGTTGTGACAGTGGTCGTTGCAGGAGCAATCTCGAACTTATCCATTCTCGGCGTGAAGTCATCCTGTACACTGCTGAACTTATAGGAATTATCATTCGTAAATACAATCGTATTTTTTCCTGCATTCAACTTCACATCCACAACTACGTTCTTATAGACATCCCAGCATAATGTATTTCTGAAGTATACTGTCTGCGGCGCACCTCCATTCACGCTGATCTGCATGTAACGCTCCACCAGGTCTGTATTATAAGGATGCACATAGTTGCTTCCGTCCTGTTTCTTCATCACAGGCGCAGGCTCATTGTTGGCATAGACCACGGAAAGCTTATAGTTTCCAGCGTTTGTTACTGTCACGTCCAGTGTCAGGGAATTATCCTTTCCGCCCCGGAATCCTTCGACTGCCTTCTCGCCGGAAGCATTTGTTGTTTCGATAACTTCTGGAACTGCCTTGCTTCCCAGAAGGTAGTTATAGTCATCCTTTGTGTCTGTGCCCTCTGTCTTGCAGTCCTCTGCTTCCTTAACAATGGAATTTCCCTTTGTTGCCTCTGGAGTCTCAATAAAGGTAATCTGATCCAGTATAAGGTTGTTCCCATTCAGACGCAGACGATTCACTCCGGCTGTCAGATAAACCATACCGGCATTTGTACTTCCCAATGTAATATCCAGAAGATTCTGCCAGCTTAAACTTACCTTTGATTCCGCCCTGGCATTCTGTGCATAATTCAATTTACTTTTGGAGAGCGCTGCGATTCCGCTTCCTTTTGATGCTATTGTATAATAGCCGTCTCTCGGCACATTTACATAGAATTCAAACTCTCCGCTTCCCTTAGCGCTGCCGGATCCGGTAAATGTTCCTTCCCGGTTTAAGGTATAGCCTTCCTGTGTTCCCACCAGTTCTTCAGGTTCAATCTGGATAGCTGCATTCTTATCTGGTGCATAGGTCAGATCAATCTTATCCAGAAGTGCACACAGCATAGACTTCTCTTTTTTTGCATTCTGATCCTCACCCTTATACATAAGCTGGATTGTGTGGGATCCCTTTTTTAAATCTACATAAACAGTCTTGTAGTTATAATATCCCCACTTTACGGTAGAATCATAGACTATTTCCTGTGGTTCTCCTCCGTCAATAGTAAGGCTGTGTCTGCACTGGGCGCCGATTGCACGGTTCTGGCCTCCATCAGCCACATATTCCAATGTCAAGGGATTTACCTGCGGCGCCTGGCTGGTGTAATAGATATTGAGCCTGTATCTGCCGTCCTTCGGCACATCTACACCAAACTGCACGCCATCACCTTCTGCATTCAGATGACCTACTTCTGCACGGTTAGAACGTGCCAGATCACTTCCTCCGGTTTTTACGTAGGCTGCCGCGGTGCCTAACAGAGTTTCTTTCTCAGCCTCGTATGTCATCTCCCAGTTTTTTCCGTACCCTGCAATCGTACTGGTTTCTTCACTTGTTGCCGGTGTGATCACTGCGAAGTAAGCATCCATCAGCTCAGCATCTGAAACACTCAGCACCAGTTTGCCGTCTACAATTGGAAGATTTCCTTCGAATTCCACCGGAATATCATCTGCAAACCCATGATGCCCGGTATATTTCGTACTATACAGCTTTACATGTGCCTTATCTGCACCTTTAAACATCTCTGTAGAACCGATATTTTCAATGCTGACGGTCTGTCTTCCTGCCTCACCGCCAAACAGGCTGTACATCATGCCAGCCTTCTCGTCTGCACTGGTCAGCCCATATAACCTGCCGTAAGAATTCGGCCCTTTAACATTTTCCAAAGTCATCGGCGCCTTATTTCCAGTCATCTGGGCGTACCATTTATATACCCACCATGCTCCGTTTGGCTTGTTCGTATCTGCTGCAAGTTCATTCAGGGAGTTCTCCAGTCCCCAGTAAGGCAGAGAAGCATAAACATCCTCCTCCTCAAAAATGGAGAGCCAGTTTACCAGTGTGCCCGGATTTCCTACATCTTCAAAGTTTGCAACTTCATTTACAAACAAAATTGGCTTAATATCAGAATCTTTATAATATGTTTTAACGTATTCCTTCACCTGATCCGCATGGGATTTAAAGCTGGCAAGCTTATCCTTCTGCAGTTCATGCCAGGTGATGTATTCCGGCAGACAATTGTTTTCTTTGCAATATTTCAGAAAATCATTGTAACGCCCACTATTATAGCTGGCAAAATTGGGACCCGCTACCTTAAGGGCAGGATCAATTTCTTTGATGGTTTTGTATATTTGAAGCCAGTCTTTACACAAAGTATCAAATTTCCCACCGTACCAAATGTTGTCGGGCTCATTGAAAATTACAAAGCTGTAACGTGAGCGTTCAGCAGCCGATTTTCCCTTCACCATATTGCTTACAATGCTGTATACCTTCTTATCGTAATCATCAATCCCCTTGGACTCATACGGCCACTGCAGATAATAATCCTGCAGATAAATCTGAATGTTTTCTGCCCCACAGGAATCCAGCAGGTAGGAAGTAAGCCTGTAGCCGTCCCCAGAAGGATGCTGCTGTCCGTCTGCCGCCTTCTGCACCAGTATTTTCGGTGCGATTCCCTTGATCAGATCCACGGAAGGAACTCCAATCTCGCTGACCCCGTATAAAAATCCGGTGGAACCGTGAAACAGCTCTTTTCCCTTATCTGGCGTCATATCAAAGTGCAGCGTTGGACCGTAAGATTTTGTATCTACTGCTTCCCGTACTGCAAGGAGTGCCTGATCCACAGCTGTCTGGTCCGTTCCGGCAGCTGCCTTTTCTGCAGCATCTACTGCTGCCTGGAGCTTTCCTTCGCTCTCCTCTGTCAGTCCGCCCTGTGCCAGGATTTTTTCTGCTTCGGCTTTTTCCTTTTCAAGCTGTGCTTTGGAAAATTTGGTATCTGCTGTCACACCTTCATAAAATGCCAGTTCGCTGCTCGCCGTATCCAAATTTTGAATCAGTCGTTCAACATTTGCCTGTGTTACAGGATTCTCAATGCCTGCTTTTCCTTCTGCAATAGCGTTCTGAAGCTTCTTATAGCTTTCTCTGGTATAAAAGCTGATGCTCTTTGCTTCTACTTCTTTAATTTTGTCTTGAAGTCGTTGAATTACCTCACTCGACACTTTGTAATCATCATATGCTTTTTTCGCCTG
This sequence comes from uncultured Lachnospiraceae bacterium, assembly GCA_947566645.1. Classification (GTDB taxonomy): domain Bacteria; phylum Bacillota; class Clostridia; order Lachnospirales; family Lachnospiraceae; genus CAPEBR01. Next base: position 12,914 of record CANOKL010000006.1, read on the forward strand.
TTCCGAAGTCAAAGCCGTATTATAGAACCGAAACTCGTCCATTTTTGCTTTCAAATCCTTATCCGTCTTGTATACAGAAGGTCCGATTCCACAGTATTTATATTTTTTTAGGATTTCTGCATTGTTATTAAACAGTTTCTGTAATATGTCAGTCGTATTATTGTTTCTGTCATACTTTATGTCTACTGCCTGTCCATCAAGATAAATATCATAGCTTGTTGGAGATACACTGATCGTAACATGCTGCCATTTTGCCCTTGCAAACTGTTGCTCCCATACTAGTTTTAACTGTGCAGATCTGTCTGGAAGCACAACAGAAGTATGGTAGCCACCCTGTCCCGGTCCCATGTCAGTAGCAGTCTCAGAACCTGCCACAAAAGCAAATTCCGGTGCATTCCACGCACCGCCTCCATTATCTGAGTTCTGTCCACCCACAGTGGCTGAAAAAATACGGTTGTACTGGCCTGCTGTGGAGTCAATGTTAATCCAGAAGGAAAAAGCGAATCCATCCTCCCCAACATCTGCAAACATATTCTCCGGAAGAGTCAGACGTCCTTCTATTGCTCCGTTCGTTTTTCCTCCCGGCAGATTCAACACCTTGCTATTCCTCGCCTCATCTTCCACTACACCCAGGCCTTCCCCACTCCCTTCAATGGTAGCTGAAACACCTGTCTTTGTTCCTTCGTTTTCCACCTTATTATCTGTCACCTCATTGTCGAAAGTAAACTCATAATAAGGCTTCGGTACTGTAACTTCCTGCCCCGTCCGTCCCGGCGGGTCTCCCCCTGTCTCCGCTGCCCATGCCGGCAGCGCAGGTATTACCATACTTGCTGCCAAAAGCAGAGCCAAAAATCTTTTACTGTTTCTCATAACTTCGCTCCTTTCTTTAATATCCTGGACTACGGCCGCGATATAATACCTCTATGTCCGCTTCCAGGATTTTATATATTTTCTTTTGACATTATAAACAAAATATGGAGAAAGCAGATAGGATAATTTAGGGAAAATAACTTGCATTTTTTTGACTTCACCTGCAACTATACTTGAAGAATATTCGTAACTACTCAGCAGGTCTGTGCATTTACTGCACAGACCGTAAGAAAGTGATTCAGGAGTGCAAAAATCCCATTGCCGAAGGCAATTTCAAATGGATTTTTGCATGTAACTGTGAAGGTACTGAGCAGTTACGAATATTCCAAACTGACGAATAGGACAGAATATGCCATGAATGAAGCGGATTCAGCAGCTAAAGTGACAAAAGACGTTATGCGCATAATGAGGTTTTTAGGGAACTTAGAAAGAGGGTAAATAGCTAAGAGAGCCACCGCAGAATGCGGTGGCTCTCTTAACAGTTATAAGATCAAGAAGGGGATCTATGATTCTAAAACAAGCCTTACTGCCGCCGCCCGGAAATGCTCCCCGGGACGGTACACCAGTCTGCCGTCTGTAACTGTAATATCTGTTTCTTTATCTGAATACACAGAAGCAATTCTGGAGGGACATCCTTCCGGAAGCCGGATCTCAATGCATTCCGGAATCTCCCCGTCAAACGTATGGATAACCGCATACGCCTCCTGGTTTTTCCCGACACGCACCACTGCCTGCCACCCTTCCGGATGCCGCATGCTCCTCATGCGGAGCCCATAGCGATAGGACTGTCCTTCCTTTATGATTGGTGCAATCTCACGGTAGAATTCCATCCCGGCGTCCACCAGGCTCCACTGCTCCTGTGACAGCTTTGTGACATCCCCTGAGATACACATTCTTCCCAGGAACGTATTCGCGACGGAATAAGCGATTCTCTTCGGCGAATCATCTTTCCGGATGACTGCCCAGATCTGGCTCTGACGTGGATGGATGACACGGTGAAGATTCGCGGCAATGATCGGAATCTCCACACATTCATGGGCATCTGAAAATGATGCCATGCTGCTCTTCGACATGAGACCCGGCTCCAGCCTGTGGCCTCCGGACGCACAGTTCTCCAACACGATTCCCGGGATTTCTCTCTTTACCTTTTCGATAAACCGGGCGGATGCCTCCATATTCTGCCTCAGTCCCTCGCCCAGTGATTCCGCGCCGTCGCAGCCAATTCCTATGGTTTCATTGTAATCAATCTTCATATATCCGAAGCCGTAGTCCTTCAGTGTGCCAATGACCTTTTCTGTCAGGTATTCCTCTGTCCAGGGGTCTCTCATATCCCAGAATCTCCGGAAATAGCTGGTGAGGACCTCCCCATCCTTATGAAGGAGATGTTCCTTCATCTGATAGGCATGAGCCGCACTTCCAACTGTCTCAATCTCAAACCAGATTCCGGGAATCATGCCCGCACTCTTAATGGCCTGTACGGTTTTATCAAGCCCCTCCGGGAACAGTTCCTTTGATACCTCATAATCTCCCATGGCAATATCCCACGGCACGCCTTCTTCCCTGTACCATCCACAGTCAATGACAAAGTACCGGAAGTCCCTTTCCTTGACAAATTCCAGGATATCCATAATATTTTCATGGGATGGATCCCCCCAGGTCGTACAATATTCATTGAAAATGATGGGAAGGTCATCCTCTGTCTCCGGCACATTCTTAAGTCCCTCCAGGGCGGACGCTGTAAGCCGCCCTGTCAGAATATCAAACGAATCTGTATGTGCCGCCGTCACGATCGCCTCCGGCGTCTCAAAGCTCTCTCCAGCCTCTATCTTTTTCATCCAGTGCCCGAACTCCCGGTCCGCGAGTCCGCCGCTTACGGCAAGTCCGTCATCCTTCCGGTAGAATTCAATCTGCCAGGAAGCATTATGGGCGATCTGAACTCCCCAGAATACATGGTTTTTCTGATCCTCCACCGCGGCAAAGGGGAAAAACTTATTGACCGGCATGGAACCTGCCTGCCCGAACCGTTCGCAGCGGACCGCATGGGGATCCCATGCAGGCTCCAGCAGAAGCTCACCTGGCGTACTCACCTCGTGGTGTCCCTCTGCGCTCCATGCGCTCCGGATCCGGTGCAGCTTCAGTTCACCGGCTCCGTCCCCCTCCAGATAGGGGGACAGGTTGCCAAGAGAAAATCTCTCCAGCATTTCCAGCATGCAGGAGTTGCCGCTCCTGTTTTCAAATGTACAGGAAATCCTCACATAAGGAGTACCTTCTATCCATTTCAGATGATGGGTCACCTGGATGCCGCGCTCATCTGCAAGAACCGTATCCACTGTATGGAGACTTCCTTCTGTCGTCTCCTCCTGTCCTGCAAACCGTAGGCTTCTTACAGTCTCACTGTTTCTCATGGTGTTGCCCATTCCATACGCCTCGTCATAGATATCCCCGGTCAGCTTGAGCTGAACCATGGAATCAAGCTTTTCATTTTTGGACAGCCCCTCCGGCACCGGCAGATCTGCCGGTATAATGCGAAGACCAGTCTGCCCTTCCTCTGTATCCTTCAGATAACAGACATGCATATCACCGAATTTACATTCCTTTAATATCTCTGTTGCCATATTTCCTCCTGCATACATATATCAATTAAACTTATTTTTAGCCCTTTACCGCCCCTACAGTCATACCTTTTATGAAGTACTTCTGCAGGCTCAGGAACAGAATCGCAATGGGCAGTACGGAGATTACAATCGCTGCCATCGCTGTGGTATAGTCGCTGCTCTGGGCCGAGAACAGGGACTGGATCGCTACTGTCAGAGTCTTTAACTGCTTCTTGCTCACATAGAGACTCGCAAGCAGGTAGTCATTCCAGATCTGGAAGGACTGCATAATAATCAGGGTCGCCATTGCCGGCTTCAGAATCGGCATAACCACAGATATGTAGGTCCGTATTACCGAACAGCCGTCTATCCTCGCCGCCTCCTCAAGCTCCAGAGGTACTGTGGACATGAAGCTGTTCATAAGGAAGACTCCGAAGGACACTCCTGTAGCCACATACATGAAGATGATTCCAAAACGTGTATTCGTAAGATGAAGGTTGAACCCGATAATATAAATAGGCAGAAACAGCGCCTGGTAGGGAATCAGGATACCTACAAGAAAATACACGTAGCAGAATTTAAAAAACTTGTGGGAGCATCTCGCAATCGCCCATGCCGTGGTGCCGCACAGGATAGCAAGAATCAGTACACTGACCGCCGTGTAAAAAAGGGTATTGGTAAATGTAGTTGCCAGATTCAGCTTCTTAAATGCCGCCGCATAATTATCCAGATTCAGGCTCTCAGGCAGTGAAAGCGGACTACTTAAGTATAACTCCTTTTTTCCTTTAAAGGAATAATTCAGTATGATAAAAACCGGGGCAATGAAAAACAGCGCCGAGATCGTCATAACAATCTGAATCAGAAAGGTCTTTTTTGTGTAAGGCTGTGCCGGAGCCTTATCCATACTTTTGTCTTTTTTTCTACGCATTATGCCTGCACCTCCCGTTTCTTCAGTCCCTTTACCTGGATCATTGCCACCAGAAGCAGCATAAGGACAAGAATGATCGACATGGCCGAGCCGTAGCCATACTGCCGTCCGTTAATCGCTGTTGTATAAGTCTCATAGATCAGGGAGGTGGAAGCTCTGCCCGGACCGCCCTTTGTAGAGGTTACCAGAAGATCATAAACCTTCAGGGAACCGGTTGTAATACCTACGACGCAGATAGTAATTGCAGGTGCCAGCATAGGAATTGTAACATTTAAGAACCGGTTAATTGGTCCGGCGCCGTCCATCTTTGCCGCCTCATAGAGCTCTGCCGGCACAGACTGAAGCCCTGCCAGATAAATGAGCATCCAGTAACCGATCCACTGCCAGTTATTTGCAATTAAGAGTCCGGTCAGCACCGTCTCCTTTTCCCCGAACAGCAGGAAGTTGATATTCGTCCCCAGTATCTCGTTGAATTCAGGCAGTACATTGGAGAACATCTTAAGCCATACGAAACCTACGATAACCGCACTGACCAGGCAGGGGATAAAAAGAACCGTCCTGTAGATCTTCTGTCCTTTAATGCCGCTGTCCAGCGCAATTGCAAACAGCAGTGCTACGATATTCTGTATAATTGTGTTTCCGATGGTGAATTTAATGGTAAACCATAAAGCATCCAGGAAATTCTTGTCCTAAAACAGGTCAATATAATTCTGAAGGCCTACGGACACCTTTTCCGCGGACATTCCGTCCCAGCTTGTAAAGGAATACCTAAGGGCCATAAACATCGGTATGATCAGACCAATCGTAAAAATGATAAATCCTGGAATAACCAGAAGGAAATACTGCCAGAAAAGCTTCTGTTCCATAGCGTTCTTCTTTTTCTTCATTTTGCAAAACCTCCTCATTGTCAAAAGGGAAGGAGACTGTCTCCTCCCCTTTCAGGTCTCTCGTTTTCTTAGTTTGCAGAGCTTGTTCCAACCTTATCGTCAGAAGCCTTTAAGCAGTCCTCAAAACTCATGTCGCCCTGGAGCCATGCTGCAATGTCCTTTGCGTTCTCCTCCTGGAAACCGCCCCATACAAGCTGGTTATTTCCAAGTGTTACGTCTACGATATTTCCTGCAGATGCATACGTGTCAATATCCTCCTGGCTCGGATTCGGGAAGGTCGGTGTCACATCCTTAAGCATGGATGCTGTCTTTGTGTAATCAAGAATCTCTACTGCAAGATCCTTGTCGCTTGTGAGAAGGTCAAGCACCTGGTTTACTTCTTCCTGATGCTCGGTATCCTTGCTTGTCATAACTGTAATGTTTGGCTCAAAGATCAGTTTGGAATCACCTGTCTGGTTCGGGAACGGGAAGATTCCGAATTCAAAGCTGTCATCAATATCAAGGAAGTTCTGGATGGACCAGGAACCGGATACCTTCATTGCTGCCTCGCCCTGTACCATCTTCGCATCACAGTCTGTCTGCTCTGTGGAGAATGTCTCCGGGAATGTATTATCAAAGATGAGTTTGTTGTATTCATATGCTGTCTGTGCTTCCTTACTGTCGCTAAAAGATGTCTCACCTGCACGGAACTTGTCGCCCTATCCTGCTTCTTTGTTAAATACATCATTCATCATAAACTGCATGGTTACATTTCCGATTGACCAGGTGTCTACCATATGGCTTGCAAACGGAGTGATCTTCTTTGCCTTGCAGTCATCAATGATTGCCTGCAGTTCATCCAGTGTCTTCGGCACTTTCCAGTTGTTGTCAGCAAACATTTTCTTGTTGTAGTATACACCCTGATAAAGTGCGTTGTAAACCATGCCATATGTCTTGCCGTCAATTGTCACATTTTCTCTTGCCGCATCCAGGCCTCTGTCCAGATATTCACTGTCAATCTCTCCAAGTACTCCCTGGGGTGCGTAGGTTGCCACATCCTGTGCCTTTCCAATCATAATGTCCGGGAGACCTGACTGCATGTACTGCTGCATCTTCGGCTGGAAGTCATTTCCCCAGTCTACGCATTCCCACTCAAGCTCAATATTCGGATATTTCTCGGCAAGCGCCTCGTCAATCATATCCTCAATCCCGGCATCTGTGGTGGACTGTCCTGCAAGTACGGTAAGTGTTACCTTTTCACCGCCGTCGGATGAACCGCCGGATGATTCCCCGCCTCCTTCGCCTCCGCCGCTCTTTCCGCATCCTGCTGCAAGGGCGGCTGTCATAGCTGAGATCAGAAGTAAACTCATTACTCTTTTCTTTCTCATTTTTTTGTTCCTCCTTGTCTGTTTTTGTTGAGTTTATTATATAATTTTTTCTTCCTCAGCAAATAGGACAATACCGGAAAAATGAGTTGTACATTTTTGTATTTTTAACTTCTTTGTATTTTTAAACTTTTTATAGCGCTTCCTTCTTTTCATATTTGTCAAACACTCTTCTGAAGAAGAAGGAATTGGCATAGGAAAGGAGCCCGAAACCAAGCGCCAGCCACAGGAACACTGCCCTTAGTAAGATCTCCAGGTCCGAAACGGTCAGTGCAGCCGCTGCTGCTGTGATCAGAAGCACGGTTACCGTGTAGCCTGGATTGGCTCCTCCGATCAGAAGTGCATTTTTCAGTGACGTGAGCACATTGTCCTTAAATCTTGCCATATAGGGGAATATATATAAGGCAAGGACGCTGTAGATTACCAGAAATACAATGGCTGTTACACGGAAAACCGTCTGCAGCGCTCCTTTTAGGCTTCCCAGCGCCAGGAAGTCCGCGTACAGGACAACACCAAGACACAAAAGCAGCAGCCAGCAGGCCGTACCCTGCCTCAGATTTTTCCGGAAGGCGCGCCAGTACGTTGAAAATACATAGGATTCCTCGTTTCTTACCATCTTAAGGCTCACGCTGTAGAGAGCCGTAAGGGCCGCCCCGGCAGTGAGAACCGGAAGACAGCTTATGATAAAGCACAAATTTAAAACCAGCAGATTCATTATTTTATTCAGTACATTCATAACCGGACTGTCAATATCAAACATTCCGCCCATTTTCCTTCACCTCTTCCTATCACCAGTCTCCTTATCAGTATTCTTCGTTTGCACTGGATTCTCTGTTACCATCCATATAAGCAAGCACTTCCTCCAGACTCTTTTCCTTTTTCAGCCATGAGAGCTGCTCTCTGGCTGCATCATTCTGAAAATTCCACACAAGCTGGGAATTCCCCTGGGCCACATCGACCAGTCGTTCTGCCTTTACATACTCTTCTATATCCTTCTGTATCCGGCTGTCCGTTGCAGGTGCAATTCCCTTTACTGCAGAATCGGACTGGGTAAACTCAAGAATTTCCTGCATCAGCCTCTCGTCATTCAGAAGCCTGTACAGCAGCTCATCGATCAGCTCTTCATACTCCGTTCCGGCGCTCTTCATAAAAGTCATATTCGTCTCGCGGATCAGGTCTGCATCCCCCTTTTCATTTGGAAACGGAAAGATGCCAAACTGGATCTCCTCTCCATACTGGTTGGCAAACTGCATAGACCAGGATCCGGTAAGATACATGGCTGCCTCTCCCTGGGTGAACCTGCTGTCACTTTCAAACTGGTCAATCTGCAGGGCATCCGGCCAGGAGGCATTCAGGATCTTTTCATTATTTTTCATACAGGCAGTCACACATTCATTCCCGGAAAAGCTCTCCTTACCTGCCCGGAAGCGGTCGCCCCACAAGGGCTTCTCCTTAAAAATATCGTTCATCATATACTGCATGGTCATGTTTGCCACATTCCAGCTCTCCTGGAAATGAGCGGCAAAGGGTACGATTCCGGCCTGCTCAAGCTTTTCGATGATAAGATCCAGTTCCCCGGTCGTAGCCGGAGGGGTAAGTCCCAGCTGTTTAAAAATATTCTTGTTATAGATGACTCCCTGATACCAGAAATTACAGGGAATTCCATATACCTTTCCATCCAGGGTCACAGCCTCCTGTGCGCTTTCCATGATTTTGCTGCTGCTTTTTTCCGATATGACTCCAAGCTGTCCTGTCCTGGCATAGGATTTTACATCCTGTGCCTTTCCGATGATAATATCTGGCATGTCTCCAGCCGCAAGCCTTCCACGCATCTGTGAATCAAACCGGTTGCCCCAGTCCACGCACTCCCACTCGAGTTCTACGTCCGGATATTCCTTTTCCATCCATTCATCAATCATATCCTCAATTCCGGCATCTGAAGTAGACTGCCCCGCAAGCACCGTAAGAACCGTCTTCTCCCGTTCTTCTGTTCTCTCCGTCCTGCCGGAGCAACCGCTTAAGGCAAGCGCCAGAGCCAGCACAACTGCCGTTAACGTTAACCTTCTCACGCTTTTCCCTCCTGACAGCTGTTCCTGTATTCTCTTGGGCTTACCCCCGTATTTTTCTTGAAGACACGGTTAAAATATGTATAATCAGCATAGCCCACCATAAAGGCGATCTCTGTAAGGCTGGCCTCGTCCGTCCTGATATATTCCTTTGCCTTTTCAAGCCGTCTTTTCGTCAGATACAGGACGAAGTTCTCTCCCAGTTCCTGCCGGAATGTCCTGGAAAAATAAGAACTCTCCACATTATATTTCTTTGCAAAAAAGTCCAGCGTCAGCTCTTCGAAAAAGTTCTCGTCTATGTAGGCGGCCGCCTGTCTGACCACGCCCTTCATGGTATCCGTGGGATGATCCCCGGATTCCGGCTTCAGATACTCCAGCATATCCTCAACAGCCATGCAGACCGCCTTTTCGTCCAGTGATTCTACGGCTTTGTCTGCTGTCTCCATAAAATTATCAGCTCCCACAATATCTGCCGGAGGCATAAAATCCGCAAGGACGCTGGTCACCTGCTTTACAGCCTGTCTTACCTCAAGATAACTCCAGTGTTCTTCCCCGCAGCGGCAGAGTCCCATTTCCTCAAAAATCACCTTCCTTGCCCCTTTTACATTTCCTGACTGGAGGAAATTCTTCACGCGGTTTTCGTAAGCAGCGCTGAATCTTTTATTCATGCAGGCTTCCTTTTCCTGGTTATCTCTGGTTCCTGACACAAGAATCTCATTTCTTCTTCTGTAGGACCGCGTCATCAGAAGAGCAACCGCCTCCACATATGCCATACGGACACTGTCAATCGTGCAGGAATGCGCGCTGATCGCGAAGGTCAGGCATGCATCTGATTCTCTGTCAAAGTGAATCTTAATCTTTTCCGCCAGCTTTACCAGCTCCTTATTCCCTGCGTCTGACAGTATGATAAATTCATTGGAACGGAATACATGATTAAACACTGTCATATTCTTCTCACCGGACAGCCGTCTGATCTCTTCCTTTATATTGAGTGAAAACCGATTCATATCATACCGGCTCTCTTTTACCAGCTCATAGTAGTTGTGAATCTTCACAAGCATCAGATACATGCCTCCGTCCATGGATATTCCGGACGCATAAGCCGCCTCCTCCCTGTCAATCAGCTGGCTGTATTCCCTGTCCTGGATCAGGGAGGCAGCCTTTAGAAGCTCCTGCTTTTCATTCTCGCGCTCACCTATGATTCCCAGTGCATTTACGATCGCATTTACAAAATCTATTTTGGTTACAGGCTTGATCAGATAGTTGATGGCTCCGGACATAAAGGTGCCTTTCACATATTCGAAATCATCATAGCCGCTTACCACGAATGTCACAACATCCGGATATTTCTTTTGTATCATCTCTAAGAGCTCTACTCCTCCGATATAAGGCATATTAATATCCGTGATCAGAATATCCGGCTTCTCCCTGTCCATACGCTCCAGCACCTCCTCGCCGTTCTGCGCTGGCGGCAGGCACTCCAGGGAGTATTCGCCCCATTCGATCATCCGGCAAAGCTTCTCCCTTGTCCAGTATTCATCATCTGCAATTAGTATTTTATATTTTCTCTTCTCCATTTTCCCTCTCCCATGGAATCGTCATATATACCTTTGTACCTTCTCCTGCTGTACTCTCAATAGTCAGACCATACTCTTCCCCATACAGCATCTTTAATCTTGCGTTAATATTATAAAGTCCTATGGATTTCCCCTGCGCCACATACTGAATATCATTTTCCTGAAGTCTTGCATTGAGTTCGCGGGCATCCATGCCTACGCCGTTGTCGGTGATGGTAAGAACCAGCTTATCCCCCTTTTTCCCTGCATAGATTTTCACCTCCTTATTTCCACGCTTGTTCCTCAGTCCATGGTTTAAAGCATTCTCCACCAGGGGCTGGAGGGAAAGCCTTGGTATCTCCTTCTGAAGCGCGTCCTCTTCCAGGTCATAAATATACTGTACCCGGTCCTGCATGCGCACCTCCATCACATAGCAGTAATTTTTCAGATGCATTACTTCCCTGGATATGGTGGAAAAATGATCCTTCATATTCAGACTGTACCGAAAAATTCTTGAAAGGGACATGCTTAACCGGCTTACCTCCGGACAGTCCTGAAGTTGGGCGATGCTGCTCATGGTCTCCAGTGTATTATACAGAAAATGGGGATTGATCTGTGCCTGCAGTGCATGATACTTTGCCTGTCCCAGGAGATAAGTTGAAGTTTTTTCTTTTTCCGCCAGTTCTTCCACCCTGTCAAGCATTTCATTGAAGTTCTGTCCCAGCATCCCGATCTCATCCTTTTTCTGTATCTCCGCCCGGAGATCCGTATTCCCATTTTTAATCTTCTCCATCGTATCCATCAGCCTATCCAGAGGCCTGGTAATATTTCTGGACAGAATGTAGGTGAGTACCGCCGCCGCTATGATCATGACGACGGCGATCAAGACCAGGTTGGCAGTCAGCGCCTTCTGGTTCTGCCTCAGAAGCTCCTGGGGCATGAGAGAATAGGCTGTGAGATTATACTTGTTCTGCCGTACCTCAAAAAATTCCTGATTCTCTGTGCCCTTTGCATCCTTTTTCTCTAAACTGCCTTTTTGTATCTGCCCGGAGATCTCCCCGTAAAGCTCTTCCTCCTCACTGCTTAGTGAACCGATGGAAAGAGCCGCCCGGTCGCCTGACGGCTGGAGCCATATGTATACGGACTTGTCCATACTGTATTTTTCCATAATAGTGCGGACCGCCTTGCTGTCCACATCACAGACCACATATCCGATTACCTTATTATAATTACGGCTATCAAAAAGTTTCAGCACCAGATGAAGAATATCCGTCCCACGGTGTTCATTATAATAGCTTGATACCATCATCCCCGTACGGGAGGACTCCACAAAGCTCTGGATCCCGCCTGTATTTATGCTCTCCTCTTCCTCATACAGATCCGCCGGATAGTTGTGCTTCGGCGTCATGGCCCTGCGGTAAGTGCTGATAATCTCGTGGCCTGGAGTATACAGATACAGAGAAACCACACTGTCTGCTGTATCAAAGTCTGTGGTGCCGATCTCATATGCTTTCCGGTAGAAGTCCTGCCTCAGACTTCTGATGGGCTGTCCCTCCTTCAGTGCATCTATAAGTTCCTGTTCGTTGTATACCTCAATCAGATTGCTTTCCATCTTTTTCAGGAAGCTGTAAATCTCATTCTGCATGTTCTGAAGGGAGTGTTCGTTCTCTTCCTTGGACCAGCTGTAGATCATTTCCGAAGAAGTTGACTGAAACAACAAAGTCTGCAAAACTAGCGCCAGCAGTGTGCACCCAAGGCACATTGCCAGTATTTTTAAACGAAGCTTCATAACGTTTTCCTACTTTCCTGGATAACTGCTTATATTATACCACTCACCTGCATCACAGAAAATAGGACTTTTTTGAAGATAAAATTGGACTTTTTATTCAAATTATCAAATTGTCAAATTGGGGACGGGGTATTTTTAAAAATACCCCGTCCCCAATTTGATTACCATTTAAATTTTTCCTGACTAATTTTTGCCTTCTTTTTTGTTTTTATATTATAACGGTAACATATCTGATTGCTATTTGAATCATAATCAAAATAATAGACATATTTTGAGTTGAGCATCCCCGTATATTCACCCTTGATTTTATTTGCCAGCGTTTTTTTCCCTTTTCCGGAAAGACTGCATCTGCGGATACGGAATGTGCTGCCAGATCCGCTAAATGGGTCGCCTACATATTCCGCGTAATAGATTTTATTGCCGGAGAAATTAGCTGATCCCCCTTTTTTGGCAATGCGGGTGGCTTTTCCGGTCTTACAGTTATACACATACAGAGCCAGAGGACCTAAGGCACCGCTATTTGGCCTCGCCAGGAGATACTGGCCTTTTTGTTCTCTGACACAGGCATTTTTCATGACACGTTTAACAGAGCCATTTTTCACATTCATGCGATAAGTATGTAACAGCATAACATCATTTTTATCATGGCATGACAAATATAAATTTCCTTTATAATATGCAGTAAGCATAGAAACATTTTTCAATGCTCCAATCTGTTTTTTCCCACTGCCATCTACCTTAATCCTAAAAATATAGCCTGTATAATTGCCGTTTTGGCCACTGTCTCCCATTTCCATATAGTAGACGGTAGAGCCGTCAGAGATCTGTGTATATGACATTCTGCGGCCGTCCGAGGCTTCGGTAAGCACTCTGCTGTTTCCAGACTTTGATGTGGCAATGTTCAGGCTCTGGGATGAATTATCAGTCCAAATATAATATTTCCCGGTTTTGGCTTCCCTGCTGCATTGCCTGTAAGTGGAGGTCTTTGCTTCTACCGATGTAACAGGCAGCAGACATACAGCAAAAAAGAGTGCCAGAAGCCCCCAAAAGATCATTCCTTGTTTTTTCATACCTATAACTCCTTTCTTATTTTGAGGTATCCGTAAATTTTTGGTACTGTTCACTCCATGACCAGGACCAAATTTCTCCAGTCGGAAAAATATGATTTAGTATAACATGAAATATATCGAAATTCAAATTATTTATCTAAGAGGCCTCTTGCTTTACTCCGTCTGTTACTATTTACGAACCGTCTTCCCTTGTTCCATTTCTTCTGCAATCTCCTCCACTGAAATCACCACATTTCTGAAGGAAGCCTTTCTCTCCCCTGCCTCTGAATCTCCGCTCTTCTTTCCATATTTCTTCCCTGTCCGTAAATTACAGGGAAACAAATCCGTCTTAATTCCATCCATCCTGTTTCCTCCATCCTGAATCATATACCTCTGCCCCTCACTCCTGCATCATGTTCTCACGGAATACCCTCGCTTCGCTGGGGCAGACCCTGCGAAGCTTACGCGCATTCCTGACCCGTGAATAGTAACCCTATTACAACTACTTTTATAAATAATATACCCGCCCCATTGTCTTTTATACCTTCTTTGCGATATAATATGATAATACAGGTGTCAAAAGGTCATGCGTTTCATGCCCACATGAAAAAGCATGACCTCTTGGCACGAAAAACACCGAGAAGCAGCCATTTTGTATAGAAAAATGAGCGAATTCGAGGTGTTTTAGGATTGTGGGAGTGCGTTAGCACGGAACAATCCATCTATCAGAAGTGTCACATGGCTCTGCTTTTTACACTGGCATAATCTATGGGCACAATACGAACTACATTTTTACAAAAAGGAGCTGATTCACATGAAAGTATTAATGATTAACGGAAGTCCTCATGCCGCCGGCAATACATACACGGCCCTGCATGAGATGGAAGAAACCTTTGCAAAGGAAGGCATTGAAACAGAGCTCGTACAAGTCGGGAATAAAGAGATCCGTGGCTGTATCGCCTGCTATTCCTGTGCAAAAAACGGAAAATGTGTCTTTGACGACATGGTAAACGAGCTTGCGCCAAAGTTCGAGGAATGCGACGGTCTGGTCATCGCCAGCCCGGTCTACTACGCATCTGCCAACGCAACTCTCATCGCACTTCTTGACCGGTTATTCTACAGCACGCCGTTCAATAAGAGCATGAAGGTGGGCGCAAGCGTTGTTGCCGCAAGGCGCGGCGGACTGTCTGCAACCTTTGATGAGCTGAACAAGTACTTTACCATTTCCGGAATGCCGGTTGCTTCCAGCCAGTACTGGAACAGCATTCACGGACGCACTCCGGGAGAGGCAGCCGCTGACGAAGAAGGCCTGCAGACCATGCGGACCCTTGCAAAAAACATGACATTTCTCATGAAGAGCATTGCGCTCGGAAAGGAAAAGTACGGGCTGCCTGAAAAAGAGGATCCGGTAAGGACTAACTTCATCAAATAACGAATTTGGGACGGGGCATTTTTAAAAATGCCCCGTCCCAAATTTAAAATGCCCTGTCCCCATTAAAAGAAGACGCGCCTGATATCGTTGAACATGACGAATACCATGAGTGCCATGAGCAGCGCGATTCCGATCATGTGTACATATCCTTCCTTCTCCGGCGGAACCCGTTTTCTTCTCACTGCCTCGATGAAGAGGAATACAAGTCTTCCTCCGTCCAGTGCCGGGAGGGGGAGAAGGTTCATAACTCCCAGGTTTGCGGACAGGAAGATTGCGATGTTGATCATCTGTACAATGACTGCGAATCCTCCGTAGGATTTACTTTCTTTATATGTGTCATCTACCATATCCACAATTCCAACAGGTCCTGACATCTGATTGAGTCCCACTTTTCCGGAGACAAGCATCTTAAGGCTCTCCAGGGTGGTGCTGATCCAGTATTTCACCTCATAGAGGCCATACTGGAGGGCACGGAAAATGTTTGCTTTTGTATAGCCGGCTGAACCGATCCCCAGGCGGTAATAGTTCAGCTCCTTGTCTAATTCAGGAGTAATGACAGCGGTTTTATCTTCTCCCTTGTGGCGGAATGTAATCTCTGTGGTCTCCCCCTGATGGAACTGGTTATAGACGGAGATCTCCCGGAAGATATGGATTCTCTTTCCGCCCAGACGGATGATGGTATCGCCTTCTTCTATGCCTGCTTCGGCTGCCGGAGAGCCTTCTACGACTGTTCCTGCCACGGGTGTATCGTAGCCGATCATCATGATAAGCATCGCGGCAAATACAAATGCCAGTATAAAGTTAAATACCGGGCCTGCTGCAATGACCGAAATTCTTGACCACACAGATTTGTTATTGAAATTACCAGGGGAGTCTGTTGCCTCCTCGTCCTCTCCCATTGCGCAGAAGCCTCCGATGGGGAACAGGTGGACCGCATACTTTGTCCCTTTGTATTCTCTGGAATAGATGGTCGGTCCCATGCCGATAGCAAATTCCTCTACATCAATCCCGTTTTTCTTTGCCAGCGCAAAATGTCCCAGTTCATGGAAAAATACAATGAAGCTAAATATAATAACTGCTAATATAATACCCAATTTGTTTTTTACCTCCTGCTTTCAATCCGTTCGTAAACCTCTGCCTCCGCTTCCAGAATCTCCTGAAGCGTTGGATTTTCTTTATTTTTGTGTGCCCTCATACAGTCCTCGATAATCTGTGTGATTTCAAGATATTTGATCTCACGGTCCAGAAACATTTTTACCGCCAGTTCATTTGCCGCATTAAATACAGTGGGAAGAGTTCCTTCCGCGCGTCCTGCCTCGTAGGCCAGGGCCAGGGCATAGAAGGTATCCATGTCTGGCTCCTCGAAATCCAGTCTTCCCAGCTTCCAGAAGTCCAGCCGTTCCCCCGGCAGATATCTCCTCTCCGGATAATAAAGTGCGTACTGGATCGGAAGCTTCATGTCCGGTGTCCCAAGCTGTGCCATCACTGCCCCGTCCACATATTCCACCATTGAATGAATGATGCTCTGAGGCTGGATTACCACCTGAATCTGATCCATCTTTACATCAAACAGCCATCTTGCCTCCATAACCTCAAGACCTTTATTTACCATTGTGGAAGAATCAATTGTAATCTTTCTTCCCATAGACCAGTTAGGATGCTTCAGGGCGTCCTCTACCTGAATGTCAAGGAGGTCTTCCTCCTTCTTTCCCCTGAACGGTCCCCCGGATGCAGTCAGCAGAATCTTTTTTACTGCTTTTCCATCATTTCCTCTGAGAGACTGGAAAATCGCACTGTGCTCGCTGTCCACCGGAAGAATCGAGACATTCTTTTCTCTTGCAAGAGGCATAATGATATGGCCTGCTGTCACAAGCGTCTCCTTATTGGCAAGGGCAATATCTTTTCCTGCCCGGATGGCTTCTATGGTCGGCCGGATCCCGATCATCCCTACAATCGCCGTCACCAGTATATCTGTCTCGTGTATTACCGCCAGTTCTGTCAGTCCTTCCATCCCTGAGACTACCCGGGTGTCAAGATCTGCGATTCTAAGCCGCAGCTCCTTTGCCTTCTCTTCATTCCAGACTGCCGCAAGCTTTGGCCGGAATTCACGAATCTGCTCCTCTAACCGTGTAATATTACTTCCTGCCGAAAGTCCAAGCACCCTGATATCCTGATTTTCCCTGACAACCTCCAGTGTCTGAGTACCGATTGAACCAGTAGAACCTAATATTGCTATATTCTTCATAATTACCTCTCTCATTGTAATAACCCTGCAAAAAGCTGCCGGGAAGCCGCTATGCTCTATCCATAAGAATCAAATCTTTGCTTTTACAATCTATGCCTGATAAATGTCCCATATGTGTAACTGTTCAGCAGAGCCGGATTTTTGCATGTGGCTACAGGGTGCCTGTAAGCCAGGACGCAAGGTAGTAAATTACCGGCGCTGTGAAGATGACGCTGTCAAACCGGTCAAGCACTCCCCCGTGTCCCGGAATCAGCTTCCCGTAATCCTTGATCTCATAGTTTCTTTTAATAGCAGATGCCGCCAGATCTCCCACCTGGGAGATCATACCGCCAACACCGCAGATCAATGCATGGTGGAGCGGATTTGCAGATGCACCGGAAAAACGGTTCATGAGAACTGCAAATAAAAACCCGAGAAGAGCCGCCCCGGCAATACCGCCAATACCGCCCTCCACAGATTTTTTCGGGCTCAGCTTTGGCGCCATCTTGTGCTTTCCGAGCAGCATGCCCACACAGTACGCACAGGTATCACATCCCCAGGAGCTTAGGAAAATCAGCCATACAACAATACCGCCATCCGTCAGCACACGCGTCTGATACACATAAGAAAGCATTACCGCCACATAAAAAAAACCGAAAAATATGGTTGTTACCTGCTCCGAACGAAAGGCGGGAAAGGAAAACACATAGGCTCCCATCAGCACTACAAGAAAGAAAATGGTGAGAGCCATCATGTAATCTGTGTTCCCTGTCAGAATCAGCACATAATATCCAACTGCAGCAACATAACCCACAATGCCCAGATTATTTGCCGCCCCCACCACCTTATAGAGCTCATTCAGTCCGATCAGGCTTAATAGCGCCAGTACAGCAAGCAAAAGATAACCGCCATATCCAACTGTTCCGATCAGCACAATCACAAGCACAATTCCGCTCAGTAATCTGGTCTTAAACATTCTGCTCCTCCTTCACACCGCCGAAGCGCCTGTCTCTTGCATTATAATGCTCAATGGCACGTACAAGCTCTTCCTTTGTAAAATCCGGCCATGGCACGTCTGTAAAATAGAATTCGGTGTAGGCAAGCTGCCATAGCAGATAATTGGAAAGCCTCTGCTCCCCGCTGGTCCTGATTAAAAGATCCGGATCCGGTATATCATGTGTATCAAGATAGCGCTCAATGCATCTCTCATCAATCTCGTCCGGATCTAGTCTTCCTTCTTTCACATCCCTTGACAGATGTCTGACCGCACGCACAAGTTCATCCCTGCTTCCGTAATTAATGGCAATCTGAAAATTAAGCCCTCCGTTTCCCTTTGTTGCTTCTTCAAGCTCCGCAATCCTGCTCCGGATATCCGCATCCAGCTTTGAGATATCCCCGATGACACGGATCTTCATATCATTTTTTGCCGCTGTTTTAAGGCAGGTCTTCATATAATTGCGCAGAAGCTTCATGAGTGCATCTACCTCATCCTTCGGCCGGCTCCAGTTCTCCGTGGAAAATGCGTATACCGTCAGATACTTTACTCCCATGCGGAAGGCATCCTCGCAGATCCGTTCCACATTCTTGCTTCCCTGTGCATGCCCGTAATTGCGCGGCATTCCCTTTGATTTCGCCCAGCGTCCGTTGCCGTCCAGTATAATTGCAACATGCTGTGGTATATTCATAATAACAGCTCCTTCCATATAAGACAATGCACTCCCGGAAAATCCTCTGTCCCTGCCTTCACGGCTGATTTTCCGGGAGTACATATCTGTTTATACCGTCATTACTTCCTTTGACTTTGACTCTACGGTCTTGTCAACCTCTTTTACAAACTTATCCGTAAGCTTCTGAAGATCATCGGTCATATCCTTAATCTCATCCTCTGATACATCCGTACCCTTTAGCTTTTTAAAGGTATCATTGCCGTCGCGGCGAATGTTGCGGACAGCTACCTTTGCCGCCTCTCCCTTCTTCTTTACATCCTTTACAAGGTCTTTTCTGCGCTCTTCTGTAAGCTCCGGAAATACAAGACGGATGCAGGAGCCGTCATTGGTGGGATTGATGCCAAGATCAGATACCTGGATTGCCTTTTCAATCACCTTAAGCATGTTCTTCTCCCATGGCTGGATCTGAATCATGCGCGGATCCGGAACTGCCACATTCGCCACCTGCTGAATCGGCGTAGGGGTCCCGTAATAGTCTACCATAATTCTGTTCAGGACATTCGGATTGGCACGCCCTGCACGGATTGTCCCCAGCTCATCCACCAGATTCGCGATTGTCTTCTCCATCTTTGTCTCGTATACTTTAAGCCTTTCATTCATAATCTGTCTCCTCCTTATCTATACAGTCACTCTGGTTCCTGTAAATGTTCCTGTCATTGTCTCAATAATACTGTTCTCTTCATTCAGACCGAATACAAGCATCGGCATCTTATTTTCCAGACACATGATTGACGCGGTAAGGTCAACTGCCTGAAGCTTTTTGTCAATAATCTCCTGAATGGAAATCTCGTCATATTTTACTGCTTCCGGATTCACCTTTGGATCACTGTCATAAATACCGTCAATTGCCTTTGCCAGCAGCATGGCATCTGCTTCAATCTCTATTGCGCGGAGAACTGCTCCTGTGTCTGTGGAAAAATACGGATGCCCGGTTCCTCCTGCAAAAAAGATAACCTTTCCTTCTTCTAGCGCCGTAAGTGCTTTATCCTTGGAAAACAGGGTGGTAAATGCCCCGCAGACAAATGGGGTGAATACCTCTGTCTTCATTCCTGCATACCGGAAAATGTCGGATACGTAAATACAGTTCATAACTGTTGCCAGCATCCCGATCTGATCCGCCTTCACCCGGTCAATGGTCTCGCTTGTCCTGCCCCGCCAGAAGTTGCCGCCGCCGGTAACCACTGCTACCTGAATGCCGCTGTCTGCCAGTGCCTTTACCTGCTTTGCAACCCCCATGCAGGTTGCCTCGTCAAAGCCAGTCCCTTTGCTGCCTGCAAGGGCTTCGCCGCTGAGCTTAAGTAATACTCTTTTCATAGTTTTTGTACTCCTTCACATACTTATAGATAAGTATAGCACAGGAACAGCAAAAATGGAATATGGATGTTTATTTTTTCTGCTTGTTGTCTCTCATTTTGGGGGAGGATGTGAGGAGGACGCAGACAGGGGAAACGGGGTATTCCATTCAAACGGGGCAAAATTCCGATGAACTAACCGTTAACTCTGACTAAGGCATTCGGGAGAGCCCTCATGCCTAAGTCGCCGTAAACGGTGGATTTCATCTCCATAAAAAACGCCCCTGATTGTTTTCATCGGAATACCCCGTTTCCCCTGTCTGCTGTATCCTGGCAATTGCTAAATGATATATCAGGTGGAAGATGACGGTATACAGGCAGAAAAATGTGAGTAGGCTGGGGGTGCTGACAGCGAACACATTGTGTATGAATCAATGATTCCAGTGCAGTAAGATTATTTAGCATCTGAGCCCTGGTACAGCATTGCATAATTAACAGCGAATAATGTGCTTGATATCTGCGTCAGATGTGCGGCTACAAGCCACCGCTACGCCTCATTCCTCCGCCTTGCAGGCTGAAAATTTATCCTGCGCGAGAATGTACCGGTAATTAGTGTGGGTTATACTAGTTCGTTACAACGTGCCAGGTGCCGCTTCTGCGGGAGCCCTGGCGGATTATGTGGTTGTTTTTCTTCAAGGACTGCAGTGTCCGTTCTACTGTCCGTTTGGCGATTCCGGTCTGCTGGCTGATCTTGTCGGTGGAGACTGCCGGCTGTGCGGCAAGGACAGCCAGTACTTTTTTCTCGTTGTCGGTTAATTCGGCTGCTGTCTTTTTTTCATTATTGATTTCTGCTTTTTTCTCGTGGGTATGCTGCTCTCCAGTGCTTTCCTTGTTTTCTTTTGCAATTTTCTTGTTATTCTCTGTGGTCATTGTCCGGGAGGCGTCCGGATCACTGGTTTCTTTTTCCATGGTTATTGTCCGGGAGGCGTCCGGATTACTGGTTTCTTTTTCCATGGTTATTGTCCGGGAGGCGTCCGGATTACTGGTTTCTTTTTCTATGGTCATTGTCCGGGGTGGCTCCTGATTACTGGTTTCTTTTTCTATGGCTATTGTCCCGGGTGGCTCCCGATTACTGATTTCTTTTTCTGTGATCATTGTCCGGGGTGGCTCCTGATTATTTTTTTCTTTTTTTGTGGGGCTGTCCGGGTTATTTTTTGCAGGTTTTTGGATAGGGTCTGGTGTACGGGTTTCTTTTTTGGTTTTTTCAGGGGTTTCTGTGTTATTCTGGGGCGGTTTGGTTTCTGTTGTTGTGTCTGGGGCCGGGAAGGGGCGGCTTTCCGGGTAATTTAGGTTTTTGAGGGTCAGGGTGAACTGACCGTGGTCGGAGTAGCAGGAGGGGGATTTTTCAGGAGTATACCGGAGAGCTTTCTGGCAGTCTGACTGTATTTTTGCAAGTCCTGTTCCTTCCTGGTCCATATAGCCGATCTGGGTGAGGATTCCGGCTATGACCGGGTTACGCACAGAGGGCAGGACGATACCGGGGGGCTTGTCCTGAATCTGGCTGCCGTCTGCCATTCCTCCGGGAGAGGATATGGTGAGGCGGTTGTCATAGATGTCTATGCGGATCTCGCTTTTGGTTCTTAAGTAGTCCCGGTGTGCCAGGGCATTTATCATTCCTTCAAATATGCTTCTGTCTGGGTAGTCTGGCAGCGGGGTCTTTTTACCGTCTGCCTCTTCCCACTGTATTTTCATATGTTCCTTTATGAAGGCGATTCCTTTGTTAAGGAGTGTAAACAGATTTCCTTTGTACCTGGCACCAGCCAGAATGCCCTTTCTGCCGCCGGAACGGTCAAGTCCTTTCCATCGGATGCAGCGCAGACCGGGAAGGCTGTCGGGGATGGCATGTGCCCCAGACTGGCCTGGCTGTGTTCTGCATGCCTTGTCAGATTGAGCCGGTTGTGTTCTGCGTGCCTTGTCAGATTGAGCTAGCTGTGTTCTGCATGCCTTGTCAGATTGGACTGGTTGCGTACTGCATGGCCTGGCAGAAGGAACTGGCAGAGTGCCGCATGGCGCGCCTGGGTGGCCTGACGGGATCTTGAAATCTGCGGTGTCTGCAAAGAGCAGGCCTGCGAAAGTGAGTCTGTTATTTTTTATCAGGCCCAGGGTTTCCAGACTGGCCTTTGGCAGAATGTTTCCTGTCCACTCCTGATAGCATATGCCTAGCTCTGCGAAGGTGGTTCCTTCTGCGGGATAATCGGTCTCCCGGGCATCACAGGTGATATCCTCCGCTTTTAGGAGAAGCTTCTTAAGCTCCTCTGTCCCGGCGGGGATGTTTTCTTTTCCTGACCGGATATATGCTCCCCGCTTTCTGTCAGTGATGTAATAATAGGGCGGCTCTTTGCCGGGAGACACCTCTAAAAGCAGAAGTTCTTTGCCGTTCTTTTGTTTTCGCGGCTTTAGAACGGTCTGCGGAAGAGGAACGATGCATTCTTCAATTTTTGACCGGATCATCTCCAACGCAGCCTCCATATTCTGTGCCCCTGCAACGGTTCCATCGTCTGCCGTTCCAAATACCAGTACGCCTCCTGTCCCATTTGCGAACGCACTTACACTTTTCAGCCAGTTTTCCACTACTGTCTGTCTCCCTTCCTTGTCCAATTGACTATGTAATTGCCCAGTACCTGCTCAGTTACATGCAAAATAACGCTTCGGCTATTGCTTAATTCTTGACAGAACCTTTACTTTATCTGCAAAGGCTGTCATCTGCCATTTACTTTTTCCCTTTTCCAGGGCATATTTACATTCCTGTGTCATGAGCTGCAGTGCTTCGTTATCTACCTGCACGAAATAGGTTTCCCGCGTCTTTACTACACATTTCTTCTTGCTCTTGTAGTCAACGGATACGATCTCAAAGGAGCTGAGCTGCGCCGTAATATTTCGTTTTACGTAGCTTTTCTGTTCATTATAGATCGCGCTTCCCTTTTTCAGGCAGTCTGCAATATAGGAAAAATCTGATTTTGTTACAGCGTCGCCGAAGCCCTTCAGATACTTTTCCACCACAGCCTCAGGACCATCCTGGTAGAATCCGCTTCCATCTACGCTAAGCAGCACTTTCGGCGTATAGGTGTAGCGGCATTCTCCTCCATATTCCACACTCCGGTAGCCTGCCTCGATATTGGATACATCCGTGACCTTGATTCCTGATGTATCCTGGAATTCTATAAGATACATCTCTTTCTCCATCCGGTAAATCTCCTCATAGATATTTTCCATGGAATAGACATCATTAATGTTAAAGTACATGCCTCCGGTCTGCTGCGCAATATAGTCAGCATCATAATAATCACCGGAGCCGATTCCGATAATGAAGACAGGAACATGGTATCTCTGGGCGGCTTTTACTACATCCTCCCTCGTACAGCTGCTGTAATTGTCATCTCCGTCTGTAAATGCTATGACGCACTTTGCACCGGACTGGGCGGCGACGCGCTCCACAGAGGTATACAGTGCATCAAACAGACTGGTCATATCCCCTGTGTACAGACCATTAATTTCATTCGTCAGCAGACTGGCATCGCTGCAGAATTCCTGCTCCAGACGCACTCCTGTTGCAAATGAGGTCAGTTCCACCATATCCCCTGCCGCGAACTGGACGCTGCCAATGAAGTTACGCATGATCTCCTTTGCCTCATTAAGGGGAGTCCCGTCCATACTGCCGCTGACATCCGCAACCATGTCTATTTTCAAGGCTTCCTTTTCATTTAGCTGACTGACCGTGTTTATGACCTGCTGGATATATTCTGCTTTTGCATTTTCTTTTTTAATATAGAACATAGAATTTTCCAGATTTTCCGGAATCTCCCCGCTGATCTGGTCTCTGATGCTCAGGTACAGCTTTACCTTCGGAAATTCTGTCACATCCACCTGCTGGATATTCACGTCCAGCAGATTTTTGGGCTCAATATACAGATAGATTGCCTCGTCCATTTTAGAAAATGCCTGTTTCATTGCCTGGTAGTCTCTCTTGTCACTGCCTGCCAGTTTGTTAATTTCCTCCAGATTTTTCTGGTAGGCATCCATTACACTTTGTTCTGCTCCTCCAAGATCTGCTGACTTATACATGGCAATCTGCTCATCTATGTAAGCATTGTTTGTCTTAATCAGTGTTTTTTTAGAAGACTGCGCCTCTTCAAGAAGCGCGTTGGCATTTCCTGCATCTTTGTTGTCTACTGCCTCCTGGCATTTGTTAAGGAGAGATTCATAGCTGCCGTATACTTCATCCTCCATGTGGTATTGTTCCTTTTCTCCCTGCAGCTTTTTCACGTCTGCGGCGCATTTTTCAAAGTCTTCCACTTTTTTATGGATGAGCTTCAGTGCCCTGATCACTTCCTTTTTATCTGAAACATCCGTAATGCCAAGTGTATCCCAGATTCCGAGAATGCCGTCCTTTTTGCCCTGATATTCTGATATTCCTGATTTCTCAATGGAATCTGCCAGCTTATCCTTCTGCATGCTTAATCCAAGGGTTGCATAGAGAACCCATCCTGCGGCTAACAGGATTACCACCGCCGCCACAGCCGCAATGACCTTTGCTGACCCCTTCGGCTTCTGGGGTTTCCCGGGAACATACAGCTCCTGCTGCCTCTGCGGATCCTGCCAGTTGTCCGGTTTCTGGAAGCCCTGCGGGTGACCGCCCGGGGATGCCTGATAATCCGGAGTCACCTTTTCCCCGCAGTTTGCGCAGAAGTTTGTTCCCTCTGCAATCTCGTGTCCACATTTTTTACAAAACATTTTTCTTCCTCCCTCTTACTCTGTAACAATTCAGATACCTTCACTGTCACCTTACTCTGCTACTGTTCACTTTGTTCACAATAGTCTTACACTCTCATTCATTCACCCTTTCCAGGGAAAAACCTTCGGCAATGCCGGCGGCGTCCGCCATGGCCCACTGGGTCTTCAGCACTCCTTCTTCGGCAAGCCTGCGCATCTCTGGAACGGTGTGAAAGCCGTGCTCAATAATAAGCCCCGGCACCCCTGCAGCACTGGCCCCGCGCAGGACTCCGTAATAATCCTGTCCGTCGTCCCCTGTACGGTAGCATATGGTTCCGGATGTCTTAAGGCTGTCATTCCATTCATCTGTCCAGACAGCCAGATCTTCCCTGCTGTCTGCCCTGGTAAATTTCCCCGGGGAGGCGATTCCCAGCCTGCTGCTCGTCTCTGCCAGATGCAGCCCTACTGCATTTCCGATGTCCAGTGCAGTCTGGCTCTCTCGTGCCAGGTCATTGGCAAGAATCACTGGCTTCATAATCTCCACCGGCTGTGAGATCGTCTCATATCCGTTAGCGCCTTCCTGGTTCGCGTTCGTGTGCATGGACAGGAAGAGATCACTTCCCTTTGCATATTCCCCGCGCAGGCTGATATAGCCGCCGTCCAGTTCTCCGTCTGTATAGCCGCCCAGGCTGATCTTTCCGGATTCCCTTGTAAGGGAGACTGTAATTCCGTATGTGCCTTCCAGTATCTTCTGAAGTTCTCTGGATAGCTCCAGCGTAAAGTCCCCCTCAGCGTAAACGGTTTCTCCATCATCCACAAGGTTCTGCCCCTTATAATGCCCCGGGTCGATACACACCAGAATATTGCTGGCAAAGACAGAGGTTCCCTCCACTCCTTCATACAGGCCTTCGTCCTCTACTTTTACATCTATCCGGTATTCCGACTGCTGAATCGTGGAATCTTCCAGCATATCTGAAAAGCTTAACTCCCTGCCGCGCACAGCACCATCCGAATCCAGTGTTCCAAGAGACTGCCATGTGCTTTCACCACTTTTTCTCTTCATGATCCTATATCTGGCAACATAGGGATTCTTCTCATCAGACCAGGAAATCTGAATCTCCTGTCTGGAAATCCGGGTAAATCCGGGATGCTCTACCCGGACCGGAGTACGGAGTATCTGCGCCTCTTCTTCCCTAACCTCTTCTATGCTCTCTTTTTCATCCTTTTCTGCTTTTTTCTTCCTGTTTTTGTCCGCCCTGGCTCCCTGACTGTCTGTGCCTGCTGCCTCCCGCTGACCTCCTGGAGAATGACTCATCAATCGGTATCCAGAATACAGACCTGCAAGCAATGTAAAAAGAATGACGGCTGCCATAATCAATCGGTTTCTTCTCATATAATAAGTTCTCCCTAACATACGCACATATACTTTATCATTATAAATCAAAGGTCTTGAATGAATCAACTCATTTACACAAATACGCTTGAATTTTTTTTCAATATCACGGATAATAGAAGTTACTAATAGAGCTGTTCCGTATATCCCTTACCCATAAATGGCAATCAAAACAGATGTTACTATTCACGGACTAACCGTCCGCTCATAGTAACAAACAGATTCCTTTTCCCGGAGGTTTTTATGAAAAAGTTTTTAATCCTTCTGACAACTGGCATCCTTCTTCTGGCCGCAGGCGGCTATACTGTTCTCTGTGCTGTTTCGGATACAGAGCATATTCTGCCTGGAGTCACGGTACGAGGAGTCGATGTAGGCAATATGACCGCTGAGGATGCGGTTCGTGCACTCCGTGAAGAAGCGGACCGTAATTCAGATCACGCACTGATTACCGTCTCTCTGGACGGCGTCAATTATACTGCCAGAGCAGAGGGAGCGGCCGAATTAGATTATGAGGCTGCGGTGCAGGAAGCCCTGCAAAAAACTCCTGATGAGTTCTGGCTCAGAGGAGCTGCATGGCTGAAAGCTTTCCAGGGAGGAAATCCTGTCTCACGTCCTCCTGTAAAAACCGATCCGGACGCTCTGTGCGCTGCCCTTATTTCCAACGGCTTTCCGGATATAGACACCTATGTCAGACAGCCTGTCACGGTCCAGGGGGACCGGCTCGTCTTTTCTGCCGGAGCGGTTGAAGAAAAGATTGATAAAGAGACACTGGTTGATCGCATGACGGAAACTTATGAGAAAGAGACCTATTCGGAGGTAATCCCCTGTCCACTCACTCCGGCAAAGGCTGCTGACCTGGAACAGATTTACCAGGAAATACATAAGGAACCGGAAAATGCAACACTGGACCCAGATCATAACTATGCAATTGTAGAAGGAAAACCAGGGATTGATTTTGATATGGAACAGGCCAGGAAGGCATTGGAAACTGCGAAAAGCGGGAAGGAAGCATCCATTGACCTTCTATACCCCCAGCCGGAGGTGCATGCCAGGGATCTTGAAGAACGCATGTTTTCAGATGTTCTTGCTACTTATACAACAGTTGTAAATGACACGCCCAATGCCGTGTCCAATATTCAGCTTGCCACAAAAAAATGCAGTGAGATCATCCTGCCTTCTGGCTATGAATTCTCCTTTAACAAGGCAGTGGGAGAACAGACAGCGGCCACAGGTTTTAAAACAGCGGACGCTATTCTGGACGGCAAGATTATCCAGGCGTATGGCGGCGGCATCTGCCAGGTATCCACCACAATCTTTGCCGCATCGCTTTATGCAAATCTGGATATTCTAGAGCACTGGAACCATGACTATGTGTCAAGCTACATCGAAGCCGGCATGGATGCAGCCGTTGCATGGGGCGTTCTTGATATGCGTGTGGGAAACAGCTTTACCTATCCGGTTAAAATAGAGGTCCGCTGCACAGGGAACAACCTGACTGCAACCATCTTCGGCACCAAAACTGACGACTCCTTTGTAGAGATTGAAACCGAAGTTTTACAAAACTCTCCGCCTCATACTATGGAGGTTGTCACTCACCGAAATGTTTATACAGAAAATAAGCGGCACGTTTTTACAGAAAAAGCAGCCTATAGCAGCTATGTGCAATAGGCTGTTCCAATGGAGGGAATAAATATATGGGAACATACTTAAATCCGGGCAACAGTGGATTTGAAGAAATCAGAGGCAGTTATTACGTAGACAAATCCGGATTGATCAGGCTGATTAATCATACGATTGGAACCAAACAAAAACTGACCTGTATTAGCAGGCCCCGCCGCTTCGGAAAATCTTTCGCAGCACAGATGCTGTGTGCTTATTATGACAAAACCTGCAATTCATCACAACTTTTTGCTGATCTTGATATTGCCAGGGATGCCCAGTATCTAAAACATCTGAATCATTATGATGTAATTTACCTTGATATGACAAACATTTTAGGCGAAACGGATAAAGGTAGCCTGACTTCATTCATCCGCCGGAAGATAACTGAAGAACTCTTAGCCGCCTATCCGGATCTCAAGGTAGATGAATCCTTTTCTACTACCTTGATTCATGCAGCAGAGCTGGCTGGAAATAAATTCATCACAATTATTGACGAATGGGATGCGCCTATTCGGGAAATTCCTGAATTTCAGAAACAATATCTGGAATTTCTCCGTACACTTTTCAAAGGCAGCAGCACGACCTCCCGAATCTTCGCTGCCGTATACATGACCGGTATTCTGCCGATTAAGAAAGACGGCTCACAATCGGCAATATCTGATTTCAAAGAATTTACAATCCTTGATCCAGGTAAATATACCGAATTTACAGGCTTTACAGAGGAAGAGGTCCGCAGACTCTGCGACATGTATCATATGAGCTTTCACGAAGCCCGAACCTGGTATGACGGCTACTCCTTTGATCAGATCCATTCCATGTACAATCCCTACTCTGTCATGAATGCCATGCAGAGCGGGAAATTCAAATCCTACTGGAAGAAATCAGCCGCTGCAGAGGCTCTTTTAACCTATATAGATATGGACGAAGACGGCCTGCAGAATGACATTATAAAGCTTGTCAGCGGCGAATCGATTGTCGTTGACACGGAAGGATTTGAAAACGATTTTGAGACCTTCAAAAGCAAGGATGATGTCCTGACACTTCTGATACATCTGGGATATCTGACTTACAGAGAGGAAGAGCCAGGGACCGGAAGCGCGCAAATTCCAAATAATGAGATCCGGGCGGAATTCAGTAAGATTCTCCGCCGAGGAAAACATACCAGCCTGATCCGCCTGATTCATGAATCCGACAAACTGTTTTCAAGAACGCTTGCAAAAGATGCAGATGCCGTGGCCAGGGCAATTGCTGCAATCCATGACTCCGACTGTGCC
Source organism: uncultured Lachnospiraceae bacterium (assembly GCA_947566645.1). GTDB lineage: Bacteria > Bacillota > Clostridia > Lachnospirales > Lachnospiraceae > CAPEBR01. Next base: position 41,791 of record CANOKL010000006.1, read on the forward strand.
CCTCAATTCTACAACAACGAGCAGGCCTTGCGGGCGGTTGTGAAATATGCCTATATTACATGCGTGGATCAGTATCTTAAAATCGAGGAACTGCCTTCTGGCCATGGATATGCCGATATCGTGTATATTCCCAAAAAACAATCCTTCCTGCCGGCAATGGTCATTGAATTAAAATGGAATAAAACGGCAGAAGGGGCAATTGCCCAGATTAAGAATCGGAATTATCCTGCCATACTTGAACATATCTGCGATGATCTGCTTCTGGTTGCTGTCAATTACAACGCGAAGACAAAATTCCATACTTGCATAATTGAGGAACTGAAGTTGTGATATGCTCTCGTACCTTTCACTTCCTTATGTGAAGGGTACGAAAGCTTTTGGGACACTTTAGATTTCCTGCTCTTTCCGGTTGCTGACTTCGATGAATCTCTGCAGCGTGTCAAGCGCTTTCCCGGAATCAATGATCTCTGCCGCAAGCGCGACACCGTCTTTCATACTGTCCGCTTTCCCACCGATATAGAGGGCCGCGCCTGCATTCATCAGCACAGCATTTCTCTTAGGACCTTTTTCTCCATTTAGGATCGCAAGGGTAATCTCCGCATTTTCTCCAGGAGTACCGCCTCTTAGCTCCTCCTTTGTGCAGCGGGCAAACCCAAAATCCTCCGACGTTATTACAGAAGATTTGAACCATCCGTCACGGATCTCGCACACCGTGGTCGGGGCGCTCATGGAGATCTCATCTAGCTTATCCTGGCCATACACCACCATACCGCGGCTGATTCCCAGATTGATCAGTACCTGTGCCAGCGGCTCCACAAGATATTCGTCATACACACCGAGAAGCTGCATGGACGGTGTACCGGGGTTGGTCAGGGGACCCAGAATATTGAACACGGTCCGGAATCCAAGCTCTTTGCGGATGGCTCCCACATACTTCATGGATGTGTGGTATTCCTGTGCAAAGAAGAAACACATTCCGACTTCATTCAGAAGCTCTATACATCTGGCGGGGCTCTGCCGGATATTCACCCCAAGGGCTTCGAGGCAGTCTGCCGTGCCGCACTGGGAGGATGCGGCGCGGTTGCCGTGTTTTGCCACCTTCATACCGCCTGCCGCGGCAACAAGAGCGGAGGTCGTGGAAATATTAAAGCTGTGCGCATTATCACCTCCGGTTCCGACGATTTCAAACAGCTCCATATCCGTCTCCACTTTGGTGGCATGCGCCCGCATAGCGGCGGCGCAGCCTGCAATCTCATCCGTCGTTTCGGCCCTGGCGCTCTTGGTGGAGAGTGCTGCAAGAAAAGCAGCATTCTGCGTAGGTGTCGTCTCCCCGTTCATGATCTCATTCATAACGGTATATGCCTCGTTGTAAGTAAGGTCTTCTTTGTTTACAATTTTTACGATTGCTTCTTTAATCATGATTCATATCTCCTTTATAAAATTTCTAAGTATTGTTTTTCCGTCCGGCGTCAGAATGGATTCCGGATGGAACTGCACGCCGTAAACCGGATATTCTCTGTGCTGCACCGCCATGATCTCACCATCCCTGGTAAATGCGGTTACTTTTAATTCTTCCGGAATGGTATCCGGATCTGCTGCAAGGGAGTGGTACCGGGCAACAGGCGCCGCACCGGGACAGCCCCTGAACAGTGGGGAAGCCCTGTCAAACTCTGTCTCTGACTGCTTTCCGTGCATCAGTCTCTTTGCATAAGTAACCGTCGCTCCGAATGCCGCACAGACAGCCTGATGGCCAAGGCAGACGCCTAAGATGGGGATGTCCCTGCCAAGCTCCTTTACCACTTCGATGATGACCCCTGCATCCTCCGGCCTGCCGGGTCCAGGGGACAGAATGATATGGCCAGGTTCTGTTTTCCTGATCTCTGTTACCGTCATTTCATCATTGCGGATGACCTTTATATCCGGCTCAATCCCACCGATAAGCTGATAGAGGTTATAGGAAAAGCTGTCATAGTTATCAATCAGTAAAATCATAATTCATCCTCCTGTGCAAGTTCCAGTGCTTTGAGAGAAGACTTTGCTTTGTTCAGGCATTCCTCAAACTCCTTTTCAGGGACAGAGTCCGCAACGATTCCTGCCCCGCTTCTCACAAATACCCTGCCGTTTTTCTTATAAGCAATACGGATCGCAATACAGGTATCCATATTACCGGTAAAGTCAATATAGCCGATGGCACCGCCGTAGATCCCCCGCTTGTTGTCCTCCAGCTCTCCGATGAGCTGGCAGGCCCGGATTTTCGGGGCTCCGGAAAGGGTTCCTGCCGGCAGCACCGCCTCGACAGCATCCAGGGCATCATGTTTATCATCAATCTCTCCGCGAACCGTAGAACCGATATGCATCACATGAGAAAAACGCTCGATGGAATGTAATTTCTCCACCTGCACAGTTCCAAACCTGCTGATCTTTCCCAGGTCGTTCCGTCCGAGATCCACAAGCATATTGTGCTCTGCAAGTTCTTTTTCATCTGCAAGAAGCTCTGCCTCCAGCGCACGGTCCTCTTCCTCCGTTTTTCCCCTCGGCCTGGTTCCGGCAAGGGGAAATGTGTGAAGCACACCGTTTTCCAGCTTTACAAGGGTTTCAGGGGACGCCCCCGCTACCTCCACGTCCGTACCTAAAAAATAAAACATGTACGGCGATGGATTGATCGTGCGCAGCATGCGGTATGTGTTCAGTAAACTGCCTTCAAACGGTGCCGACAAACGATTGGATAGCACAATCTGAAAAATATCTCCCTCCCGGATATGAGTCTTTGCCTTTTCCACCATACTGCAAAACTCTTCCTTACGAAACAGCGGCGTTACCTTCCCTGTCAGCCTTCCTCCCGGTTCGTTCTTCTTTTTGCCATTACGGAGCAGGTCCGCAAGCTGCTTTATCTCCATCACTGCTTTATTATAACCAGCCTCTATATCAGAAAGCCGCATATTTACAATCAGGATGATCTTCTGCCTGATATGGTCAAATGCAATAACCTTATCAAATAGCATCAGGTCAACGTCCTTGAAGGCTTCTGTGTCTTTCACATGGCAGCGCACGGCCGGTTCGCTGTATCCCAGATAATCATAGGAAAAATACCCTACAAGCCCGCCCGTAAAGGACGGAAGATAGTCAAAGCGGGGGCTTTTATAATCTTCAAGGATCTGGCGCAGATAACCGGATGGGTGATCTGTCTTTATCTTAAGATTACCTGCCTTCATCTCGCCGTCAATACAGGTAATCTCCATCTTTGGATCAAATCCCAGGAAGGTATACCTCCCCCATTGAGCGTCTGCCTGCGCTGATTCCAGCATATAGCAGTGGTCAGATACGTTCTTCAGAATCTTCATTGTTTCAATCGGTGTGGTGAAATCAGATAACATCTCACAGCTTAACGGCAGCACCTTGTATCTGCCGGTTGCTGCAATTTCTCTGATTTCACTGAATTGTGGTAAAATTTTCATCTGTGTGCCTCCTTAATCATAAACAGAATATGACGCCCCTCACCCCTGTATCATGTTCTCACGGAATGCGCAGCTTACGCGCATTCCTGAACCGTGAATAGTAACGCAATTTCCCATATCACAAAAAAACGTCCCTGACAGCATATATCTGTCAAGGACGAATAAAAGACATTATCCGCGGTGCCACCTTGATTCACGGCCTGACCCGTGCGCTTAGCAGGATACCTTCATATCCCCGGCATATGACGTCTGCCTGCAACGTCGCAGAATACTCTGGGAATTCCCATTTGACTGCGCCCTCAGCGGTCCATTTGACAACTTGTTTCTCACCCGGCTCTCAGCTTCCCAGGCTCTCTGTAAAGGCATCATTGCCGTTATCTCCGCTTCAACGGTTTCACTATAAAATTCTTATTTAGAATAACACTATCATTTACTTCTGTCAATGGATTAACAAATTTTTACTGTCAGTTTTCCATAAGTAATGAACTTATTTGCCCATATCCTTTTTTCTCTGCCAGCCTTTTTATTCCATCTAGTACAGCTTTCCAACAGTGTATTCTCTCTGCAAAACTACAACTACGCAGCAGTCGGCTTTATCAGCATATTGACAGAGTACACCTCATGAACTGCATCTTCGATGATCTCAAACGCTTTCTTACAGTCCTTCTCCGTAACAATAAGCGGCGGTATCATACGGATAATACTGGATCCGATTGCAGTGATAAGCAGTTTTCTGTCAAAGCAGGCATGTTTCACATCTACACTGCTGATCCCGTCCTCAAATTCCACGCCGACCAGTAACCCCTGGCCCCGCACCTCTTTGATGTGCGGAAGTGTCCGAAGCAGACTCATGAAATACTCTCCCATCTTTTTCGCATTCCCTGCCAGGTCATTGTCTAACAGTTCCGTAACTGCAGCAAGCGCCGCCGCACAGCAGACAGGATGCCCGCCGAAAGTTGATCCATGGGATCCTGCCGTAAATGCCCTGGCCACTTCTTCTGTCGCACAGATCGCTCCGATCGGCATGCCGCCTCCCATAGCCTTCGCCATGGAAACAATATCTGGTTTTATTCCATAATTCATGTAACTCATAACCGCGCCTGTCCGGCACCAGCCTGTCTGAACCTCGTCAAGTAACAGCAATATACCGTTCTCATCGCAGAACCTGCGGAGTCCCCTCATGAATTCAGGTGTTGCTGGGTTTACACCGCCCTCTCCCTGGACCGGTTCAACCATAATGGCTGCCGTATTTTCAGTACACGCAGCTTTAAACGCATCAAGGTCATTATATTCCGCATAAGTAAAGCCTGGCGTCATACCCCCAAAGCCAGCCTGGCAGGCATTGTCCGGTTGGCCTGTCGCGCTCATTGCGCCAAAGGTTCTTCCATGAAACGACTTTGCCGCTGTCACGATATTGTATCTGTCCGGTCCATATTTTTCAATGCTGTATTTTCTCGCCATTTTAATCATAGCTTCATTTGCCTCTGTTCCGCTGTTCTGGAAAAAGATCTTATCCATGCCTGTTGCAATGCAGACTTTCTCTGCAAGAAGAGCCTGCGGAATGGTGTATGGGTAATTGAAGGTCTGCATGATCTGCCCTGCCTGTTCCCGGACTGCCTCAACAACTGCCGGATTACAGTTGCCGACAGAATTCACTGCGATTCCTGCATAAAAATCAAGATACTCCTCGCCCTTTTCATTCCGGACATACATATCCTGTGCAGTCTCGGCCACAAAGTCAAATCTTTCATAAGTCTCAATCATGTATTTCTCCACTTTATCCCTGATGTCCTGTGGGGTTAATCCAGTCTCCTTTAGTAGCATAATATCCTCTCTCCCGTTTTGATAAATAAAAAGCGCCTATCCACCTTCCCGGTAAATAAGCGTCTTTGCTTAAAAATTATATTCAGCTGTTTAGAGCTCTCTGAACTGCTTTAGTAGAATCTTAGCACTTCTTTCAGCAAATATCAATTACATATATTCACAAAAAAACACCTTTTATACGATTATAAATCTCTTTTTTGCACAATGCAGGCGGGTTACTGTTTACAGGCGCGCCTGTGAACAGCAGTTGTAAACTTCATCCAGTCCTTGCCACGTCCACGCAGACAAAAATCAGACTGCTCTCAGAAGAAACGCCACTGGCATTAATCCTATTATATCCAAACTATCAACTTTTTCAAAGGAGTTTTGAATAAAACTATCAACTTTTTCGAACGACTTTTCCTGTCAAGTATCAACTTTTTTAGCGTTTTAACCATTAGCAGGCATAAACGCATGACCTTTTGACACTTGTATCATATAAACAAAAATGCCTGCAGCACAGCCATGAGGAATCCTTCCGGCCAACCGGTTTAACGCCAAACCTTATCCATGGATTTCAGCACATCTCTATGCCTATACAAAAGTTATCCCTTTAAACAGCACCATTCATGAATAAAAATGTTAATCGTTCAGATTTGAATAAAAAATCAATATCAAAAACAATTCACTCCTGCGGCTTTGCCAACCACGTTATTCAACATAACCATTTTCTTCTGAGATAGGATTCGAACCTATGCCAAACACGATTATCAGTCGCGTGCTCTTCCCGCTGAGCTACTCTGTAAATGGTGATTCCAATTATCAATATCAGAACCGGATGTATGTAACTTAACCCTGTTACAGGGAAACCGGGTGTGAAGTTTTCGTACTGCAGGCATCATAAGTACACATTCCCTTAAATCTCAATAAATGTTGTCGCATTAGAGACCTTAATCTGTGTATCCAGTTCGGAAAGCAGCTTATCTCTCTTTTCCTGAAGCGTATCAATCTTCTTCTGAACCTCCAACGGATCAACCAGTTCAGTCTTATTCTCCCGGACGTATGCTTCTACCACTTCCAATGGCTTCGCATCCTTTGTCTTGGAATCTTTACCCAGAATACTCAGACGCATGCCCTCGGCAGTTGATTCAAGCTGCTTATTCCTCATATCAATAAACAGTATACGACTCTGCAGTTCCTTCTGCATCTTAGTCAAAAGACTGGATTCAAAATCTGCATCTTCCTCAAAAGAACCTGTCCCCCTCATTCTGCTTCGGAGTGATATGGCACCTGCAACAGTAAAGACACCATAGGATGTCTCAATCTTCGTCGCAGCATTTGATGCCACAATCGCCGCGTCAATCTTCTGGAATCTGTCAATCAGATCTAAAATCTGCTGGTAAGACGCTCCTGCATCCCGGGCAAACTCCTCCCTTGATACCCGCTTTTCATACACTCTTTCTTCATTCTTCTTAACTGTATCAACAAATGATGCTTTAGAAATCTTATCGGAAATCTTCTTCACTAACAAATCTCTTTCATCAAGAGCCTGTGTTACCAACATCTTCTCCGGCATAATAAAATCCTCCTTCAATTATCTCTTATCTCTCTAAAATCTCTAGAAATAATTTTACCGGAAGATTTTTCATTTGTCATTCTACTTGTAGTATAAACCAAAGAATCAAGCTGCTCTCATCTCCTGATACTTATCCACATATGTCTTTAATCTGAGATAACAGGAATCCCTGCCTTGATTCAGATATCTGTTCCCACAGATCAAATCATCCATCTGCATTTGAAACAACTGACTCAACGCATAGAGGTTATCAATTGATGGAAGACTGCGTCCGCCCAGCCAGTGATAAACCGCCTGAGGTGTTGCAAATCCCAGGTAAGACTGTACATCTTTGACTGAGAGATGCTTCTCTTCCATTATCCTACGTATCCTTCTTCCCGTCTTACTCTTATCAATTAATGGATATTTTCCTGTCATACTATACCTCCTGCTGACAATTCAATCTCCTAATGCCCGCCCATTGATACAGCGCGGACAAACTCCTGCCTTACCTCTTCATTTGGAATAAAAACGCGTTTCTCGCCTACATCATATGCCAGATAACCCAGATGGACTAGCAGAGTAAGAATATCGTCCTTTCTTTTAATCATAGTCATATCATTCTGAAAGGTTCCTGTGTCAATCTTGACATGCGCCCCTCCAAGCATCTGAACGATCGCTTCCTTCAGACCATCCTCATTCAAATCAATATAAATTTTCAAAGACTCATATGTCTCAGACTGTGTCCAATAATTCCCAATCCGGTTTCTTGACAAAGCGTCCATAACCGACTTTGGACTATAAATGTGCATATTGTCCCCCAGGATATAGCCGTCATACCATTCACAGACTTCTGAGAAACTCAGCTTTGAATCCTCACATAATTCACGGACTTCGTCTTCCGTAAATCCGATGAACTCCTCTAACGGTTCCGGCTGAAGCATGGTATATTCCCTAAAATCCGTCATTGCAGACTGGGTACCATATTTTTTAATCGGCAGAATACCTGTCATATAGGCAGCCTCTATCATCTTATCAGTCTGGCCACTGCTTTTGAACAGCCCCCGCAGAAGCTGGATGTACTGCTCCTGCAGCGCATGGTCATTTCTAGCCTCACGAAACAGGGCATCCCATTCGTCAATAATGATGATAAAACGGTTTCCGGTTTCTTCGTTGATTTTAGCCAGAGTCTCGGGGAGCGTCGGTTCCTCCGCTACATTGGGATAAATTCCACGCAATTCTTCCACTACTTTAGCCTGCAGCTCTGTAACCGTATCTTTGATATCCCTGGTAATGGAGATAAACCATGTGATATCAAGATAAATTACATTATGACGGTTCAGATGTTCTTTATAGGAACGATCCCTTGCAATCTTCAAATTTGAAAATAATCCACTGGAATCACAGCTTTTATCGAAATATGCACACAGCATCTGAGCTGCATAAGATTTTCCAAAACGGCGCGGCCTGCTGACGCAGGTAAGTTTCCTCTTTGTTCCCAGCGTACCGTTAATAAATGATATTAATTCTGTTTTATCCACATAAGTCTCCCGGACTGCAGCCGCAAAACCCGCATTGCCGATATTCACATAATTACCCACAGAATACACCTCTTTCTGAAACGCTGCATAAAACAGGTTTTTTAAATTATAAATATTCTATCATGGCTCTTACTCTAAAGCAAGTTACTAACCGGGGCGGATATAAAAGTTCTAATTAATCAAGGGACAGCACACCCGTGTACTGTCCCTCTGAATAAAAAACAATTCTTTATTTTACCACCTGATATTTATTCAGCAGCCTTATCCTCTTCCTGATCTGACTCACTGGACTCTTCTGCTGCGGCAGATGCATGAACTTCTGTGATTATAACAACCGTAGTCTCCGGATCTGTCGTCAGGCTGACATCTTTGTCCTGTGCAATCGGCAGATCCTTAACTTTGACGGTATCTCCGACCCTCAAATCTCCGGCATCAATCTCTACCCTGTCTACCAGTGCAGCCGGAAGCGCCTTGAATGAGATCTCCTGCAGCATCTGCTGCGGTACGCCTGCGGACAGCTTGTCCAGATTAATCAAATGTATTTCAGCAGTAGAGTGTACCTGTTCATTGCTTACTAGCGCCTGAAAATCAATCTCATTCACATATCTTTTTAATGAATTATAATCCACTTCCTTAATTAACACATTGTAAGTCTTTCCTTCCACTTCCAGCATGACCCGGCCGCCTTTTCTTTCCTGCTTCAGGAGCTGCTCAATGTCACCCTTCTCCATCTTCAGCGGAATGGATGTCTCCAGTTCATGGCCGTACAGGTTACCTGTTACAAATCCTTCACGTCTGAGTTTTTTTGCTTTGATTGACAAGTCTCTCTTTTCAGCTTTTAAAGTATTCATTTATCTTTTCCTCCAAATACTGAATCTCGCTTAACAGCCTTCTGCTTTGCTCTGCAGGCAGGTACTGTTAGGTTTGGTTTTCCTGTTACTTTTTTATTATACACCGCTTGTCAAGTCACCTGGCTGTATCCTGCTGCTCCGTTTTCTCTCCGGAACCTTCTTCTGATCTCCTGCCGCAGGAGAACAGGACCCAGCAGCGCCGTGGTACTTGCGCAGCAGAGAAAAAAAGGATATACTCATAAATATCAACTAGTGAGGAGGGGTATCCATATGCCAAAGAGATTTTGCATTACAGGAATTTGCATTCCGGGAAAGAATTATATGGCAGATATTCGCAAAAGATTAGATCAAATCGTACAGGATTATATTGAAAATGGCCTGTATTTTACGATAAACCGCGCAAGGCAATATGGAAAGACAACGACACTTTATTTGTTAGAGCAGCGTCTGGCGGAAGATTATCTGGTATTGAGCCTGAGTTTTGAAGCTGCGGATGAATATTTCCTGACATTGGGAAGTCTGGCAGAAGGACTGGTAATGGATATCGGAGAATGTCTGAAAAAGCAAAATGTGTCTGCCGAAATCCTGGAAGAGTGGAATAAACCGCTGCCGGAAAAATTTCCGATGCGCTCATTAGGAATGAAGATAAGCACTCTGTGCCGATCCTGCCAGAAGAAAGTGATTCTGATGATCGACGAAGTGGACAAGAGTTCGGATAATCAGATTTTCCTGTCTTTTTTGGGACTGCTGCGGGAAAAATATTTGAAATGGCAGCAGGGAAAAGACCAGACTTTCCAATCGGTAATTCTTGCCGGTGTATATGACATCAAAACACTGAAAATAAAGCTGCATCCCCAGGAGGAATCGAAATATAACAGTCCTTGGAATATTGCTGCCAACTTTCAGATAGACATGAGTTTCAGCTGCAGGGATATCGAATCCATGCTGGAAGATTATGAAAATGATTACCATACAGGAATGAATATTCATGAAACCGCCGAATTATTATATGAATATACTTCAGGGTATCCGTATCTTGTGTCAAAAATCTGTCAGCTGGCAGATGAAAAAATTGCTGGAAGCAAGGAGTTTCCTGTGAAGGCATCCGCCTGGAAAAGGGAAGGTATTTTAGCTGCAGTTAAACTATTATTAAAGGAACCGAACACATTATTTGATGACATGACGAAAAAACTGCTGGATTATCCGCAGCTAAAAGAAATGCTTCAGAACATTCTTTTTGGAGGAATTGATTTTCCATTTAAGAGAGAGACTCCGATCATCGATTTAGGCATTACTTTTGGGTTTTTAAAAGATAAAAACGGATTTGTTGCAGTTTCAAACCGTGTTTTTGAAACACAGCTGTATGATATGTTTTTAGCAGAGATGGCTGTGAACAACAAGCTGTATATGGAAACGGCATCGAATCCGAATCAGTTTGTTGTATCGGGTATGCTACAGATGAAGCTTGTGCTGAAGAAGTTTTATGAATACTATGAGGAAATCTATTCGAACAACGATCAGAGATTTATAGAAGAAGACGGAAGAAAGCTTTTCTTGCTGTATCTAAAGCCAATCATCAATGGAACGGGGAATTATTATATTGAGGCAAGAACCAGAAATAACAGACGTACAGATATTATTATTGATTATAAAGGAAAACAGTTCGTCATAGAGCTTAAGATCTGGCGCGGTGATGAATATCACAAACGGGGTAAAAAACAATTATTCGAATATCTGGAATATTATAAACAAGAAGAGGGCTATCTGCTTAGTTTTAACTTTAATAAAAATAAGAAGTGCGGAATTCAGGAATTGGAACTAGAAGGAAAGAGGATATTCGAAATAATCGTGTAACTACTCAGCAGGTCTGTGCAGGGTCTGCCCAAGCGAAGCGAGGGTATTTACTGCACAGACCGTAAGTAACTGATGCAGGAGTGCAAAACTGGAGGCTAAAGCCTCTCCAATATCCGGCGCTTATATTCCAGGAACTCCTCTGTCAGATTAAACTCCTTTTTTCTTGGCCTCGGCTCTTCTATTACAATTTCTTCTGTCACCCGGCCTGGTTTCCCTGTCAGGAGGCAGATCCGGTCTGACAGAAGGATCGCCTCGTCAATATCATGGGTAATAAAAAGAGTAGACAGATGAATCTTATCCATAACATCCAGGTACCATCTGTGCATCTCACCCTTTGTCAGGGTATCAAGAGCGCTGAACGGCTCATCCAGCAGAGCCACGTCACTGGAAAACATATAAGTCCTAAGCAATGCCGCCCTCTGGCGCATACCTCCGGAAAGCTGGCGCGGGTATTTCTTCTGTGTCCCCTCCAGTCCGAATTCTTCGAAATAAAGCGACACCTTCTTCCGGGCTTCCTTTTTCTTCTCACCCTTAAGCAAAAGCGGCAGAATCACATTATCCTCTATGGTCCGGTACGGCAGAAGCAGATCCTTCTGCATCATATAGCTGATCTGACCAGGGCAGCCTGTAATGTCCTTGCCGTTTAAAACCACTTTCCCCTGCTGCGGCTTATGCAGACCGGATATGATATGGAACAGTGTCGTCTTTCCGCATCCGCTTGCTCCGAGAATACTCACCAGTTCCTGCTCATGAAGCTCCAGACTCACATCCGCAAGAACAGGCGTCTCTTCATATGCAAAAGTGATTCCTGATACTTTTAGTTCAGCCATAATGCCTACTCCAGATATTCATTCGTGAATCCGGTATTCTCAGGAATCTTTTCTTCTGATAAGCCCTTCTCACTAATCCAGTTGTAAAATGCATTCCATCTTTCTGGATCTATGTATCCCCATCTGTCCTCTTCCGCCTTATACTGGCCGGATATATATTCCTGGCTTGCCTGCACCATCTCCTTATCCAGCTCCGGCGCAGCCTGGCATAAAATCTCTGCGGCTTCGTCCACATTCTCTATGGCAGACTCATATCCTTTTTTCACAGCGCCAAGAAACGCTTTTGCGGTCTCCGGATTCTCCTTAAGCCAGTCCTGATTCCCGATTATCACAGGCGTATAATAGTCAAACACAGGATCTATATCCCGAAATGCAAAATAGTCTGTCTCAAGACCTGCGACCTCCGTAGCGATTCCGGCCCATCCGTAGAAAATCCAGATTGCATCCACCGATTTGCTCTGCAGCGCCGACACCTCGTCCGTTACGGTGCTTGGGATTAATTCCACCTTGCTGAAATCTCCTCCGTCCTTCTCAACTACCTGTTTTAACGTTGCCTTTTCAATGTCCAGGTCCCAGGTGGCATATTTCTTCCCTTCCAGCCCCTTCGGCCTGTCGATTCCTTCTCCTTTACGTGACACAATCCCAGAGGTATTATGCTGGAGGACTGCAGCAACCGCTTCAATCGGAAGTGCGTCCTCTCCTGTCACTGCCGGCATCATGGTATCCTGAAAAGAAATGCCGAACTGTGCCTTTCCCGAAGCCACCAGCACCTCTGCACCGTCCTCTGGAGGCTGGACAATCTCTACCTCAAGACCTGCCTCCTGAAAATATCCCTTTTCCTGGGCCACATACAGTCCTGTGTGGTTCGTATTGGGCGTCCAGTCAAGAACCACTGTAATCTTCTTCGAATCCCCTGTCCCCTTCTCATCGTCTGAATCATTGTCTGTGTCATCTGACTCCTGGTTCTCTGCATCTTTCTGAACTGCCTTCTCTTCCTGATTGGCCGCGCATCCGGCCATGGTTCCCGCAAGAACTGCCGCCAATAGCACTGCCAGTAATTTCTGTCTCATCTGTTTTCCTCCTCCCACGGCATACTGATCCTCTGAAGTATATTTACAGCCCACATCAGGAACAGGCTGATTGCAGAAATCAGAAAGATCACCGCAAACATTTTGTCAAAGGAAAATGCCTTCTTCACTCTTGTCATATAAACTCCTAATCCGTTAAATCCGCCTAGCCATTCTGAAATCACAGCTCCCACCACTGCATAGGATACGGAAATCCGCAGGCTTGCAAAAAAAGAACCAAGCGCCCCCGGAAACTTTACATACCGGAAAATCTGTGTCTTCGAAGCCCCCATGGACCGGAGCAGGCTGATGGTATCCTGATCCGATGCCCGGAACCCGTCCAAAAGACTTACTGTAATTGGGAAAAATGTGACAATTACAATCAGAATTACTTTCGGGAGCATCTCATATCCGAACCATAACACCAGAAGAGGTGCAATGGCTACAGTCGGCACTGTCTGCGTCAGCACAATCAATGGGTAAACTGCCTGGTATAACCACTCAAAGCCGTCCATCAGCACTGCCGTCACAAACCCAACCAGAACGCCCACCGCCAGTCCGGCAAAAGCCTCAAGAAGCGTCACCCGCGCGTTGTCCATAAGCAGCGGAAAGTCTTCTGCAAATGCCTTCACCACCTCAAGGGGCGATGGCAGCAGAAACCCGGAAATCAACCCCGCCGCGCTGGCTGTCTGCCAAAGAGCCAGCAGCACAAGAACAGCTGTAGCCGGCAGAATCTTACTGGTGATGCTTTGTAACTTTCTTTTCAATGGTCAGTACGTCTCCTTCCGGTCTGTAGGTAACCTTGATATAGGCCGCAACCGAAGGGGCACCCGCCCTGATGGCAATGTGCTGGCATTCCTTTACAATATCCATCAATTCGTCATAGTCTCCTTCAATTGCCGTCTCAAAGGGACCCACATAATAATTCAGTCCTGTACCTTTGATATAGTCGATCACCTCGTCTACAATCCTGATTAATTCCTCATCGTTTGCTGCCTCCGGCAATGACTGAATCGCTACACTTGCATTCATTTTTCTTTCCTCCTGTTATTAAAATTTTTTTTGAGAAAACCGATTCCTGTATCTTTGGAAGCTCTGCATACGAAAAACAACGTTTCCCATACCATAAGGAAAGCCCTGCCGGGACACCGGCAGGGCTATATATTCCACTATGCATAAGGCATAAATCTTCTGTAAGTTCCTACGCTGGCATTATCCAGATCAGGTATAAGAGTCAAAGAAGCACTCTATTCTTTATCTCAGCCGGCCTGCCGCCAGCCCCTCTCTTCTTCATTCAGTTTTCAAAGTTTTCGTACAGCCATTTCCTCTGTACATGCTTTAGTCTACACTCCCTAGGTAAAAATGTCAAGTAGAATACTACAGATTCAGCAGCAATTATCTCAGCTTTATTCCAAAAAATATCCCATGTCAATGCGGACCTCTTTCTTTGTTATGTCATTGTTAGAATAGCAGCAGCTGTCGAATCCTATGAGCCGGAATCCCTCATGCTCATAGAAGCTGATTGCAGCTGTATTGCAGGACTGTGTTTCCAGGATAATTGCCCTCCGCTTCTCCAGAGCTGCCTGCTTTTTGGCCAGTGACATGAGTCTGTGTCCAATTCCCTGCCTTCTGAGCTTCTCATGCACCCACAGCTCTGTAACCATCAGGCGGTTGCTCCATTCCTCCGGGCAGACTTCAATGCAGGCCAGCAGCTCCCGCGCATCCCCTTCCTCTCCCACAATTCCCCATGCAAAAGCCTTCTCCCAGTGCGGCTGGTACAGCCTGTCAGGGAAATCATATTCCTCTGGATAATGGGATACCGGTGTGTCAAATCTCTGTCTTTGGATTCTGACATCATATCCATCCGCATTCTTTCCAATCTCTACGTCAAAATAGTCCTCTGTTGTATACCTCATTGGTATCACAGTCCCTTCCCATTCGCTTTTCGGAAGGTGAATAATCTCCAGATTCTGTTTCATAACTCCTCCTTTTGCGATCTCCTGATGCCTGCCCGCCGTATAGTGCAGATAAAAGACTCCCATGTCTCCTTTTCAAAGTGCTGCACAAGGCAGGTCCTCTTAAATATATTTGCATCATACGCGTCCGCCCACCGTAAACCGTCTTTTTTCATCCTGCACAATTTCCCCTGTTTTCCGTCCATACTTCAGTCCTCTTTCCACCGCTGCCGCCAGTGCGGCTCCGCTGCGGGCATAACCCATTGTCCGGACTGTTTCCCGGATCAGTTCCTCTCTCCCCAGTGCACCCTTTTCACGTAAAGTACAGTAAACCGCATTTTTTAGTTCCTGCTGACAGATCTCATCTGCTGATCTTTTTTCGCCGGAATCCGCATCCTTCCGGTATACTCTGTACAGTTCCGGATCCTGGTCTTTTCTCCAGTAGAATTTTACCCCGGACTGCTTATTCACACGCGACGATGTCTTCTTCAGTGCCCTGTCAGTTGCCTCCAGAGTCTGTGCACTGGACCGTGCAATGTGAAAAGATCTGAGCGCCTTTTTCATCAGTCGGTCATAGGTGACTGGTGCCTCAGTATCTATAATCTGCTGCAGTCTCCTGCTTATCACCGGAAGATTTTCTTTTTTCACATAATCTGCCGCAGACTGATCTGTAATCTCTACATCTGCAGACACATATTCCTCAATCCGGTACTCCGGCTCTTCTTGTTCCATATACCTGTCGTCAGGCGGAAATCCACTCCCTGCTGCTACTTTTCCTGCAGCTCTTCTGGCAGCCTCTCCCGGCTCAGATATCAGCCTCTCTCCAACCGCAACAATTGCTGTTTCATACTCTTTTAGTTCTTCCGGTTCTGTTATAACAGTCTCCCCTGCTTCTTTTACTTCTGCCAGAGCATACTCATTTACTATGTCTGGTTCTACAGCTGCGGAAGCCTTCTCTGCCTTCTTCCAGTCTTCTTCCTCATATGCCCGTTCTTCACTCAACTCTTCCACTGGCTCTCCCTGGCACTGCCGGCGGGCCTCTTCCTTTCTTTCGGACAGAATTGTTGTAAGCTTCAGTAGCTCTTTCTCTCTGTTATCCCACCAGTCCATCGTCCACACACGATGCAGTCTCCATCCCAACGACTTCAGCACACTGATCTGTGCTACTTCACGGTCCTTTGTATTGGCAGACTGTCGGTAGGATTCCCCGTCCAGCAGAATCCCGAGCAGATATTCCTCTTCTTTGTAAGGATTAATTACTGCAATATCCACCTTAAACCGGGAATGCCCTACAGCCTTCTGATACTGATATCCGGCATCTGTGATATGCTGGCAGATATGTTCCATAATCCCCTGATCTTTTGAGACTGTGGTTTCTGCATACTCACCCTGCAGCCGTCCTTTCCCTGCAAACTCCAAAAAGTTTTTCAGAGACTCAACACCTCTTGATTTTGTACGTCTCAGGTTAATCATTTCAGCTGTCATGATGGTAAATACCATCATTTCGGATCTTGCACGGGATACTGCAACATTCAGCCTCTTATAACCCCCGTCTTTATTGAGCGGTCCAAAGTTCAAGGACATCCTGCCGTCGGCATCCGGGCCAAATGCAATGGAGAACAAAATCACATCTCTCTCATCCCCCTGGACATTTTCCAGATTCTTGACAAATACAGGCTCTTCCCCTGTATTCGCCCATTTATCAAATTCAGCATCCCTCTGATATTCCTCCTGAAGCAGATCCTCGATCAGGATCTGCTGGCTGATATTAAAGGTTACAACTCCTACTGACTGCCCCGTAAGCTCCGGATCCTGATATCTTCTCCTGATATCAGCAACGATTGCCCTGGCTTCCCCTCTGTTCACACGTCCTTTGCCGCGCTCAAAAAAACCTTCCGTCTTTACCAGGCTGACGCGCCTTTCCCTGTCATTCACGGACGGGAAAGTAAGCATGGCATTTTCATAAAATTCCTGGTTGCTAAAGGCAATCAGGCTCTCATGGCGGCTCCTGTAATGCCAGTGCAGATAAGTCTGCGGCATACCCAGCGCCAGGCAGTCATCCAGAATACTGTCCAGGTCCTCAATATCCAGGTTCTCTTCATCCACCTTATTTCCTGCAAAAAAGCTGGTAGGAGGCATCTGGTTCGGATCGCCTGCTATCACCGCATTTTTGCCGCGCGCCAGTACACCGACCGCTTTACAGGTCGGAAGCTGTGATGCCTCATCAAAGATCACAATGTCAAATAAATCATTCTCTGCTTTCAAGTACTGCGCAGCCGAAATGGGACTCATAAGCATACACGGGCATAGCCTGGGGAGTACATGGGGAATCTGCTCAAATAGAGTCCGGATTGCCACTCCTCTGCCGTTACTGCTAATGGCTCTGCGCAAAAGATTCAGCTCTTTGCTTATCTCTACAGATTCGCCGGATACAGGAAGCTGGTGGGTGAGCCTGTAGAACATTTCATCCTTTGTAAACTCCAGAAACTCCTGATCCAGCTTTTTAAACTGCGCGATCCTCTCGTTAAATCCAGTTCCTGTGAATCCATTCAGGACAGGCTCTTTTTCAATGACAGACAAAATAATTGCCCTGTAAACAGACCGCAGATATACGCAGATCACATCATCATGGGACATACCTGCCTCATAAGCATCGCATACCGGCGAAAGTCCCCTGTCTCTGCACTCATCTGCAAACTGCCGGTAAACAATCCAGTCCTTGATATAAGAAGCATTTTCAAGTATACAGCTGCAAAGCCTTAAGCGGCTCTCCAGCCAGCCTTCAGTCCCGTCTTCAAACTCCAGCTCCAGGAGCTCCTGCGCCTGGGCTTCTATGCGCTGGACTTCCGTCAGACTCCCAAGCAGATTTTTTGCATGCTGAACACATGCCTGAAGCAGTCCCTGCCCGGAAAGCTTTCGCCGCTGCCCGGAATATTTCTCCAGTGTCTGCATCTGTCCGCGAATATATTCTTTATAAGCTATCAGGGAATCCTTGTCAGGATAATCCTTGATCAAAGCCTTCCATTCATATGACAGAGCCTCTTCCATGGTCTGCAGCTCCTGTAGCTCCTGCTGATAAAACATCACGTCCGTCAGATAGGCAGGAATTCTGTCTGTCTCAACCGAAAAGGAGGCATATGCCTGAAGTTCAGAGGTAAGTAACGCTAATGCCTTTTTCTTGCCAAAGAATTTTTTATTTGCCTCATCATACTTTAAACGGAAGCTGCTCATATCCATACGGAGAAAGTTCTCACTCCACCAAGTCTGAAATGCCTCTCTCTTTTTGGAAAATGCTGACTGGCGCTCTAAAAATGCCAGCGGTTCCTCAAACTCTCTGTCCACATGATCTGTATTTATCAAAAATACCGGAATCTCTTCTGCAGCAACTATGCTGCGCGCACAGTTACAGACATTTTGCCACTCTGTTTCAACGGCAGGCGTGCCAAGCTCCATCTGCCCTGCAAAAGGAATTGCCTCACTCCGGAACTCTTCCAGGGCATTGCGATAGGCCTGCATAGTAGCATCCAGGTCAAATTTCATCCTTTGGCTGTACTCTGTTTTATGTACCACGGACAGGGGATGCCCACATGGATGGCCAATGGCTTTTCCTGCAGCAACCAGCCTCTCCAGGCTATGCATCTGATTCTCCAGGTCACTCTCTGTCAGCATGCCTGCATATGTATGGTCAAACCAGATATCCCTTCCCAGTTCCGGAATCATTTCATAGAGATCTATGAGCTGCCGCAGGCTTTTTCCAAATGGTCTTTTTATATGCAGTGCTTTTACGTAAGCATCCAGCTCCATCCGCATCCTCTGGATATCCTGTATCTTTTTCTCATAATCAGTCGGGAAATCACATACTGCTGTCTCCAGACCGCGTTTTAATTGATCAAGTACAGCCTTCTTCGTCGCCTTATTAGAGTGCAGCTCCAGGCAGAAGTTCTGAATGCCAAGCGCCTCCAGCCTCTTCTGAACCACCTGAAGCGCTGCCATCTTCTCTGCAACAAAGAGAACCGTTTTCCCCTTTGCCAGTGCATTGGAAATCATGGCGGTAATCGTCTGGGATTTACCTGTTCCCGGAGGTCCGTGCAGCACGAAGCTCACCCCCGCTGCTGCCATATTAATTGCGCGAAGCTGGGAAGCATCCACAGTAACCGGCAAGTATGCCGTATCTGTATCCACACTTTCCGGTACCGTGCAGTCCCACTCCACGGCTCCGCTTATCAGGCTGTGGACGATCTTATTCTTCTCCAGGAAATCCCTTCTGCTGTGAATGTCGTTCCACATCACAAACTGAGAAAAGGAAAAATTCCCAATAAATCCTGCTTCCACCACATCCCACATAGGAAGATTCATTACCTCATGGCGAAGGATGGCAAAGATTCTTGGCAGATCCAGTCCGTATTCATCTGTGGGCGGGGGATTCAGTCCATGAATCTGTATTGCAAAGCTCTGCTTTAAAAACTCCAGCAATGTAATGTTAATCTTGGCATCCTCATCCCTCATGCGCATGGCATAACCCTTACTGGCAGATTTTCTTACAATATCAATCGGAACAAGCACAACCGGGGCATAACGGACTACGGCATCCGGTCTGCTTTCAAACCAGCGCAGCAGACCCAGAGCCAGATATAACATGCCTGCACCATTCTCTTCCATAGAAGTCTTTGCAGAACGATACAGCTTCGTCAGGGAACTGTTCAGCTCTTTTTCTGTGTAAAAAGAGTGCAGCCTTTTGTGCCTACCCTCCAACGCAATAAAATCCGCAAGATTCCCAGGCTCCCCTAATGCTTCCACAGGGATTTCTCCGTCATCTGGAACAGAGATGTCTGCCGGCCTTGGCAGCACCAGGAATTCCTCGCCTTCTGTAAGGGCATTCTCTAATGTGCTGACATCCGGGGAAAGCAGTGGAACGACTGCCCTGGTCACCCGCAGATTAATCAGCATATTTCTAAGGCTCAGATCCAACAGCTTTCTTTCCCACTGTTCCTGCTTTGTAGCAGCACCTTTCCCGGAAGAATCTGGCAAATCAAAGGTTTCCCCCACTACACTGGGCTTATCCGTGATATCCCTCTGATTTCTGTCCTCATGCCGGACCTCGAACCCGTCAGCTGTCTTCACTCGCATGGGAAGTGGGCGGACTCCCATGCTCCTGGCACGTTTTACATCTATAACAAAGGCAAAATCCTTATAATTTGCCACATTATGTTCTGCCAGTGTGACTGCTTCGTCAAAGCTCCTGGACTTTCCTGCACACATGGCTGTGCATTCCACTACAATGAGTTCATGAATTCCCTTAGACATTCTCTTTTCCAACTGGGAAGGATCTTCCATAATCATTTCAGGGAACGACTCGTCAATCAGCCACACACCAGGAAAAATGTGCCCCCGCATCATGACCATAACCGGATTTAATCCCATGGCCTCCAGGCATGCCACATAAAACAGCGTCATATCCATACAGGTTCCCAGGTGCTGATCCAGCACAGCGTCCACCAGGCGGATCCTCTGCCCGATCTTCTCAAAGCTCGAAGGCGGCTCTGCATAAATAATATTTTTCTGCTGAATGGCTGCATAAGCCGCTGCTGCCATATGCTTTACACGGTTCGGTCCGCCATGCTGGTATCCGGCCAGAGAAGGATCCTTCGTCCACTTTTCCAGATAATTTGCAGCAAGGCCCAACATACTTGTAACTGCATAATGATTCGGCATAACAAACGCCGTGAGAAGTTCAGGGGTGTATTGCAGCCCCGGCCATTCATCAAATGCCAGTACCGTGACACTCACTTTCTCTGAAAGAAGCTGCTCATTTCCTGCACAGATGCTGATTGTCATCTGACAGATAACTCTCTCTGTCAATGATGCCAGGTAATCTGCATTTACCATAACATCCAGTTTCTTAAAGTGCCTCTCCTCCTCCGGCTTCATTTTGTCAATACCAAACACAAGCTTTTCTGTCAGTCCATTTTCTGAGCTGACTTCTACGGCAAGCTGGTCAAGGTCTGCCCCGGAGGTATTCTTAAGGCAGATATCCCTGACAATACGTGCTCCGTTATGAATCGCCGCATAGGTCAGCACATCATCAATCTCACAGCTGATCTGCAACCCGTTCTCTGACGTTCTTACGTCAGTCTGTTTTTCTTCCATCGTAAAGCCCCCATTCCTCTATGGCACTGCGCCGCGTATGCAGATTTCACTGGCACAAATCCGGCGCAGCATTGGTACATTATCCCCTGAGTGCTAACAGCCATGCCGTGACATGGATTGCCTGTTGGAATTTCCCCTCAGCAATCAGGGCTTCGATCTCCTGTGCAGTATACTTTCCGGCATTCAGGAATTCCGTTTCATCCAGTGACTGTCCGGACACTCTCCTGCAGTTCTTCGCCGCAAAAAGATACGCATAATTATCTGCTATGGTCGCATTGGAGGGTACTGTGAGCAAATGCTTCCATTCACTGGATTCGTATCCCGTTTCCTCTAAAAGCTCCCTCTTTGCTGCTTCCAACGCATCCTCCGCAGGCAAATCATCTGCCCCTCCATATTCCCTGCCGTCTTTCCTCTCAATCCCTCCTGCCGGGAACTCCGTCGTAACCTCTTTGATCCCCTGCCGGAACTGACGGACACACAGATAATTCCCCTCTTCATCTGAAGCCACGATCACAACATAATCCCTCCGGCTGTAGCTGTAATAGGGTTCAAATACACTGCCATCTGGAAACCGGTATGCAGATCTTCTGAAATCAATCCATTCATCCTGGACGATATGCTCCGTGCTGACTTCTTCCCAGGCGAGGGGATTTTGTTCTTCTTTCTCTTTCCCTTTCTGTTCTCCCTTCTTTTCCCCACTGCCTTTCTTTGCTCCGCTATCTTTCTTTGCCTTGCTGCCTTTCTTTGCCATGCTGTTCTTCTTTGTCCCGCTGTCTCTCATTGCTCCATTGTCTCTCATTGCTCCGCTGTCTTCCCCGCCGTCTTGCTTTGCTCCGCTCTCTCTCGTTGTCGTGTCAGGTTTCACATCTTCCACATATCCAAACCCGTGTCCTTCACACCATCTGACCGCAGCTTCACGATAAGCTTTATCCTGATAGTCATACCAGCTTTGTTCAATCCCGTACCGGTTAATGGCATCCTTGAATCTCCGGAATGCTCCCCTGCCCCTGATTGCATCTTCCAGAGTGTCCTGAATCTGTCCCCCGGGCAGGCTCCATATAAAGTGTTCCATGATACTGTACTCGTTAATGTCAAACTGGGAGGGCAGACCGAAGAAACGGACATTCCACTCCTCTTCGATCAGCTCGGAAAGCTCCTCATCCTCCTCGCATAGACTGCCTAAGAACTGATTCTCCGGCAGGCTCACAACTTCCATATTTTCGATGTCCAGATACTGGCTCCACATATCGTCTACCATTTCGATGGCATCAATGATTAGTTTTAAAGGTATTCTGATGTTGCTTTTATTCATAAAAATGTCTTCCTCCTGTTCATTTCTATCCAAAAAGGACTGGTTATATGTCCAGTCCTTATGTATGCTTTAGCGTGGATGGACAAACCTCATGCTTTGGATCATACCACAAAACTTCGAATTTTTCACTTTTCCTAATACCAATAATTCGTGTAAGATTATTAAATGCAAAAGAAAAAAGAGAATCCTCATAGTCTGACAGCCGTTTGGCATCAAATCTATCCCGAGCATCTTTTGACAGGCTGTCATATGAAATCATATGATGTTTAGACTTTCCCTGGTCATGCGTCTGCCTCTTTATTTCTTCCCAAGTCATATTCGAATAATTAATCATCTTTTCAATAAAATCTTGATGATCAAAATCTACACGATTTGTGTCAAAAGCAAATTTACCTGCACGATCCAAATTTGTAAATAGCCAGACCGGACGTTCCCTGTCAGAGGAAACGTCCGTCGTAACTGCTGTTTTTTTATGTTTTGTCTTTGATTGCTTTACTTCCTTATTCTTTTTTGCCATACTTAAAGACTCCCATAATATGCTGCCATGCTATCTAAAGTAATCTCATTCTGGCTAGATACCCCTTCCGGAAGTCCGGCACGGGCATCCTTCCATGGAGACTCCGAATGTGTCAGTTCACGTAGATCATACGGCTCTTTGTCTCCATAGCTGTTAAGCACAATGTCAATAGACTCCTTTTCATCCAAATTAAGATTATCTGCGCTTCCTTCCGGCAAATCCTGTGGGGCAATCATAAATTTCCCTTTATGGGCATGAAAAAGAATCGGGCAAACTGGACCATTCGCCCATGCTTCGAACCTTTCTTTCATGAGCCTTTGTTCAGTCCATGTCATATGCCATGCCTGAGAATAATAGCACAGCTTTTGGAGTTTCCAGGTACTCATTTTTCCTCTTTTCTGCAAAATATACTTTGCGACATCAAAAACAGATACCATTATTCTTCCTCCATTTCATTATCAATACTGTACGCACTAGTTCTCTATAGTCTAAGACATATTTCGGTTCCTGTCAACAATGATACCTTATAGCCTTGCATCTTCTTATCCAAAAATTTTCTGAACCTTTTCAAAATCCACCAGCCTGCGCATCTTTGCACTTTTCATGAACCGCGCATAGCGTTCTTTATCACCGATATCCCGGGCATCTTCCAGTAGAAATAAGATGATGTCCGTCTGGTCCTCCTTACATTTTTTAAGGCCATACTCTGCTGCTACAATAGCCTTGGCAGTGTCCTTGCCTCTGTAGTACTTGATCACTTCCATGTAGGGTTCTGCTTTATCACCAAGGTGGTTTTCAATGTATCTGATATATTTCTCCTGCTGCCCGCATTCCTTATACAGCTTCACGCCGTCAGCCTTCATATAATCAGATCCTGTCCCGAATATGATATCGGCACATTCGAGCTTCTCTTCCTGCGTGAACATAAGCGCATGGAACAGATCCCTCATGGGATCGTATACTCCGTAAAAATCATAATACTCGCCTTCAATGATTCCCTCTAATACCTGCTTCCTGATCTCCCAGGACTCATCCTTTAATCTGCCGTCCTTTATCAGTTCTTCACATATGTTCCATATCTCTTCGATCTCCCACTGGTCGTCAATGTACGGCTCGTATTTCAGTGTGTTGATCAGACGCATGATCTCGTGCCACTGCTCCTCAAGGAAAGACTCCCTGGGTTTACTTTTCTCGGCGGCAATCATGACGCGCAGATCTTCGTATAATTTTTCTTTCCCTTCAAGGGTCATGGTGTCAAGAAGATCGTATATATCGGGACGATTAAATGACATGGTTTGGTACCTCCTTATAAAAATAATTTTTACAGGTTAACAGATTAACAAATTCTACTTCTTGATATTTTCAATTTTCCCCCGAAATCTTAGACGCAATATCCGCTTCGAAAGCATGGATTTCAGCCAGGCATTTTGTTAATCTTATCGCAGATTCCACGGAATACATCTGTTATATTCTTTGAACTGATGGCAGGCTGAATGTAGGTGTTTTTCCCATTACGGTTTACAATCTCATAGAAGTAATGGTTATCTGTATTCCATCCGCTCGGTGCATCTGGAATGTCAGGTAGCAGCCTGCTCATTTCATCTATAGTAAATCTGGTATACGTACGATTGCATCTTATTTAAATCGCATTCCTAAGCTTGAATAGCAACAAAGCCAGCTGTTATTTCCAAAACCCATCTTCGAATTTACGGCAAAGTTTTTCAATTTTGCTTTTACCGACTCAGCGTTCATGATACAAGCACCTCCAAATATGTTCTTATGACTTTCTCACAGCGCAGGCGCTTTGCGTAATCATACAGCCGGTTAAGCTGTCTGTCGCTGCGCTTAAGATAATTCTTCAGTACCTCCGCTGTTTCTTCAATGCCTACTTTATTCCTGTAGTAAATAATGTCAACAACAGTTTTCTCAATATCGAAGACATGAAATTTGTTCCCATCTTCATCCACCTCGGTAACACCGATATCCATTCGGGTAGAATCGAAGTAGAAAATCTTGATCTCTGGCCAGTCGGGGAGAGTGCTGACCTTTTTCTTACGATCAATCGCAACGTCCACGGCATTAGGCAGGAAATTAGTCAGATTGTAATATCTGGCTGCACTCATAAGACAGATAACACCATTAGGCACAAAGGCTTCCGCACTGAAAAAATCATTTTCATCTCCTTGGTAGGAAAGATTTTCATATGTGCTGCGGTTTATCCGGTGAAGAATACCATCTTTTTCAAGCTGACCAATCTTGTAGTAGGAATATCCCATTTCCTTAAGCTCAGTGATTGTGATAAATTTCTTGTTTTCCTGGATTGTATTCACAGCAATCACCTCCACAATCATCATACAATATTCAAAAAGAAATTTCAATTAATTTCTGCAAATATTTTTTTTGCCGAAATTAATTAAAATTAATAAAGTCGTTCTACAAAAACTTAAATGAAGATAACCCGTTTAATAAATTTTCTCTCTGTTGACACTGCTGGAAAATCCCGCAATTGGTCAGAAAGCATCTGACCAATTTGATCTTCTGCGTAGACTTTGTAAAATTTACGCATTGGCTTCAAATTTGTAATAGAATACTCAGCGTTGCAGATGTCTGAAAAGGGGTTATGCAACAACCTCAAACCGAATAGGTTCTCCGGAGCTGAAAGAAAACGCTTTTGGGATCTTACTCTTGCAAGATCCTATATTTTTACCAAAGGCGGTTTTACAAAATCATGCCAGACTGGATTTTTCTTAATCAGTACATTGAGCCACTTTTGACCTCGTCTGTGGCTTCTTACATCATAAGTCGTCCAAATACTTTCCTCTGTAAATATAGCAGCCTCTTCCAATAATTCCCCAAAGGTTTTTTCAGTAAAGTCTGTAAAATGCCTTCCTTCAACAATTCTCTCTTCTTCCCCATACTTCCATGAGCCATAACAGATCCCGCCCGTTTTTAGCACCTTGCCAATTGATAGCAATGTCTTCGACTGGTTATCCTTTGAAACATGCAGCAGCGATGCACATGCCCACACAGTATCGAATTCATCAGAGAACGGAATGTCTTCTGCCTTCATTCGGAATAGCCCGATCCATCAATTTAGGAATCAGCGGCTTCGTTTGCCCATGGGACTAAATCTGTATTTTCCTTTTCCATCGTATGGTAACAGAGATAATCCCCGCCCCCTGCTTCAATTTTCTCATAGGTTTTTATCCGGTATCCCCGCTTCAAATACATACTTTCCGCCGGAAAAGACGCATCAATATGTACTGCATGATATTTTCTGAAAACCATATCCTCCAATAAGTCCATCAGCCTGCTGCCATAACCTTTTGCCTGGTATTCCGGTAAAATAAACAGCCTGCATATCTCATTCCCCCGGATGCTCCCAGTTCCCACAGTTTCCCCCTGCACCACCGCAAAATAAATATCTTCCCTGGCAAGCGCTTCCCTTATCTTCTGTTCGTTATGCAGATCCAGAAAAAACTGTACTGCCCCGGAAGGATAATAATGGGGATAGACGGCCCTTATTGTCTTCTCCACAATCTTCGCCACCTTCACCGGACATTCCGCCCGCTTTAGCTGCATATCAAGATCTTTATCCTGCATCTTGCCGCCTTCCGCTTTTCAAATCCTTTGCCATACACAATGATTCCGGCATATCCTTATACGGACCATAATTCGGGATCACTTGAAAACCCAGCTTTTTATATACGGCGCAGGATTCAGCCAGTAACTCCCCGGTTTCAAGAACCATTTTCTTATATCCCAGTTCAATACCCCATTCCATCAAAAGGGAAACAAGCCTGCTTCCTATTCCCCGCCCCTGATATTCTGTATGTACAAACACCCGCTTCAATTCTATCGTTTCATCATCATATCTTCTGATAGCCCCACCACCAATTAACCGGTTCTCTTCATACACAACGATTGCTTCCTGGATCTCATCCAACCGGTTATACTTTTTGTATTTGTCTCTTTCTATCTTTTTCCCGACACGTCTGTCCAGATCCATATCAAGAAGCCTGCAGTTTTCTACAAAATCTTTATTCCTGCCATCTGTTCTTTGAAATTTCATATAAAAAGCCCTCCGGAAATTGAGTGTCTAAAACTCGTACCTTGTCCCATGCGAAAGCAACAGCCCGTGTGTCAATTCCACACATAAAATAACCGTGTTCTCATCCCCAAAATCATTATGCCCGTTATCAATCCATTCAGAAAACACTTCTTTCAGCCTCTTTGCAATCCTATGGTTTTCTTCCTTTCCAAAATAGCCCAAATTTACCCCCTTGCCATGTGCAGTAAACCACTCGCCGGCTATTGCAATAACAGGATTATTTTCCATATGTTTTATCTTATTTGAAAGCGCGTATGTAATAACATAAAACGCGCCATTCTCATAATAGGCATTTACATACCGTACATAAGGAACCCCCTTTTCTACTGTCGCCAACGCTATAACCGTATCTTTTCCAAAACGCTCTGTCATAATTTTTTCAGCTTCTTCACACATTTTTTTCATATGTCCATCTCCTTTACCGCTTCCAGGACGGAAGTCACGTTCTTACGGAATGTGCAGCTTACGCGCATTCCTGACCCGTGAATAGTAACTATATTTCCTCTTTCAGCAGGGAATACATCTTCATATCAATCACTTTCCCATTTTTTACAGCATTCTTTCTTAATGTCCCTTCACATTGAAAGCCCGCTTTTTCCAACACACGGCAGGATGCCGTATTATACGCAAATGGCTCTGCATAAATACGGAGAATATCACTTTTCTCAAAAACATATCCACAGACCTGTTTTACAGCCTCTGTCATAATTCCTTTTCCCCAGTATCCTTCCGCAATATAATATCCCATCTCGGCTGTCTGCCTGTGAATATTCTCCTGGCGGAAAACACCGATGCTTCCCACCACCCGTCCATCTGCTGTTATGGCAAAAGCAAATGTTTCATCTTCATCCGCAGACAGCATAGCGGTAATAAAGTCCATCCCGTCCTGTTCCGTATAAGGATACGGCAGCCCATCTCTAAGATTATCCTGTACTTTTCTATTGGAAAGAGCCGCCGCCAGATCTGCCGCATCCGCCAGATCCCATTTTCTTATTTTACAGATCATTTTTCCACCTCCCTGGTTGATCACCATTCATAGCAGTCTCTATTATACAGCATATCACTTCATTTTCAATTCCACTTCTATATTCTGTTTTGTACGAAGTCTGGAAAGCAAAACTCCCCCCATAAACTGCTTCTTTTCGAGACCCGTAATCTTAAAATACATTTTACCAAAATTAAGGAGAATTTGATATAGCTGATTTGCAGTAATTTTCTCACCATAGGCTCCGCTGATCTTCCCTTATCTTCTGTTCGTTATGCAGATCCAGAAAAAACTGTTACATTCTTCTGCAATCCACCTACATTTTACTATCCGAAAAAGAACAAAAAAGCCGATCAGGGATACACTTTTATTTTACGTTCAAAGGGGTTCAAATAGAAAGACAAGCCAGAAAACGATTTCCAGGTTCCCGTTGAATTTCATACCTTCTTCGTGTATAATCCCCTTATAGGGAGAGATACTCTTCCTAACGATGCAGACCAAGGGAGGAGGTTTTTCCATGAGTACCTTAGACGCAACTGTGTCCATGCTGGAAGCAATGCCGGAAGATGCAAGGTTCAAAGCGTTTGAATATACACAGCAGCTCTTCACTTCCAGGAAACCCGCAAACCCGTTTGTCCCTGTCAGCACAAAACAGGTTCTTTCAGACCTTGCCGAATCCCGCCAGCAGATTGATGATGGGAAAGGGCTCGACATGGCAAACGCACTAAATGAGTTAGGTAAACAGCATGAATTCGTATAATGTCATCATCTCGCCAAAAGCGCTGTCCCAATTGAAGAGCTATATTGACTACATTCAGTACACTCTGTTAAATGACCAGGCTGCGCGCAGCATATGCCCTAGAAACTAGGAACCGTCTGGCGATAGTTGCCGGAACCTTGGAATACTGCACCCATCCACAGCTTAAGCAGCTCGGCTACCGCACCATCCATTTTAAGCAGCACCGTTACACGATGCTCTACCGTGTAGATGGAACAGACACCTATGTGGACGGGATATACCACCAACTCCAGGATTACGAAAATACCTTTGCAGATGAAATAGATCATTAGATGACAAAAGCCAAGGCAGAAACCGCTTTGATGGTTCCTGCTTTGGCTTTTTGATTCACTCTTCAATGCTATTTACAGGCTTATTTGTTGCTCCTGCTTCCACGATTTTGCTGACCTCAGCAAAATCGTGGAAAATATCATGTCCACTATTCTCACACTGAATCTTAATATCAATTTTTTTGCTAAATGAATTCTTATGTATCCCCACACCCCACATCAACCACCGCCGAAACCTCAAAATACTTTTCCATCCTTCTATTCCGCTTCCCTTCCTCATCTTCCGCAAACACAAAATACTTATAAAACTGCCTAAAACAAAGCACTTCTACATATGTTTCCTTTGCATTCCCACCACACATTCTGTGTGATAAGTTCCCGGGAATAAATCAATCCCCGCCATCTTCTCCACCCTGTACCCTCTCCCCTGCAGCATCTCCAGATCCCTCGCCAGGCTGCTAGGCTTACAGGCAATATACACCATACGCTCCACACCAAAGTTTGTAATCCGCTCCAGTGCCTTCGGATTCACCCCGTCCCTTGGCGGATCCAGCACAATCAGATCCGGCACCTCCCGGAGCTCGTCAATCACCTTCAGCACATCCCCTGCCCAGAAGGTACAATTAGAAAGTCCGTTAAGCCTTGCATTCTCCCTTGCAGCTTCCACAGCCTCCTCCACAATCTCCACGCCCACAACCTTTTTTGCCACCGGTGCCAGGATCTGCGCAATGGTTCCGGTTCCGCTGTAAAGGTCGAAAATGACCTTATCCTTTGTATCCCCGATATACTCCCTCACGATCTCATACAGCACCTCGGCTCCAAGCGAGTTCGTCTGGAAGAAAGAAAATGGTGTAATCTTAAACCTAAGCCCCAGAAGCTCTTCATAGAAATAATCCTGCCCATACAGGACTTCGGTTCCCTCATCCTTCACCACATCCGCCACACTGTCATTTCTCGTATGCAGAATCCCTGCAACTTTCCCTTCAAGAGGAAGCTTAAGAAGCCTGTCCGCCCACTCCTCAAGGTCAGGTGCACTCTCCCCTGTTGTCACCAGGTCTATCAGAATCTCCTTCGTCTTCACCGCCTTCCTCACAAGTAGGTGACGGAAATAGCCCGTATGCCGCATCCTGTGATAATACGGGAGCTTCGTCTCCCGGGCATACTCCAGGGTACATGCAAGAATCCGCCTGTAATCCTCATCTACGATCTGACAATCCGTCACATTTACAATATCATGAAAGCTCCCCCGTCTGTGCATGCCAAGAGCCAGGGGCCCGTCCTTATATTCGTCTCCAAAGGAAAACTCCATCTTATTGCGGTAGCCGTACACAGCCGGGGACGGCTTCACACCCTCCCATATGTATGCTCCGTCAACCGCCTCATCCATCATGGACTTAATCTGCCCCTCCTTCAGCCTGAGCTGCTCCTCATAGGGCAGGTTCTGATAAGTGCAGCCCCCGCATTCCCCGAAATGGAGACATGCCGGTTCCCTCTCAAGCGGAGAAGCCTCAAGGACTTCAAGAATCCGTCCCTCTGCCTTTCCGCTCCTTACCTTGTTTACCGAAAAACGCACTCTCTGTCCAGGAATCCCGTTTTTTACAATCACCGTCCTGCCTTCCTCAGGCAGCACAATTCTGCCCTTATTCGGAAACTCCACTGATTCTATAATCCCTTCATAGACCTGTCCCTTTCTCATACTGTACCCGTCCCATTTCCTTTCCTGTATTTCTCACACTGTGGAATGTATTTTCAAACACGCTCTAATGCACTCCCACAATCCTGTCATGATAAAAGCAGGCATTCCGCCTGCTTTTTTTCCTTTAACACAATCATCTTGTAACTGCTCAGTACCTTCGCTGTTACATACTCTATACCTGATCTTCCTCGTTAAAGAAGTCATCGTCAAAATCATCTTCGAAATCTTCCTCAAAGTCTTCCAGATAATCCGGTGTAAAGAAGCAGTATACCGCATAAGCGATTGCTGCCACTGCTGCCACTGCACCTACGATTGCAAGTACCCACAGAACAGTCTTACACTGCTTATCCTCTTCCTTTTTATTTACCAGTTCATTTAATTTTGACGCTGCAATAAGTTCTTCTACTCTACTCATGCCCCCGCTCCTTTCTTTTTTCTATCCTTATTATACCATTATCAAGCCAAGATTACTACTCATTTATTCCAAAATCTTCATCAAATATTTAATTGGGTAATTAAATCTTTTGAAGCTTCGCAAACATGGCAAACATCTTCTTTCTCCCCGCGCTGTCGAAATCCACCGTCACTTCATAGTCACGCCCGCCGGATACAATACTTGCCACGGTTCCTTCACCGAACTTCACATGTTTTACGCGGTCGCCTTCCTCATAACCCGGCCCGTCTCCTGCAGGCTTTCCGAACTGCTGCGCCGGCTTTAAGGCAGCGAATGCTTTAGAATGGAAGGCCTGCTTCGCCTGCTGGTACGCCGCCTGCTTCGCCGCCACAGGGAACTCCTCCATCTCCTTCTTCTCGAATGTATCTCCCGTAGAAACCAGCTCCTGGGGAATTTCCTTTAAGAAGCGGGACATCTTATTATACTGGGTCTCACCCCGGATTACCCGTCTTCTTGCATATGTAAGCATCAGTTCTTCCTTTGCCCTCGTAATTCCCACGTAGCAGAGCCTGCGCTCTTCCTCCACTCCTTCCGGGTCATCTGATGTGATGGTCAGATAGCTTGGGAAGATTCCGTCCTCCATTCCTGCCAGATACACCCGGGGAAATTCCAGTCCTTTGGCGCTGTGGAGAGTCATGAGCATGACATAGTCACTGCTTTCATCCAGGCTGTCAATGTCCGCCACCAGTGCCACTTCCTCTAAAAATCCGCTTAAGGTTACCGGAATATCACTGTCCGCACAGGCTTCCTCATAGGCTGCAATCTTGCTCAGAAGCTCGTCGATATTTTCGATCCTCGCCTTTGCATCCTCCGCGTCATCCGCCTCCAGGCTGTCAATATACCCGGTTTCCTCTATAATCTCCTTCATCAGGTCAGAAACTGACAGATCCTTTGCATCTGTCCGGAAATGCTCGATAAGTGCCACAAAGGATTCCAGCTTCTGGGCTCCCCTTCCGATATTCGGAATCAGGTCTGCCGCCCTGAGAGCTCCGTAAAATCCAATCTCATGCTCTGCAGCATATTCCTGCACCCGGTTGATACTGGTAAGTCCGATGCCCCTCCGCGGCACATTTACAATCCTGCGGACCGCCAGATCGTCCCTTGCGTTATCCACTGTTTTCAGATAAGAGAGAAGATCCTTAATTTCCCTTCTCGCGTAGAAATTAATACCGCCTATAATCTTATACGGGATATTGGCTGTCACGAACTTCTCCTCAAAGATACGGGACTGGGCATTGGTACGGTACAGGATGGCATGGTCATGGTATTCCCCGTCGCCCCGGTTCACCCGCTCCTTGATATCATCCGCAATATATTCCGCCTCATCATAAGCCGTATCAAACTGGAGCACCCCGATCTGCTCTCCGTCGCCGTTTTCCGTCCACAGGGCCTTTTCCTTCCTGCCCTTATTATTCTTGATTACCGCATTTGCCGCATTTAAAATATTACTCGTTGAGCGGTAGTTCTGCTCCAGCTTCACCACTGATGCATCCTCGAATACCTTCTCGAAATTCAGAATATTCTTAATATCAGCCCCCCGGAACTTATAGATGGACTGGTCGTCATCTCCCACCACGCACAGATTCCTGTACCTGGAGGAAAGGAGCCGGATCAGCTCAAACTGCACGAAGTTCGTGTCCTGGTACTCATCCACCATGATATACCGGAAACGCTCCTGGTAGTGCTCCAGTACATCTGCCTGTGTCTGAAACAGCTGGACCGTCTTCACAAGCAGGTCATCGAAATCCAGCGCATTATTTGCCCGGAGCTGCTTCTCATACTCTGCATAGACCTCTGCCACCTTCCTGCTTCCGTAATCCCCACCTGCTTCCAGCATCAGCTCTTCCGGGGTAATCAGCTCATCCTTTGCATGGGATACTGCGCTTAAAAGCATCCGTTCCTTATAAATCTTTGTGTCAATATTCAGGAGCCTGCAGATCTCCTTCATCAGCGTCTTCTGATCATCTGAGTCATAGATCGTAAAATTCGTATCATATCCCAGAAGGCCGATATGCCTGCGCAGGATCCTGACGCATAAGGAGTGGAAGGTACTCACCCAGATGCTCTCCGCTCCAAACTCCACCAGCTGGTCCACACGCTCCCGCATCTCCCGCGCTGCCTTATTGGTAAAGGTAATGGCAAGGATATTCCATGGATTCACCCCTTTCTCTTCGATCAAATAGGCGACCCTGTGTGTCAGAACCCTGGTCTTCCCTGAACCTGCCCCCGCGAGAATCAGAAGGGGGCCTTCCGTATTATATACCGCCTCCTGCTGTTTATCATTCAGTGTATCATAAATACTCAAAGCTGTTATTTCCTTTCTACTTTCGTTTCCATTTTTCTTAATCGTAAGCCACTTATATTATAGTATAACACGGCCGCGTGGTTCTGTGTGATAATCTTTCGGGAAATAAATAATTTTCTTTTCGTACCGCCGGTGGGGCTGAAATATATCTGATAAATCATATCCTGTTTTTCCTCCATCTGCTCTTTACATTTCTTTATGCGCTGATGGCATTTCCTGTATAGAGCTGGTAATACCTTCCTTTTTCTTCTAAAAGCTGTTCATGGGTTCCGCGTTCAATGATCCTGCCCTGCTCCAGCACCATAATGCAGTCTGAATTGCGCACTGTAGACAGCCTGTGGGCAATGACAAATGTAGTTCTCCCCTTCATCAGCTTATCCATGCCGTCCTGCACGATCCGCTCTGTCCTCGTGTCAATGGAACTGGTCGCCTCATCTAAGATCAGCACCGGCGGATCTGCCACCGCCGCCCTTGCGATGGCAAGGAGCTGGCGCTGCCCCTGGCTTAAGTTCGCCCCGTCCCCGGTCAGCATGGTGTCATAGCCGTCAGGAAGCCTCCGGATAAAACCATCTGCGTTGGCAAGCTTTGCCGCTGCCGTCACCTCTTCATCCGTTGCGCTAAGCTTCCCGAACCGGATATTCTCCCGCACGGTTCCGGTAAATAGATGGGTATCCTGCAGCACGATCCCAAGAGACCGTCTTAAGTCGTCCTTTTTAATCTTATTCACATTAATCCCGTCATACCGGATTTTCCCGTCCTGAATGTCATAAAAACGATTGATCAGGTTGGTGATGGTAGTTTTTCCCGCTCCCGTAGAGCCCACAAACGCAATCTTCTGCCCAGGCTCTGCAAAGAGCTTAACATCATGGAGCACGATTTTTTCATCCGTGTATCCAAAGTCCACGCCGTCAAAGACAACATCACCTTTTACTTCCACATAATCCACGCTCTGGTCTGCCTGGTGCACATGCTTCCATGCCCAGCGGCCGGTTCTCTCCCCACATTCCTTAAGCACACCATTTTCTTCCTTCACATTCACAAGTGTCACGTATCCGTTATCCGTCTCTGCCTCCTCGTCCAGCAGCGCGAAGATACGCTCTGCTCCTGCCATTGCCATGACAATGGCATTCATCTGCATGCTCACCTGGTTTATGGGCATGCTGAAGCTTTTGTTAAAAGTAAGAAAGCTCGCAAGTCCCCCAAGGGTCAGCCCGAAGCTCCCTTTCAGGGCAAGGGTTCCGCCCACAATGGCGCAGACCACATAGCTGACATTTCCAAGCTGGGCATTGATGGGCCCCAGGAAGTTCGCAAAGGTATTGGCTCTGTCCGCGCTCTCGAACAATCTGTCATTCCTCTCCCTGAATTCCGCCTTGCAGGCCTCCTCCCGGCAGAATACCTTGACCACCTTCTGCCCGTTCATCATTTCCTCAATATAGCCATTTACCGCGCCCAGGTTCTTCTGCTGCTCCAGGAAATATTTGCCGCTCATGCCGGCAGATTTTTTCGAACAGAATACCATAACCGCCACCATCAGAAGCGTGACCCCTGTCAGCGGCACGCTTAAAACCAGCATGCTGATCAATACGCTGATGATGGTAAATCCGCTGTTCACAAGCTGTGGAATACTCTGGCTGATCATCTGTCTGAGGGTGTCAATATCATTGGTATACACAGACATAATATCCCCGTGTGCATGAGTGTCAAAATACTTAACAGGCAGTTTCTCCATATGGGAAAACAGATCATCCCTTAAGTCTCTCAGCGTTCCCTGTGTCACATTGATCATAATCCGGTTATGCCCGTAGCTTGCAAGAATCCCCACTGCATAAAAGCCTGCCACCCGGAAAATTGCATGCAGCAGAGGCGTAAAATTCGGGTTTTCTGTAAGAAGAAACGGCGTAATATAGTCATCAATCAGGTTCTTCATAAATAAGGTTCCCTGTACATTACATAAAACCCCTGTCAGAATCAGCACGATCACTGCCACATAGTGGAGCCCATATTTCTGAAATACATATTTCATAAGCCGCAGGAACAGCTTTCCCGGATTTTTCACTCCTGATTTCATTCCCCGTGGGCTTTTGTTCATCGGTCCTGCCATCCTCTATTCACCTGCCTTTTCATCAAAATCACCGCCGCCCTTTGTCTGTGACTCATAGACCTCGCGGTAAATCTCATTCTTTTCCAGAAGCTCCTCATGAGTACCGAACCCATGGACGCGCCCCTCTTCCATAACAATGATCCGGTCCGCATCCTGCACACTGGAGATACGCTGGGCAATAATAAGCTTCGTGGTATCCGGAATCTCCTCCCGGAAGGCCCGCCGGATCTTCCCGTCTGTTGCCGTATCCACTGCACTGGTACTGTCGTCCAGTATGAGGATCTTCGGCTTCTTAAGAAGCGCCCTTGCAATACAGAGCCTCTGCTTCTGCCCGCCGGACACATTGCTTCCTCCCTGCTCAATACGAGTCTGATAACCGCCCGGAAACCGCTCAATAAATTCATCCGCGCAGGCAAGGCGGCAGGCCGCCTTACACTCTTCCTCAGAGGCATCCGGGTTTCCCCATCTCAGGTTATCCAGAATCGTTCCGGAAAACAACACATTGTTCTGCAGCACCACGGACACCTGATCCCGCAGCACTTCCATATCATAATCCTTTACATTGCAGCCGCCCACCAGCACTTCTCCTCCTGTCACATCATAAAGCCTGCTGATCAGGCTTACCAGGCTGCTCTTAGCACTTCCGGTTCCACCGATAATCCCAATGGTCTCCCCAGATTTCACAGACAGGCTGATGTCCTTAAGCACCGGCTCGCTGCTCTCCTTTTTGTAGGCAAAGTACACCTTGTCAAACACAATGCTTCCGTCCTTTACTTCCATCAGGGGATGATCCGGGTTCTTAAGGTCGCTGGTCTCATTTAACACCTCTGAAATTCTCCTTGCACTTGCCATACTCATGGAAATCATGACAAATACCATGGACAGCATCATCAGACTCATCAGAATATTCATGCAGTATGTAAGAAGACTCATAAGCTCCCCGGTAGTGAGGAAATCCACAACAATCATCTTTGCCCCGATCCAGCTGATCAGAAGGATACAGGAGTACACAGTGAACATCATAAGAGGGCCGTTGTAGACCAGATTTTTCTCAGCCTTAAAGAAAATGCGGTATATGTTCTCGCTGGCTCTCCTGAATTTTTCTGTCTCCTGGGACTCCCTTACATATGCCTTCACAACACGGATTGCCGACACATTTTCCTGTACAGAGGCATTCATATCATCGTATTTCGGAAATGCCTGCTGAAAATACTTTGTAGCCCGGCTCATGATCAAAAACAGAAGAACCCCCAGGATCACGACTGCTGCCAGATAAATACTGGAAAGCCTTGCATTAATGGTAAATGCCATGGCCATGGCACAGACCAGGCTCGCCGGCGCCCTTGTGAACATCCTCAGGGTCATCTGATAGGCATTCTGAATGTTGGTCACGTCTGTAGTCAGACGGGTAACCAGCCCCGCAGTGCTGTATTTGTCAATATTAGAAAATGAAAAGGCCTGGATATTGTTGAACATGGCAGCACGCAGATTCTTCGCAAATCCTGCGGACGCCTTCGCACCGTACCGTCCGCCTCCAATCCCTGCAAACAGTCCCACAAGCGCCGCTGCAATCATAAGAGCGCCCACCCGGTAAATATGCCCGATGTCCCCTGCATTCACCCCCTTGTCAATAATGGATGCCATGAGATAGGGGATGACCATCTCCATCAGCACCTCAAGAATCATAAAGAGAGGCGTAACCACAGACGCTCTCTTATATTCCTTTACTTCCTTTAATAATGTCCGAAGCATCAAATCCCTCCTTTACTAACTCATTGTATATGGATAAAATTTTAATGTCAAAGACAATTTTTTAAGATTTTCTAAGATTTAAGATATCTTATAAAAAGCTCTTGCCATCTAGTTTTTAATACTATATAATAGCTGTATCGAGGTGAAAAATATGGTGATTGATACAAAGGATATGCTGGGCAGCATCCTGTCGAGCATTGCACGGATTGACTATATCAAGCTGGATGACATTCCGAACATTGATCTGTATATGGATCAGGTTACTACTTTTATGGAAGAGCAGTTAGCCTCCACCAAGCGGTACGATGATGACAAGATCCTGACAAAGACCATGATCAACAATTATACGAAGAACAACCTGCTGCCCCCTCCGGTGAAGAAAAAGTACTCCAGGGAACACGTTCTTGTCATGATCTTTATCTACTATTTTAAAAATATCCTTTCCATCAAGGATATTGAGACACTGCTTGCACCCATCACGGATAAGTACTTTCATAATGGAAGCGACTTTAATATTACTTCCATCTACGAAGAAGTCTGCAAGCTGGAAGTGTCCCGCATTGATGCCATGCAAAAGGACGTTGCCAAAGCCTACCATCAGGCAATGGAATCCTTTGAGCAGGACGGGATCGAAGAAGAGGACAGGGATTATTTCCGCCTGTTTTCTTTCATCTCCTCCTTAAGCTTTGATGTCTATGTAAAAAAACTCTTGATTGAAAAACTGATTAACGAGCTTCCTGAGCCAGATCACGATAAGAAGAAAAAATAGGGCGCACGCCCTATTTTTTCTTAATTGTGCTTAATCCTTTCAAATACCATGTCGTATCCGTCATTGCCATAGTTAAGAGAACGGTTTACCCTGCTGATTGTTGCCGTGGAGGCTCCTGTCTTATCTGCAATCTCCAGATAGGTTTTGTGCTCTCTCAGCATCTTTGCCACCTCAAATCTCTGCGATAATGACAACAGCTCATTGATCGTACAGATATCCTCAAAAAACGTGTAACACTCTTCCTTATTCTCAAGGCTTAACACCGCATCAAACAGATAATCTACCGCCTCTGTCCTAATCTTCTTACTCATGGCATATTACTCCTTTAACTGTCCAGTCCATTTAAAATTGCACAATTACATTTTAACACAGTAAATTCGTAAAGTCTATCTCTTTTTTCCACGTTTTAACAAAGCCTTCAAACCTTCCAGAGAAGTATTTGCAATCAGCTCCTCCGGGAAACCTGTCTCCTTTAACAGCTCCTCTGTCCTGGCATAATCTGCGATTGTCTGGTCCACATGGGAATCTGTCCCCAGAACAATCCTTGCTCCGTACTGTCTGCAAAGTCCAAGCATCCTGCACATATTTTCCCAGGCATTCTGACGGAAAGAGGTTGGCCTCAGGGAAGAATTATTCACCTCAAGAAGCGTCCCTGTCTCCTTCGCCGTCCTTACAAGCCGCTCATAGTCCACAGGAAATCTCGAATCATCCGGATGCCCGATAATATCCACATAAGGATTCTCCATCGCATGAATATAGGCACGAGTAATGCTTTCCTTGTCCATGGCTCCCTTATAGCAGGGAGCATGCATACTGGCAATGGCAATATCCATTTCCTTAAGCTCCTTTTCAGACAAATCCACCTCTCCCTGCTCATTCCGTATATTTAATTCCACACCAAGAAGCAGTTCAATACCCTTCCTCTTTCTCGGAACCACCTTCAGATTCTGAAAATGATAAATATACGGACCGCCCGGCATATCCGGCGCATGCTCTGTAATTGCAAGCCCCTTCAGACCTCTCGCTGCCGCTTCCTGCGCCATCTCATTCATAGTACAATAGGCATGGCCACTGGCCAGTGTATGAGTATGAGTATCAATCTCTATAAACATCTTATTCCTTCTTTCATATAATGTTGAAAGCGTCAAAAGGTATTTTGACGCTCATGATATAACATCAAATAATCACGGAAATATTATACAGTATATTATTTTAAATTTCTACAGAAATTAAGAGAAAAAGAAGAAAAGAGGTGTTTTTCGTGGATATAGATAAAAGAACAGATAAGAAAGAAAGGTCCAACGATGAGATCATTAATTCTTACGATTACCTGTCAAATGCAGCATCTGCCCAGGATATGACCGGACTGATTCCTTCTGCCCCAACCTCAGATGAAGAGGTCGAAGCATACGAAGAACTATATCATTTCCTCCCGCCAGACGGCGAAGCAGAAAAGATCCGATAGCACAGACAACTTCGGTAAGACACGCACCCTCCACAGCCACATGGCATATATTAATCAAAAACCGGAGATTTTCATATGCCAGCAACATTAATGCCTGTTACAGGCATCATACAAAATGTAACATCCTTCAGTGAAGACTGCTGCGAACAGCAGGTAACCATCCGCAGCGATAACGGAATCAGCCAGTTCATCATAAGCCCTGACACCTATGTAATCGGAGAAGTACGTCTCCGCCCCGGTATGCCCGTCGCGGCATTTTACGATGCCTCCCTGCCTGTACCGCTCATCTTCCCGCCAAGATACCAGGCCGTCATCATCGGAAGAAGAAACCCATCCGAAAATATCTATGTCGGATATTTCGACGACACACTGACCGCAGAAGACAATGCACTAAAAATAAATCTCAGCCGGACCACCGAGATCGTGACCTCTAACGGACAGAGCTATGGCTGCCGCCCTGAAAACAAAATGCTGGTAGTCTATTACAGCGAAACAACAAGAAGCATACCGCCGCAGACAACACCGCGGAAAATCATCGTCCTATGCTAAGTTGGGGACGGGGCATTTTTAAAAATGCCCCGTCCCTAATTCGCAACTTCAATAAGCTTTTTGTTAATACGGTTTTGAACATCAAGATAGTACGCAGCTTCTTCCGTGTTCATTTCTCCATCATCCCAGCCTTCGAAATCCTTTACCCACTCAGCATACTTACTCATATAATCCGCATAATCTGCCACCAGCCCCAGATCCGTTCCATCTGATTCTCCGTACCTCTTCATAAATTCACAATATTCCGTCATAAATTCCTCGTAGCTATCCATTGCTTTCTTGAATTCCGGCCGCATACCGTCTACTGATTTGTCACGGCTTTTCGGATTTTCCTTTGCCTTTTCCTCTTTAGCCGCTTCACCTTCAGGTTCGGATTCCACTTCACTTGCCTTTTCCTCTTTAGCCGTTTCAGGTTCAGATTCCACTTCACTTTCTTTTACCTCATCTGATTTTGGAATTTCGACAGACCGTACGGTCTCCAGATCCTCTTTATTTCTGACAACTGAGTTAACAATTCCAATTGCAAAAATAACCAGAAGAACAATAAACCATCCTTTCTTGTAAAATGGTTTCTTATTCTTTGCGCCGCATGACGGACAAATCCTTGCATTTTTTGCAATCGGTGCATTACAGTTCCTACATATTACCATCTTTGGTTTCCCTGACATCTTATCATCCTCCCTCAGTTTCTTAACTTCTTAAAATACGTTTCTTTTCCTCATCAAACTCATCCTGTGTCAAGATTTCTTCATCTAGCAGTGCCTTTAACTCCCGCAATTGTTCTGCCCTGCTTTTCGACTGGTTATCTGCCCCTGAGCTCTTCTGCACATTTTGAGCCATGGTATTTCCTAAAGCCATTCCCGCCCCCAGCCCTGCCAACCCTCCCTTCTGCTTTGCCGCATCTCTCATAGCTCTTGCTGTCTGGTATTTCATAAAGGATTCCATATCGCTTTTTGCAATACCAATTCCTGACTGCTCATCAATCATTCTTTCAACATCCTCAGGAAGTGAAATATTTTCGATAATCACATCGCTGAATTGTATCCCTGTCATTCTTACCTGACCGTTTAATCTTTCCTGCATTGCAGAAGATAAAATTCTGTATCCTGCGGCCAATTCCAGAACTGACATTTCTGTTTCTCCAACCGTAGTTGAAAAGACTTCTGTCACCATTGACGAAAGGTATTCAACAATGTCATAAGTCATTACAATTCCTTTTGTTCCAAAGATTTCTTTCATAAAATAAGCAACATCTGTAATTCTGAATGCAAATTTTCCAAAAGCACGTATCCGCACCATATTGAAATCTTTGTCTCTCTTCATAATAGGATTTTTTGTCCCCCACCTATTGTCTATAAACTGCCTGGTACTCACAAAATATAAATCTGCAATTACAGGTGATACAAATAAATAGGGAAATGCCTTAAGTTTTGTCAGAACAGGAA
Source organism: uncultured Lachnospiraceae bacterium (assembly GCA_947566645.1). Lineage (GTDB taxonomy): Bacteria > Bacillota > Clostridia > Lachnospirales > Lachnospiraceae > CAPEBR01. The sequence continues at coordinate 83,378 of CANOKL010000006.1, forward strand.
AATTATCTGTATTGAGTTCATATGTACCTGGCGGAAGAATATCTGCCAACTGGCCACCTTTCAAAAACACAGCGCACTGGCTCTCTCTGACAATAACCTTTGACCCCTGTTTTAATTCATCATTCCCGCTTTCCCGGCGGAATTTCATAACAATAAGCCGATTGCTTTTATCTTCATATTCAATTACATCAAGAAATTGATCTTTAACAATATCCCAAAAATCCATACTTCTCTCCTTCACTACAGCAGGGGCAAGTCAAATTCATCCTTAAACATTCCCGTTGCAATCAAAATAATATCAATAATCCAGCCAAATCCGAACAGACCCAATGTAAACAAATAAAGAATTCCCATTCCTGCCTTTCCAACATAAAACTTATGCGCCCCTAACCCTCCCCCAAATATACACAACAGCAAAGCAACTGTTTTACTTTTTCTACTAACTCCAGGGACGACTTCCGGACTCTTGAATACTGGATTGTCCATGATAACATGTTGTCCTGGCAGCTCTTCTTTTTGGCAGTATATCTGATTTAGACTTATATCCTTCTCAACAGGCATTCTGTCCTCATACCCACAATAATCACATCTTTTCCCCTTCAGCGGCGCACCGCATACCGGACATTTCATTTCCATCATTCTCCTTCTTTTCCTTCAAATATACCCTCATATTTATTAACATGTCTGTTTCAACAGGCTACAGAAGCTTGCCAGAATCAAAACTTTTATTGGCACAGGGACATGCAACGAGGTGCAAGTCCCCATGAATAGTTACAATTCATCTTAAATCCTAACAACTCTTTATTATTTGCATAACAGTTGAATATACTTCATGCTCGTTCATAACCTTCTCCTCAATTCCTCTATACTTTTCACATACGTTATTCCGTCACTTTCTTCCGGCATCTGTGGAATTCCATGTCCGAGAATCAGTGAAATGAATTCTATCTGCTCTTCTCTTTTCTTAATTTCTCCTCTGACAATTTCTATCTTCCGTCTTAGATATTCTTTTTTCTTATTGTCTGTTGCCTGTAGTAATTGTCTGATTTCTTTTAGTCCAAATCCCATCTCCTTATATAGCATGATTTCCCATATTTTTTCCAACGCTTCCTTGTCATATAATCGATGATTATTTCTTGATCTTTCCGTCACAAGAATTCCCTCGTCATCATAATACTGTAATGTACGCCTGCTTACCCCAGCCAATTTACTTACCTCATTTGTTCTTTTCATTACGGCCTTCCTCTCTCCGCATAAAAAGCATATCCTATCACGTAAACGTGATAGCAATACCCTTTTTTCGGAATCACAAATTATTTGCTTCATATAAGGCCGTGATTATCACGCGAATTTTTTACCAATCAATATATGCTTCATTGCAGCTAATGGCCAGGGTGTGTTATACTATATTAAGTTGTCAGATACAACTATACTTTTATTACATTGAGAGGATGATGTATATGAAAAAAATACTTATGATTGCCACCGGAGGCACGATTGCCTCCAAGGGCGGAGAACAGGGACTTGCGCCTGCCATGACTGGGGATGAACTGGCGGCGAATGTCCCGGGAATTCAAGACAAATGTAAACTCACCGTCCTGCAGCTTATGAATATTGACAGCACGAACATGCGTCCGCGGGACTGGCTTAGAATCTGTGATGCAGTCATGGAACACTACGACTCTTACGACGGATTCGTAATCCTGCATGGAACAGACACAATGGCATATACAGCCGCCGCACTTTCCTACCTGATACAGGACAGCAGGAAACCCATCGTTCTGACCGGTTCTCAAAAGCCAATGGGAAACCCCTACACAGATGCAAAGCTCAACATCTACCAGAGCATCCTGTATGCTCTGGATGACCAGTCCTGCCGCGTCTGCATTGTATTTAACGGGAAAGCCGTTGCCGGGACCCGCGGCAGAAAGCAGCGCACCCGGAGCTTTGATGCCTTTGAAAGCATGAACTTTCCGCTTCTTGCAGTCATTCATGATGACCGCATCATCCGGCACTACACCGGTGCACTGCCCGAACCGGATGCGCTTAAAACCTACAGCAGACTGAACGACCGGGTATTCGTCCTAAAACTCACGCCAGAAGTAAAAGCAGAGATCTTCGGACTTTTAAGCAGTCACTATGATGCAATTATATTAGAAACCTTTGGAATTGGCGGAATACCAGAATACGAAGATGCCTCCTTCGAAAAGGCAATTTTCGGGTGGGTAGATGCCGGAAAAACCCTTGCAGTCACCACCCAGGTCCCTGAAGAAGGCTGCGATCTAGAAGTTTATAAGGTAGGGAAAAAATACAGTGAACACCCTGGAATCCTCCAGGCTGCAGACATGACAACGGAATCACTCGTTGCAAAGATTATGTGGATATTAGGACAGACGGATAAACAGGAAGAAATACGCTCCATGTTCTATACCTCCATCAACCACGACAGAACCTAAACTCCTAACGCCCGATACACAGCAGGCAGGGACAATCCCATATTCCAATGAAAACAATCAGGGGCGCTTTTTATGGAGGTGAAATCCATTGCCTACGAAGACTTAGGCGTGAGGGCTCTCCCGAACGTCTTAGTCGGAGTTGGCAATTAGGAGCCTTAAAGAAATAACATGACATCTTGCTTGCCTTTTTCTCCGATAGCGCCAGGCAAAAATTAGTTACATAGCCCGCTATGCGCCTAATTTTTGCCTGGCACTCTCGAAGAAAAATTCTGCGCAATCTTGTCATGTTATTTCTTTAAGGCTCCTTAGTTCACCGGAATTTTGCCCCGTTTGAATGGAATATGGGATTGTCCCTGCCTGCGTCCGCTGCCAGACAGTAAAAATCACCCAGTACCTACACAGACTCTTCAATCTGCACAGTCTCTTGTTCCTGCTTTGGCTCTTTGATCTGCCCAGCCTCTGGCTCCCCGGTCTGCCCCGGCTCCCCGGTCTGCACAGCCTCTGGCTCTCCAATCTGCCCCGGCTCCCCGGTCTGCACAGTCTCTGGCTCCTGCTTTGGCTCCCCGGCCTGCACAGTCTCTGGCTCCCCGGTCTGCACAGTCTCTGGCTCGCTCACCTCTTTCACTCCCGTAATCTTCTCCAGAAGCTCCCTTGCCTCTTCCACACAAAAAAGCGACCCGCCACGTTCCACTACATGCCACAGCTTAAGCTTCGCGCTCTCATTTTCTCCCATTGCAGCATAAATACGAGCCTCCTTCATATCAAAGAGCACCCTGTGCCATGGATAAGACACCTTCCCTGCCAGTTCCTCCCGCTCCTTTACAAAACGGAAAGCCGACTCATAATCCCGGTTTTCCATCGCCCGGAACAGATTATTATCCGCACAAAGCATCCGAAAATACTCCTGATCCTTTTTGTTTCTGATTCCTGCGCGGTAAGTCTTCTCAAGCTCTGCCACTCTTTCCCCTGTCCCGTTCCTAAAATGCAGCGCACACAGGAGCACATAGTAATTGAACCGGAATCTTCCTTTCAACTTATATATATTAATACGCTGAAGCGTTTCCCATGCCTGCGCAAAATTCCCCTGGTAATACTGCGCCATGGCATGATTGCATGCGATTCTGTCTTTGTAAAATAATATCGTAAGCCGGTTTAGGCAGGCCTCAAAAAGATACGGATCACAATCTTTCATTAAGGTCTCCGAAATCACGGTTGATGCCGACATAAGCACAAAGATCATGACTGCCGCCAAAGTAATATACACCAAAAAAACACTCAGTGTCAGCAGCAGTGAAGCAAAGCCTCCCACCACCAGACTAATCCGGTAATCCATCTTAAAGATCCCCAGATAAATCAGGTAAATAATCGCGATTGCACAGATTCCCGCTCCCGCCCATTTTCTTTTATAATAGGATGACATTACCTTCCTTATCTTATATTCCATATTTCTGTCCATACTATAACCTCCTTGCTAACTGAAAGCAAAAATTATGTTATACTCACGGCAGCCGCAAAGCGGCATACTCCCTTATGCGGCTGTGCGCAGTATACTATTCGCGGGATCGCACACCCCGCCATAGTAACAGAGAAACGGCCCAGGCCGCCTGAACCGTTTCCAAAAGCTAATTTCCCTTTATCATTCACAGCCCTGGAATGGCGCACAAACCGCACATTACGTGAGAGCCCTGAACCGAATTGTTACATTTTCTGCACAATATTAATAATTTTCTTCGGAACATAAATTTCCTTCACTACTGTTCCGGTAATTTTATCTGCAATAGCTTCCCTTCCGGCAGCAATTGCTTCCTCCTTCGAAATATCGACCGGGATAGAGATAACTGCCTTTGTCTTTCCGTTCAGCTGCACCGGAACTTCAATCTCATCATCCTTCATTGCCTCTTCGTCATAAACAGGCCAGCCTGCCTTAAAGACAGACCCTGTATGGCCTAACTGCTCCCATGCCTCCTCTGCAATGTGGGGTGCGAACGGGGAAAGCAGCACGGTCATGGCTGATAAAGTCTCTTTGTCAACTCCGCCTTCCTTTTTTGCAATCTCAATCAATTTATTATTATGCTCCATAAACCCTGAGATTGCTGTGTTCAGGCTGAAGCTCTCCAGACGCACGGTAATATCCTTAATCAGCCTGTGGCGCTCTTTGACCATCTCTTTTGTCGCAGCCACATCTGCTTCCCTGCTGTCCATGACAAGATTCCAGAATCTCTTAAGGAAACGGTTCACGCCGTCAATTCCACGGTCATCCCACTCGGCATCCAGTTCCGGCGGACCAACGAAAAGCTCGTACATACGCAGTGAATCACACCCATAATCTCTCACAAGATCATCCGGAGATACCACATTGCCTTTTGACTTACTCATCTTGATTCCGTTCTTTCCTGTAATCATTCCCTGGTTAAACAGTTTGTGGAAGGGCTCGTCAAAATCAATGACCCCGATATCGCACAGGAACTTTGTATAAAATCTTGAATACAGAAGATGAAGCACCGCATGCTCCACGCCGCCAATATACATATCTACCGGAAGCATTGCATCTGCCTTCTCCCTGGAAACAAGCTCCTTATCATTATGGTTATCCACATAGCGCAGGAAATACCAGGAGGAGCCTGCCCACTGGGGCATTGTATTTGTCTCACGCTTTGCAGGCTTTCCGCATACCGGGCACTTGCAGTTTACCCATTCCTCAATCGCTGCAAGGGGGGATTCCCCTGTTCCTGTAGGCTCATAGGATTCTACCTCCGGAAGACGCAGCGGCAGCTCTTCCTCCGGCACCGGCACACATCCGCAATCCGGACAATGCACAATCGGAATCGGCTCTCCCCAGTAGCGCTGACGGGAAAATACCCAGTCACGCAGCTTATAGTTCACAGTTGCACGGCCGATTCCCCTCTCTTCAATCATATGAGGAGCCTCCTTTTTCAGTATGGAGGATTCCATACCATTCCACTCACCGGAATTGATCATGGTTCCGCTTGCCTCTGTGTAAGCCTCCGTCATATTCTCAATTTCTTTTCCATCCTTTGCAATAACCTGTACAATCGGAATACCGAACTTTGTAGCAAATTCAAAATCACGGTCATCATGTGCCGGTACGCACATAATAGCACCAGTACCGTAATCCGCAAGTACATAGTCGGACAGCCAGATTGGCGTCTTCTCGCCATTCAGTGGATTAACCGCATAACTTCCTGTAAATACGCCAGTCTTTTCCTTATCCTGCATCCGGTCTACATTTGACTTCATGGATGCATCATAAATATACTTTTCAACAGCCTCTCTCGTCTCATCTGTAGCAAGGCTGGCGGCAAGCTCATGCTCCGGCGCAAGTACCATAAAGGTGGCGCCGTATAAAGTATCCGGCCTGGTTGTATAGACTGTAATCTTCTCGTCCCTGCCGTCTACCGGGAAATCTACCTCTGCACCATAGGATTTTCCAATCCAGTCTGTCTGCATCTTCTTTACCTTCTCCGGCCAGTCAAGCTTATCCAGATCTCCCAGCAGACGCTCTGCATAGGCGGTAATCTTAAGCATCCACTGGCGGAGATTCTTCTTCGTCACCTCTGCGCCGCAGCGCTCACATTTACCATTTACCACCTCTTCGTTGGCAAGCCCTGTCTTACAGGAAGGACACCAGTTGATAGGAAATTCCTTCTCATAAGCGAGCCCCTCCTTAAACATCTTTACAAAGATCCACTGGGTCCATTTATAAAACTCTGGATCTGTTGTATTCACCTCCCGGTCCCAGTCGTAAAGAGCCGCAATCTCATTAATCTGTTTTTTAATATTCTTCACATTCTCTGCAGTAGAAATCGCCGGGTGTACCCCCATCTTAATTGCATAGTTTTCTGCTGGAAGGCCAAATGCATCCCACCCCATGGGATGGATGATGTAGTATCCCTGCTGAAGCTTATACCTGCTCCATACATCTGAGATCACGTAGCCTCTCCAGTGGCCTACATGCAGGCCATTCCCTGATGGATACGGGAACATATCCAGACAGTAATATTTTTCTCTCTTACTTCCATCTTCATTCTCTGTTACGTTCACCGGGTTCTTTTCCCAGTTCTCGCGCCACTTTTTTTCAATTGCCTTATGATTATAAGGGATTTTAGACATCTTTTTACTCCTCCTACTATAATAACGTCAAAGACCTCGCCACAGGCACGAAACAAAAAGTCCTTCCATCTCAAAAGAGACGAAAAGACTTCACTTCCGCGGTACCACTCTTCTTCATACAGGGCACTGCTGCCTCGCACCCTCCGGCAGCTCTCTGAAAACAATCGGCTCTTACTACTCCTCATCAACGTTTCTTTCTTATTCTTCATTATTATACGGATAATGTTAAAATAAGTCAAGTGATTCTGACAAATCTTTTAATAATATGATTAACTTGAAATTATGGTTGTTCCTGTCCTCTCTTTCGTGTATAATAGAAACAGGTAACGGTACTGAAAGCATTTCAGTATAATATGATACATAAAGGAGAGTTCGCCAATGGTAAATTTATTAACAGGTCCGAAAGGGAGCGGCAAGACACAGCAGATGATTGAACTTGCTAACAAGAAAGTAAAAGACTGCAACGGTAATGTCGTATTTATCAAAAAAACGCACAGAGACACCGCAAGCGTCACATTTGATATCCGTACCATCTGTATGGATGACTACACATCAATTACCAATATTGATGAATATATCGGATTTTTATATGGAATGTATAGCTCCAACCATGATATTGAATGTGTATTTATTGACGGGATCCTGAAGCATGCTGATGTTTCTTTAGAAAATATGCCGGAATTCATAGAGAGACTTAAAAAGATTTCCTCTGACTGCGGCATTGAATTCTTTGTAAGCATCAGCGGCGCAAGAGAAGATCTGAAGGATGTTAATACAGAAAACCTAAGTTTTATTAATTAAGACTCAGAAACAGACGGGAACGGCTAATGCCGTTCCCGTCTGTTTTATACTGCTCGCCAGACAAATCGGCCATGAGTATAAATCCGCCTATCAGTCAAATGTCAGCGACATGACTGTATTTGCCTGCTCGCCTTCCTTATATTCCATGGTAATCTTCTGACCCTCTTCACATCTTACAACATCAATAAAATCAACAACCGAGATGTCAAAGATATCATCAGAGCCTGTCACCATCAGATAATAGTGGGAGGTCCCGTCAAGAACTGCCTGGGCGATCTTCGTAATCTCACCCGTCACGGTATGCACCTCTCTCGTATCCTTCTCAGCTTCCTTCACGCCGCTGCTTAAGAGAAGCTCCAGATAATTCTCCTCACACTGGCTGACACTGTCACCGATTGCTACGATCTGATATTTCTGTACATTTACCATGGCATATTTTTTTACGAGGCCCGCGTCATCCTTGAGGGCTATAAAATAAGTTGGCTCACCGGAAATATTCAGAAGCAGCGGGAAGGTGGCGATATACTTCAGGTTCTGTACCTGTCCCTCTGCGGATGACATAGCAGAAGATTCTGTTGCACCTTCTACCTCGTAATATTTCGTCTCCATAGTCCTCTGGTTTGAAAGCACGAAACCCACATTAGACTGGTCGCCATTTACCGAGGTAACACCTGTATACATCCATACATCATCATCCAATGCCAGATAATTGTATCCGTCTGTTGTCTTAAGACAGTCTTTCTGACTTAGCACGCTGTTAAAGAATCCATGCTTCAGAGTGCCATAGTAATCAAAAAGCTCCACAAGAAGATCTGCGGAATATGCACGGTCAATCCACTCCGGCGCCTCATCCACCTGATAAGTCTTCATCTCACCGGTTACCGCATTACAGATTACAACCTTTCCTACTGTCTCCCCGCCGAACAGTCCAATATTGAACTTCTTCACCGGGGCAATCCAGTAGGGAATGCCTTCATCGTCAATCTCGAAGCTAAGCTGCCCATAGATATATGTGGGATGCGCAAATCGCAGGTGCCGGTAGATATTCCGGTTGAAATGCTCGCATGTCATATATTTCATTCCCTCTTTAAGCTTCACGATCTCTGTGCTCTGGGTCGCCATATTGATACGGATATATGCCGGAATTCCCTCGGAACGGTTCGTGAACCACTTAATCAGACTCGCGTATTTCAGCGGGGACACCCTCACCGGATTATCATTGTAATTGATCTGGGAATAGATCTCGTCTGCTTCAAACTGGGAAACCATATCTACCATACTTCCCATCTTCCGGTCGCCGAGAATCTCTGCGGTATCCTTATCAAGAAGCGGTATCATATCAAAAGAAAGCTCCTCCACATCGTCTGCAAAATTGCCCTCTTCCACCTTCATCAGTCCCTGGTATTTCTTCGCATTAACAATCGGTGAGGAGAGAACAGAACCAATCAGATACACTGCCCCTATACCCAGTATCAGAATGCCGAAGCATTTTACTACCCTATTCTCCTTAAATTCATGTCTCCCGAGCCGCTTTTTTACCACATATGCCACTGCCAGTACAAGCAGCAGAAACAGCCCCATAACCCAGGTGTCTGATGAATGGATATTGATAGCAGGGAGTGTTACATAATAGTACACCGCTGCTGCGGCCAATATGCCCAGCACAACAAGTATCTTTTTCTTTCCTTTCATATTATACCTCCGTTAAAATGTAACAGTTCAGACAAGCTGCCCTCAGACCTGTCTGAATTGTTATGTTAAAATTTCTTTCTCCATGAAAATGAAGTAAGCAGCATCAGAAACGGGAAGATCTCCAGTCTGCCGGCAAGCATGTCAAAGCAGAACACCAGCTTGGACAGAATCGAAAAATCTGCAAAATTGCCGACCGGCCCCACCTCAGCAATACCCGGGCCAATATTGTTCAGTGTTGTAATGACGGAACTGAATGTAGTCGCAAAGTCCTTGTTATCCAAAGAAACCAGAAGAACAGACACCACCATGATCCCGACATATGCCATCAGGTACACATAGACATTTTTCAAAATATCCTGACTCATCTTCTTCCCGTTAATCCGGATAATATTCACTGACTGCGGGTGTACCAGCTGTTTGATTCCCTGTCTGATCGTTTTAAATATAATCAGCACCCTGGACACCTTGATTCCGCCTCCTGTTGAAGACGCACATGCGCCGACAATCATCAGAAACAGGATGATGCACTGGGAAAACATGGGCCACACATTATAATCTACAGTCGCATACCCAGTAGTCGTAATGATGGACGCAACCTGGAAGATTGCATACCGGAATGCCGTAAACGGACTGGGATACTGGCTGCTTGTATTTATTGTAATCGCCAGTGCTGCTGCTGCGATAATTCCCAGGTAAGCCTTCAGCTCTTCGTTTTTCCATACCTGCTTTGCCTCTTTGATCAGGAGGAAGAAATACAGGTTAAAATTCACCCCAAATAAAATCATAAACAAGGTGATTACTCCATCAATGTATACGCTGTCAAAATGTCCCACGCTCTGTGCATAATTGGAAAATCCTCCGGTTCCAGCCGTACCAAAGGCATGGATCAGACTGTCAAAAAGATCCATTCCTCCAAGGATCAGCAGGATCACCTCAAGCACAGTCATGCCAAAATAAATTCCGTACAGGATTCTTGCCGTAGACATAGTCTTGGGCACAAGCTTATCCTTTTCAGGACCCGGAACCTCTGCACGCATCAGATACATAGAGTTCTTCTTATCCAGTGTTGTCAGCATCATGACAAATACAAGCACTCCCATACCGCCTATCCAGTGGGAGAAGCTCCGCCAGAACAGCATACACCGGGGAAGTGCCTCCACATCTCTCAGGATAGAGGAACCTGTTGTTGTAAATCCAGATACCATCTCGAACAGCGCATCCACATAATTCGGAATGCTTCTGGATATGGTAAACGGAAGCGCGCCAAAAAGGGACCAGAGCCCCCATGCACTTGCGACGATAATCATGCCGTCCTTCCCATAGATTGACGGCGCCTCCGGCTTTCTACGTCCAAAAAAAACAAATATAAGCAGAAGGACCACTGCAGGAATCAGGAAAGCACATGCCTCCTTAATCTCCCCGTAAATCACTCCTGTCAGTGCAGGAAGCAGCAGAAGCAGTGCTTCCACTCCCAACATCTTTGCTAATATAAAACGTATCATTTTATGATTCATGGCTTTTCTTCTGACTCTCCTATGCAAGTATATCCCTAAATTCTCTGATTGCATGCTCTTTCGTAACTACGATCACACTGTCTCCCACCTCCAGGTGATCATCACCATTGGGAATAATAATATTCCGGTTCCGGCCGATACAGGCAATCAGGTGGTTGGACTTTGTTGGAAGATCCCTAAGCGGAATATCTGTATATTCACACTGCTGTCTGATAATATACTCCTGGGCCTCTATCCTCCCATTTACCAGACGGTACATGGTCTCAACATTGGCATTGCTATAGGAATTCATACGTGCTTTTACATAGTTAAGGATCGCATTGGCAGCTGCACCCTTCGCTGAAACCGTGCTGTCGATTCCCAGCTCCTCCACCATCTGTGCACGGGTATCATTATTCACCTTTGCAACAATTTTTTTCACACCCTGGGTCTTTGCATAAAGAGACATGATAATATTCTCCTCATCCATTCCGGTAAGGGCAACTAATGCATCTGCGCTCTGAAGTCCCTCTTCAAGAAGCAGATCCTGGTCAGCCGCATCCCCGTGAATCACCATGGCTTTGGGAAGCTGCTCACAGAGCTCCTCGCATCTTTTTTCATTTTTCTCAATGATCTTAACCTGCATTCCTGCCTGCAGAAGCTGCTTTGTTAAATAGAAGCACAGATGCCCGCCTCCACAGATCAGTACATTCTTAATCTTCGCATTTTTCTTTCCCATTGACTTAAAAAAGATCTTCAGGTTTCCATGGGCAGCAGCAATGTGAAGCTTATCTCCCTGCCTCAGGACAAAACCACCGTCTGGAATATAGACATCGTTTCCACGTTTGACGGCACATACAAGCATCTTGATCTGAAACCGCCTGTATATCTCTGCCAGGGACAGATCCGCAAGCTGGCTGTCCTCACGGACAGGAACTTCCACCAGTTCTACCTTTCCCTTCATAAAGGTCTCCACCTTGTTCGCCTCCGGGAACAGGAGAACCCTGGCCACTTCATTTGCAGCGGCAAGTTCTGGATTTACTGCCATACTAAGGTGCAGGTCTGCTTTCAGAAGGTCGATCTGCTGATAGTATATGGGATTTCTGAGCCTGGCAATCGTATGCTTTGCCCCAATCTTTCTTGCCAGAAGACAGCACAGCATATTCATCTCATCAGAAGAAGCACATGCAATCACAAGATCTGCATTCGGTACATCCGCCTGCCTCTGTATCTCCACATCCGCACCATTTCCCGTAATACAGAAAATATCCAGCTGATTCAGCGCTGCCTGCAGCTTCCCCTCATTCTGATCAATTAAAACAATATCATAATCCTCTTCGGACAGCTGGGTTGTAAGCTTATGCCCCACCTTACCGTCACCTATAATTACAATCCTCATTTCTATAATCCTCTTTTTGTATATAGTATGATGCCGGAAACCGTTCCATATCTTCACAATTGTACACGGGCATCTGTCTGAAACCGGTTACGATTCAAATACAAAACAGTTACCACATCAATGGATTATAGCACCTTTATAACAAGAAAAAAAGCCCTTTTAGGGCTTTTTTTCTTGTGTTTTATTCGTTGTTGTTGTTCGCTCCGCAAACAGTGACTATTCGTCTGCTGCTCTTTTGGCAATCTCTGCTTCCTGGACATCGGACGGCGCCTGCTCATAGCGGGCAAACTCATACTCATAAGTACCTCTTCCGCCTGTCATAGAACGAAGCGTCGTACAGTATCCGAAAAGACCTGTCATTGGAACATCAGCCTCAATTACCTGTCTGCCATTTCCCGTCGGGTTCATACCAAGCACCCGGCCACGCCGCTTATTCAGGTCACCCATAACATCACCGGTATAATCATCCGGCACCGTAACCTTTACAGACGCAATCGGCTCTAAGAGGATCGGACCTGCTTCCATAAATCCCTTCTTAAATGCCTGGACTGTTGCAGTCTTAAATGCCATCTCAGAGGAATCTACCGGGTGGTAGGATCCATCATAAAGCACTGCCTTCACACCAACTACCGGATATCCGGCAAGAGGCCCCTTGATTACGGAATCCTGAAGACCCTTTTCCACTGCCGGGAAATAATTCTTCGGAACTGCTCCGCCAACTACCTCTTCTTCAAATACATACGGGGTATCCATGTCGCCGGATGGCTCGAAGCGCATCTTAACATGTCCGTACTGTCCGTGTCCGCCGGACTGTTTCTTATACTTTGTATCTACATCTGATTTCTTCTTAATGGTTTCCCTGAAGGCAACCTTCGGCGTCTCTAAGACCACCTCGCATTTGTACCTCTCTGCCAGCTTGCTTACCACGATCTCCAGGTGCTGGTCTCCCATACCATAGATCAGCGTCTGGCGGTTCTCACTGTCATTGACAGACTTGAGAGTTACGTCCTCCGCCATCATTCTCTGAAGAGCCTGGGATACCTTATCTTCATCCCCTTTGTTCTTGGTCGCATATCTCATATATGTATATGGTCTGGAATATTCTGTCTTACCAAAAAGAATTGGAGTTCCTTTAGCAGAAAGAGTATCCCCTGTCTTCGTATTCGTAAGCTTGCCGATGGCCCCGATATCTCCTGCAAAGAGCTCGCTGACCTCTAACGGCTTATTTCCTAACATCGTATAGATCTTTCCAAGCTTCTCATCTGCCTCTGAGGTACTGTTATAGAGAACATCCTCTCCTTTTAGCACGCCTGAACACACCTTCACAAAGGAATATTTACCGATGAAAGGATCCACCATTGTCTTAAATACATAAGCAGACTTTGCCTTTGCGAAGTCATAATCCGCCTCATAGATCTCATTCGTCTTCCGGTTGATGCCTGCACATTCCCTAAGATCCGGACTTGGGAAAAATCTCACGATGTCAGATAACAGATTCGCAACTCCCTGTGCCTGGATATTGGAGCCCATGGCTACCGGAACAATGCTTCCTTCCATAACTTCTGTACGCATCGCTGCGCGGATCTCCTCTACTGAGAACTCTTCGCCTGCAAAATAGCGGTCCATAAATTCTTCGCTTGTCTCTGCCACTGCCTCAAGAAGCTTCTCGCGGTAGGTCTCCAGATTTTCCTTACAATAATCCGGGATCTCACATTCTTCTCTCTGTCCGATACCCGTGTAGCGTCTGCCGGCATTCTTGATGATATTGACATAGCCTACCAGCTTCTCATTCTCACGGATTGGCTGGAAATGCGGCGCAATCACCTTGCCGTATCTGTCATTCAGATCCTCAACAACCTGGCGGAAGCTTGCATCATCCACATCCATCTCCGTCACGTACACCATCCTTGGAAGATTATACTTATCACACAGCTCCCACGCCTTCTCGGTCCCGACCTCGACTCCCGCCTTGCCGGATACTACGATTACCGCCGCATCTGCCGCGCTCACTGCCTCTTCTACTTCACCTACGAAATCAAAATATCCCGGAGTGTCAAGAATGTTAATCTTTGCCTTTTCCCACTCAATCGGAATCAGCGTCGTACTAATGGAAAATCCCCTCTTCTGCTCCTCTTTATCAAAATCACTAATCGTATTCTTATCAGATACCTTTCCCATACGATTCGTTGCTCCTGATACATAAGCCATAGCCTCGGCAAGACTGGTCTTGCCACAGCCGCCATGTCCCAAGAGTACGACATTTCTGATCTCGTCAGTTCTATAAACCTTCATATTTTTGCTGCCTCCTTGCGTTCGTAATGTTGTTGCTGCCCACTTTGTTTGCAGCAACTAAAAATGTCATGTATACATTGTACTAAAAAATTCATTCCATTACAACTCTTTTGTACATTTTTTTCATTCAATTCACACATTCCATGTTACTGTTCACTCTTTTGCCGCCCTAAAAAGGAGCACACTGAATAAAATGATAGGAAGAAACGTGAAGGAAAGACTTACGGGCAGAAACCATGCTCCCAGACTTCTTCCTGTGGCAGGCCATACACTTAAATACGCAAAAATCAGCACCAATACAAACTTCATTGTTACAATCATATTTTTCAAGATACCATACACTCCTGCCGCATTTGTTTTTGTAACTGTGACGCCTGTATTCCACCAGGCAGGATGCCTTTCTACAAGCCCTATGAATTGATACATAAGAAGCATCACCGCCGGACAGAGCCAGACCGTAAAGCGTGTTCCGTAACCGTCAATTTCTCCGGTGCCGTTATAATGAGTGGGGATCCTGTCCGGAAGACGGTTCCAAATGAAAAGAAGGTACAGAACCGTTCCTGCCTGTAGAAGGATACACAGATATTTTATGAATTTATGGTATCCTGTTACAGGAACTTTGATTTCCTTTTTCCTGTCGTTCATACTCTGCATCATATTTTATTCCTGCTCTTTCTGGTCATGGGTTTCGGTTTACTCTATAATTTCAACTATCTTCATTATAATAGTCCGGCGGAAGTATGTAAAGCATTTCATGATCATGCCCTGATCTCACTTATAATGTTTTCTCTCACCAGTTTCCGTGCCGGAAACAGGACTGCCGTGGCCGCGATCACCACATTCAGCATCATAATCCCAAGCAAAACCCGGTCCGGAACCCCTGTCTGGACGTGTAGAAACTGCAGTACATGCTCCATATAATAATTCATCACTCTGCGAAGGAGCAGATGATAGACCAGAAAGATCAGCACATCCGTTAACGCTCCGTACAGAATTCCTGTCTGCAGGATCATCTTATAAAAACCAAGATCCGTAATACCCATAGCACGGATCACCCCATACTCCCTTCTTCTCGCAAAAACGGTATGGTTCATACTGTTCACAATATGAAACAGACTGATCACAAAGAGAATCCCTGCTATACTGGAAAAGAAAATCTGCTGCTGTCTCAGGTAGTTCTTCTGTGTTCTGATCGCAGTACTATAATCTGCCAGTACCGCCCCCGGGACATCACGTATAGCCTGTAATATCTGATTACTTACATTTTCCGCCTCTGTATCCGGATTCGGAGATGCATTGATAAAGCTATAATCAGTTAATGAAAAATTTTCTTCCATCTGCCGGTTTGTCATAATAACACTCGGCATCTGAACCTGACTCCAGGCACCAGTATTTAAAAAATCCTGTTCCCGTGCCAGGGAACGGCTTACGATTGCGGCAATTTGAAATTCCTTTTCCATATAGAATTCATCTCCGCTCTGGAATTTCAGTAATTCGTCCGTATAATTGTCCGTCTTTGGAACACGAAGGGTGATGGTATCTCCGGGCTTCTTTCCATAAAAATAATAATTGCCCTGGCCATCCATATTCGCCACTACAATAACCTGATTGCCATTTTTTATTTCTACCGGGTCAATCTTACCCTCCAGAATAAAATCCCCAAGCTGCTCCATCAGTTCTTCATCATAACCGTACACATCATATTTAATACGATACGTTCCGTCTTCCTGCAAAATACAGATGCCGCCATATTTCTTGAATTCTGATGACCGGTTCATCTCATCGAAATAGGTCTCGCAATAGTTCTCATAATCTGTACTTTCTATATGGGTCAATTCACCCAGGGTATACCTGGTTGGGTATACATGCTCCGTCTCCGGCATGTTTTTTATCTTGTCCGCCACCTCTTCTGGAATCGTGTCACTCAGTGAGTCTGATTTTAGGGAAATACGGTATTCAGAGCCAAGCCCGTCATCTGATTTCAGCGAAAGCTCTGCATGTATCTTCAGATTCTCCACCATATAAGTCGTACATAAGAAAATACAGCCGCCGATAGATAAGGATAGCAGGATCCCAATCACCTTCCTTTTGTTTGCAAACATAAACTTCCAGACAACTACCCCTGCCAGGTTTACCGGACGGCGGGCATATATTTTTCTCTTTCTTATAAATGAAGTATCTCCGCTCATGACCTCTTTCAGGGATTGTTTTCTAAGGGAGCGGACTACCACAAACGCTGCCGCTGCCAGTGCAGTCAGGAGGAATACAAAGCCAAATATCATAGCATCCCATGAAAAACAAAACGGAACTGCACCTGGTCCTTCTGCAAATGTCTGATCTGCCACAGATAACTCCTGTCCCGTTGCTCCAATGCCTTTTCCGCCGAATACTCCGTTGAATTTCTGATACACCAGGCTCAGAATGCCATTTCCCAGGAAACATCCCGAAGGGTATCCAATGATGAACAACATCCAGAGCTCCAATACCAGCGTCCCGCCAATCTGCTTTTCACTGATTCCCAGCGTCTGCAGGATTCCATACTCGGAGGTCCTCTTTGCCACAGAAATATTGAATACACTATACACTACAAAGACGCTGAACAGACATAGAAAAAGAATCATTCCATAATAAGCCAGATTGTAATCACTCTGCAATTTCAAGACAATGTACGTAAAATTTCCTCTTTCATTCGTCAGGCCAAATTTTACAATATCATAAATACTGTCCGGCTCCTCCCCGCCCAGATACCGGATCACTTCCTCATTCCCGACTACAGACTGGGAATTCAGCTTATATGCCCTAAGGAAAGCATCCAGCTGCTTATATAACTTCATGTCCTCATCGAACTTAAGATATAAAAACGTCTGGCTTCCCCGGCCTGCAAAAGCATCACTTACAAAGATTTCCATCTCACTGGCGCTTGCAGCCCACTCGCTTTTCAGAATGCCTGTCACAACAAAGTACCGCTCCCCAATCTGAACAGAATCTCCGGGATTCCCGGAAAAGCCCAGGTTGCTTAATACATATCCATCTGCTGCAATTTCATTTTCTTTCTTCGGAAAAGTTCCTTCCAAGAGATCTCTGTGTGCCATGCTGCGGTATGCTTCGTCTGTACGGATGAAATAAATGGGAAATTCTTCCGAAACCACATCCCTGATCTCCATCCTTCCACATTGCCTTAGATGAAACCCATCCCCCTGCACGCCGCTTTGAATCATCTCATACGACTCCTGATCTGCTTCCACATAATAATGCCAGTCTCCGTAAATATTCCTGCTGTTTTCCAGATCACTCTTCTGGCTGCTGTAGATCAGAGAGCTCATTCCAGAGAGCAGTGATGCCGTTAACAGAATACTTAAAAAAATTGCCAGGGTCTGGCTTTTATAATACCTCATATACTTCCACGCCAGTTTTAACATACATCATCACCACCTTTTGCCGGAAACCTTCTGTTTCCTGTGACAATACGCCCGTCTTCAATATGAATCACCCTGTCGCAGGTCTGTGCAATGGCTTCATTATGTGTTACCATGAGAATCGTCTGCTTATATTTTCTGCAGCTTGCCTTTAATAAGCCCATTACCTCAATGGTTGTAGCAGAATCCAGGTTTCCTGTGGGCTCATCGCAAAGCAGTACATGGGGTTTGTTCACAAGCGCCCTTGCAATCGCTACCCTCTGCTGCTGTCCTCCGGATAACTCATTCGGATATTTCTTACGTTTCTCCCAAATGCCAAGTTCCCGCAGCAGCTCCTCAATATACTTATGGTTCCTATGCTTTCCCCTGTCAAATGTCACTGGCAGAGCTACGTTATCGTACACATTTAACACAGGCATCAAGCTGTAATTCTGAAACACAAAACCGATATTTCTTCTGCGGAAAATAGTAAGCTCCTTTCTTGACAGAGAACCGATTTCCCTGCTTTTGACCAGAACTTTTCCCTTCGTTGGATTGTCCAGCCCGCCAATTAAGTTGAGCAGTGTAGACTTTCCTGAACCGGATGTTCCTACAATGGCTGCAAACTCTCCCTCCTCTACCTGAAGGCTGACATCCCGCAGTGCATGAACCTGATTTTCTTTCTCTCCGTATATTTTTTCAACATGCTGTAACTCTAATATGCTCATCCGTCATCGCTCCTTTTTTCTGATACGTTTCTTTACAGTTCCTTATTATAACTGCAGTATCTTGCAATTTCTTTACAAACGGATGATTAGTTCTTACAGTTTTGTAAGAAATACCGTACTTCACGTAACCTCACATAAGTCGTTAAAACCTTATAAAACCGCGGTTTTCGGGCTTTTTCCCATCCTCTGTATTTCACGTATCTTTACATATCTTCACGTATTTTTACAACAAACTGTTGTAAAATGCAGGAAACCGGATAGTACAACTGTTGTAAAAATTTATGCCTGTTTTTGTTGATTCTTAGCGGTTTTCAGCACTTCTTTCACCGCTCTTTCCTGCGTCACATGATTGTATACATCATTCGTTATTTTGGATGACTTATGTCCCATGAGGTACTGTAAGATCTTCAGATCCATTCCATTTTCCGCATTTCTCGTGCATCCGGTATGGCGCAGCATGTGTGGTGTAAGATGTTCTATCTTATATCTGGCATCCTTATTATAACCCTTCAAAAGCCTTATAAGCTCTTGTCTGAAAGCATCTCCATACACAAGTTTTCCATTATTTGAGAGAAAAACAAAATCTTTCACACCATCTACTTCTATATCTGTCCGGGTTATAAAATAATATGTCCTCATTTCTTTGAGAATCTTATACAGCCTCTGTGTCATGGGAATATACCTCACCTCTTTCCCCTTAGTTGGGGCAATGCGCTCTATATGTGGAATCAGTTACCACAAAAGGCCAATTTGCTTTGAAGCTACATTCTTATTTCAAGTGATTAGCCTGTATCGGATTTTCACCCCGGAAGTTTTTAGCCGCTTCCGGTCACTGTTGGGAAACTCTGAGCAATTCCAACTTTGCTGTTTAGGTCTGTTTTGTTTGACCTTGCAGCTATATTATATACCCTAAATCCAGTGATGTCTACTGGAAATATCGCCACTGTTTAGGGTATATTTTGTACAATATAACTATATTTAGGGTATACTTGATTTAGGAACGAAATTGTGTTATCCTATATTAAAGGTGGTGATTAAATGATAAGTTATGAAAAACTCGTAAAAAAATTAAAAGAAAATAATATAAGTCAATATAGATTGAAACAAGATAAGATTCTAGGATCGGCAACTATAACAAAAATATTTAAAAATGATGGGTTAAATGGGGAATCTATAGATATAAAGGTAGTGGATAAACTTTGTAAGCTATTAGACTGTCAGCCTGGTGATATATTAGAACGTGTCGAAGATATTGAGGGATATTCTGACACTTCTGAAAGAAAATATAGAGGATAAAAATATTGAATTGTTTAAGACATATTATTTGATGTGTCTTATTTTTTTTTATTCTACATACCCTAAATATTGTCACATTTATTCAAAACATATACCCTAAATATAGTCATATTATCAACAGACAATCTCTATGTTTAGGGTATATAATTATCTCAACACCAAAACAAAAGCACATTGACAATTGAATAGACTTTACACCCCATACGTGATATAATAGGCACTACAGAGACAACGAAACGAATCACGGAAAGGGAGTGATATAAAATGGCATTGACGAATGAGGATTTATTAGCAATCTCTCAGCTATTGGATGACAGGCTAATACCAGTAAAAAATGACATTAAGTCTATTACGGACAAGTTACAGTCATTAGAAAGAAAGGTAACTAGCATTGAACTCACATTAGAGAATGAAACTAACCGTAACATCAGTATCATAGCCGAAGGACATCTTGATTTGAACCGCAAGCTTGATGAAGCCTTAAAGATTGAGAATGAAAGAGAAATGCTTCTTCTTAGGGTTAATCATCTTGAAAACGAATTAAGGAAGGTCAAGGAACGGTTAGAACAAATAGCATAACAACTACATAAATATCACTAAAGGGTGTAAGGTCTATTGAATTGTCAATGGCTTTACACTCTTTTTATTTATGGAGGCTGAGATCATGAAAGGATACAGGACATATTTCAAAGACGTTCAGACACTGGACGAATTAAGAAAACAGTACAAGGAATTGCTTAAGAAGTATCACCCGGATAACGAGAACGGCAGCGTTGAGATCACATAGGAAATCAATGCAGAATATGAAAGACTATTCAAGATACTGAAAGAAAAGCACACACGGAATCATAACAGTAACATGGAAGGGACGGAAGACAGCGACCATTCATCATATGACAATATGAAGTACAACTTTGAGGAAGACGAACTTTTAAGGAAAATGCTTCAGAAGGTCATTCACCTGTCTGACATCACGATTGAGATCATAGGCAATTGGATATGGATAAGCGGAAACACTTACCAGTATCGCAAGGAATTAAAAGAAATGGGCTTTAAGTTCGCCGGACAGAAAAAATGTTGGTACTGGCATTCAGAAACCTTCAGAAAGAAAAGCCGCAAGAAACTGTCAATGAACGATATTCGTAATTACTACGGCTCTACAGAGGTTGAGACAGAGGGAAGACAGAGATTACAGGCATAGAGGTAAGGACATGGTAACACGGTAGCAGGTGAGGCAGCGAAGGCAAGTAAGGCAGTCAGCGGAGCGATAAGCAACAGTCGCTTAAACATGATCAACCTGGATACAGTGACCGGATACAATGGAACTACAAGCGGTTTACAGCTTTATACAGAGGATGGAACTGGCTACTACCTGGAAGCTGAAAACATTCAGAGCGGAAGGACGCAATTGTATTACACGCTGACACAAGAAGACTTTGACGCACTGATACCCATACTTGAAAACAGAAACGGCAAGATCATTATTGAGGTATCGAACGGCACTGTATCAGATTCAGAGGGAAACGGAACGGACGATTGCGGATACTACAGGCATTACGATTCAGAGAAGTTTTCGCCCGGTGATTATATACAGAACGTATTCATATATAACCCGGATACAAATAGCGTTGATGATATACTGTACAGGGTTGATACTCTCATTGAATAATACGATGACGGCAGCAGTCAGATAGTTACAATCAATGAATTGTGAACCAAAACAGAAAGCCCGGGCAGATTGATAATACAGTCTGTCAAGGGCTACTGATAGGACAACCATGTCACTGTATATCTTAGGACTTTAGGCGCGTTTTTGGGGGCTATTTCGGCTTGTGTGTATGGGTGTAAACTTGTAAGGATATGGGTGTATGATGGAAAATAAGGGGGATTTTTGGCGATTTCGTGCTACCATGGGGAGGGGTGCACTTAATGGTAGCAGGGGGGGGTACTAAACATTTGCACGAAACTTTTTCGTTTACAGGTGGGGCGCATGTATTGCACTCACACCTCACCCCAATTTTTGAAATATCACCGAACAACTCAGACAGTGACATTTTGACACAGCTATTGATTTCCGCGAGAATTCGGTAAAAGTCAATTTGAAAGCCTCTGAATTTAAAATGTGCAATTTTTGACGCTCTAAAATTGACTTTTACTGAACAGAATAAAGATAGACTCCTTTTTTATAAAGACAGACATATCCGTGATTTATTTCCTAACGTCATAAATCACTCTTTTAAAAACTTTTTGATTGTTACTGGTTCAGCTATAAAGATTAGTATTGGTTATAAATATCCCATACCCAGTCCATGAATTGATTTGCTTTTGACTGTCTCGAAAATCTGCAAATTTCCATGATTCCTCTTTGAGTGTAATAAACACATTCTTGTTCCTCACTTTTAGAGGTGGGCTCATCTTAATCTTCCTCAGAATCCCCCTGTACATTTCATCTTTCAACAAATCTATTTTGCCACGTCCCATAGGGAAATCTTTCATAAAATCCGGGTTATCCCTAAAGAATTCTTCCTGTTCCTCGTCAGAAAGATGAATAGTATATTCCTCATAGAAATCCAGGTCATCACCAATAATAAACTTATAGAATTTCTGTAGCTGCTCTGCTGTCATCCATATTCTCCTGTTTTCTGATTTACTCGTATACCTAATACTTATGTGAATCTTATATCTGTGAATTATATTTCTGTCATCCATTATATAAAATAATAAATGAAAAGTAAAGGAGATTCTGTCTATGGATTACGGTAATTTACATTTGCGCATAAACGAAATACTACAGGAAAAAGGAATCAGCAAGAATAAAATATGTAAGGAACTTGATATCCCCCGGACAAATTTTAACAAATACTGTCGTGATGGGGTTACACGTTTTGATACAGGAATGATCTGTAAGCTGTGTTGGTACTTGGGAATTGAGGTCGGTGAGCTTATTGTGTATATGCCACCATATGAAAAATCATCTTGCGTCCAAATGGACGCAGGACGTAAGCAACAACGTGATCGTTCTACAAATACTCGTGAAGATGGTAAGGAAGGATAAGTAAAACTAAACAAAACATTCCTCTGGTATCATATTAGCCATTCGTATATAATTATTCATAGTTTGTCTTGTAATATTGTATGATTCTGCTAATTCAGTTTGATTAGATGAAGTAATATGATCTGCAATTGTCAAAAGTTTTGCTTTTTGCTCATATTGGTTTGATCCGTTTCCACCACGTTCAAATTCATAATATTCATTAAGAAATTTAAAACACCTACCGAGTTTAACCGGATTAGTATTACCCAAAAACCGTTGGCGAAGATTAGATTCAATAAGATATTTAGTTCAGATGCCAAAAGTCTTGATATCCTTGGGGATGCCATTTTTTAGACACTCCCTTGTAAGCTGCTTATAGTTTTAATCCTCAATCCAACACATTCTCTGACAAAGTTTCAAAGATGTCATCATTTCACTTACCCCTTTCACTTCCCATGATCTTCTATAATCAGTTCATCAATGCTAATACCAAACAATTCCCTAAGTTCAATCAACACATCAAATGTACATGTCCTTCTTCCGCTCTCATATAAGGATATCGCCTAATGTGTAACTCCTAACCTCTCAGCCAATTCCTCCTGGGATATATGATTCAGTTTCCGGTAATATTTTAGGTTCCTGGCGAAGTTGTTTCTTGTATCAGCGTTTTCTTTCATGATGAATGTCATATTCTCCTTCAATCCTCAAATACTATATACATCTTTTATATCTTCGTAATTACGAAGATATTCAATTAACAGAATACCATTAGAGGGGATAATACGATATGATAGACTACTCTCCATTTTGGAAAACCTTGGGAAATTCAGACGAAAACTGGTATACATTGACTACAAAACACCATATGTCCCATAGTACGCTGCACAGGCTGAAACACGGCAAAGACATTTCTATGAAAACTTTAAATGACCTTTGCCGTATTCTGAATTGTGAGATTGGTGATATGTGCCGGTATGTAGCTTCTGAGGATGACCAAAAGCTCTGATTGAAGAAAAAACAGACCATTGAACACTACCACGCTCAATGATCTGTGCAGAATACTTAATTGTCGTATTGAAGAGATATGCCAGTATGTGGAATGTGAAGATGAACAGAGATTGTAGAGATATTATTCATGCAGTACACTAAATAGTTTCTCTCTAATCAATTTAACCGTAATAAAAACCATTTTACACTACGATTATTCAATAAATTCACCATTTTCCCATTTTCCTTGATATTCTATATCTCCGTCTTCATCATAAAGTGTTCCTTTTCCATCATAAAGTCCATTTTTATATTCTCCCTCATATTTTATTTTACCGTCTTCATAAAAACTCTTTCCTTTCCCATGCGCACTATTATTTACTATATCTCCTTCATAAGATTTATTATTTTTTTCATAGTTATATATTGTTCCATAACCACTTAAATAACTGTTCTCGTATGCGCCTTCAGATTGTAATGTTCCATCTTCATTGTACTCTGTGCCTTCTCCGATATATCCCTGCCACTCCCTTCAGCTATACCGTTCTTCATCTGTCCAAAGTATGTATAATTCTCTTCAAGTTCATCAATTTTCTCTGTATTATAAACTTCTGTTATAAGACAAAGCATCGTAATTCCACAACAAAAAATACACAGAATCCCCCAAATTTTTGTTAATATTCCTACTCTATCGCCCTCTTTCTTTTCATCAAAAGCTCTTATTACTGTAAACAAAATGAGTATAATGTCCACAAGATACATAGGCCATTTCAATATATTATTTATAAAAACACTAACATCATAACTAAGTAAAAAAAGCATCATCTTTTCCCACATAATATCACCATTCCAAATTTTTTTATAAATTGTAAAACGTTATTTTTTATTATACTTTCCCTCCCATCCTTCGACAATCTCCGACATTTCCCATCACCACACATCCGACCCATTACACAGCACATCAGGAAATTACTACCAAATTCTTCCTGCACTCCACCCCAAAATCCCAACATCCTCGTAAGTTTTCTCCTATAATTGTGTCTTTATAATTAGAAGGACAAAATAAAATACAGAGGACAAAACACTATGAACTGAATACAGGAACTCTCGTCAAACATTACTTATTACTGTTACTATTTTGAATTTTAGGTGATTTTACACGATCTTTTCTAGAACATTGTAAGAACACAGAAAAGCAACTTCCCTTCCCATATTCAGAAACAGCCGTGATATACCCCTTTTCCTTTTCCAGGATCAGATTCGACAGGTACAGGCCAATGCCGGATCCTTCCACATTCTCCACCTCCGGACTTCTGTAAAACCGCCGAAAAATATCCGTCAACTCCTCCTGCCGGATCCCCCTTCCGTTATCCGCAATCTGAATTTCCGTATAGATCTCATATGGGCATACACGAATAGAAACCGTACCGCCTTTCCCTGTGTATTTGACAGCATTCTCCAATAGGTTAGCAAATACCTCTGCCGTCCACTTCCGGTTATGATATAGCTGCCTGTCCTCAAATGGCTCCATCATAAGCCTAATTTCTTTTTTCTCCAGCTTTTCATAAACCGCATCCACTGCGTCCAGGATTGTCTGCCTGATATTTGTATTGTTTACTTCAAATCCGTCAATATTCTGTTCCAGTTTCACCATTTTAGACAGAGAACCCACAATCCAGTTAAACCGTTCCACCTGTCTGTGCATTTTATCTGCAAATTCTGCTCTTCGCTCCTGCGAAATCCCTTCTTCTCCAAGAATCTCTGCGTAAAGGGAAAGGTTTGCAAGTGGAGTCTTTAGCTGATGAGACATATTGGATACCAGACTTTTTACCTGTTCTTTCTCCTTTTCGGCATCCCTGGCATGACTTCCGAGAACTTCCTGTATCTGTCTGATCTTACTGATCAGGGCAGAATATTCTCCTTCCTCCACATCAGAATATGCCACTGGTTCCTGGCTTAATACGCTGTCCAGCAGACGGTCAATCATACGGTATGTCCTTCTCTTCTGATAAATACTATTACCTGCAGCCAGGCACAAAAGTACCGCTAAAATTATCGTAAGCCACATAACCTTATTCCTTCCAGATATATCCGATTCCGTGTATGGTTTTTATCCATACAGGATGTGATGCATTATCTTCTATTTTAGTACGAAGCCTGCTGATATTTACAGACACTGTATTGTGATCCACATATTTTCCGTCACTGTCCCATAGCTTTTCTAAAATCTGTTCTTTGGAAAGAATGTGGTTCTTATTTTCAACCAGATACAAAAGCAGGCGATACTCCAATTTACTAAGTTGGATTTCTTCTCCATGTTTATAGACTTTACAGGTACTCTTGTCTATAGTTAAGGCATCGGAGGTGATCTTTGCAGACTCTGACCTTCCCTGAAGGAGCCTTTTCGTTCTCGCCTTTAATACACCAAGGGAAAAGGGCTTTGATAAATAATCATTTACCCCTAATTCCAGGGCTCTGATCTCATCCATCTCTGTGTCACGGGCAGTCAGCATAATAATTGGGATATTACTACAGCCGCGCACCTCTTTACAAAATTCAAACCCTGTTCCATCTGGCAGATTACAATCCAGAAGAACAATATCATAGCTGTTTCCTGCGATCTCTCTCAAGCCATTCTTTTTCGTTCCTGCCTCTGTTACATCATACCCGTCACTGGAAAAAGAGAAGGCTAAGCCTTCTCTCAGATCCGTATCATCTTCCACGATCAACATTCTATATTTGCCCATTCTATCATTCCTTCTAAGCGCCGGTGTTTTACGCGTCGTGGAGTCATGCTTTTTCATGCAAGCATGAAACGCATGACCTTTTAACGCTTGTATCATATATTTATACTTACCCAATTCCCACTTTGGTTTATGGAATAGGAATCTGCTGGCTGCAGGAGCAGATTCATCCTCACAGAATTCCCGGCTTCCATACTATTTCTGAAGTCCAGCCATCCCATCATATACTGCTCATATGCACTCTCCTCTTTACCATAAAAAGCCTTGGTTCTCTCTGATGAATTCCCGAAAAAATCACTCCAGTAAAATCCGCTGTTTTTATATCTGTAAACCTCTTTTAAATACCCTGAATTCATCTTTTGTGAGTACTGTGACCTTCCAAATTCAGCCCCTTTTATCAGTGCTTCCATTACATTACCGGAAACGCGGTAATGTTCCATTGTTTTGTTATAAACTCTCCACACATCAGCCCTGTCAGGCGCGGCATTTCCCTGAATATCAGCCTCCATCCGGGCATTTCTCCGGTTCGTTTCCAGCTTACGGCTAAACTGCTCCAAAAAAATATTCAGATATCCGTTCAGGGTCTTTTGAAGCGTTGCCTTTAATACAGGACTCATATTTTTTTCTTTACTTAAAGTATCTGTTTTCATAGCAAGCATGGCAAGCTCTAAACCTATCCGTTCCTCATTCATTTCATAAGGATTTACCTTTGCTGCCATTGCAGAAAGGCCAGACGCATACTGTCCCAGTATATCCAGTTCCTGCAGGGAATACTCCCCACTGTTTTGTGCCTTTGCTTCGGGAGCAGATTTCTGACTGCGCAGCATAGCCGCAATATATTCGTCATCCTTCAGAAGCCATGTATCCTCTGTACCTTCCAATCCTGTAAACCCTCTGTTCTGTTCTAAAAAGCCCCTGTACTCCGACACTCTTTGCTCTACACCACTCTTATAGGATTGATAAATCTTCTCCTTTTCACCAGAAACCCCGTAGTCTTCCAGAATTCCTCCTATGATTTCTGCATAACCTTTTGCTGTCCTTTCTAATGTTTCCTCATACATCGCATCCAATTGATCCAGCCGTTCTTTTTGCTTTGCCCCTGTATAAATCGTTTTGATCTTATCCTCCATTGCTACATAACGCGAAGCAAGGTACTCTACGTTTTTAGAAAATTCTCCAGAATCAACAGACTGGTATGCTGTTCCCGACTGAAATCCGAGTCCTGAAAGCTCAAATTGAAGCATTCTGAGATCTATATCGCCCACTTCGTCCAACAGGCCACCTTTCTGGAGCATCTTTTCCACATCTGCTGCACTTAAAGTCCTGTTCGAAGTGTCAGCCGTGCCGTTTAAAACATCAAGAAGATTCACAGTATTCATCTTTTTCCACTGCTTATTAACCGCATCTGCCTTTGTATAACCGGAACGGTCCGCGGCATACAGGGATTTTGTCAAAGAAGAGGATTCTGTTGTTGATTGATCTGAATGCCCTGCCGCAGCAGACCGGCCCCCGCCTGATACTGCCTGGGTTAATTGTGCCTGAAATGGTTCCGCAGTATTGACCGCTACTGGTAATCTGGCAATTCTTTCTGCTATTGTCATTTATTCTCACTCCTCCGCATATTCTAAAACTTTACCTCTAAAAGTATTTTAACATTCCAGTCAAGGAAAATCAAATATATCCTTCTTAGGGAAGACCGCATTGACAAAATAAACCCGTAAGGCTAAAATGGGGACAGGGTATTTTTAATCTGGGACGGGGCATTTTTAAAATTGCCCCGTCCCCAACCTAAGGAGGTAGTTAGATGAGAAAGCGTATCGGTTTTATTGGCCTTGGCCTGATCGGCGGTTCGATTGCCCGGGCGGTCCGCCAGTATGATCCGGATTATGAGATTATTGCTTTTGATAAAAATAAGGAAGCGCTTGCGCTTGCTACTCAGGAATCAGTGATTGATGTGGCGGTGACTGCCATTGATGATAATTTCCGTCGTCTGGATTATATTTTCCTGTGTGCGCCGGTTGCCTGTAATACTGCATATCTGAAGCAGATTGCGGAATATCTGCATGAGGAATGTATTCTGACGGATGTAGGGAGTGTCAAGACGAGTATCCATACGGAGGTGGAACGGCTTGGTATTGACCGTTATTTTATCGGCGGGCATCCTATGGCCGGGTCGGAGAAGAGCGGCTATGGGAATTCGAAGGCCATGCTGATTGAGAATGCTTATTTTGTTCTGACTCCTTCTACGACTGTGCCGAAGGAGAAGCTTGCCAGATACCAGGCTTTTGTGGAGCATCTCAGGGCAATTCCTGTGGTGCTTGACTACAAGGAGCATGATTATGTGACGGGCGCAATCAGTCATCTGCCGCATATTATTGCTTCGTCCCTGGTTAATTTTGTGAGGGATACGGATACGAAGGATGAGCTTATGAAAAATCTTGCTGCCGGGGGCTTTAAGGATCTTACGCGGATTGCCTCCTCATCGCCGACTATGTGGCAGCATATCTGTCTGAAAAACAGGGAAAATATTTCGCAGATACTCGGCTCCTATATTGATACGCTGAAGGAAATAAAGGGGTATATAGACCGTTCGGATGAGCAGGCGCTCTATCACTGGTTTGAGTCCTCAAGAAGCTACCGGAATGCTATTCCAGGCTCCTCGGCTGGTCCGATCAAAAAGGCTTATGCTGTATACTGCGATATCATTGATGAGGCAGGTGGTATTGCTGCCATTGCCACAATTCTTGCATCCAATGGCATCAACCTTAAGAATATCGGTATTGTACATAACAGAGAATTTGAAGAAGGGGTTCTGCGTATTGAATTCTATGATGAGGCTTCCTCGAATAAGGCCTCGGAATTACTGCAGAAATTCAGGTATATTGTATATGAACGCTAATATGAGAATCATCAGAAGAGCCGCCGGGCTTCGGGGCGAGGTATCGGTTCCCGGGGATAAATCCATCTCCCACCGTTCGGTTATGCTGGGCTCTATCGCACTTGGAACAACTGAGATTACGAACTTTTTAGAAGGTGAGGACTGCCTGTCTACCATTGGCTGTTTCCGCAAAATGGGGATTCCCATTGAGAAAAAATCCGGCACACTACTGGTTCACGGGAAAGGCCTGCATGGCCTGTCTGCCCCTGACAGTCCCTTGGATGTAGGAAACAGTGGCACTACCACGAGGCTGATGTCCGGAATCCTGTCGGGGCAGGATTTTAACTCTGTCCTGTCTGGTGACGCGTCCTTGAATTCCCGCCCCATGGGGCGTATCATCACACCTCTCCGGGAAATGGGTGCAAAAATTTCAAGTGTAAACCAAAATAACTGTGCCCCCCTCCGCATAGAGCCGGGAGCTCTTCATGGCATCTCCTATTCCTCGCCTGTTGCCTCCGCACAGGTGAAATCTGCAATTCTTTTTGCAGGCCTTTATGCAGACGGGGACACTTCTGTGACAGAGCCGGCACTTTCGAGAAATCACACGGAATTAATGCTTCTAAGCTTCGGTGCTCCTGTTACTACAATTTTCCATCCAGGCGGCAGTGCTACTGCAGAGATTTCTCCCTGTGAGGAACTCTTTGGACAGCAGATCTGCGTGCCGGGGGATATCTCTTCTGCAGCATATTTTATTGCAGCGGGAATATTGGTTCCGGACTCTGAGCTGCTTATTAAAAATGTAGGAATAAACGTTACCCGTGCCGGCTTCCTGAAGGTATGTGAAGCAATGGGGGCTGATCTTACCTTCCTGAACAAATCCATCACTGGCGGCGAACCCCGGGCAGATATCCTGGTCCGCTCTGGCAGTCTTAAGGGAACGACCATTGACGGCTCTATAATTCCTGCCCTTATTGACGAGATCCCCATGATTGCTGTCATGGCGGCCTGTGCAGAAGGTACGACAATC
Source organism: uncultured Lachnospiraceae bacterium (assembly GCA_947566645.1). Lineage (GTDB taxonomy): Bacteria > Bacillota > Clostridia > Lachnospirales > Lachnospiraceae > CAPEBR01. The sequence goes on from CANOKL010000006.1 coordinate 113,731, forward strand.
ATCCGGGATGCAGCAGAGCTTAAGGTAAAGGAAACGAACCGCATTGATACCGTCACTGCCGGCCTCCGTGCTATGGGAGCTGATATTATGCCGACAGAGGATGGCATGATCATCCATGGGAAGGGGGCTCCGTCTGCGGAAAACTCACCTCTCAGGGGTGCCAGGATTGACAGCTTCCTGGATCACAGAATCGCCATGTCCTTTGCCGTGGCGGGTCTGGCAGCAGATGGGGAGACCTGTATCAGGGACAGCCAGTGCGCAGACATTTCCTATCCTGGATTCTTTGATACCTTAAGAGCCATTCAAGGAGAATAATATGATTTGGATCATTATTTTTATTGTGGTAATTGTTCTAGCTGCTATAGGATTCTTTTATCTTGCCAGCAGATTTTATAAATTCCGCCTGACAGAGAAACTGTCAAAGGGAAAGAAAAAGCTTAGAATAGCCCTCAGCATATTTCCTGTTCTTCTGATTCTGTTTGTGATATGGCTTGCTCTTGGAAGTGTTGACGCAGTTGTATGCCTGCTCCATCTGTGCGTATTCTGGCTTCTGTCCGACCTGGGCAGTCTGATGATACAAAAAATACGCGGGCAGAAGCCAACGCATTATTATGCAGGGGTTTTTGCCCTGCTCTTTACTGCCGCCTATCTTTCAGTTGGTTTTTTCCTTGCAAATCATGTATGGCAGACACACTATACGGTGAAGAATGGGAAATCCGCTGATCAGCTCCGGATCATACAATTCGCTGACTCCCATGTTGGCACTACTTTCAGCGGACAGGAGTTTTCAAAATATGTCAGGGAAATGCAGGCTCTGAATCCGGACGTTGTTCTGATTACCGGTGACTATGTTGATGATGATACCTCAAAGGAAGACATGACTGCTGCCTGCGCAGCGCTTGGAAAGCTAACGACAAAATATGGCGTATATTTTACCTTCGGCAACCATGACAAGGGCTATGATGTGAATGGGAAGAGAGGTTATAATGCTGATGACCTGATCCAGGAGCTTGAACGAAACGGGGTCACGGTCCTGCAGGATGAGAGTGTTCTGATTCATGACAGCTTTTATCTGATTGGAAGACAGGATCTGTCTTCGGAAATTACTTCGGGCAGCCCGAGGGCGTCCATGAAGGAACTGGTAAAAGATCTTGATCCCGGGAAATTTCAAATTGTTATGGATCATCAGCCCCATGACTATGACAGTCAGTCGGCTGCAGAGGTGGATCTTGTCCTCTCTGGCCATACCCACGGCGGACAGCTGATCCCCATCACCTATGTGGGAGAATGGCTTGGTATGAACCAGCAGACCTACGGCATGGAAAAAAGAGGAAACACGACCTTTGTCGTAACCTCTGGCATCTCTGGATGGGCTATGAGATTTAAAACAGGATGTAAGTCCGAATATGTAGTCATTGACATTCAGTAAATATACTCACGGTCAGTGAAATCTGCCGCGCAGTATAACTTATCAGGCGGCCCTGCACCCTATGGGCAAAGCCGCCTGATTTATAACCGTGTACAACGGTTAATGAAGACATAATTTCCCGCCTGACTGGCACAAGATACCTACAGCTTAATCTTCACTACATCCACATCCAGATTCCACAGGAACTTATCCAGATCCTTAAAGGACAGGAATACAGTGGCAGTGTTGTCAAGGGGATGAATACCCATACTTTTACATCTGCTCAGATCCTTGTCAATAAAGAATTCCACCGCATGGTCCGTGTCATTCATAAGACCGAAGGGAGTAACGCTTCCCTGCTTTAGCCCAAGATACTTTTCCAGTCTCTCCTCTGATGCAAAGCTGAGATTTCCTGCTCCGAGCTGTCTTCCCAGTGCTTTCAGATCAATCTTTTTTTCTTCCTCACATGTAATCAGAAAATGTCTCTTCCCCTTGGCATCCCGTAAAAATAAGTTCTTACATAATGTTCCCTTCTCCGGAAGGCCGAGCCGGTCCATATCCTCCATAGTAAAAACCGGTTCATGCTCCACTACTTCATATTTAATCTTAAGCTTATCCAGCTCGTCATACACGCGTTTTTTCTGTTCGTCCATACTTCTAATCTCCTTTTATATTTTTTAGGATTTTTATAAACATAACTCTACTACACTTTCAAAATTGTTTCAAGCTTTATCTGAATCATGTTGTCAGTTTTTATTATGTGTCGTATAATGTAGAGGAAGGGAAGCTGTAAAGCTGCCAAGAGAGTTTAAAAGGATGTGACATTTTGAAAAAAATTTTGAAACTAATTGCTGTTAATCTCTGCATCGTAATTACTGCGATCGTTTTGTATTCTCCGGGACTTGTGTGCCTCCGGATTTCAGATTACAGTATATTCCGGGCAGGTATGTCTGTTATTGCTGCGCTTGCACTGACTGCTATTTTCTTTTTTTTCAATCTGAAGCTTTTAAAGGAGCCGGACAGGAAGCCGATTCTCCCTCAGGATGTACCAAATCTTGAAAAAGCAAAGGAGATCTTAAAAAGCCATATAAATGGCAGATATTTCGGCAGTACAGCAAGGACAGCCATTGACCAGCTTGACCGTATCTTTACATGCCGGCAGCGTCTGTCCGGCATACTGGAAAAACGATTTGAAAAGGGCACCATGAGCTGGGACAAGTTTAACAGTGTCGCCGCTGCCGCGGAGTCCTCTGCTATTCAGAATGTAGTTGCCATGGCAAACCGGATGCTGCTTTTTGACGAGAAGGAATACGCCAGACTCCAGCACTACCGGGAAGACGACATTCCGGACGATATTCAGGAAGAGCAGCTCCGGCTCTATAAGAGGAACTTTGATGATATAAGGACAACCATTTCCCTCAATGAGAAGATTCTCCTGAAGCTGGATGCCCTTGCAATGGAACTGTCTTCTTCCGGTGAAAATACAGAACTCAACAACGATCTGGTAAAAGAGATCGAAAAGCTTATAGACGATACAAAATACTATCAATAAGAAAGACGAGGAGAGAAAACATGAACAAGAAAACCATAGGAATCCTGGCCGCTGTAATCATCCTTGTATGTGCCGCAGTATTCGGCGGCATCTACTTTACGCGTAACATTGGAAAGTCAGATAAGGTCATATCTGGTGAAAATGCAGAAAAGCAGCTGTCAAAAATGGTAGACCGGATCGATCCTCTGACCGGCACCCCTGTGAAGTCACCCATCGAATACGATTCAGCCGAAGATGAGGCATCTGAGCTTCCAGACATTGACACCTGCACTGTAGGCGTCGAGGCATCCACCGGGCTCTATGCCGAGATCTTCTCTTCCCCGGAAAAGGCCGGAACCGGTACAGACGGATGGCTCTGTGAGATGGCGGAGGACTTCAACAAACAGGGCTATGAGGTAAATGGACAGAAGGTATCTGTCCAGGTACGGAATGTCAACAGCGGACAGGCGCTTGATTATATTGCCACCGGGAAAGCCGTTCCTGCCGGTTTTGCCCCTTCCAGTATGCTGTGGGTGGACATGCTGAATGCAAGAGGAACTGCTACTGAGACCATCTCTGAGTGTCTTGTTGGAAATGTAGCCGGAATCCTTCTTACCTCTAAAACTTACGATCAGATTGTTGAAAAATATGGAAGCGTTGACTTGAAAGCAATCACCGAAGCAACAGAAGCAGGAGAATTTGCCATGGGATACACGAATCCCTTTGCCAGCAGTGCGGGGCTTAATTTCCTGATCTGTACCCTGGAGCGGTATGATCTTGAAAATCCGCTTTCTGAGGCCGCTGTTGAGGGCTTTCAGAAGTTTCAGAAGAATGTACCCTTTGTTGCACTCACCACAATGCAGATGCGTGAAGCAGCTGAAAATGGCTCTCTGGATGGGTTCATCATGGAATACCAGTCCTATGTAAACGACACCATGCTGTCCAAAAATTACAAATTCACGCCATATGGCTACCGCCATGACAACCCTCTCGTCAGCGTAGAAGCTGCAAGCCCTGACGAAAAAGAGATTCTGACCCGTTTTGCCGAATACTGTGGATCCGAAAAGGCAAAAGCCCGGGCAGACGAATACGGTTTCAATGGCATGCCTGATTATAAATGTGAGTATGAACCTGTGTCCGGCGATGTACTGACAGCGGCCCAGAAGCTGTATAAGACAAATAAGGACAATGGCAGGCCTGTGATCGGTGTATTTGTAACTGATGTTTCAGGAAGCATGGATGGCGAGCCTCTGACTGCCCTCCAGGATTCCCTGGTCAACAGTATGAAATATATTAATACGGAGAATTACATCGGCCTCGTAAGCTATGCCGACGACGTAACAATTGAACTGCCCATTGGTCAGTTTGATTTAGAGCAGCAGACTTATTTTAAAGGAACCGTGGAAAATCTATATGCATCCGGAGGCACTGCAACTTTTGATGCCATCTGCGTTGCATTGAATATGATCCATGAAAAGATGAAGGAATACCCGGATGCCAAGCCCATGTTATTTGTCTTAAGCGACGGCGAGACCAATGCCGGCTACAACCTGAATGATATCCGGGATGTACTGGGCGGACTCAGGATTCCGGTATATACCATTGGTTATAATGCAGATCTGGAAGCATTGCAGAGTATCAGCTCTGTCAATGAAGCTGCAAGCATTGATGCTTCCACGGATGATGTTGTCTATCAGCTAAAAACACTATTTAATGCTAATATGTAATCTGTTTCTAAAAAAAATCACAAAAAGTCAGGAATGCATAGCTTACCCGCATTCCTGACTCATAAATCGTAACGGAAAATCATTTAAATCAGATATCCAGTCTAAAATCCAAGATTTCTTCCTTTTTCCATATCTGCAATCTGGCGTTCTCCCTCATCTGCAATCTGGCGGAAGTCCTGAATCGTCTGCGCCATCTGCGGCAATGCTTTTTTCTTGTAGGTGCTGATATCATCCAGCGCTGACAACGTGTCTGCAAATGCCTGCTTCAGTGTATCTGGCGAGATGCTTGCCTCCACTGCTTCTCTCTGGATTACAGCCCCCTGTTCCTTCAGCATCCTGGCTGTTGCACTGATCATATGATTTGTTGTCTCATTCAGCATCTCTACCTTTTCCAGAACAATTTTCTGATTATACAGGGCACCGGCAACTGTAACAGCTGTACGCAGGGCTGCCACTGTAACCGTCTGTGCACGGTCCACTGCACGGATTAGTTCCAGATTGTTTTTCCGTATGACTTCCATGGCAATAATTCCCTGCTGGTTTACCGTCAGAAGCTGCTGAAAATCCATCAGTCTCTGCCTCAGAGGAAAGACAATCTCCTCTTCTACAAACTTAATACGTTCATCAGCCTCCCCCGAAGCCCTGGCATTTTCAACTGCATTTTCCAGATAGCCGTCCAGCTGGGAGCCCAGCTCAATCTTCTGTGTAAGCTGTTTCGTCAGCTCACGCATGGAAGCCTGCTCAATCTCTAAAGTTGTATTGTCATTTTTTAAAATGGTCCGTCCCTTTTCCAGAGACTTTACGATATCTGCAATCTCTGCGTCCGCTGTCTTGAATCGCTCAAAGTAACGCCGGATGGGGTTAAATACCTTTCCAAGTACTCCACTCTTCGTAAAATCCAGTCCAGAAGGATCAAGATCCCGCATCTTAATGGAAAGCTCCTCAAGTCCCTTTGCGACCTCTCCAGATTCTCCACCTGCACGGCTAAAGTCTCCCATCCTTTTCTGAAGAATATTATTTTTTGTCTGCGACTGTCTGACAAGATCCGCCCCAAAGGTCTCTACCACCTGGATGAATTCCCTGCGCTGTGCAAGGGAATCCAGATCCACTGCCATAATCTGCTCTGCCTTGTCCTTTACTACATTTGTAATGACAGCTTTCTCCTCCATAGATGGCTCCAGCTCTTCAACAACTTCCTGTTTTATCGCTTCCGTGTTCGGTAACTCTAATGTAAATCCGCTCATATCTATTTCTCCTTTGTCCATCCGCCCCGCTTCACATAACGGTTACTCTCTCCTCTATCATGCAAAAAAGGCTGTCTGCAGCATTCTCATAATCCTTCATTCTTTCCGCTTTTTTCACCCTTTTCAGCTCCTTTGCCCCGTCCGGGAAAAGGTTTCCCAGGTAGCACCATATTTCCTTCATTTTAAAGAGAACATTCTTATCGCCAAAATCCAATGCCCTGTAGTCCTCTAACACCTTGTCATGAAAGGCCCTTAATCTCTTCTTATCCTCTGTGCCTGTTCCCTTTATCTCATCTAAAAGCCCGGGATTCCCGATAATCCCCCGTCCAAGCATCATGGAAGTAACTTCTGGAAATCTGCCCCGGATTCTCTCATGATCTGCTTTTGTAAAAATGTCTCCATTGTAGCAGACAGGAATTCTGCTCTCTCCAAGAGCCTCTTCAAATACCTGGAGATTGGGCGTATTTTTATAAAAGTCCTGCTGTACCCTCGGATGAATAATCAGCTCCTTAACCGGGAATTTGTTATAAAGCTTCATCAGCCCTTGAAATTCCTCTGGAGAATCCTTTCCAATCCGTGTCTTAATGGAGATCTCTACATCCGCCCGGTTGTAGATCCGGTCAAGAAAACGCGCAAGTTCCTCTGGCCTTGCCAGGAATCCTGAACCCCGGTACTTGGAAACAACGGTTTTTGAAGGGCATCCCAGATTCAGATTAACCTCTCTGTATCCAAAATTCTCCAGCTTCCTCACGGTCTGCAGAAAAGCATCTGCATCATTACTCATAATCTGCGGCACAAGATACATTCCCTCATTATGCTCTGGAAGGATCTCGTTCTGCTCCTTTTTGCTGAATCCTTTTTTCGTATGAGGTACAAGAAACGGAGTAAAATATTTGTCCATGGGTGCAAAATACCGGTGATATGCGCTCCGGTAAATATAGGTGGTAATTCCTTCCAGCGGGGCAAGATAATAGTCCATACCCTATTCCTCTACCTTTTTATACAGCCAGTACGCACCGTATGCCGGAATATTCACACCTCTTGCCTCCATCTTGCGCCCGGTAATCAGATCTGTATACATGCCGTCTTCCTCATTAATCCATGCCGTCTTGTCAAACTCGCTGAAATTAAAGAGTGCAACCAGCTTTTCCTTTTCAGTGGCACGTATGATGCCAAGGATGGATTTATCCCACGTATCCACGGTCCACACATCTGCGTCACCCCGGAATACATCCTTATCCTTCCTGATGTCCTCAAGCTTCTTAAGCCCGTCAAAAATCCTCTGCTGAACCGTTCCCTCCTTGTTCCTCAGGGCTTCCTTCTCCCATAAAAACTTCCCTCTGTGAAGATATCTGGAATCATCCCACTTCTTCGGATCTTTATGATAGGTATAGTCATTTTCCTGCCCGATTTCATCTCCACTGTAGATGACAGGGATACCGGACTGAACAAGCATATAGGCATGAAGCATGAGATCCAGGCGGATTGCCCGGTCAAGAGCCTCGTCATCAAGCTCATATGCAGCCTTTTCAATTCCGCTTAAGGACGCAGTTGTCCCACACAGTCTCGCGTCGCCTGACGCCGGATCGGAATTATACAGCTCTCCTCTTGCAAAAGAGCCCGGGTACTGTCCAGTAAGGAAATTATTAAGATAGCGTTTGTGGCTCACCTCTCCGATCCCGAACTGCATAAGCCACAGATAATCAAGCCCCCAGCCGATATCATCATGACAGCGCAGATAATTCAGGAACACATAATCCTTCGGTAGCGTATTGACAACATTCATCTGCTGCTTCAGCAGCATCGTGTCCCTGGTCGCTACACTGTGCCACGTAGTTGCCATGGTCGTTACATTATAAAGCATGTGGCACTCCGGCTTCTCCACACTTCCAAAATAGGGCACCACTTTATCCGGCGCCATGACCACTTCCCCGAGAAGAAGCACTCCCGGACATACAATCTCCGTAATAATCCGCATGATCCGCACAATACTATGTACCTGGGGCAGATTACGGCAGTTTGTGCCAAGCTGCTTCCAGATATATGGAACTGCATCAATACGGATGATATCAATTCCTTTATTCACCAGGTTAAGCATATTATAGATCATCTCATTTAACACAACCGGATTCCAGTAGTTCAGATCCCACTGATATGGATAAAAGGTTGTCATAATGAACTGCTCCATATCCGGCAGCCAGGAGAAATTCCCCGGCGCGGTTGTGGGAAATACCTCTGGCATAGTCTTCTCAAACTGTGTCGGTATATCATAATTATCATAGAAATAGTATCTGCTCTTATACTCTGGATCCCCCTGTCTTGCCTTCCTTGCCCATTCATGATCCTCTGACGTATGATTCATAACAAAATCAAGACAGATGCTGATTCCTCTCTTATGGCACTCCTCCGCAAGACTCTCTAAATCCTCCATCGTTCCGAGTTCAGGCTTTACCTTTCTGAAATCTGCAACCGCATAGCCTCCGTCACTCCTGCCCTCCGGTGAATCAAGAAGCGGCATCAGATGAAGGTAATTTACATTACATTCCTCTATGTAATCCAGCTTCTCTTTCACACCCTCAAGATTACCAGCAAAAGCATCTACATACATCATCATGCCCAACATCTGGTTTCCACGATACCAGTCCGGGTGACTTTCCCGCTCACGGTCCATCCCCTTAAGCTTCACACTTCTCGCCTTATACCATCGGAACATCTCATCACACAGGCTCTCAAACATATCCGTACGTCCGCTGTATAACTCATGATACAACCACTTAAATTCGTCATAAAACTTTAAAAAACGGTTTTTATACTCCTCATTGTAAGATTCGATGGAAAATTGCATAGAACGTCTCCTCCTGTTACATTTTTTTCATATATATTTGCAACTGCTTCGTACTTTCACAGTCACATGCAAAATTGCCCCTCATACCGACTCATGTAGTCACGGGATGCACAGTCAGTGCGCATTCACGGACCATAAATCGTAATTCTTACTCACCGATTATCTTAATCAGAACTCTCTTATCCCGTTTTCCGTCAAATTCAAAATAAAAAATCTGCTCCCAGGTTCCAAAATCAAGACGCCCCTCTGTAATTGCCACAACCGTCTCACGTCCCATAATAGTGCGTTTGAGATGTGCATCTGCATTATCCTCATAGCCGTTGTGCCGGTACTGGCTGTACGGCTTCTCCGGCGCCAGGCCCTCAAGCCATTTTTCATAATCCTGATGGAGCCCGCTTTCATCATCATTAATGAAAACACTAGCCGTAATATTCATGGCATTAACAAGCACCATTCCTTCCCTGATGCCGCTGTCCGTCACCGCCTTTTGTACCTCATCCGTAATATTCACCAGTCCTCTTCTCGTTGGCAGGTGAAAGTGCAGTTCCTTTCGATATGATTTCATACTATCCACTCCTTGACACAATTATCTAAGCTGATACTATTTTGTAACAGTTCAGATACCTTCCCTGTTACCTATTTTAACATATTTCACAACAAAATAACAGTAGCTTCTTGACTTTGCCAAAAACTCATGGCAACGGAAACACCGTTATTGATAGCGGGCCCCCGCCTGCTTCAGAAGCATCCTTCTCTCACGATAATCGGGCAGAATCTGTTCTACGATCTTCCAAAATGCCTTCGAATGATTCATTTCGATCCGGTGTGCAAGCTCGTGGACCACCACATAGTCCAGTACTCCCTCTGGCATAAGCACAAGCTTCCAGTTAAAGTTCAGATTGCCCTTTCCGCTACAGCTTCCCCATCTTGTTTTCTGTTCGCGGATCGTAATTCTTCCGTAGGTAACCCCCATAATCTCCGCAAAATAGCTTACCCGTTCTGGTATAAGCTTTAAAGCCATCCGGATGCCGTTTGTACGCATTTCCTCTGTAACCATCTCCTGACATTCATGTTCTTTCCTGAGCCTTTCCTGCCGATCTCTGATCCACCCTTCTTTTTCTGCAAGAAAATGTTCCACCTGCTCTTCTGACACAGAATATGGAGAGCGAACTACTACATGCCCGTCTGATTTTACCTGAATTGCAATCGTTCTTCGATTAGAACGGACCCATTCATATTTCACTGCTCTTTCCATCCTGTCATACCTCCCTGTTTGTATAAAGCATTTAGTGGTACTGCCCTTGCTCCTATCATCCAATCCATATTCTATCACACAGAAAACGGGAAAACAACGACAGAACGACTGAAAATATAATTGCATTTTCGTCGCTATTTTGGTAAACTAATAGAAAGGGGTGATTTTTATGGATATTCCTGCACTCTCGACATACATGTCAATGAGTAAATTAAGTGCAAATATTGACATTGCCGTTATGTCTAAAATTCTCGACACGGCAGAAGCCACCGGGGAAGCCCTGACACAGATGATGGAGTCTGCTGTCATACCAGGGCTCGGAGAAAACATTGATATTATGGCATAAAAAGAATAACGAAAAAAGCCAGGAAAATCCCGGCTTTTTTTGTTATTCTTTCAGCTTTCCTTTTTCTACATTGGGCTTTATGAAATTGTTATAGGCATACTCCCATAATTCCGCAGAACCCTCTGCTGTATTCTCATTTCGCCGAAGTACCTGATCAACATGCACGACATGTTCCTCCCAGCTCTTTCCTGAGGTTGCATCATTCAGCATCAGCGGCTGTATATGATCCATCGCGTGTGCAAATCTGGCCTCTGCTGTTTTTCCTTCCTCAAATTCCTCCCAGAGGCTCCATAGCTTTTTCTCCTGGTCCGATGGAAGAAGGGAAAAGATCCGTTTTGCGGCCATCACCTCACGCTCACGCTTATCCTCATGTCCTTTGGAATCATAGGCATAGGTGTCACCTGCGTCTATCTCCACCAGATCATGAATCAGCAGCATCGACACGGTTCTTAACACATCAATCTCCTCATTGGCATACCCACTTAAGAAAATCGTCATAACTGCCATATGCCATGCATGCTCTGCATCATTTTCCTTTCTCTTTCCATCTGACAGGTAGGTCTGTCTTTCTATAAATTTTTCCTTATCAATTTCCCGGAAAAAGTCAAATTGCCTGTCCAGTCTGCTTTTTTCCATACTTTCCATCACTCCATATAACTACTGATTTTTCCTATAATTTCATTCACTGATCCCCAGTCCGGCACTGTTACATACAGGGGACCTCCGTCATGTGAATAGCAGTACTGCTGTCCACTGTCATCGCCTGTCGCTGCAATTGATTCAATCTCCCAGCCCTTCATGTCCTCTAACTGCATCTGTACAAGAGACTTAATCTGCTTCTCAGACATATTAGTCTCCGCGTTTCCTACGACGCTGTTAATCATCCCATTTGCACGGAACAGAATCATTGGAGACATTGCCTTTTTAATCAGTCCGGTCAGCAATGCCTGTTGGTTTTTGCCCCGCTGGTTATCCCCGTCAGCAAGTGCATGCCGTTCTCTTACAAACGCAAGAGCCTCTTTTCCGCTGAAATGATTCTGTCCCTCCTGGACTTCCACAATTGCACCAGATTCTTTTCCAGTTGTAAATGCAAGCTCAGACTCTACATTCACTCCGCCCATCACATCTACAATCTCTTCTACAGAGGTAAAATTCACCCGTACATAAAACGGGATCTCTGTTTCATACAGATTCTCCAACGTGGCAACAGATGCGTCAATTCCATAAATGCCTGCATGAGTCAGTTTATCATTCTGCCCATCCGATATTCCGGGTATGGGGACATAATAATCTCTCGGAGTAGTAACAAGCAGGATCCGGTGTGTCTTCGGATTGATCGTGGCGATCAGATTTACATCACTCCTGCTGTCCTGCTTAATCTCGCCATACACATCAATCCCGCTTATATAGACATTAAAGGGACTCGCCGTCACATCAATGGAATGCTCCTGGGTATAATTCCCACTCTCCTCTCCAGTGGCAATTTTATCCAGTGCCCCGTTAACCTTAAGCGCATAAAAGCTGAAAAGAATAAAAAGTGCGCTTAACACCAGAGACAGGCCATTTCCAGCTCCTTTGCGCCTTCTCCCCCGCAGTGCTGATCTCTGCAGCCATTTCACCGTAATGAAGAGAAGCAGCAGGAGCACTGCAAGCCCCGCCATATACGCAGCTGGCAGAATTCCCAGTATCGCCATAGCTCCAAAAAGAGCAACGGATGACACTGACTGAAGCATACACAGAATCCTTCCCGCTGCTCCAGACCCTGACGGCAGCTCATCGCGCTGCCTTTTCTTCTTTTTTCTTTTTCCCCTGCCGTCCCCGTTCCCATGAGACTTAATATATTTTAGCTGATCTCGATATTCCATACAGATTACTCACCCAGGCCGCTTTCTACAGCCTCCACCATCGCCTGTAGTGCCTCCTCTTCATTTTCGCCGTCACATACAAGGACAATCTCATCCCCTGACTTAATACATGCACCGAGAACACTCAGGACACTCTTGGCATTTGCAGTTGTATCCCCATGTTCAAACATCACTTTGCAGTTATATTTGTTGGCAGTGTTACAGAATATCCCTGCCGGCCGCAGATGAAGGCCTGTTGGATTACTGATCTTCACTTTTTTACATACCATATGTCATACAGCTCCTATTATTTTTCGTAACTGCCGGGCAGTTACTATTTTTCTTCTAAGATAACACCAATTGTGATTCCCTGTTCCAGCCTGCAGCCATCCGGGAGTACAACTTCTACCGGCACTCTGTAGCTGCCAGGTTTCTTATAATTCGATAAATCTATGCTGATATTATTATCAGCCTCCACACTCTCAAGAAGAGCCGCCGGACCGCGCACCTGTACCTCAATCACATCTACAGTCTCATATTTCATTCCCAGTTTCTCATCCAGTCCTTTTACCACTACAGAACCAAGAGAAACCTCAAATGTTTTTGTACCATCCTTTTCAATCGAAATCGTCACGACAATTGAACCCATATTAGCATCCACAAGATTTACCGTATCAGGAAGGTATTCCGTGATATCTACAACCTGTTCTGTCTTTGCCGTAAGACCCGTAAGTTCCAGTGCCGACGACGGAATCTCAATCTCCTTAATTCCCTCCAGGGCTTCATTCACACCTGCCACCTGAAGCTCCTGGGGCTCATATGTGATCCCGGAAATCGTATATCCCTCTGCTGCCGTCACCTCAGACGTATCAAATGAAAGCGGAACGCTCTTTGTGTTCAGAATCTGTACACTGACAGCAATACCGTCAACGCCAAGATTATTGGTAAGAAGCGACTGGTCTATTACATTATTTTCGTCGTCATAAAGAACAAGCTGTGATGGAAGCACCGTATCATCTGACAGGCCTGACACACTTACTTCGGCCTCTACTCTGCTGATCTTTCCGATTACAGAAATCGGTCCCCTGATTGATACCATCTCTGGAACAGCTTTTATCTCTCCCAGTGCATAGCCGTCCCGTACTGTACCTGTGGTGGTCGGGACAATCGGGAACTTCTTCGTCTGCTCCTCTTCCAGCTTCACCTGCAGATTCCTCGGCGCCGTATATGCTTCATCATAATCCCCCTCGTGGCCGCTGATCACAACCATAAGTGGAATCTGTGTATTTAACGTCAGCTCTTTCATGTCTGCAACTGCTGCTATATCCTCGTTCTTTATCTTATTAAGGACCGAACGATGCGCGCTGACTGTTACACTCACCATCTGTGTGTCATCTACAATCTGATAAGTCTGGTTTGTCTCCGCCAGTACCTCCTCGTTGACTACTGTTACCGGAATATTATGGTAGGTCTCCGTCTTTACCGGGTCATCAATATTCACCACCATAAGCCATAATACAAAGGCCGACAGAAAGGCCAGCACCTTAAGACCAACATTATTCATCAGTCTTCTTTTCATTCTTATGTCTTCCTTTCCAAAATGCCATAAATCTGCTTGTTTCCATCTTCTTTGCCTGAATAAGAGTCAGCTTCTCCCGCAGCTCATCCCGCGTCACAGCACGGTCGAGAATCCCCCCCTGTGCCACAGAAACCGCGCCTGTCTCCTCTGATACTGCAATGACAAGTGCATCACTTACTTCGCTCATCCCCACAGCTGCCCTGTGCCGTGTACCAAGCTCCTTGCTAAGCCCCATATTATCAGACAGCGGAAGATAACAGGTCGCAGACACAATCCTGTCTCCTCGTATAATAATAGCGCCGTCATGGAGCGGTGTATTATGCTCAAAGATCTGCATCAGTACCTGCATAGATACAACGCAGTCCATATGGATGCCTGTACTCTCATATTCCGTCAGATGGATCGCCTGCTCTACAACCATCAGGGCACCTGTTTTTACACGTCCCATATTATACGCCGCGTCTATAATACTCTCCATTGTATCTTCGCTGAACCGGGCTCTCTCCCGGCCAGATTCAAAGGGTGCAATAGATGTCAGGAATTTCCGTTCACCGAGCTTTTCAAGTGCCCGCCTGAGCTCTGGCTGGAATACCACAACCGCAACCGTTGCCAGAATCGTAACCGAATTTTCCGCAATATATAGAATCGTATGCATCTGAAAAATAAATGCCACAAGAATAAATATGGCCAGTACAGCAATTCCTCTCAACAGCATCCATGCCTTTGTATTTTTAATCCATATCATCAGATGATAAATGAGGTATGCAAGAATTAGAACCTCTACAATATCTGTCCAGTAAATATTCGGAATATATACATCTGTCATGAAACGCCCCATAATTGCTGATATACGCTGTTCCATTCCGTCCACCTCCCCGCACTTCTGGATCATTCCCCAAAGATTCGTTTTAAAGTTTCCGTAAAACGATTACTTCAAGTCCAGGTCATGCTTTAAGCTCTGTGTCAGAAGCCTTTTGTTAACTTCATTCATATCATGGCTGTTCACAGATGGAGATCTTCTTACAGCCTGCCGCCTTGCCGGCTGCCCGCCTCTGTGTTCTGCTCCTGGCTCTCCCCTGTGTCCGCCTCTGTGCTCTGCCTTATGCTTCCGGCGCACCTCCGCCGTATTGATAATCTCTGTCTCTTTGCGCTCATTAATCCGCTTCACTGTCTTTTCCGGTGTTGCCACAGACAGTTTCGGAATTGCCTTTACATAATAATAATACTCGTCATCCTCATACTGCAGCCGTTCACTTCTCGCATAGTCCACAGACAAAAAGAACAGCTCCAGAATCAGACCTGCCACAACAGCCGCCACGCCGCCGCTTATAAGCGGGCCATAGGAGGAATCTACGCCAAGCGCCATATCTCCCACAATAATCACCACAACATTCACAACCGCTCCTGCTACTGACGCAATCTTCCATGCATGGTTTACTGATTGCATACGAATCGTATATACAACCAGAAAGCTGATTACAATCGCTGCAATGACAATCCACATCTCTTTACTCTGAAATACCTTCTTCACATAGGCGGACACCTGACCCATAAGCCCTGCCGCGCCCTCGCCTTTCATTCCTGCTGATGCACTCTTTACGTATTCCATCATATAATATACAATTGCACCGCAGGCAATCGCAATAATCGCAGTCGGACCCGCAAGCAGTGCATATGCAACCGGTATCACACACGGAACCTTAAATACAAATGCAATCGGTGTCAGAAGAACAGCCAGAGCCATCTTCGGAGTCAGCCTGAAATAAAAAATATACATAACCAGAAATACAAGTGCCGTCACTCCAAGTGCTGCCAGTGACACTGCATACATGTGTGCAAGAATCAAAGCACTTGCTGCAATTATTGTCATAAACAAAGGGAAAAATGTGCAGATAACTGCAAGTGCAAGCATTACTACCGGAGTCGCCGCGATCTTCATAAATCCCACATTTGTATTAATAATATAAAATGTTGCCATCGCTACCGCGAACTGAAATACTTTATCAATTATTCTTGAATTTTTAGAATACAGTCCCTGAATTCTTTCACGAAATACAATCAAACCATCCATCTACCTATTCTCCTTTTCGTACATCTTCAGCAGCTTTGTCAGATCATGATTATATCTTTTCACTCTCTGTCTTGCCTCCCTGTGCCTTTTATTATATATATGGCTTGTGACGATGGAATATATGACAACGAGAGCCACATATCCTGCCACTACAATGATTCCCAGCATCACAACAAGGTTCATGGACATCTTTGCCATCAGCTCCTGAAGACCCGCCAGTACAGCCAGCGCCACTACGCAGACATAGCCTATTGTTACCCAGAAAAAAGAAAATAGTATATGCATTCCTGCATAATCCTTCCGATAGTACTCACTGATCTTAAAATCCTCCCTGCCCTGCGTCTGTTCGTACAGGGCAAGCCTTGTCATCAACTTCACTTTACGTTCATCTAACATAATCCACCTCGAAGCACGCAATCTTCACATCAGCCCGGACCACTACACCGGTACGGTACGCTGCAACATTTAAACATCATTTTTAGTATAACAAATATCAGTATCCTTGTCCAATACTTATGGTCAAAAAATAAACTTTTTGGACCCCGGCTGCTTTGAGCACTCCTGCAACTGCATCAATTGTACTTCCTGTTGTATAAATATCATCTACAACTAATACACATTGTGGCATATTCCGAATCTGTACAGCCGAAAACGCCTTTTCCAGATTTCTCTTTCTTTTTCTGTTATCCAAAAGCTTCTGAGGACTGGTATCACGAACTCTCCGGACCAGCTCCGTATAAACCGGAAGCCCCAGACGCTCTCCAAGCTCCCTGGCAAGAAGCCCTGCCTGGTTATAACCTCTCTTTCGTCTCCTGCGGGCAGAAAGCGGCACTGGCACGATCACATCCGGTCTCCATTTTCTTATAAGCTTCCCGTAGTATTTTACAATTTCATCTGCATATATCCCTGCATAAAATCGCTGGTTATGATACTTGAAACGGTAGATGGATGCATTGACAGGCTCCTTGTGGAGCCACAGACTGATCCCCCTGTCATACATATGGTTTATCCTTATACAGTCATGACAGTATTCTCTCTCTGCGTACCGGACAGGTTTTCCACATCTCATGCACCTGGGTTCTCTTACAAGCTGTGTATCTGCCTTTTTCCTGCAGGGCGCACAAATACCACCTGCACTTACTTTTCCGCAAAAAGGGCAGGTATCCGGCCAAAGAATAACATTTATTTTTTTTCTTTTCTTCATGAAAATTCACGGATCCGCTCTGCCAGGCTTGTCTTTCTCTCCTGTTCTCTTGTGTTATGAATCATTTCCTGAAACACAGTATCACTTCCCACGATTGTGACACAGGATTTTGCTCTTGTCACTGCAGTGTAAAGAAGATTTCTGTAATAGAGCTGCCTCGGCCCCTGAAGAAGCGGCATAACCACGGCCGGGTACTCGCTCCCCTGGGATTTGTGCACAGTAATGGCATAGGCAAGCTCCAGCTCCTCCAGCAATGCATGGGAGTAACTTACAAGACGGTGTTCGTCAAACTCTACAATTACTGCATCCTCATAGGTATTAATCGTCCGGATGATTCCCATATCCCCGTTAAAAATGCCAAGTCCCTTGTCTACTGTCATGCCATATTTTGTCTTGATCTCCCATTCAAGCTGATAATTGTTCTTAATTTGCATGACCTTGTCCCCTTCACGGAACAGGCGGTCTCCATATTCTCTCTCATTTTTCTTTTTATCCGGAGGATTCAGGTATTCCTGAAGAATCTTATTTAGCCTTTCCACACCAAGCAGTCCTTTTCTCATGGGAGTCAGAACCTGGATGTCATAGCTTCCTGCATTTACATACTTCGGCAGCTTTTTCTGTATCAAGGTTATCACCACGCTGATAATCACATTTGGATCCTGCCGTTTCAGAAAAAAGAAATCCCTGCTCTTATTATCCAGAACCACCTCTTCCCCACGGTGGATCTTATGGGCATTTACAACAATATCGCTTTCCCCGGCCTGTCGGAAGATCTTTTTAAGCATAACAACAGAAAAGCTTTGGGAATCAATAATATCCTTCAAGACACTCCCCGGCCCGACACTGGGCAGCTGATCTTTATCACCAACCAGAATCAGCCTTGTTCCGGGAATAACCGCATCCAGAAGGGCATGCATAAGGGGCAGGTCCACCATTGACATCTCATCAATAATAATGACATCTGCCTCAAGGGGATTCTCAGCATTTCTGCCAAACCCAGTTTTCCCGTCTTCCCCAGGATTCCCATTCACCTCCAGAAGCCGGTGAACCGTCTGAGCCTCGCATCCGGTAGCCTCCGTCATACGTTTTGCCGCTCTCCCTGTAGGCGCAGCCAGAAGGATGTCCATTCCCTCTCCCTCAAAGAAATGAATCATCGTGTTAATCGTAGTAGTCTTTCCAGTACCCGGACCACCCGTAAGAACCATTACACCGTGCCTGATCGCCTCCATTACAGCCGTCTCCTGCATATCATCCAGTAAAATTCCCGCATTCTCCTGAATTCCGGACAGGCGCCTTTCAATCACTTCCCCTGTCACATCAAACTTTATATTCAGATCATGCAGCATCTTAGCTGTATTCAGTTCCATATAATAATAGCGGGACGCATAAACCCTGGTTATACCCTCTGCATTCTTCAGAACAATCTTTTTTTCCATAGCAAGATCCATGAGGTACTGCTCTATATGTACAATATCTACCCCGAGAAGCAGTCCCGCCCTGGCAAGCAGTGTCTCCTGTCCAAGATAAATATGTCCCTCACTGACACTTTGTAAAAGGGTATAGAAAATACCGCTGCGTATGCGGTAGTCAGAATCCGTATGAATTCCGACCTTCAGCGCAATCTCATCAGCGGTCTTAAATCCCACTCCCGGCACATGATCTGCCATCTGATACGGATTTTCCTCAATCACACGATAGATACTTTGTCCATAGTGGTCATAAATTTTAACAGCAAGTGCTATTGATATCCCATACTTCTGCAGATATATCATAGCCTGCCGCATATCCCTCTTCTCTTCAACCCGGGCGGCAATCTCTCTTGCCTTTCTCTCACTGATTCCCTTAATCTCAGCAAGGCGTTCAGGTTCTTCCTCAATAATCCGGAAGGTATCCTCTTTGAATTTCTTTACAATCCTGCCTGCAAGAGACGCTCCCACTCCTTTTATTGCCCCAGACCCAAGATAGCGCTCAATGGACGCTAAGTCCTCCGGTGCACATACTCTGGCAGTCTCCACCTGAAGCTGGGTGCCATAAAGCTTATGGACTGTATATTCACCTGTCAGTTCGAAGAGTTCTCCCTCTTCTATATAATGGAACTTTCCTACACAGGTAAGATCTCCGTCGTCATTGTTCAGATTAAATACCGTATACCCATTTTCCTCATTCCGGTATACAATGTGCTCTACATATCCTTTTATCTTTTCCATCTGTATTAAACGTCTTTTCTTCCGCTCATAAGTTCAACAAACTGTCCTGTTCCGATTGCCACCACCTGCATAGGCTCCTCTGCAGTCATAGTATTGATTCCCGTTCTCTCTTCTATCATCTCTTCGAGTCCTCTGAGCATAGAACCACCTCCAGTCAGTACAATTCCCCTGTCAAGAATATCTGCTGATAATTCGGGAGGCGTACGCTCCAGAACACTGATTACTGCCTCCACAATCTGACCTGTGGTCTCTCTTAATGCCTCCTCTGTCTCTTCTGACGTAACCGTAACCGTCTTTGGAAGGCCTGTTACCAGATTCCGTCCCCGTACCTCCATTACCTCATTCTCTATAAGCGGATACGTTGTCCCAATCTTAATCTTAATATCCTCTGCAGTACGCTCTCCGATCAGAAGATTATGTTTCTTCCGCATATACCTGACAATTGCCTCATCGAAATCATCTCCTGCCATCTTTATCGACGTATTCACGACCGTTCCCCCCAGGGAAATGACCGCAATATCAGAAGTCCCTCCTCCAATATCCACAATCATATTTCCACAGGGCTTGGAAATATCTATTCCGGCACCAATCGCCGCTGCTACCGGCTCCTCAATGAGCTTTACCTCTCTGGCTCCTGCGGCATAGGTTGCTTCTTCCACAGCCTTTCTTTCCACCTCAGTAACTCCGCTGGGCACGCAGATGCTGATGCGGGGCTTCTTAAAGGTTCTCTTGCCCAGTGCTTTCTGAACAAAGTATTTGATCATCTTCTCTGTCACCGTATAATCAGATATTACGCCCTGCCTGAGCGGACGCACAGCGACAATATTTCCCGGGGTTCTCCCGAGCATTAGCCGTGCCTCCTCTCCAATCGCCTTCACCTCATTGCTGTCCCTGTCAAATGCAACCACCGAAGGTTCCTTTAATATGACACCCTTGCCTCTCACATATACAAGCACACTGGCGGTTCCCAAATCAATCCCTATATCTACTGCCATTTACGAAACTCCTCCATATTATCTGTCTCATATCGTTATCCTTCGTTTCTTACATGTAACTGTTCAGTACCTCCACAGCAGACCTGTTGAATGCTAACTCTTACATGTCCTTTTCACCCTCGTATCATTATAATCAAAATCAAAGTAATTGGAAACCCCTTTTTCCTTAATTATTTGTGAAGTCTGTCCTCCTGGTGTCGAATCGTGGCGGGCTCTGTCAATGAAAGTCTTGTAAAATTTAAAAAGATATTTAAATTGGTTTATACTAGTACAGCATACTGCGGATATATTTCCCTGTATAGGAAGCCGGACTGTCCGCAACCTCCTCCGGCGTGCCCCGGGCGATAACGGTTCCGCCCTTATCCCCGCCTTCCGGACCCATATCAATAATATAATCCGCTGTTTTTATTACGTCGAGATTATGCTCAATTACGACGACAGTATTGCCGTCTGCTGCCAGACGATGCAGGATTTCCGTCAATTTATGCACATCTGCAAAATGAAGGCCTGTGGTTGGTTCATCCAAAATATATATTGTCTTTCCCGTGCTCCTTCGGCTAAGTTCAGATGCCAGCTTGATTCTCTGGGCCTCTCCGCCGGAAAGCTGGGTGGAAGGCTGTCCCAGACGAATATAGGAAAGACCTACATCATACAGTGTTTCCATCTTTCTTTTGATACTCGGAATATTTTCGAAGAAATGCAGCGCCTCCTCCACAGTCATATTCAGTACATCATAAATACTCTTACCCTTATATTTTACCTCCAAAGTCTCCCGATTATACCGTTTTCCATGACATACTTCACATGGAACATACACATCCGGCAGAAAATGCATCTCAATCTTTAAAATACCGTCTCCTGCACACGCCTCGCAGCGCCCGCCTTTCACATTGAAGCTAAACCTTCCTTTTTTATATCCTTTCGCTTTGGCATCTGCAGTTGATGCAAATAAATCCCGGATCAAATCAAATACGCCTGTATAGGTAGCAGGATTAGAACGCGGAGTTCGTCCAATTGGAGACTGGTCAATATTAATTACCTTATCCAGATTTTCTGTCCCCTTAATGTCTTTATGCTTTCCTGGGATTGTCCGCGCCCTGTTAAGCTCCTTTGCAAGACGCTTGTACAAAATCTCATTAATCAGGGAGCTCTTTCCTGAACCGGAAACGCCAGTAATACAGGTCATGATTCCAAGAGGGATCTTCACGTCCACATTTTTCAGATTATTTTCCCTTGCACCTGTAATCGTAAGCCATCCTGTAGGCGTTCCGCGTTTTTCCGGGACTGGTATGCAGATACTGCCATTCAGATATGCGCCTGTAAGGGACTTTTTATTCCTCATAATTTCCCTGGCCGTCCCTGCTGCAATCACCTCACCTCCGTGTTCGCCGGCCCCCGGACCAATATCCACAATATAGTCTGCGGCACGCATCGTATCTTCATCATGCTCAACGACAATAACGGAATTCCCCAAATCCCGCAGGTGTTTAAGCGTACCTAAGAGCTTATCGTTGTCCCTCTGATGCAGTCCGATACTCGGCTCGTCCAGAATATACGCCACACCAACAAGACCGGAACCAATCTGCGTCGCCAGACGAATTCTCTGAGCCTCGCCGCCGGAAAGCGAGCCCGTAGCACGTGCCAGCGTAAGATAATCAAGGCCCACGTCCATTAAAAATTTGATTCTTGCCTGAATCTCCTTCAAAATTTGGCTGCCTATAAGAAGCTGCTGTTTCCCCAGCTCCAAATTCTGCATAAAAATGTGAAGCTGTTCAATGGACAGAGCCGTCACATCTGCAATATTCCTGCCGCCTACTGTCACGGCCAGCGCCTCCGGTTTCAGTCTCTGACCTTTGCACTTGCTGCAGGGCGTAATATGCATAAACTCCTCATACTCTGCTTTAATTGTGTCAGAAGAGGTTTCTCTGTAACGTCGTTCCACATTTTTAATCAATCCTTCAAATTCCACATCATATGTTCCTTCTCCACGCTGTCCCCGGTAATATACTTTAATACTTTTTCCGTTTGTTCCATAGAGAAGTACGTCATGAATCTTCTTCGGATAATCCTTAAACGGCGTGTCAAGCGAAAACTTATATTCCTTACTGAGGGCATCCAGTATTGCGTACGTGAAGCTCTTCTTATCGTTACAGGACTGCCATCCCATCACTGTAATCGCGCCTTCCTGAATACTTAGGTTTTTGTCCGGTATCATAAGCTCCTCGTCAAACTCCATCTTATATCCCAGTCCAAAACACTCCGGACAGGCGCCAAAGGGATTATTAAAGGAAAAACTTCTAGGCTCAATCTCATCAATGCTGATTCCGCAGTCCGGACAGGAAAAGCTCTGGCTGAAGTTCATGGGTTCTCCGTCAATAACATCTACAACCATAAGTCCTTCTGCAAGATGCAGCACATTTTCTATAGAGTCTGTAAGACGCTTTTCAATTCCCTCCTTTACCACGAGACGGTCAACTATAATTTCGATATTATGTTTGATATTTTTATCTAAAGCAATATCCTCCGACAGTTCATAAAGGTTTCCGTCAATGCGCACCCGGACATAACCGCTTTTTTTTGCCCTCTCTAAAAGCTTCTCATGACGGCCTTTTCTTCCGCGCACAACCGGAGCTAAAAGCTGAATCTTTGT
The DNA here is from genome assembly GCA_947566645.1 of uncultured Lachnospiraceae bacterium. GTDB lineage: Bacteria > Bacillota > Clostridia > Lachnospirales > Lachnospiraceae > CAPEBR01. The sequence goes on from CANOKL010000006.1 coordinate 136,637, forward strand.
TTTTTCCGGAAGCTCCATAATCTGGTCTACCATCTGATCTACCGTCTGCTTTTTAATCTCCTTCCCGCAATTCGGACAATGGGGAATTCCAATTCTCGCATACAAAAGACGAAAATAATCATATATCTCCGTCACTGTTCCTACTGTTGAGCGAGGATTTCGATTCGTAGATTTCTGGTCGATAGAAATTGCCGGCGACAGCCCTTCAATACTCTCCACATCCGGCTTCTCCATCTGTCCCAGAAACTGCCTTGCATAGGAAGACAAAGACTCCATATATCTTCTCTGTCCTTCTGCATAAATCGTATCGAACGCAAGTGAGGATTTTCCGGAACCGCTGATGCCGGTAAGGACTACCAGCTCATTTCTCGGTATGTCTAAATCTATATTTTTCAAGTTGTGCTCATTTGCCCCGCGTATTTTAATAAACTGTCTGTTTCCCTTTTTCTCTGCCATCGTACTATTCATTCTCCTGTAATATTTTTTTCAGTTCAACTAATTTGTCACGAAGCTCTGCCGCCGCTTCAAAGTTGAGCTCTGCTGCCGCCTTTTTCATCTGTTTTGTTATATCGCCGATAAGCTTCTTAAGCTCGTCCATGCTCATGGATTCCGGATCTTTCTCCATACGAAGCTCTTCTGCCGCAACCTTTCTTGATATGCTTATCAGGTCACGTACACCTTTCTGAATGGTCGTAGGCGTAATCCCATGTTCCTCGTTATATTTCATCTGAACCTCGCGCCGCCGTTTTGTTTCATCAAGAGCTGCACGCATGGAATCCGTGATCGTATCTGCATACATGATTACATGTCCCTCCGCATTTCTCGCCGCGCGCCCAATGGTCTGAATCAGCGACGTTTCGGAACGAAGAAAACCCTCCTTATCCGCGTCCAGAATGGCCACAAGAGTAATTTCCGGAATATCCAGACCTTCCCGCAAAAGGTTAATTCCCACAAGTACGTCGAAAACGTCCAGCCGCATATCCCGCACAATCTCTGTTCTCTCCAGCGTGTCAATGTCTGAGTGCAGATAGCGCACCCGGATTCCAAGCTCCCGCATGTAATCCGTCAAATCCTCCGCCATACGTTTCGTGAGGGTTGTAATCAAAACCTTATTCTTTTTAGCTGTTTCTTTATTTACCTCTCCCACCAGGTCGTCAATCTGCCCTTCAACAGGACGGACATCTACCTCCGGATCAAGAAGCCCTGTAGGCCGGATAACCTGCTCTGCCCTTAAAAGCTCGTGCTCTGCCTCATATTGTCCCGGCGTGGCTGAGACAAAAAGCACCTGATCAATCTTACTCTCAAATTCATCAAAGCTTAAGGGCCGGTTGTCCAGCGCTGACGGGAGACGAAATCCATACTCTACCAGCGTCCGCTTTCTGGATTGATCTCCGTGGTACATCCCCCCTACCTGAGGAACTGTCTTGTGAGACTCATCAATCATCAAAATAAAATCGTCCGGGAAATAATCAATCAGGGTATGCGGCGGCTGTCCCGGCGCAAGTCCTGTCAGATGTCTTGAATAATTTTCAATACCTGAACAGAATCCGGTTTCCCGCATCATTTCTATATCAAAATTTGTTCTCTCGGAAATCCTCTGTGCCTCTAAAAGCTTTCCTTCTCCTTTAAAATAGCGAATCTGTGCCTCCAGCTCTTTTTCAATGGCTCGGACTGCCCGATCCATGCTTTCCTTTGAAACAACATAATGAGATGCCGGAAAAATTGCTATGTGATTCAAATCCGCTTTAATCTCTCCTGTCAGAACATCCACTTCCGTAATTCTTTCCACTTCATCTCCGAAAAATTCAATACGGTATGCAAGTCCTTCCTGAAGAGCCGGAATGACTTCTAACACATCTCCGTGTACACGGAAGGTTCCCCGCTTAAAATCCATCTCATTTCTGTCATATTGTATCTCTATCAGCTTACGCACAACTTCATCTCTGTCCTTTGTCATACCGGGACGAAGGGAAATTACCATCTCCTGATAATCAATCGGCGAACCCAGACCATAAATACAGGATACACTGGCAATGATAATGACATCCCGGCGTTCGGATAAAGCGGCTGTTGCGGAATGGCGCAGCTTGTCTATCTCGTCGTTGATAGAGGAATCCTTGGCGATGTAGGTGTCGGATGAGGGGACATAGGCTTCCGGCTGATAATAATCGTAGTAGGACACAAAATACTCCACCGCATTCTCCGGGAACATCTCCTTGAATTCTCCGTAAAGCTGCGCCGCAAGCGTCTTGTTGTGGGCGATGACCAGCGTCGGCTTCTGTAATTCCTGAATGACATTCGCCATCGTAAATGTCTTGCCGGAACCCGTAACCCCTA
>CANOKL010000007.1 GCA_947566645.1 uncultured Lachnospiraceae bacterium
AAAATGGATGTGTCGAATAATCTGTGATGATTTACACAGATTATTTTACACACCCTCCCCAATTGGTTATTCTTTTATCTCATCAATCTCTGTAAGATTGACGCCCAAGGAGGTCAGTACTGCCTTTATGGATTTATAATCCTTTTTTAATCCTTCGTATGTTTCAATTGCATGTTCTTTTTTTGATGTCTTCATATGCTGCTGAATCTTTTGAAAATCATGGACAGCTCTTTCAATAACTTCAGCGCTGTCTGGCATATCCTTTCACCTGCCTTCTCGGTGCTTTACGTCTCGGGGAGTCATGCTTTTTCATGCAAGCATGAAACGTATGGCCTTTTGACGCTTGCATCATATTATCTGCTAGTTTTATTATAAGCGCTTAGGGAAAAAGTGTAAAGGGGCGGCTTTCTTTTGCTTGATATTTTGCGTGGAAAGGGTATACTTAAAGAAAAGCAGAGATAAAGTTGCTACTCACGGCAGATTTCATCGGCCATGAGCATATTTCTGAACAGTTCCTAAGGAGGAGGGCATATATGAGGAAGCGTTTCAACACAACAGGACTGTGTTACCCGGATGAGCACTACATGGTGAATATGGAAAAACGGTTGGATGATACAAAGACCCTGGTGGACCGTGGAGAATATTTCATTATTAACCGGGCGCGCCAATATGGAAAAACTACGACTCTCAATTTGCTGGCGGAGCGGCTGAAGGAAGAATATGTTGTCTTTTCTATCAGTTTTGAGGGAATGGGGAAAGAGGAATATGCTTCGGCAGACTCCTTCTGCCGGAATTTTTACAGCCTTCTGAATGACGAATTTTTATATCATACAGTAGAGGGTATTCCGGATACGCTGTGCGCAGAGTGTGAAAAGCGAAGCAGAGGAGAACTGCCAAGGCCTGGAATGGGAGGACTGTCGGATTTTATTTCCTATCTGTGCAGGGAGGCGGACAGACCGGTCGTACTGATGATTGATGAGGTGGACCAGGCGGGGAACCATGAGACGTTTCTGACGTTTTTAGGTATGCTGCGTAAAAAATTTCTGGCAAGACGAAAACTGCCTACGTTTTATTCAGTGATTCTTGCCGGTGTCTATGATATAAAAAATATGAAACTGAAGATCCGGGATGACACAGAGCACCAGTACAACAGCCCATGGAACATTGCAGCGGATTTTATGGTGAATATGAGCTTTTCAGTACAGGATATTTCGGGTATGCTGGCTGATTATGAGAAGGATGCCTGCACTGGAATGGAAGTTTCAAAAATGGCAGAGCTTATATGGGACTATACATCCGGGTATCCGTTTCTGGTATCCAGGATCTGCAAAATCCTGGACGAATATATTCCAGGGAGACACGAGTTCCCAGATTTGCGGGCAGCATGGACAAAGGAAGGATTTCTGGAGGCTGTTAAGATCCTGCAGGCAGAATCCAATACATTATTTGACGATATGGTAAAGAAACTGAATGATTTCCCGGAGCTTAAAAAGGCATTATACAGTATTCTGTTTCAAGGCGAACGGGTTCCTTTTAATGTTTATAATAATGTGATTAATCTTGGCGTTATGTTTGGCTTCATAAAAAAGAGCACTAACGGCGAAAATATCGCGGTTTCTAACCGGATATTCGAAACACAGTTATATAATTTGTTTATTTCTGAGGAACTGCTTAACAGTTCCATGTATAAAGCAGCATCCGACGCAGATTTTTTCTGCTTTATCTGAAGCCGATTATCAATGGAGTTGGGAATTTTTATGTGGAGGCAAGAACAAGAAACAGACGCAGGACAGACGTGATTATCGACTACCGGGGGCAGCAGTTTGTCTGTGAACTTAAGATCTGGCATGGAGATGAGTATAATCGCAGGGGAGAGAGGCAGCTGATGGATTATCTTGATGCGTACCACCTTACGACAGGCTATATGCTGAGCTTCAATTTTAATAAGAAGAAGGAGACAGGGGTGCATAAAGTCCGGCTTGGACAAAAAGTATTGATTGAAGCAGTGGTCTGAGGACGATTTGGGACGGGGCATTTTTAAAAATGCCCCGTCCCAAATTGGCTGCTCTTATCAATCTTTGTAAATGCATTTTCCTTTTTTACTTGATATTTTGTGTGGGAAGGGTATACTTAAAGTGGAAGGATGATTAGGGACTGCAAAGGGTTCTATTAAGAAAAGAAAGGAAGCAGAATAATTTATGAAAAAGAAAATTTCCCCTGTGTTTTTGACATTTATCACGATGATCTTCAGCCTGGTGTTCTGTGGGGTACGGACGCAGGCGGCATCGCTGGGGCCGGTGAACGGGCTTGATCCAGACAATAAAGTATGTTCAATTTCCAATGATATAACAAATGATGGGAAGAAGGATACAATCCGTTTCCGAATTACGGCCCGGGATAAGTATTTTTGTAACAAAGCCTATGTTTATGTAAATGGAAAACAGGCTCTGACCTTGAATGTCAGCGGCTGTACCAGTATTCTTTTCCGCCATATTTCCTGTTCCAAAAAGAAGAACTACCTTCAGATTGAGGCATATTCCGATGGACGCTGCATGGAGATGAATAAGATCTACAGATACTCCAAAGGCAGGCTGGCTGCAGCCGCTGACTTTGCCGGACGGGACTACGAGAGCGCCACTGTCACGAAAGTAACCTCATCCTGTATTGAAGTTAAATTCTCAGCCCAGCCGGTGGAAACCGGACGTATGGAATGGAGCTTTCAATATAAGCCTGCAGGCAGTAAGCTGAAGCTTAAGAGCAATACGGTTCCAGTGGCGAGCATGCTCGGAAGTTTAAGCTGGCCTTCGGACGGATACCATAAATATTTTAAGAAGAACCAGTTTGTCACCGCAGCCGGACGCGCTTACTATACAACCTCCGGTCTTAGGAAAAAAGCATTTACCACGAAAAGAGGCGATGTGGTTACACTTAAAAAAGTAAAGATCTCCCAAAAGAAAATGTATCTTTGCTTTAAGAAGGGAAAAAAGACCGGATGGGTTCGGATTAAAGGCGAGTACGGCTATGGCAGAAAGGAATGGTATCAGGGCGTTGCGCAAAGAGTTGCCGGATAGCGCTTGCGGGCAGTAATTGGGGACGGTTCATTTTTTGCCATAGCACGCCCGGGAAGCTCCAGTGGAGCTTCCCGGGCGAAAAATGCCCCGTCCCCAATCTTAAAGTGTTTCTCCTGTTAGCATCTTATATCCTTCAAGGTATTTACCGATTGTCTTCTCGACGATTTCTTCTGGAAGTGTCCAGTCGTTGTCCGGGTTTGCTTTTAGCCAGTCGCGTGCGAACTGCTTGTCGAAGGAGGGCTGTCCGTGACCTGGTTCGTAGGTGTCAGCAGGCCAGAAGCGTGAGCTGTCCGGGGTGAGCATTTCGTCGCCGATTACGAGACTGCCGTTTTCATCCAGGCCGAATTCGAATTTTGTATCTGCGATGATGATGCCGCGTGTTAGGGCGTAGTCTGCGCATTTCTTATAGAGTGCCAGTGTGCAGTCCCTAAGCTTTGCAGCGTACTCTTCTCCCTTGCCGGGGAAATATTTTTCCAGATGGGCAATACTTTGCTCATAGGAAATGTTTTCGTCATGGTCCCCGATCTCAGCTTTGGTGGACGGGGTATAGATAGGTTCAGGCAGCTTGTCGGACTCCTTCAGCCCTTCGGGAAGGCGGATGCCGCAGACGGTGCCGTCCTTCTGGTAGCTTGCCCAGCCGCTTCCAGTGATATATCCGCGTACAATGCATTCGATTGGAAGCATTTCAAGCTTTTTACACATCATGCTGTTTCCGTCAAATTCCGGTTTCTGGAAGAATTCAGGCATGTCTTTTACATCTACGGAGATCATGTGATTCGGAAGAATGTCCTTTGTCATATCGAACCAGAACTTTGACATCTGGGTGAGGACAGTGCCTTTTTTGGTCACATCGTTTTTCAGGATCACATCAAAGCAGCTGATGCGGTCAGTGGCAACCATAATCAGGCTGTCACCATTGTCATAGATTTCCCGTACTTTTCCTTCTTTTACTGGCTTCATAATTATCATACCTTTCTTTTGTTTATTGTTGAAATAAAAAATTATTTGTTTTTCAGTGCTTCTATGAGTTCGATATCGTCTGGCTTCAGGCGTATATTGGTGCAGTACGTCTTTTCATCCGGTGTGGTAACATTGATCTCAATAAGAGTTCCCTCCTTAAGAGCTTCCTGTGATACGGCCCGCAGAAACAGCGGGAATTTGGGATGATTGACTCGGAAGCGGTCTATGCCTGCTTTCAATTGCTGCAGCATGGCAAGCTGGTTAAAATTCATATCCATAGACATTCAACTCCTTTACATATTACTCTAAAATGTATTATACTGTAATTGCTAGACAGCATCCGCGAACCTGGCGGATACTTATATTATACTCAATTTTTACGAGATAGTCAAAATGAATTACAATGGGGAATGGAATATGGATCTGGAATATGCAAAAAGAAGATTTGAGGAATACCTGGACGGATATGACAGGGGAAATGACAAGGTACGGCTGAAGATTGTGCATACATACGGTGTGATGGAGTGCAGCAGGCAGATTGCAGAACGTCTGGGCCTTTCGAAGGAGGATGAAAGTCTCGCAGAGCTGATCGGGCTTCTGCATGACATCGGGAGATTCGAGCAGCTTAAGAGATTTGACAGCTTTGAGCCCGGGACCATGGATCATGCAGCATTCGGCGCAGAGATCCTCTTTACAGAGGGGATGATCAGGGAGTTTGTCAGGGAAGATACAGAGGATGATATTATCAGGACAGCGATTCTTAAGCACAGCGATTTTAAGCTTGAGGGAATAGATGGGGAAAGGACTCTCCTTCACGCGAAGCTGATCCGTGACGCAGACAAGCTGGATAACTGCAGGGTGAAGCTGGAAGATCCCATAGAGACGCTGCTTGGAGTATCGAAGGAGGAAGCCGGAAGAAGCAGAATCAGCCCGGAGGTCATGGAACAGTTCATGAGCGGAAATTCCATACGGTCAGAGACACGGAAGACGAAGATGGATTACTGGGTATCCTACCTTGCATACTTTTTTGATATTAATTTTCACGTGTCCCTGGATATCATACGGGAACAAAGGTATGCAGAGCGAATAATAGAAAGGATTCCCTGCGAAGACCAGGATACGGCACAAAAGATGGAGATAATACGGAGGAAGCTTAAGAGTCTGCTTTCCCCGGAGCAGCCCCTTTCGGAGTGCTGCCAGATCTGCCCATAAGAGGGAGAAGGAGAGAATGATATGATTAAGACTGTTTTATTATTTATAATCGGACTGATTCTGATCTGCGCGGGGGGAGACCGCCTTGTGGAGGCAGCGGTTGCAATCGCCAGAAAGCTTAAGATTTCCGAGATTGTGGTGGGGGCGACGATTGTGAGCCTTGGCACAACCCTTCCGGAAATACTTGTCTCAACTACTGCAGCCTTTGACGGCTCTTCTGCCGTTGCCGCAGGAAATGCATTTGGCTCTATTATATGTAATACATCGCTGATCGCCGGGCTTACACAGACAATCCGGCCATCAAAAAAAATATCACAGGCCTCCATTGGATGGAGATGTAATTTCTTTTTCCTGGTTGTTATAGCAATGGAGATCTGGGGAATCGCAGCAGGGGAATTCAACCGCCCGGCAGGTCTCATGATGTTAGCCGGGTTTGCATTCTATGCATGGATGAATATCAAAAGTTCGTCCGGCGAAGAAGAGACCACGGAAGACAGCGGACAGACTTCCATCGTAAAGCAGATTGTGATTCTGGCAGTATGTGCGGCGCTTCTCTACATAGGTGCAAATCTTCTGGTAGATAACGGCATCCTTATCGCCCGGGAGGCAGGAGTGCCTGAGCGGGTAATTGCCGTAACCTTTATCGCTCTTGGAACCTCTCTTCCCGAGCTTGTAACCTCTGTCATGTCATTAGTAAAAGGATACGGGAATGTAGGCCTCGGCAACATCATCGGCGCCAATATCTTGAACCTTCTGCTAGTGATCGGCATCCCGGCAGCCGTAACCGGAATCCCCCTGGAGAGCCAGACACTTGCAGTGGATATCCCCCTTGCCATTATAGTCATGGCAGTTCTCTTAGTGCCGATCCTGATCCGGAAGCGGTCCTCCAGGGTACAGGGGATCGCCCTCTTAGGAATTTACGCGGCCTATTGCATTACATCCTTTTTGGGGACAGGTCATTTTTAATCTGGGACGGGGCATTTTTAAAATTGCCCCGTCCCCAACTTATATCTTTACAAAAATTTTACTCTTCATTATAATGTATTTATTGAGAGATTCCCGGTATGTTATACTGTGCGCCAGATAAATCTGCCGCACAGCATAACATGATGCGCACAGCCGTATAAGGAAGTATGCCGCTCTGCGGCTGCGGCTTTTGCGATACTCACGGCAGATTTCATCGACCGTGAGTATAAAATATACAAGCGTCAAAGATTATGATATTTAGAAAGAAGAATGAGAAATGAGAGAATGGAAGGATGCATTCCACCAGAGTACACTGGATCAGGGGAAGGAGTTTTTTGAGAGGGGAAAGGTTCTTGAGTTCAAGGAGCATAACGGTGTTTATACCGCAGCAATTATAGACAGGCAGAGATATGGCATCAGGATTGTTGCAAAGGGAGAGGACGAGCCCTATAAGATGAGCTGCAAATGCCCTCTTGCAAAGGGAGGGGGAAAGTGTAAGCATATGGCGGCACTTCTGTATGCGATTGAGGCAGATGGGGCTGATGCAAAAGGAAATACGCAGGAGGCAGGGCAGAATATGGTGCAAAAACAGGAGGCTCCAGAGACAAAGTCTGTGCCGGAGGCAGGAGAACAGGCTGACGTGCAGGAAAGGGAGAGAACGGGCACAGAAGAAAAGAAGGACGAAACCAGGGAGACAACAGGTATAGAAGAAAAAAAGGATGAATCCAGAACCCGTAAGAGGGGCAGGCCGAGAAAAGAAAAAAAGGAAGAAACCGAACAGAAAGAAAAGGCAGATCAGGCAAAGAAAAAGGAAGAAACCGGACAGGAAGAAAAGACTGATCAGGCAAAGAAAAGGGAGGAAACCGAACAGAAAGAAAAGACTGATCAGGTAAAGAAAAAGGAAGGAACCGAACAGAAAGAAAAGACAGGTCAGGCAAAGAAAAAGAAAACAAAAGCGGATAAGGCAGAGTCTGGGGAGGCGAAGCAGACTAAGACAGAGATACAGGCAGAAGTACAGGAAGAGACACAGCAGGATGAAGGGGAATACTATATCTTATCTGAGGACGGCATTCAGAAGAAGACGCCTGTAGAAAATGTGGTTCAGACGGCACCTGCGGCTTATGAGGAATATTCTTATTTTGACTGCAGTCAGATTTTTGATTCCTGTGGATTTACCAAAAGTGACGTCAAGAATGCGATGGAAATAAAGCGCAGGGGTCTTGTGACGCTCAAGGATGTCCATACAGGATATACATATAATGAAGATGGGCAGGTCGGAGAGGCGGAGGCTGTCGGAAAGGAGGGGAAATACTCCTTCCCTATGCGGGTTCTTTTTTCCAGAACGAAGATTCTGCATGCAGAGTGTCACTGCAAAGAGTGCGAGAGGAATTACTGGAGATTTTATGAGCAAAAATACTGTGCATATACTGCAGCGGCCCTGAAGCTGGCGGAGGAGCAGCTTAAGAAGAATCCCATAGGAAATGCCACAGACAGGCGGGGAAATGGTCTTTTGTGGTCATTCAGACGCAGGCAGGTGAATCAGGCAGTATCTGATACGATGGGGCAGAGTGTTATGCTGACTCCTCGCCTTATGGTACGGGAAGGGAATCTTGCACTTACCTTTAAGGTTGGTCAGGGGAAGCAGTATGTCATTAAGGATCTCCAGGAGTTTTATCATAATGTCAGGAATTCTGCCATGGATACCTATGGAACAACAGGTACGCAGATCAGCCACCATATTGACAACTTTACGGATAAGGGCAGGGAATGGATAGCATTTATCGGGAGTACAGTGCAGGAGGAGAAGCGGTTTGAGGAGAAGCTGATTGAGGCGAGAACTTATTCGAAGCGTGCACTGGGCAAAAAGAATGAAGTGGAGCTCTATGGATGGAAGCTGGATCAGTTTTATGAGACAGCGGCACAGGAGAAGGTGGCTTTTGAGAACCGGGCAGAGAAAAAGAGGGGGGAAATGACATTTTCCAAAGGGAATCCCCGTATTACCATGACGATCCGGAAAAATTATATGAAAAGTAAGATCTTTCAGGGAATTGAAGTGGAGTGCAATCTTCCTTATCTTTTCTTCGGGGCAAAGACCGCGTATTACATGAAGGATAATACCTTTTTCCAGATGGACGAGGAATATGTGAAGCGTATCCGGCCATTTACGGACTATGCAGACGGGACGTCATTTACCTTCCAGATCGGACGACGTGAGATGGCGGACTTTTACTATATTCTCCTCCCAAAGCTCAGGGATGTGATTGACATCATGGAGGAGGATCCGGAGGAGATTGAGAAGTACCTGCCGCCGGAGGTGGAATTTGTGTTTTATCTTGACGCAGAGAAAAATACAGTAACCTGCCGCCCGATGGCCCGCTATGGGACAAAAGAAATTTCGATTCTGGATGATTTCGCAGACAGCAGTGTTCCGAGACAGAGGGCGAGGGAAGAGGAGGTCCTCTTTCTTCTCAGTCAATGGCTGCCATACCATGAGGTGGAGACGGATGAGATTCACTGCGGGGAGGATGAGGGACTGCTGTATCAGTTCCTGGAGAAGGGCGTGGGGGCACTGCTGGCCCTGGGAGAGGTGCAGTGCACAAAACGATTCTCCAATCTGAATGTGGCACGGCAGATCAAGATGACAACCGGAGTCTCCGTGTCTTCGGGTCTTCTGAACCTGGAGATCTCGGCAGAGGATATCTCGCAGCAGGAGCTGCTTGACATTTTAAACAGCTACCGCCTGAAGAAGAAATACCACCGTCTCAAAAACGGTGATTTTATGGGACTTGAGGATGATTCCCTGAAGATGTTAGACGAGATGATGCGCGTCATGCATCTGTCTCCAAAGGAATTTATAAAGGGAAACATGCAGGTGCCGCTGTACCGTACCCTTTATTTAGACAAGCTTCTGGAGGAAAACGAAGATATTTACAGTGAACGGGATGAATATTTCCGCAATCTCGTGAGGGAATTTAAGACGGTTAATGATTCTGACTTTAAGCTTCCGGCATCTCTGAAAAAGATCATGAGAAATTATCAGAAAAAGGGATACCGGTGGCTCCGGACACTGGAGAGCTGCCAGTTTGGCGGCATTCTGGCAGATGACATGGGACTTGGGAAGACCCTGCAGGTTATCGCGGTCCTCCTTGCCGCCAGAGAGGAAGGAAAGAAAGGGACATCCCTTGTGGTTGCGCCTGCGTCCCTTGTATTTAACTGGGGAGAGGAGATCAGACGATTCGCACCAGAGCTTGAATTCTGTCTGGTTACCGGAACCCAGAAGGAACGCCAGCAGAAGATTGACAGCTACAAAGACTATGATGTACTAGTTACCTCCTATGATCTGCTGAAAAGGGATGTGTCTTATTATGAGGACAAGGAATTCTCCTATCAGATTATTGACGAGGCACAGTATATCAAGAACCACACCACATCCGCAGCAAAGGCAGTGAAGGTGATCAAAAGCCGGATCAGATATGCCCTTACAGGTACGCCGATTGAAAACCGCCTCAGTGAATTATGGAGTATTTTTGACTATCTGATGCCCGGATTCCTGTATGGCTATGATACCTTTAAAAAAGAGTTCGAGATGCCGATTGTAAAGTATGAGGACGGGCAGGCAATGGAGCGCCTGCAGAAGATGGTGACCCCGTTTATCTTGCGCAGGCTCAAGAACCAGGTGTTAAAGGATCTCCCGGATAAGCTGGAAAAGACCCAGTATATTCAGTTTCAGAAAGAGCAGCAGACGCTGTATGACGCTCAGGTGGTACATATGCGTCAGACCATCGCAAGCCAGGACGGGGAGGAATTCCAGAAGACAAAATTAAAGATACTGGCAGAGCTCACAAGGCTTCGCCAGATCTGCTGCGATCCGGTACTATGTTTTGAAAATTACAAAGGTGACTCCGCAAAGCTTGCAGCATGTGTGGAATTAGTCGGCAGGGCGATAGAAGGAGGACATAAGATTCTGCTGTTCTCCCAGTTTACCTCCATGCTGGAAATCATCGCAGAGCAGTTTGAAGAAAACGGAATATCCTTCTACACGATCACAGGCTCAACACCAAAGGAAAAACGGCTGAAGCTGGTAAAAGAATTCAACGAGAACGACACAAGGGTATTCCTGATCTCACTGAAGGCAGGAGGCGTAGGGCTTAACCTGACCGGAGCAGACGTGGTGATACATTACGATCCATGGTGGAACTTTGCAGTACAGAATCAGGCAACAGACCGTGCACACAGGATCGGACAGAAGAATAAAGTAACGGTCTACAAATTAATCGCAAAAGGAAGTATCGAAGAAAAGATCGAAAAGCTTCAGGAAACAAAGAAAAATCTGTCAGAGCAGATTATCCAGGGAGACGGAAGCGGACTCTCCGCAATGAGCAGGGAAGACTTCCTGGAATTGTTAGGATAACTCAATTGGGGACAGGTCATTTTTAATCTGGGACGGGGCATTTTAAAAAATGCCCCGTCCCCAACAGGAGGATGAGAGGTATGAAAAAAAGTAATCCGGCCGCGCTGCTGCCCATCGGCGTGTTTCTGGTAATGTATTTAGGGCTTGGTATTTTGTTTGAGTATGTGCTGATGATTCCTATGGGATTCTACAATATCCCGATTGTGGTGGCGTTTCTGGCGGCGATTCTGGTCGCCTGCCTTCAGAACCGGGAGGTGGGATTTGATGATAAGCTTGAGATTATGGCGAAGGGACTGGCGGATAAGAATATTATTACGATGCTGTTGATTTTCCTTGTGGCAGGCTCCTTTGTGGGTGTTGTGGGGAGGAGCAGCGCGGAGAGTGTTGCGTATTTTATGCTTTCGCTGATTCCGGCGCGGTTTGCGGTAGCTGTGTTATTTGTTGTGGCATGTTTTGTGTCTACGGCTATGGGAACCTCGGTAGGAACGATTACTCTGATTACGCCTATTGCGGTGGCAGTGGCACAGGCATCGGGCTTTAGCCTTCCGCTTTGTATCGGCTCGGTTATGGGTGGTGCTATGTTCGGGGATAATCTTTCCTTTATATCAGACACGACGATTGCGGCATGTAATGGACAGGGCTGTGCCATGAAGGACAAGTTCCGGGAGAACTTTGGGATTGCGCTGCCGGCGGCGCTGGTTACGCTTGTCCTGATTCTTGTGTTATCCTTCCGCACGGATTTGAGCGGATCCGTGTCCCAGGATTATAATCTGATTCAGATTGTTCCGTATATTCTCGTGCTGATTGGCGGGATTGTGGGGATTAATGTGTTTGTTGTCCTTCTTGTGGGGATTGCGTCTGGAGCTGTGATCATGCTTGCTACCGGCCAGACCGCGCCCACAGATCTTCTTGCGAATATGGGTTCAGGCGTATCGGGGATGTTCGAGACATGTATGGTGGCGGTTCTGGTGGCTGCCATGTGTTCCCTGATCCGGGAGTATGGCGGTTTCGAGGCTCTGCTTTCGGCTATACGGAGTGTCTTTAAGGGAAATAAAGGCGGACAGCTTGGCATGGGTCTTCTTGTTCTTGCTATGGATGTGGCAACGGCGAATAATACGGTTGCGATTGTTATGGCAAATCCGATTGCCAGGGAGATGTCAGATGAATATGGAATCTCACCACGCAAAGCGGCGTCGCTTCTGGATACTTTTTCCTGTATTTCACAGGGAGTGATCCCGTATGGCGCCCAGATGCTGGTGGCTATATCCGCGGCAAATGAGCTTGGCTTCGAGGTGTCTGCGTTTGATATTATCCCGAATCTTTTCTATCCGGCTATGCTGCTTCTGAGTTCCCTGATCTTTATCTTCGTGCTCTCGGCGAGAAAGCAGAAAGCATAAAAATCAAAGCTCCGGGCCTGCCTTTAAAGGTATGCCCGGAGCTCTTTATTAAGCTTCTCTTCCACAGAGATCAGTTTTTTGCAGATTCCTTTTGAGATATGATCCGCATTTTCATACTCGTTCAGATAGGTCTGCAGCGACTTAATTCCCATATCACAACCGTCTGTAATCAGACTTGCAACCGTCTGGTCGCTTTCATCCAGTCCCAGCATTACATTTGTCTTAATCCAGGACATTCCTTTTGCAACAGCGTTTGGCTCCTTATACATTCCGCCGTGCTTGGTAAGAAGCGTGTGGATCTCATCTCCAAGCTTAAGGTGCTCCTCCTTGCTGTCTGTAAGTATTTTCTTCAGATCTGAGTTCTGAATCTTTTCTAAAGTCTCGTCAATAGAGCTTACAGCCATTTTTGTACCTGCATCACATTCCTGAAGCAGGGATATGGTATCCTTGTTTTCCATATAAAACCTCCATTTTGATTGGATTGTGAGAGTGCATTGGCACGGAACAATCCGTGTATCAGAAGCGTCAAAATAACGTTACTATTTGACGTTTATATCATAGTATTTCCATAATAACAGAAGTTTATTCGTAACGGCTAGTATAATCCGCACTAATTATAGTGTGCTTGATATCTGCGTCAGATGTGCGTCACAGTTTAGAGCTGGATGCGTTACTATGAGCGGACGGTTAGTCCGTGAATAGTAACACAGTCATTATAAATAGTAACAATAACACAGTTCTATACTTGTCTTCTGTGTTTTGCCGTGTTATGATATTTCTATATCTAGAGATCCGCAGGAAAATAATTTATACATCCTGACTTGTTTATTTTATAAGTTATTTTTCTTCGGTTCCAAATTGGGGATATAACAGAAAGGAGAGATCTAAAATGGGATTTTTAACAGGTAAGACAGCAATCATTACAGGGGGAGGACGTTCTGTTTTAAGTGACGGCAGATGCGGTTCGATCGGCTACGGAATTGCAACTGCTTATGCAAAAGAGGGAGCGAATCTTGTTATTACAGGACGTAATGTCAAGAAGCTGGAGGATGCGAAGGAAGAGCTGGAGAGGTTATATGGCATTAAGGTTCTGGCTGTACAGGCAGACGTTTCTGCAGGAGCAGATAACGAGACAGTTGTTGGAAATGTTGTAAAGCAGGCAATGGACGCTTTTGGACGTATTGATGTACTGATCAATAACGCACAGGCATCCGCTTCCGGCGTGACTCTTGAAGACCATACAACAGAGCAGTTCGATCTGGCTGTCTATTCAGGGCTTTATGCAACCTTCTACTATATGAAGGCATGCCATCCGTATCTGAAAGAGACAAAGGGAAGTGTGATTAACTTTGCGTCAGGTGCAGGGCTTTTCGGAAACTTCGGACAGTGCGCATATGCGGCTGCAAAGGAAGGTGTCCGCGGACTTACAAGAGTAGCGGCTACCGAGTGGGGCAAGGACGGTATTAATGTAAATATTATCTGTCCGCTTGCATGGACCGCACAGCTTGAAAATTTTGAAAAGGCATATCCAGATGCATTCAAGCAGAATGTAAAGATGCCGCCGGCAGGACATTACGGAGATTCCGAGCTGGAGATCGGGCGCGTATGCGTACAGCTCGCTTCCCCAGATTTCAAATATATGAGCGGCGAGACCATCACTCTGGAAGGCGGTATGGGTCAGAGACCATAAAAGAAATGGAAGATGAACGATAACAAAAAGAGAGAAGTTTTTTCTTCTCTCTTTTTAATCTCATTGACAAACGGCCGGTATACCGATACAATTTTTCCCAGGCGGATAAGGAAATTATGAGAAAGACTCTTCAAACTCTAAATTCCGCAGAACGTAAAGCTGAACTCCATCTTCTTTTCTGCATCCAGCAGATATTCCGGATGCGTGTGTGATCCCCAGCTGTCATCTCCGGAGATTCCCATCTGCCCCTTCGAGGCACGGATTACAGTATAATGAACCTCTGGGAGTTCAAACGGATGCGCTGCATTTTCCATCTCGTGGGGCGTATATGGAAGGGCGGAGAAGCACATAGGGCCATTTTCTGCAGTCATGGCAAAGCGCATACCCCTGCCCTTGCGGTCTGTTACCTCTGCGAAGCGGACTTCCTCCTTATTGCCGCATTCCTGGGGAACAAGATACTCTGCCACGTTATCCTTCACAAGATTCTGATAAATTCCCAGCTTTGCCCCCTTCTTGCGGTCTGCATAGGTCTCGGCAGGACCAAGGCCGTACCACTTCACATGGTCATAATCCGCACTGATTTTAAACAGCATACCAAACTCCGGCATATCTCCAAGCTCCCTTACAGGGTCATAGGCCAGAGTCGTCTGAATGCATCCGTCGCCGAATACTTCATAGGTTACTTGACACTGTGCTGCAGGCGTTGTATTCAGATTATAGGTAAAGGTGACAGAGACGCTGTGCTCCCCTTCCTTCACCTCTGGAGTGCAGAGTGCAAATGCCTCCTCGCCCAGTGACTTGTGGGACAGGTACATACTGGCCAGCTTCCACTGTGCATAGCGCACCGGCATCTGATTTCCATTATCATTATCTACAGGCGCACGCCAGAAATTCGGCTTCGGCAATGCATCAAGCATCTCCTTTCCCCCATATTTGTAAGACACAAGACCGCCATACATGACAGAGAAGATTGCTTCAAAATGATCACCCCGGACACCGATATTATGGCTGCTGCGGATTAGGACCGGCTTGTTCGTACAGATTTTTTCCGCCTTTGGAATCTCGTATACATACTGCCCAAAAGCAACCTCGTGTCCCTGGCATGCCCAGACAGTATCTGATTTCAGATGGAAGGATACGGTAATTACGTACTCTCCAGAGATCATTTCCTCTGGAACCGGAAGGGTATAGGTCTCTCGGGAGAGCGGCGCCACATGGGTTTCAAGAATTGCACATCTAACAATGACCCCATCTCTGGCAACTGCCACACGGCACTCATAGCAATCCGTATTCACGAACAGATTTTTATTTATAATCTGTACCTCGGTCTTTCCAACCTCTGCCGTAATATTCTGATAATTAAACTTTACTTCCTGCATCTTCGGGGATGCCTCCCTGTTGCCATAGACAATGCCATTTCCGCTGAAATTAAAATCAGTGGGACGCTCGCCGAAGTCCCCGCCATATGCCTGGAATTCCTTTCCATAACGGTCCTTTTTATAAATAGACTGGTCAATATAGTCCCATATAAAGCCGCCCTGGTACAGAGGCTCTGTATCCGTAAGATCCGTATACTTATGCATAGCCCCGCAGGAATTTCCCATGGCATGGGTGTATTCACAGCAGATAAAAGGCTTACTTCTGTCTTCTGCAAGGAATTTCTTAATACTTTCTACAGAAGGATACATCTGACTCTCCATATCACTTGTATCATTATATCTGCGGTCCTGGAAAACACCCTCATAATGGACCAGACGAGTCGGATCCAGCCTGCGGAACAGCTGTGACATCTCATAGATATCCTTTCCGCCAAAGGACTCATTTCCACAGGACCAGATCAGGATCGCCGGATGGTTTTTGTCTCTCTGGTAAATGGAATTCACACGGTCCAGCATCATATCCAGCCACTTCGGATTATCGCCAGGGACAACTTCTGAAAAATTGCCGGTCTCCTTTACAGTATCCCAGCTTCCGTGGGATTCCAGATTCGTCTCATCCATCAGGTAAATGCCATATTCATCGCAGAGCCTGTAGACCAGAGAATCATCAGGATAATGGCAGGTCCGGATTGCATTGATATTATTTTGCTTCATAGTTACCAGGTCCTTACGAAGCTCATCCTCACTTACACAGCGCCCGCTTACTGCACTGAACTCATGACGGTTCACGCCCTTGAAGACGATTCTCTGTCCATTCAGGGTCATGATGCGGTCCTTCATCTCAAACCTTCTGAATCCCACCCGTTCCGGAATTACCTCCACCAGAACACCTGCCGGATCATAAATCTTCACAGTCAGATCATAAAGATTCGGCTCCTCGGCACTCCAGAGCGCCGGCTTCTCCACCGTCCATGAACAGGAGAGACTATCCTTAAGCTCCCGTTCCTCCTCGAAAACAGTCTCGCCATGCCTGGACAGACAGAACTGTGCCTTCCCATCAGCCGGCCCCCCTGCCATCATCTCCAGATTTACACAAAGCTGTGCCTGTACCAGCGTCTCATCCGGGATAGCACGAATCGTCAGGTCACGCACATGCAGCTTCGGAACCGTATACAGATATGCATCCCGGTAAATTCCAGAAAAACGATAAAAATCCTGATCCTCACACCAGCTGGAGGACGTCCACTTAAACACCTGTGCTGCCAGCTTATTTTCCCCATCTTTTATATATTCCGTCAGCTCAAATTCTGAAGGGGTAAATGAATCTTCGCTATATCCCACAAACCTCCCGTTCAGCCAGAGAGCAAGCCCGCTTTCAGCTCCCTGGAAGGAAATGAAGAGCCGTTCTCCCTTCATTCTCTCCGGTACCGTAAAATATTTTACATAGCTTGCGACCGGATTAAAATATTCCGGAATTTCCCCGGGATGAATCTCATCATGACCCTCCCACGGATACTGTACATTGGCATACTGCGGAACATCATACCCTTCCATCTGAATATGCGCCGGGACATGAATGTCATCCCATGACCTGCAGCAGTAATCCTCTTTCTCGAATCCCGGAACAGCCGCTTCATAATTCCTGGCATAATGGAACTTCCAGAGACCGTTCAGACTTTCCTTAAAGCGTTCAAAGCCCGCCTCTGCATCCTGCTCTGAGGCAAAAAAACGATGATCCGAATGCGCCATAAGCCTTCCGTCACAAAAATACTGCGGATCCTTAACCTTCCCATAATCAAACATATTCATAAAAACCTCCTTATAACATAAAATCATTTACCATAATATCTTCCCGTATCCAGCCCATTTAAAAGTCGCTTTCAGCGAGGGGCTGGATGCCGGAAACCACCACTTTATCGGCCCGGATGCCGTGCGGCGGGGTGCATGGCCCCGTAATCGAAAGACTATTTTTCCAGCCATCTGCTTTTCCAATAGTAACAGGTATTTTTCTATGATTTTTTTCATTATAGTATAACTGGACAAATGAAAGTGTAGTATGTTAAACTAAATAATACAATATTTTGAAACAGGTGACAAGTATGCCGATACATTTTAGAAATTCTCCCGTAAATGAACCATTTATCTTCGATTCAATCGGAAACCGCTGGAGTCAGGACAGGGTCCTGCGTCCGAACGGATACCCTCTGTACCATTATCTTCAGACAGAGAAAGGCAGAGGGATCGTGGAACTACAGGGAAAAACCTATACTCTGGATGAAGGGGAGGGGATCCTCATTGCCCCATATATCCACCACACATATATGAAAGCTGCAGATGAGTGGATGACCTCATTTGCCACTTTTACAGGGATAATAGACAGCAGCATTGCGAAAATAGTCGGGAACCGTCAGGTTGTACTCATTGAGAAGGAGCAGGGAATTCTGATAGGAAAGCTGCTTGATTCGATCATGGATGAATGGGATACACTATCTTCCGACACGCGCACTCTGTCCATCCGCTGTTACTGCCTTCTGATGTTTTTTACAGACAGTATGTATGCCACTGCGCTATCAAGGGAGCCGCTGTACCTAAGGTATGTAGAGCCTGTGATAAAGGAGATTGAAACTCATTTTGATTCTTCAGAGCTTACGGCAGCAGGGCTGAGCAGCCAGGTATTTATTACCCCTCAGTATTTGTCCAGACTGTTTAGAAAGTTCGTTGGATGTTCAGTCTATGAGTATCTGACGACCTACCGGATTAACCGGGCAAGGGAATTTCTGGTGTCCGACCCCCGCATGGAGGTGCAGAAAATCGCCAGACTGACCGGGTTCTCTGACACAAGCCACTTCATAGCCATGTTCAAGAAGGCAACAGGGGTGACGCCGCTGGAATTCCGGCGGCTGAACTAAAGACAGAGGAACCGGACGCAGACAGTGGCAATCATATATTCCATTCAAACGGGGCAAAATTCCGGTGAACTAAATGTTAACTCCGACTAAGACGTTCGGGAATGCCCTCACGCCTAAGTCTGCGTAAACATTGGATTTCACCTCCATAAAAAACGCCCCTGAATTGTTTTCATCGGAATATATGATTGCCCCAGCCTGCTGTGTGTTGGGGATATTGCCAGAATGAGGCGATGCGGTGGCATCGTTGATTGACGGCGCTATGTGCCAGTGGCACATGTTCAGCGCGGATCGTAACGGAGTGTAGACCAACGCAGTGCTGGCGGAAATAGTTGGTGCAGAATTCACTGGTAATGCAGCCATACATGCAGAAAAAATAAGGAGGAAATTAAGAATGTATAATTACAAAATTGTAGAACAGGTAAAGAGAAAGCAAAAACCTTTTGCAGGAGTGCTTCGTATAGTGATGATTGTTTTTGCAGTGATTCTTCTGCTTTTGGGCATCACGATCTCACAAGGATTTATGCTGCCAGGATTTTTACTCGTTGTATTGTATTTCCTGTACAATATATTCAGCAGGAAAGAATACGAATATGTAATGGAAGATAACGAACTGACGATTGACGTGATTTTTGGCGGAAGATACCGCCGCCCTGTCCACCAGCTTGACCTGTCAGCTATAGAGGTAGTTGCCCCCAACTGGCACGACGCAGTAGCCAGATACCGGAAAAACGGAGGCAGCATAAAGCTCCCAAAGTACGATTACACCTCATATGAAAAAGACACCCCCTTCTATACCATGATCATCACAGAAAACCGCACAAAGATCAAACTCCTTCTAGATCTGACCGACGAGATGCTCCAGGTAATGAAAAAAAATTACCCCGACAAAATCCACCTCTCCTGACCCACAGGCTAGTACAGCATTGCGTAATTAACAGTGAATTCTGCACTCGCCATCTGTGCCAGACGCATGTCTCCACCCTAGCCGTAGCCCACTACGCCGCCGGCTTGTAGCCACACATCTGACGCAGATATCAAGCATATCAACCGCCCCCGGAATCAGCAGACCGGGGCGCACAAACATATCAACTGCCCCCAGAATCAGCAGACCGGGGCGCACAAACATATCAACCGCAGCCCAGAATCAGCAGACCGGGGCGCACAAACACTTCAACCGCCCCCAGAATCAGCAGACCGGGGCGCACAAACACTTCAACCGCAGCCCAGAATCAGCAGACCGGGGCGCACAAACATATCAACCGCCCCCAGAATCAGCAGACCGGGGCGCACAAACACTTCAACCGCAGCCCAGAATCAGCAGACCGGGGCGCACAAACATATCAACCGCCCCCAGAATCAGCAGACCGGGGCGCACATAAATTTCAACCGCAGCCCAGAATCAGCAGACCGGGGCGCACATATATTTCAACGCAGGTCAGAAACCAGCAGGCCGGGGCGCACATATATTTCGATGAAAACAATCAGGGGCGCTTTTTATGGAGGTGAAATCCACGGCTTACGCAGGCTTAGGCGTGAGGGCATTCCCGAACGTCTTAGCCGTAGTTAGCCGTTAGTTCACCGGAATATTGCCCCGTTTGAATGAAATATATGTGCGCCCCGGCCTGCGTCCTCCCCGCCAAAAAAGTGAAATATATGTGCGCCCCGGCCTGCGTCCGGCATACTATCCAAAAAAAATGGCGGTTTTTGTCAAATGTCATGCAAAGGGACACATGTTTGATCGAAATTGCACATAATACGAGCGTTTACGCAAACAACACCGCTTTTTCACTTGCTATAATATTTTCATACAAAAACTTTAAAACAAAAGGAGGACAAAAGTATGAAAAAAAAGTTTCTTTCAGTTTTACTTGCAGGTGCAATGGTTCTTTCACTTGCGGCATGCGGAAACAGCGGTTCCGGAGACTCCGGCAACTCATCCACTAAAAAGGAAGAGGGCGGAAGTTCCGAGGGCGGAAACAAATTAACTGTATGGGCATGGGATCAGACCTTCAACATCAAGGCTATGGAGATGGCCGGAGAGCAGTATAAAAAGGATCATCCGGATTTTGAGATTGAGGTTATTGAGACATCCTCTGACGACTGTCAGACAAAGCTTACAACCTGTGCAAATGCAGGCGATTACAGCACAATGCCGGATATCGTATTAATGCAGGACAACAGCTATCAGAAATTCTTAAAGAGTTACCCGGACGCTTTCACAGACCTGACAGACTGTGGAATTAACTGGGACGATTTCGCAGCACTTAAGCAGTCCTACTCTATGGTAGATGACAAGCACTACGGTGTTCCTTATGACAACGGTGTGTGCGCGGCATTCTATCGTACGGACGTTCTTGATGAGGCTGGTTACAAAATTGAGGACCTTACAGACATTACATGGTCAGAATTCATCAAGATTGGTGAAGATGTACATAAAAAGACCGGCAAGTACCTTCTTACAAGTGAATCCACAGGCGGCGACACAATTATGCTGATGATCCAGTCCTGCGGAGCTAACTTTGTAAATGAGGACGGAGAGGCTTTCATCGTGGGCAACGAGACTGCTGATAAGTGTATTGACCTTTACACAGAGATGATCGAAAAAGATGTTGTTAAACTTGTTAATAACTGGGACGAGTATATCAAGACCGTTACAGACGGCGAAGCTGCAGGTATCGTTAATGGTAACTGGATGAATGCAACTTTAGTTGGTATTGAGGATCAGAAGGGTCTGTGGCAGATTACCACACTTCCTAAGGTTGACGGTGTTGACACAGCAACAAATTACGCAAACAACGGCGGTTCATCCTGGTATATTACTTCCAACTGCCAGAATGTGGATCTTGCAATGGATTTCCTTAAGAGCACCTTTGGCTCCAGTACAGAATTCTATGATGCTATTCTTCCGGCAACTTCCGGTATCGCATGTTACCTGCCGGCTGGCGAATCTGATGTTTACAATGAGCCTGTAGAATTTTACGGCGGACAGCCGATTTACTCTACACTTGTAGAATATTCCTCTCATATTCCGGAGTTCACAAAGACTCCTTACCACTATGAGGCAAGAGAGTGTGTTAACACGGCAATTATTAACATTACAAACGGAACATCTAAAGAGGATGCGTTAAAAGAGGCTCAGGAAACACTTGAATTCAAGATGACAGAATAGAAGCTGCGATAGATGTGGGGAACTGTTTGCAGTTCCCCATATTTTTTTACAGTATTTTCTCAGGAGAAAGGGGGACATTTTGTGAATTCCAAAAAAAGAGGAATGACTCTTATTGCTAAACAAAAAGCTGCCGGCTGGGCATTTCTGACACCGGCAACACTCATGATCGTAGTCATGAGCTTTTATCCGATGGTCCGCGCGTTCATCATTTCCCTGCAGACTGGTACCGGCGCTAACATGCGGTTTGCGGAACCGATATTCAGTAATTATAAAAGAATGATGGCGGATAAGGTATTTAAACAGTCTATCGGCAACACATTTTTTTACCTGATCATTCAGGTGCCGATTATGCTTGTACTGGCAATCCTGCTGGCACAGCTTCTGAACAACAAAGACTTAAAGCTGAAGGGATTCTTCCGTACCTGTGTATTCCTTCCATGTGCAACCTCGCTCGTATCCTATGCATTGATTTTCCGCTCCCTGTTTGCGCAGGATGGACTCATTAACAGTATTCTTGTAAAGCTGCACATTCTGGAATCGGGATATAACTTCCTGGGAAATTCGGCGAGTGCAAAGATTGTTATTATCATTGCCCTGGTCTGGAGATGGACTGGATATAACATGGTATTTTACCTGTCGGGTCTGCAGAACATTGAGTACTCTGTATATGAGGCTGCCAAAATTGACGGCGCTAACGGTTGGAAAACCTTCTGGAAAATAACCGTTCCTCTCTTGAAGCCCACAATTATTATGACGTTTATTATGTCCATTAACGGTACGCTGCAGTTATTTGACGAATCTGTCAACCTGACCAAGGGCGGCCCGGCAAATACGACAATAACAATGTCCCATTATGTTTATAATACATGTTTCATTAATGTACCAAACTTTGGTTATGCATCGGCTATGGCGTTCCTTATTTTTATTATGGTAGCTGTCCTTGCATTTATCAACTTGAAAGTAGGTGATACACGTGACTGAGAAAAAGAATAAAAGCATGATTCAGCGCAGGCTGATTCCCACCTATATTTTCCTTTCAATTGTATCCATAATTTCCGTATTTCCGCTGTACTGGATGATATCTGCAGCAACCAATACCTCTACGGATGTTTCCAGAGGACGTATTCTTCCGGGAACACATTTTATGGAAAATTTTAATAATCTGGTATCACAGCAGCCTTTATGGCGCGCGCTTGGAAATTCCTTCCTGTACGCAATTGTAACCACTCTTGTCTGCCTTCTGATCTGCTCAATCGCAGGTTACGGTTTTGAAATCTATCATGATAAATGGAAGGATAAGCTTTTCTCCATTCTTCTGCTTGCCATGATGGTACCGCAGGTTGCAACTATGGTACCGCTGTTCCAGATGTTTTCAAAGGCCAGACTTCTGAACTGTACGCTTGGTTTCATCCTTCCAATGATATCCACACCGTTCATGATCATGATGTTCCGCCAGAATGCCAGATCTTTCCCGATTGATATCATGGAAGCTGCCCGCATTGACGGTTTGAATGAAATACAGATATTTTTCCGTATGTTCTTCCCGACTATGAGGTCCACTTATGCGGCAGCGGCAGTTATCACATTTATGAATGCATGGAATTCTTATCTGTGGCCGAAGGTAATTATGACAGACAATGATTCCATGACAATGCCAATGCTGATTGCGAACCTGATTACCGGATATGTGACAGATTATGGTATGCTGATGTGCGGCGTATTGTTCTGTTCTATTCCTACAATGGTTGTCTTCTTCGTACTGCAGAAGCAGTTCGCAGAAGGTATTACTGGTGCAGTTAAATAATATAATATAGACTTAATTTATGACGATATGTCCGGCATGGCTTTCAGAGAAGATACATGCCGGACATTTGTTAGATAGCAGGAGTGAAAAATGAGTGAATTTATTCTTAATGTAATCCACAGGCCGGAAATGGTACCGGAATATTCGGCTACAGTTACCGGCCACGGCAGGGAGGAGGATATCGGAGATAAAAAGCTGCTGACCGAATCCCTGGATATCTTTAAAACACAGCAGAGGCTGGCCCATGAAAATGGTCTGAAGGTTACCATTCATATGACCTATGCCGCCTTGTTTAATAAAGAGGCAGTTGAAATCGCAAAGCATGACCATGAAACCTACGGGGATGAAATTGCCTTGTCTTTACTTGGACTTCCCTGTGAAGAGTTCCGTGAGAAGTACAAGACTAAGGATTTCTGCATCTGGATGTTTTCTATGGAAGACAAGAAGCGGATTGTAGATGATGTATTCGGAAAGTTCCGTGATACCTTCGGCTTTTATCCTGAGTCCACAGGCTCCTACTATATGGATGCCGACTTGACAAACTATATAAAGGAAACGTATCCGTCTGTGAAATGTGCCGTAGCTACCTGCTGGGAGGAAGGCCCCAAGGCATACCACACCTGTAATAATTCCTGGTATACCTTATTTGACGGCGGCCCATGGGCGCCGTGGATTCCCTCTAAGCAGAATACCCATGCACCGGCAGCGGATGAATCCGAGGACAGCGGTATTGTTGCAATTCCCCATCTTTCAAGGGATCTGCTGGCATGCTATGACGGGAACGGCTCCAACTTCGGAACCCATCCTCAGAATGTGCTGCGGGGCATGATTTATGACACGAAAACCTGGGAATTTCCTTATCTTTATAACCTGATTGACCAGTACCGCGCCCAGGAAAAATATAATAACGGCTATGCCTACAATATGATGTTCGTAGGCCCTGGCTGGATGAACAAAATGGGACGCTGGGAGGCTCCCTATGAGCTGCTTTTAAAATCCTACTCTGACGGATGTAAATACTATGGAGATTTAAAAAAGGCAGGGAAGCTTACTGACATGACCATGTCTGAGTTTGCAGACTATTACCGTAAAAAGAAGACTTATACCGAACCGGAATGCGCCCTTTGGAGGGACATTCTCTATGGCTCCGACAAGCAGGTCTTCTGGTATACTGATCCATATATGCGGGCCGGCGTCAGCATGGACCAGGGCGGCGCTGTTTTTGATTTACGTCCTTATGCCGCGAAGCTTAAGTGGGAGGTTGGTATTGGAACAAAGCATGTGCAGGATGCATCCTATCCTTTCCTGATCCAGGAAAAATACCGTGCCGGATACTTTACCCATTACGCAGGCGAAGGCACGATAAGAAGCGCAAAGCTGTCGTACAGGGGCGAAGAAGTAGACTTATGCCTGTGCCGCACAAAAGCACATTTTTCTCAGGAAGGTACTACCCGGATCCTGACTCTTGACCCTGTAACGATCGAATTTTCAGATCTGAAGGTTACCCTTCAGACAAAGGAATACTTTGAAGAAGGAAGCGGTTCCATCAGGATTGAGCGTACCATCCTTAACATGAGCAGACCTGACGCACTGGTTGAGTTAAATGAGTATATGACAGCCTGCTATGGAACCACAGAATATCCGGAGGATATGAGCGGCATCCTTCTCAGATGTGAAGGAGCAGAGGAAAAGGCGATCTCCTATGAATACCGCTGCCGTGAGGAAAGTCTCACAGGAGCTTCTGCCGTCTCTGCCGTAATTCCGGCAATCGAGACAAAAGTTTCTATGACTGCTTCTGACACTGCGTTAGGATATATCAAAGAGGGCTATGCATTCTCACCGATGTTTACTCTTGGGTATAAGAAAAATATAACAGATAAGGAGATGTTTTCGACATGGCTCAGGCTGGAAAAGGCAGATTAAATTACAGATGCCCGTCCTGTTTTATGCGGGATCTGGATATTGATATGTTCTATGATAAGGAGAAGGATGAATATTATTGTATACGGTGCCAGTATACGGGGAATGAGGAGGATGTGCTTGCAAGAAATGAGATGGTGAGGACAAGGTATGGGGCTATGAATAAGCGGTATACCAGATTCGACTTCGATTGATGAAGGAGGGGGACGCGGGGCGGCTCACAGCATGATCTCACGCAAACGGGACAACACTACAGTGAACTAACTGTCAACTCCGGCTAAGGCATTCGGGAATGCCCTCATGCCTAAGTCTGCGTAGACAGTGGATTTCACTTCCGTTAAGTACGTCCCTGAATTGTTTGCTTAGAGATCATGCTGTGAGCCGCCCCGCTGTCTTTGGCAGGCCAGGGTTCTCCTGGCTGCTTTTGGCGAATCTACCAAACCCTGATTTTGTTATATCCGCTCTTTAGTTTTGCAAATGGGCCTGTTGTTATTCGTTCTCTTATGTTCCCGAAGTAGTCTGTATTACATGTAACAGGCGAACCATCTGGGTTTTCATATAATGCTTCCGTGATCCGGGGGGTGCCCAGTCTGTTTGTGTGGTATACGGATGTCTTAAGCTTAAGCATCTCTTCGGGTATCTTTATTTTGAGGTATACTTTTCCGTCTTCCGCTGTAAGAGTTACATCTGGATTGGTGTTGTCTGTATAGCAGACTTCTTCCCTTTCGAAGGGTGCCGCTCCGTTGAGGTAGGCGTTTTCATTGACATATACCGGCTGTGGCACCTTTTCAAACTGCTCGTGATCTTCATTTCCGAGGGATGCGACTTTCCCGGAGTATTCCTCCATGGAAGCCGGGTGGCCGTTATAGCCCTCTGTCCCATACATGGACTGCTCCGTATGTGTTCTGCATCCCTTTACAAAGATATTCTGGTAAATCCGGTCATCCCCGCTGTATACAAGGGCAGTTCCGGCAACCTCTGTTGTATGTGGGAAATGATAGGGTGTGGAACGGTCCATTACCGGCACACGCCTCATACTGCCGCAGCAGAGGTTCTGGATGTAGGCCCCT
This sequence comes from uncultured Lachnospiraceae bacterium, assembly GCA_947566645.1. Lineage (GTDB taxonomy): Bacteria > Bacillota > Clostridia > Lachnospirales > Lachnospiraceae > CAPEBR01. Next base: position 25,959 of record CANOKL010000007.1, read on the forward strand.
CCCTGGGCTACATTGTCAAAATTATATTCTGATGCGAAGATATTATTATCGATCATATACGGGCCGTGTGTTACTTCTACCATCAGATCCCGGTCATTTTCCCGGTACAGGTTTCTGCTGACTCTCGTTCCCTGCGCCTGCCAGTCAAGCCATGTTCCCAGCGTACAGTTGTGGATGTGGTTATGGATGATCTGGACGTCAATGGCAGCATGCAGTTTGATTCCCGCAATCTCATAGCCGAAGTATTCATGCTTCACTGCGATATTATAAATGTGGTTGTCGGAAATGGTGCTGAACACGCAGCCCATATGCCCTACGATTCCATTCTGCCCGCAGTCATAGATGGTATTATTCCGGATGATATGGGAGCCGATGGTTCCCTTGCTCCATCCGATCCGCAGTCCTGAAAAGACTGCTTCCATCTGGTACTGATAGCCTGGTTTCCGGTGTGTGCGGGTGCAGAGGTTGTGACCTGTTGATTCTTCCTTTCCGATACTGATTCCGCTGCATTTTGCATCATGGATAATATTGTCTTCGATAATCCATCCTCTGCTCCAGTTCGTTCCGACCATTCCTGGCTGGTCGGCAGTGGGAGGGGTCCATGGACAGGCTGCCTGGGCAATCTCGAATCCCCTTACGGTAATATAATTCCGCCCGGTCTTTTTAGGATAAAAGCAGCATTTTCTTACATTGATCTCTGTCAGCTGTTCATTGGGGTTCTTCCCTTGAAAGTTTGCATAGATAGTTGTATGTTCAGAATCTGCCCTGGCATACCACTGATACAGGGTGTCTTCCGGGTGGAGAAGCGGCTCGGGATGCTCTGTCCATGGTGGATTTACGCCGTACTCCCTGATCTGGGGATGTCTTACCTCTTCCAATGATTTTGCTTCATAGAATGACTTCCCATTCATATAGACATCTCCTGCATGCAGGGAGTTGTCGTCCGGATAGATAAACCAGTCTCCGCCAAGAGTCTCTCTGTATGGATTGTACTCTCCGAAGAATGCTTCAGGCAGTACTGCCTTCCATACATTCCCCTCATCCGGCTCCCAGTTTGTAATTCTCTCAGATCCCTTAATGATGACATGCTCCCCTTCGGCGGCTTCGTAGGTAATCCGTTCAGCGTCATTTCGCCCGCCATTGGCAGGACTGACCCATTCCCTGTATTCTCCCTCGTGTACAACCACGCGGTCACTGGCTTCTGCGATCGCGGCGGCCCGGGAAATCGTCAGGAACGGATGATCTTTTGTCCCCTTTGCACTGTCATTTCCGTATTTTGCAACATGATATTCCGTCATACCGTATATCCTCCAATTCGTGTAAATATATGTCTGTATATACATTGTATCATGCCGTATGTAATATTTCCTTGAATTTTCTTACCACATAGCGGCATGCTCCGCTATAATTCATCAAGCGTTTTAAAAGTATACCCCATCTCATCCCACTTCGTGAGCAGTTCGTCAAGTATCTCCGCATTTGTGGAGGAGGTGCTGTGCAGCAGGACAATTGCTCCGGGATGGACTCTCCCAAGCAGTTTTTCAAATGCCTCTTCATGGGTTGGCTGGTCGTCCTGATACCAGTCTACGTAGGCAAGGCTCCAGAAAAAGGTCTTGTATCCCCTGTCCTGCGCCATTTTGAGATTTGCTTCATTATATTTTCCCTGTGGAGGGCGGTAGTATTTCGTCATAGGCTTTCCGGCGATTTCCTCATACTTCTGTTCTACATATTCCATTTCTTCTGAAAAGGTTTCGACAGTAGAAATCTGGGACATGTCTTTATGGTGCCATGTATGGTTGCCCACCGTATGGCCTTCGGAAACCATCTGTTTTATTAAATCCGCATTTTCGTCCAGATAGGTTCCCACGACAAAGAATGTGGCGGAGACATTATGTTTTTTTAATGCTTTAAGGATAGGGGGAGTATTTCCGTTTTCGTAGCCGGCATCAAAGGTAAGATATAAAACCTTTTCGTCCGTATTTTCTGCATAATAGGCATTATACTGTGCCAGTTCCTCAAAAGTGGCATTGGCAGCAGGAGGCTCTCCGTCCTCCTGAAAGCTTAGTCCCCAGTTCCCTTCTGCCGAGGCTGGTAAAGTCTCCTGGGAAAAGTGTTCTTTCACGCGGGCTGCGCCCTGCCCCAAAAGGAAGGCCATGATAAGGATAAGAGCAGTAGATAAGATTTGTCTGTGTTTCATATCAGGCATAAGAATGGCTCCGGTAATAAGAAGGTTAATTCATTATATGTGGGGGAATATGGAAAAAGAAGTTACTATTTACGGGTCAGGAATGCGCATAAACCGCCTCGAATCGTTACTATGAGCGGACGGTTAGTCCGTGAATAGTAACCCAAAAAGAATTCTTAAGAAAATGGGCAAGCCGGAATTGTGAAACAAAAGGGGATAGGTTATAATATGATGAAGAAGGGGGATGATTTTATGACTAGAATAGCAGGTATCGGCCATCAGGATTTTGAACAATTAATCATGGGAGAGAATTTTTATATTGATAAGACGATGTTTATTAAAGAATGGTGGGAGAACCAGGATATAGTTACATTAATTACCCGTCCGAGAAGGTTTGGAAAAACCCTGAACATGAGCATGTTAGAGCAGTTCTTTTCTGTTAAGTATGCGGGGAGAAGTGAATTGTTTGAAAGGTTCCATATCTGGGATGACGAAAAATACCGGGATCTGCAGGGGACATACCCGGTTATTAGTTTGTCTTTTGCTAATGTGAAAGAGGCGGATTACGGAGGAGCAAAGCAATCTATCAATCAGGTCATAGAGAATATTTACAATAAAAATATTTTTTTGCTTGAGGGAGAACTACTGACTGAAAATGAGAAAAAATATTTCCGGAGCATCACCAGTGATATGAAGGAAGTGACAGCTGCATGGGCGATTCACAAGATGTCAGACTTCCTGTCACGGTACTATGGGAAAAAGGTGATTATTCTGTTAGATGAATATGACACTCCCATGCAGGAAGCATATGTGAATGGTTACTGGAATGAACTGGCTGGCTTTATCAGAAGCCTGTTTAATTCCACGTTCAAAGAGAATCCGTACATGGAACGTGCAGTTATGACGGGAATAACAAGAATCAGCAAGGAATCCATCTTTTCGGATTTAAATAATCTGGAGGTTGTTACAACAACATCTGAGGAGTATGCAGGGGTATTTGGCTTTACGGAAGAGGAAGTATTTGCGGCGCTGACTGAATTTGGATTATCAGACAGAATGCAGGAAGTGAAGCTGTGGTATGACGGCTTTACATTCGGCAACTTGACGGATATCTATAATCCCTGGTCCATTATCAATTATCTGAATAAGAAAAAAGTGGGATTATACTGGGCAAATACCAGTTCCAACCGTCTGGTGGGAAAGCTGCTCAGAGAAGGGAACCGAGATGTAAAGAAAGCCTTTGAAGGCCTCCTTAAAGGGGAACATCTGATTACACCGGTTGAGGAACAGATTGTATATGATCAATTAGACAGTGATGAATGGGCAGTCTGGAGCCTTCTTCTTGCCAGTGGATATTTAAAAGTTGTCAGCTGCGAGACATATGAAGACATAGGGGATGACTTCCGTGAAGCGAATTATGAACTGGACTTAACGAATCTTGAAGTGAGGAGAATGTTCGCCAGGATGATAAAAGGATGGTTCGCAGAAAACAGATCTGATTACAATGATTTTATCAAGGCGCTGCTATTAGATGACCTAAAGGCAATGAATGTTTATATGAACCGCGTCAGTTCTGAAATGTTCAGCTGCTTTGATACGGGAAAGAAGCCTTCGAAAAAAGAACCGGAACGCTTTTATCATGGATTTGTCCTTGGACTTATGGTGGAACTGGCGGATCGTTATATGATTACGTCCAACAGAGAGAGCGGTTTCGGAAGATATGACGTGATGCTGGAGCCAGGGAACAAAGCAGATGATGCGATGATTCTGGAATTCAAAGTGCAGGATCAGAAGGATGAAAGTGATCTTTCTGACACGGTAAAGGCTGCGCTTCAGCAGATTGACCAAAAAGAATATGCTGCAGATCTTATTGCAAAAGGGATTCCAGAAGAGAGAATACGGAAGTATGGTTTTGCCTTTCGGGGGAATGAAGTGTTGATTGGACGCTAGGGACTCAGGAGGTGCTGTATGGCAGGCAGTAAAAAATTTAATACCACAGGTACATGCATACCGTCTCTCCATTATATGGCGGATACAACGGGTATGCTTAATCAGATTATTGACCAGTATATTGAGCAGGGGGAATTTCCTGACAGGGCTTCTGCGTGGACAAGGGAGGGATTCCAGGCGGCAGTGAAGCTTCTGCTGCAGGAATCCAATACGCTGTTCGATGATGTACGCAAGAAGCTGGATGAATTCCCAAAGTTGTCGGAGATGATCTATGCATTGCTGTTTACTGGGAAAAGTATTGCCTACAGTCCAGATTACCCCTTTTTACCAAAGGGCTCTGGGTACTCCCTTAATGGCAAAAAAATAGAGCATATAGGTTTCCATTTCTATATGCTCTAACGCTGTCACTATATTTGATTTTGATTGATATAATTGATTACGCTAACTGCATAGACTCGGCTTCAAGTTCTTTTGCATCTTCTAATGTTAATTTTGGGAAAAAATCTGGTATTTCATCTACTGTGATTCTTCCGTTTTTTAGCATTATTCTTGCATGTTCTCTTGCTTCACTATTTTTAATATCTTCTGCATATGCTTCCAAAATCTGCTCATCATCAAACAATGTCATCATAATATCTACAACCTCCTGTTCTTTACTTTCAAGATATTCTTTTAATACGTTTCGGTTTTTACAGATACAGATTGTTTCCGTTATCGCTTTCTTTGTCTGCCCATATTTCTTTCTCTGCTCATTATACACTTTACAGAAAATAATATACTGCCCAATTATGTTATCCTCGTCCTCTTGATAAAGTACCTTGATTTCTGCGTCTACCGCTATCTTTTCACCGTCAAAAAAGTCTTTTGAAAGTGATATAGTATCGGGCGGATTTTTCGGTTTTTCACCCGTAAAGATCATATATAATTCGGGTTTTGGCATATCCACTTTTTTAGAACCATATAAATTTTGCCTGATACGCTTAAAATAATCGTGATATGTTTGTATGAGATACATCAGCGCACGTATTATAATATTCAATGTCCATGTTGACTGACTTTCAACCAAAATGACAAGTCTGCCGCCAACCGAAAATCCAAGGTCATTATAGTCTGCATCTACCAGTATGTGCTTGATAGTAACATCTTTTATATCTTCTTCTGTTACATTACCGTCCTCTGGGTGAAGTGCCTTATACAGTCGGAGCAGATACTTTTTGTCTTGAAATAAATTTGTGAACACGCTGTCTTTTATTTTACGCTTTGGTGTGTTTTGTGCCATCTTACCACCTCGCTATTGCAATTCAGCAGAAGATACAATGCAGTTTGCTACTGCTGTATCTCTATTATACAAAAAAATGCCTGCCTTTACAATAAAATTCACATTAAATTTCTTCCGTATGCCAATCACCGTTACTATTCACGGCCTAACCGTCCGTTCATAGTAACGTATCCAGCCCATTTAAAGTCGCTTTCAGCGAGGGGCTGGATGCCGTGCAGTGGAGTGCACGGTCCCGTGAATAGTAAGTGCGCCCAGAAGGGCGCAATGTTTAATGGGTGGATGCCTTCAGCCATTCCCTCAGCCCTGCCTTTTTCTTTTCCTCTGTTTATCAGTTTCTGCCCAAGTCTTGTCATACCAATCACCTCCATTAATTCATCCATTTCTCCGGAATCCAAAAATTTATCCGCCATAACATACAATACCGTTTCTACCTTTTCCAATTCGTCCTTACTGACAGAAGCCGCAATCCTTACAACCTTTTTCTTGATTCCGAATTAGGGGAGCAGTTCCTCCGAAAAATACTGAAAAGCTGTTTTCAGTGCCGCAGAAACTCCTCCATACTAACTATACCCAAAATAGTGTGTGCAGACAAGGCACAGGAAGGTAAATGTCAATCTGGAACAGGTAAGAAAATTATAGAAAGCTGACATTTTATTAAATTTTAATTTCTGCACAAGGAAATTATACTAAAACCAAACCGTATAGGGCGATCTGCCCATCCAAAGGGATAAAACCAAGGAAGTTCCTTTGGATTTACCGTATGGAAGGAGGTTAAAGTATGCGGAAATGGAAAAGAATTATGTCAGCACTACTGACAGGGGTGGTGGTTCTTGGAAACTCTCTGTTCATCATGCCTGAACGGGTTCAGGCAGCGGATGGTGAAGGGCTGAAGGGGACCATCGAAAGCAAAATACCTTCTGGGAATAATGGCGTTACCTGTCTTGGACCAGTAGGAGGAAATGTCACGGAAGGCACGAAGATGTTCACATGGACACAAGGCGGAGGCGATGACCAGAACTGGACTGCAGAGGAGATTGAAGGAAAGGGAATTTACCGCCTGAGTCTTACTAAGAATGGGACAACACTTTATCTGGCGGAAAGTGGGACCCAGGTCGGGGCGGATGCCATCCTGACAGCTGCATCTGCAGAGGATACCGCAGGACAGTGGGTCTTTGAAACTGCGAAAGGTACGGATCAAGAGGGTTATTACCGTATTAAGAATGTGAAAAATCATTTATACCTTACAACAAAAAGGACTGACTCAGCATCCAGCCGAGAACTCACTGTTGAACTGAACGAAGCAGTGGAATCAGATTCCCAGTTATGAAATCTGCCGTGAGTAAGGAACTGATCACAAGTTATTCCTGATCAGTTCCGAATCACAAAGGGCTGCCCAGTACAAGGCTACTGCGGAAGCCCTGTCTGCAAATATCCCATTGCCGGAGGGCGCTGAACGTCCGGGGAATGTTCGTTTAGCGCGGACCGGAGCGAAGCGTAGACATTTTAAATGGATTTTTGCATGTAACTGCGAAGGTACTGAGCAGTTACTATGAAAAAAAGAAAGGAGGAGCTGTCGGATGAAAAACGGCGGAATTACACTGGCACAGAAGCGGCAGAAGGATACGAACCGTGTCGCGGCTGTCTTTCTGGCTCCTGTTATTATATTATTAGTGATTTTTATCTTTTACCCAATTGTGGAAACATTCCGGGTCAGCGCGTTTGAGTGGAACGGAATTTCCTCAGATCTGAAATTCATCGGACTTGGAAACTGGGAAAAACTGATGAAGGATGATAAATTCTGGACTGCCTTTCTGAACAATATTAAGGTCATGGTCCTCTCCATTCTGATTCAGATTCCTCTTGGAATCGCCATGGCAACCTTTGTTGAATTTGCAGGGAAAAAGGCAACCATATTTAAGATCATCTGGTTTATCCCTATGCTCATGTCATCTGTTGCAATCGGTTTCTTATTTACCTATGCACTGGCTACAAACGGAGGAATTATCAGCAGTATCTCCCAGCTTCTGGGAGGAAATAATATTGACCTTCTCGGCAACCCGGATACAGCGCTTTACACGGTAATCGGTGTTGTGGCATGGCAGTTTACACCATTTTATATGGTGTACTGTGTGGCGGGTTATACGAATGTTTCTGAGGATGTATATGAGGCGTCTATTATCGACGGGGCAAATAAGAGACAGTACTTTGTACATATTGCGCTGCCGCTTCTGAAGCCCACACTGAAAAGCGCCGCGGTTCTTTCTATGGTAGGCTCCCTGAAGTATTTTGATCTGGTGTATGTCATGACTGGGGGAGGACCGGGGAATTCTACGGAGCTGATGGCAACCTATATGTATAAGCTTTCCTTTGCCCAGTTTAATATGGGATATGGTTCCGCAGTAGCAGGAGGCATGTTTATCCTGATCTCCGTCATATCCCTGGTGACAATGAAGGTGCTGAACGGGAAGAAGGAGGAATATTAGATGATGGAAAAGGATTACAGAGCAAGTAAGGTAAAAAGCAGGATATCCTGGGTGATTGCATGCATCCTTGCGGTGTCGGCGGCAGTAGTTGCCATAGCCCCGTTTATTTTCATGGTAATCAACTCCTTTAAGGAAAAGTTTGAGATGCTTACAAAGGGGGTATTCTCACTTCCCGAGAAGCTTGATATCTCCAATTACAAGGAGGTTATAGAAGGAAATTTCCTGAGCTACTTTATAAACAGTGTAATTGTGCTTGTAGTATCTCTGTTCATTTTATTAATGCTGTCAGCGTTTGCGGCATATCCGCTGTCCAGATTTAAATTTAAGCTAAAAGGTGTCATCTATTCCCTGATTGTGGCATGTATGTCGATTCCGGTGCATATTACACTGATTCCGATCTTTAAGATGTCCCAGGGGATGCACATGTATGACAGCATCTGGGCGCTGATTGGCCCGTATGTGGCAATGGGAATCCCGATCTCCGTATTCATCCTGACAAGCTTTATGGAGCAGATCCCGAAGGAAATTGAAGAGGCTGCCGCTATAGACGGATGCGGAAAGACCAGAATGTTTTTCTCCATTATTCTGCCAATGGCAAAGCCGGGACTGTCTACACTGGCAATCTATAATGGCGTCAATATGTGGAACGAATTTATTTTTGCGTACACATTGACACAGAGCCAGGGAAATCGTACACTTCCATTAGCAGTGTGGGAGTTCCAGGGACAGTACTCCATGAATACTCCCATGATTATGTCTGTCCTGACTCTGACAGTCCTTCCGATGATCCTGCTGTTCATCTTTGCACAGGATAAGCTGATCAAAGGTATGGCAGCCGGGGCAGTAAAGGGATAGGTTTTGCAGGGAGGCGGTTTGTATGAAGCTGAATAACAGGATAAATGACTGGAATCTGAAGGGGAAGATCAGTTTTTTCCTGACCCTTACGATTCTCGTGACCTCTATCATTATTATGGTTATTTCCACGGTTTCTTCCATGAACTATATGACAAAACAGTCAAAGGAGATGGCAGAGACACAGCTTGATACACTCGCCTCGAATTATGCCGATACATTAAAGCAGTATCAGGAGCTGGCGGTAGCCCTGGTCATTGAAGACAGTGTTCAGAAATATTGCAGAAGTGTGGATGATACAGGCTCAGAATATGACGCAGGAGCGTCCAGGGTCTATAACTATCTCCTGAATATGATTAATGTCCGGAGTAATATGAACTTTGTTGTGGTTGAAAAAGGGCACGGGAAAAGATATGTATATAAGGGAAACAGCAGTATTGTAGATGCAAGATTTGACGCAGCATATCCAGAGGACTATGAAGAGAGCATTCCGGCCAAGCCTGGGAGCGCAGTGAGAATGAACTTTGGCAATCATTATTTTAAGGACGGGAAATATACATTAACCTTATATCATCCCGTTTATTCCACCTCGTCTATCAATGACATAAAAGGGATGCTGGTTCTGAATCTGAATGACAGTCTGGTGGATAAGCTTTATGGAACGGGCACGCAGAACTTGAATTCAGAGCTTCTTCTCGTGGACTGTGAAGGTAAGATTGTGTCTGTCTCAGACCGAGGGAGAATCGGGAAACTGGCACCTTATATGAGAGAAATAAAAGGGAATAAAGGGAGCTTCCAGGAGGCAGGAGTTCTGATTAATTACCAGAGAGTGGGAGACTGGAATTATTATCTTGTGAATGAGATTCCGGTATTTGAATTATACAGGAGAAGCATAGGGGCTGTATGTATGATGCTGCTTGTTATTTTTGGAATGACCATATGCTCGATCGTAGTATTGCGGAGATTGATGACAGCCTTCTATGAACCGGTTAACCGGGTTGTAATGGCGATGGATGATGTGGCGGACGGGAAGATTGAGAAGCGGATAGCCGTAGAAAATATGGACGTGGACAGCAGAAAGATTGCAGAGGGCTTTAATTCCATGATGAACAGGATTGACCTCCTGTTAGAGCAGGTAAAGCTGGAGCAGCATCAAATGGAGCAGATCCGGTTCCATGCGCTGCAGTCTCAGATTAAGCCTCATTTCCTGTATAATACACTGGACTGTATCCACTGGCAGGCTGTATCAGATGGAAACAAAGAGATCTCGGTTATGGTCAAGGCCATGGCACAGTATTACCGGATCTGTCTGAGCAAAGGGAAGGAGATTATTCCGCTTAAGCTGGAAATGGAGCATATCCGTTCCTATCTGATTATTCAGAATATGCGGTATGACAATATTGTAGAGCTGGAGGATCATATCACAGAGGAATATTATGACATCATGATACCAAAGATGACCTTGCAGCCATTGATTGAAAATGCAATTTACCATGGCATACAGGCAAAAGAAGGAGGAAAGGGAAAAATCCTTCTGTCCATCAGGAGGGAGGGACAGAACGTCTGCCTTTCCGTCTGCGACAGCGGTACGGGCATGAGTCATGAGAAGATTGAGGAAATGAACCGGTCTGTCCACCAGTATGATGAGTCGTTTGGATATGGGGTGAGAAATGTTAACCGGAGAATTGAACTGATATTCGGGGAGGAATATGGTTTGAGATTTTCGGGAAATGAGCATGGCGGGGTTACGGTAGAGATTCTCCTGCCATCCGAAGGAAAAAGTGGTAACACAGTGAAGTAATCTGATCTTAAGTGATTTGATTTTAAGTGATCTGAGCTGAACTGTTACGGAAAGAAAAGACAAGGGGGCATCTGGATGTACAAGTTATTAATTGTTGATGATGAGAAAATGATCCGGATGGGAATAAAGAATGGAATTGACTGGCCGTCTCTGGGAATAAAAGAGGTGTTTACGGCAGCTTCTGCAAAAGAGGCTCTGGATGTAATCAAGAATGAGGAGCCGCAGATTGTGCTGACAGATATCAGCATGAGGGAGATGTCGGGGCTGACTCTGATTGACAGAATACGGCGTGATAAGACAGAGGAAGATATCCGGATTCTTGTCCTGACAGGCTACGACAGATTCGAATATGCCAGGGAATGTGTGAAGCTCGGCGTGCAGAACTTTCTCTTAAAGCCTGTGGATGAGGAGGAATTAGTAAAAAATGTCAGGGAACAGATCGAAGCCCTTGAGAATATAAGAACAAAGAGGGAACTAGACCAGGCAAATCTGCGGGCAGAAGGGGCAAAGCAGCAGGCGGCCATGGAATATTTTCTGAGGGATCTGATACATCAGCGGGCAAGCGCCGAGGATGCGTGCCCCAGAGAACTTCTGTCTGAGAAGGAGCGTCCCATGCAGATTGCAATTCTGCTTCCGGAGGTGTATATGGATAAGGAGAAGAAGTCTGACTGTGACTTCCAGCAGCTAACGGTTAAGAATCTGTGCATGGATATGGTAGATGCCAGGAGAGCAGGATTTACCTTTGCAGATGATGACGGGAAGATTATTGTAGCTTTTTATACAGAGGGCAGCAGGCAGAATGTGACGGAACGGGTGGAAGAGCTGAATGAGGTACTGGAGAATGAGTGCGAGATCAGGCCAAGAGTTGTCCTGGGAAGCGAGGCGGAGAGCATAGCCACCCTGTTTGTGTCGTATAACGATGCCTTATATCTGCTGGAGCAGGAGAGAAGGGGCTTCCGGGAGATTATCAGACAGAGCAGCGAGCAGAGCAGAGAACAGCTGATTCAGGATATTTTCAGAGAGTTCAGGCATGCCATGGCAGTGAATATTGCGGATGGAAACCGGGCTATGCATATCTATGAGAAATTCAGGCAGGCAACAAAGTCCTATAATCTGTCCCATGCCCAGGTTCAGAAGTGGTGCTTTGATATCGCCTCCGGCGTGTATTTTGCCTATATTACGGAAACCGGGGAGGCAGTGGATAACCGTGTGGAGCTGCTGATGAAGACCCTGATGGGAGCGGATAAAGAGGAGGCGCTGGAGATGACTTCCATGTTTATCCAGAAGCTGGTATTCAGGGAGGGGCAGGAGCAGCATGAGATCGTGACACAGGCGAAACGGTATATTGACGAGCATCTGGAATCTGAGCTGTCGGTGGCAAGGCTTGCAGAGATGTTTTATGTATCAGCCAATTATTTTTCCAGGCTCTTTAAAAAGGTTACTGGAGAAGGATGTAATGAATACATCGTAAAAAAGCGGATCGAGAAATCTAAGATTCTTTTAGAGACAACAACCATTAAGGCAGGGAAGATTGCGCTGATGGTAGGATACAATGATACCAATTATTTTTCGCTGGCATTTAAAAAGCATACAGGCATGTCGCCTACAAAATACAGGGAAATGGTTCAGAAGCAGTAAAATATCTTCGCCACGCAGATGTGCCAGGTAGTAACGGACAGTTCCAGAAGAAGATGATAAGGAGACATTCATATGAAGATTAAAAATCCAATTCTTTCAGGATTCAATCCTGATCCAAGTATCTTAAGAGTGGAGGATACCTATTATATCGCCACTTCAACTTTTGAGTGGTGGCCGGGAGTTCAGATTCATGAGTCAAAGGATCTGGTGAACTGGCGGCTGATCACACACCCGCTGAATGAGAAGCGGCTCCTTGACATGACAGGGAATCTGGACTCGGGCGGAATCTGGGCGCCGGATCTGTCTTTTTGTGACGGGAAGTTTTACCTGGTATATACAGATGTAAAGGTGACAGACGGCTCCTTTAAGGACTGCATGAATTATCTGATTACCGCAGAGGATATCATGGGTCCATGGTCAGACCCTGTTGTATTAAATACTGCCGGGTTTGATGCATCCTTATTTCATGACGATGACGGCAGAAAATACCTGGTAAACCAGTACTGGGATCCGAGATGTTATCATCATCCGTTCTATGGAATTATGTGTACAGAGTACTCGGAGGAAGAGAAACGCCTGACAGGTGAGCCATGGCTTATTTACAAAGGGACAGAGGAGAAATTCACGGAGGGTCCCCATATCTATAAACTAAATGGGTATTATTATATGTTTGTCGCCCAGGGAGGAACGGTGTATGCACACCAGGAGCGCGTGGCGAGGGCGCGGGGGCTCCATGATGAGTTTGAGACTCAGCCGGGAGAGCCGTTCCTTACAACACTGGATGCCCCGTATCATCCGATACAAAAGGCAGGACACGGCTCTCTGGTTCAGACACAGAACGGGGAATGGTACTTTGCACATCTTATGGGAAGGCCTCTCCACCACAGTACGGAGTCTGTTACGGATCCCAGAGGATGGTGTCCTCTTGGGAGAGAGACAGGAATTCAGAAGGTAGAGTGGGATCAGGAAGGATGGCCCCATATTGTGGGAGGCCACTGGGGTATGGAAGAGGTACCTGCACCAGAGGGCATAGAGGAGTGCAGATGGGAGGAGGACTGTCCGGTCCAGGATGATTTTGACGGAGACAGCCTGAATATTCATTTTCAGACATTGAGAATCCCTCTTGGGGAGGATGTGCTGTCCTTAAAGGACAGGCCGGGACATCTGAGGCTTTACGGGCATCACTCACTGGCATCCACCTTTACACAGGCACATGTTGCCCGCAGATGGCAGGCTTTTTCCTTTGACGCAGAAGTGAGGATGGATTACCGCCCGGTGATGATTCAGCAGTTCGCGGGGCTTACGTGCTACTACAGTACACAGAACTGGTCCTGTATCCAGGTGACATGGAATGAAAAATACGGGCGTGTCATTGATGTAGTGAGTACAGACCGTGGGAAGACCTTCAGCGTGTATGAAGAGAATCCGGTTCCTGTTCCTGAAGAGGCAGAGTATATTTATCTGAAGGTGGAGGTCAGGGGTATCTCTTACAGGTATCTGTATTCCTTTGACGGCAGGGAGTGGAACGCTGTTCCGTATATTTTCGATTCCGCAAAGCTGTCGGATGAATATATTAAGGAGGTCTATGACGCAGCGTTCACCGGCGCATTCGTAGGAATGATGAGCGTAGACGGGCTGGGAACAAGGCTTCCGGCAGATTTTGACTATTTCCGGTATCAGGAATTAGAAACCCGGTAGTATGAATTTTCAAACACGCTCCAGGAGGGATATGATGACAGCTATGCAATTATTACGTAGATTCATATTATTATGTACTGCAGCAGCGCTTATGGCAGGAATGCTCACAGGCTGCGGCCAGACGGGAGATAATCAGGCTGTGGCAGAAAGTGCCCGGATAACTGACATTCCCAATCATCTGGAGGAGTGGCAGCAGGATTTGCCCAGGGAAAAGGAAGACAGCCTCTTAAGCTCTTCGTCGGTCCGGGGGATGATGGTTCGTAAGGGAGGCGGGGACGTGCTTGCCGTTTCCTACGAGCCGAGAGAAGAAAAGGAGTCTTTTGATTACTGGGATATCTCTGTGCCATACCAGTCTCTGGTTTCTGTAAATACGGAGGAGCTTTACCAGCTCTTCGAATTAGCAGTTCAGATTAATGGCGGGGAGCATAAGAGTGCGGACATCAGCCTGCAGGAAGCAGGACTTGAAGGAAGCGGCACTTCTCTTTTCATTGCTTATAACAGTGAACAGCAGGAAGGTGAAAAAGGAGTTCCTGAGCCGACAGCAGCGAGAAATATTCTCATCGGAAAGGAAGACGGGAAAGGAAACTACTATGCAGTATCAGAAGGGGAGCGGAGGGTGTACCTTGTTGACAAGGCAGTAACCGACGCAGTCCTAAATGTGGATCCATACCAGTATATATTGAAGATTCCGGCACTGGTCAGCGTGAATTCCGTGTCCCAGGTGAATATTCTCCGCCCGGATGAAGAGACACATGTTATGAAACAGTCAGAGGATAAATGGCTCATTGACCAGGAGGAAGTAGAACAGGAGAAATTCCAGGAGCAGTATGGGAAACTTCTGGGGATTATGATTACAGGAGAACTCCCGGAGGATTTTAAACCAGATACAGACCGGGAGCCAGTACTGACACTGCAGTTTCTGAGGAATGTCAAAGGGGCGTCAGATATTGAAGTAAAATACTATGAATATGATAAAGAACACATGAGCGTCAGCGTGAATGGGATGGAACGATTCCTTGTTGATGCATCTGATATGTTTTTTTAAAAAAGGGCTGTTATGTCCGAGATTTTTTAGTCTCTGGTGTAACAGCCCCAAATTGAAAAAGCCTTGTCCGTTGTATTCTCTTAATTATCGTGGGTTATACTAGAATAATAATGGGATATCCTTTGCAGAAATCGGAGATTTATATTGATTCTATATGAAAATGTGGATATAATTGCAATTAATAGATTGCAATACATAGAATGGAAGAATCTATGCAGATGTAATCAAAAAAACTAAATATTGCAGGCAGTACGCTTATTTTTTTTAATTGGATACTACTCAATAATAAAGTAATATACTTCTTTATATAAAATCTAATAATATTCAGGCGCTAAAGGTAAAATAAGAGCAACATATATCGGAAATGAGGTGTAGGTTGCTTGTTAGATGAGAAGTACATTGCAAATCGGATAAAAGAGCTTTGTGATAAAAAGCATATGACAATGTATGCATTATCGCAAAAGACAGGCATTAGCCAGTCTTCTTTGTCAAATTTGATGAAGAGGGGGAGTACACCGACTTTTTACACACTGGACAGGATCTGTGACGGGTTGGGGATTACGTTGCCACAGTTTTTCTCAGAAGATATGGAGAAATTGGAGTTGTCTCCAGAGCAGAAGAGAGTGTTGGAAACATGGGAATCGCTGTCGGATAAGGAAAAAGAGGCGGTGGAAATATATGTGAGGGGTATGAAGTTGAAGTAAAGCAGTCAGGATGAGGCAGCTTTTTGCGTATCTGCCGGGAAGGGCAGGATATGAAAAAAAGTATTATTTTAGTAATGGTGTTGTTGCTGGCAGGGTGTGCTCAGGCAGAAAAGCAGGAGGAAGGACATTCTTCTACGATTGTGACATCAGGTGGAGAGATTGTTTCAGCTTATGTGGATGGGGAAGATGTGACGGATGAGAGAAAGGCATTGGAAGAACAGACGAAGGATGCGATTAGTGGGTTTTTGAACCGTGATAAGGAGGAACTGGAGTTCAGCATATTTTGTATGTTGGAGATGGACGGCATGACGATAGAGGTTGTGGTGGATGAAGTGTCCTATACGTTTACTTGTAGTATGCAGGGGGATATAATCAAGATGGGGAGGACAGATGGGGAGAGGTTTGGGTTGAGGGGGAAGTATTATTCGCAATTTCGACCATATGCTCCAAATTGCGAATAATTATACTCATACGGATTTTCTCACCTAGCTGATAGCGGACTTCCTGTATACTCTGTCCCCTGTAATCCGCAAATAACTATGATGTCCCTCAAGATGTCCCCCAAAATGTCTCCCATGATGTCCCTCAAGACAAGCTGAATATTCAGATTTTGGATTTGATCCGTAAGGACAGTAAAATTAGTACGGAAAAAATGGCAATTGCGTTAGATGTAAGCTCTAAAACAATTAAACGGCATATAAAAGAAATGGACAATGTACGTTATATTGGACGTGGCTTTAATGGTTATTGGGAAATTATTGAAACGGAATAAAAATTTGCACAATTATTGTGGCTAATATGCTTTTATATTTGTTCGTGTGTTTATTCTGTTTCATCTTGATGATAGTATAACTTTACTTGGGGAATTTTATAAAATGAGTAGTGGAGAACACACGTTCCTGTGATATCCTATAGATAGGAGCGTAGATGGTCGGGAGCCGTCGTCCATCTACAAAAGTGTATTTCCGTGCATCGGCTGTCGATGCCTGTTGAGTTAGTAGCTGTAACGAGTCTGCCTATCAAGATCTCCAAGCAAAGTTACACTATCGGATTTCAAAAAAATGTTGATTTCCAAATACAGAAATGCTATATTATAGAAAAGGAGAAGCCGCCCACAAAGTGGTTAGCCTCCAAGGTTGACTATAAGCCTACCTGTAACGGCCAAGTTAGCAAGGTAGGCTTATTTATTTTCGCTTGTTGTTTCTATCTATGTAGGCAAGCAATGCAACGAGGAACGAACCGCCCAAAAACAACAGGCTTAAAACTTCGTATGTACTCATATGCATCACCTCCCCTCTTCTGTGAAGTTGGGGAGGCTCACCAAACCATCAGAGAGGTAGAGGAATCATGTTATATATTTATTACGGTGACAAAGAGAATGTGATTAATCGGAGTGACATTTATTTTAACAGCACATATCAGGATGAGTGGTTAGACGATGAACTGGTAAGAGAGATGATACTTTATGTAGACCGGTCGAGGGTAGTCAGTGCCCATCTGATCGAGAGCCCGGTGCTTGGCCCGATTGGCCCGAAAGATTTGTCGGGTGGTACAAAGACGCTGATTTTAATGTACAAAGATAAAGAGCATATATTTAATGCCACAAACTGCGGCGATAATTGTGCAAAGTGGATTTTGGAAATTGCGAAGAGGGGAGATCTGACAATCTGCCTTCAGCATAATCTGGATTTTGGACCGGGATATTTTGAAGCAGTTGTATTGAACAATGGCCAGATGATTCATAGTATGAAAGAGCTTCTGGATGTCATTTTTGAATTGGAGAATGCAGAATGAGAGGAAAACATACAGTAAGAGTCAGCGATAACCGAGTTCGATATGAATTTACGATCAAAAGGAATATTACCGTTATCCGGGGAGACAGCGCTTCTGGTAAGACAACATTACTGGAGATGTTGGATAATTATGTGAGACTGGGGTATGAATCGGGTATCAGCATGGAGTGCGATGTTCCGGTGGATACTTACATGGCGGATGACAGAAGGATGGATTGGAGGACACGTCTGGAGGCTTCGGAAGGAAGCATTGTTTTTATTGAAGAGATGAATTCTTTCATAAGGACAAGGGAATTTGCAGAATATATTGCACATTCGGATAGTTATTATGTTTTAGTCACCAGATGGAGTCTGAAAAATCTGTCGTATTCTGTTGAGGAAATCTATAAGCTTACAGAAAAAGGCAGATATCCAAAGACAAAGCAGATTTATAATGGACTTGAAAAATATTACTCCTTTCATGCAGAGCGGGAAAGAATGAATATTTATAAAGTGATAACAGAAGACTCAGGTGCAGGGAATCAGTATTTTGATTTGTATTGCCGGGAAAAAGAACTGCTTTGTGAAAGCACGGACGGTAATTCCAATATGATTAAAGCTATCCGAAAATCTTTACAGGGTATGTTGTGCATTGCAGATGGCGCAGCTTTTGGAAGTTATATAGACGAGTGCATACAATATCTGAGATATGCCAGGAAGGATTGTGTTTTATGGCTTCCGGAATCTTTTGAGTACCTAATTCTGCAGTCTGGAATTGTGAAGATCCCTGATTTGGGGAGTATTCTGGAAGATCCGTCAGATTATATAGACAGTAAGAAGTACGCTAACTGGGAGCGTTTCTTCACTTTTTTATTAGTTGAATATTCGAAGGAGACCGTATTTGCTTATAATAAGGCAGAGTTGAATGAGTATTACAAGAGTGAAAGCAGCAGAAATAAAATAGAAAAAGAAATTCCGGGGCAGGTTCTGGAAGTGCTAAAATAGTGTAATTGGGGACGGGGCATTTTTAAAAATGCCCCGTCCCCAATTAATTTGATTATCAAAATACTTGACAAACAAAATATTTTGATATATACTTTGAAAGTCAAAATAATAAAGGCAATGAAACAAAGCCTGAAAACAACAGTAACATTTAGGAGATAAAAAATGACTGGAAGTATATGTGGAACAGGTTCTTATATCCCTCATTATACAATGGATAATTATGCCATAGCGGATCTTGTGGAGACCAGTGATGAATGGATACAGGAACGGACGGGAGTGATCAGGAGACACATAGTCAAGGAGGAGACAACCGTCTCCATGGCAGCAGAGGCAGGGAGGCGGGCTCTTGAAAATGCCGGTGTGTCTGCAGAGGAGCTGGATCTGATCCTGGTTGCCACCATATCATCAAATGTGATTCTGCCGTGTACGGCATGTGAGGTCCAGAGGAGCCTGGGAGCAGTAAATGCAACCTGCTTCGACCTGGGAGGCGCCGCATGTACCGGATTTGTGCTTGCGTATAATACAGCAGAAGCCTATCTTGCAAGCGGGGTATACAAAACGGTACTGATTATCGGAAGCGAAAGCCTGTCATCCATCACCAACTGGAAAGACAGAGGAACCTGCATCCTGTTCGGAGACGGAGCAGGAGCAGCAGTTTTAAAAGCAGAGGAAGGCCGCAGGTATCTGCCGGTCACCCATTCCGAAGGAGGCAAAGGAGCCGCCCTCACCTGCAGGAGCAGAAACGACAGCAATGGAATCACCAAAAAAAATCAGGCAGGAGACATAAAAGAGGAAGAATACTTCATACAGATGGACGGTCAGGCCGTATTCAAATTTGCAGTAAAAAAAGTACCCGAGGTCATCCAGGAAGTATTAGAACTCAACAGACTTGAAAAAGAGGACATCGACCTGTACATCCTGCACCAGGCAAACAAGCGGATCGTAGAAGCCGTAGCAAAGCGACTGGGCGAACCAATCGAAAAATTCCCCATGAACCTGCAGGAATACGGCAACACCTCATCCGCAAGCATCCCCATCCTTCTGGACGAACTAAACCAGAAAGGAACCATAAAGCCCGGCCAGAAGCTCCTCCTCGCCGGCTTCGGAGCCGGCCTCACCTGGGCCGCCTCCATCCTCAAGCCCTTCCTGCGAAAGCAAGGGGACGGGGGAACGTAGCCAAAGGCGAGGCTGCCCCGTCCCCAACTGCGAAGCAGTCAAAATAGGGGAACGTAGCCCCAGCGAGGCTGCCCCGTCCCCAAAACGAGCGAAGCGAGTTTCGAAGCGAGTTTCAAAATCAAATTTCAAAAGAAAACAAAAAAAGGAGAATTATAACAATGTTAGAAAAATTAAAAACCCTGATCTCAGAAAATCTTGAAATCAACACCGATAATGTAACCGAGTCTTCATCCTTCAAGGAAGACTTAGGCATTGATTCCTTAGACTTGTTCGAGCTTGTCATGGCCATGGAGGAGGAATTCGACATTGAGATCCCCAGCGACGACCTGGAAAACATGTCCACAGTAGGAGACGTTATCGAATACATCGAATCCCACAAATAAAAAGCAGCAGCTTCTAATACTGAATAGGAGCAGCAGCAAAAAGCAATCAAAAAAGAAACAGAGGTTTTATATATGAAGACAAAAGTAAGCAGTCTGTTAGGAATTACATATCCCATCATCCAGGGCGGCATGGCATGGGTAGCAGAATACCACCTTGCGGCAGCGGTATCAGAAGCCGGAGGCTTAGGACTGATCGGGGCGGCAAGCGCCCCCGCAGAATGGGTAAGAGACCAGATCCGGGAAGCGAAGAAGCTGACCAGCAAGCCGTTCGGGGTGAACATCATGCTCATGAGCCCTTATGCAGATGAGGTGGCAAAGATAATTGTAGAGGAGAATGTAAAGGTTGTCACAACAGGAGCCGGAAGCCCGGAGAAATACATGAAGATGTGGAAGGAAGCAGGCATTAAGGTAATCCCGGTTGTGGCCTCTGTGGCACTTGCAAAGCGCATGGAGCGAAGCGGAGCCGACGCCCTTGTGGCAGAGGGCTGCGAGGCAGGCGGGCACATCGGAGAGAGCACGACCATGGCACTGGTGCCCCAGGTAGTGGATGCGGTTCAGATCCCGGTTATCGCGGCAGGCGGAATCGCAGACGGAAGGGGAATCGCGGCAGCATTTATGCTCGGGGCCCAGGGCGTACAGATGGGAACCCACTTCGTTGTGACGGATGAATGCCAGGTGCATGAAAACTATAAAGAAAGAATCATCAAGGCAAAGGACATTGACTCCCGTGTAACCGGAAGGACTACCGGACACCCTGTCCGCGCTCTTAGAAATGATATGACAAAGCAGTATATTGAGCTGGAAAACAAGGGAGCAGGCTTCGAGGAGCTGGAACAGCTTACACTGGGAGGCTTAAGAAGAGCCGTCGTGGAAGGCGACATGAAGACCGGAAGTGTGATGGCAGGCCAGATTGCAGGCATGGTAAAGGAAAGAATGTCCTGCAAGGCGCTGATCGAAAAGCTGGTAAGCGAGACAGACGCGCTTATGAAAGGAATGAAAGGCTATGAGTAAGCTTGCATTTATTTATCCCGGCCAGGGAGCCCAGAAAAGCGGAATGGGCGCAGACTTTTATGAAAACAGCGAGACAGCAAGAGAACTATATGACGAGGCAGGCAAGGCGCTGGATCTTGACATGAAGGCACTCTGCTTCCAGGAAAATGAACTCCTTGATCTGACAGAGTACACCCAGGCCGCCCTCGTGACCACCTGCCTTGCCATGACAAGGGTGATCCGGGAGAAAGGAATCAGACCGGATATTACTGCAGGCTTAAGTCTGGGTGAATATGCAGCCATCGCGGCGGCAGGAGGCATGGAGGAACTGGACGCCATCCGTCTTGTCCGTACGAGAGGCATTCTCATGCAGAACACCGTCCCGGCAGGGGAGGGCGCCATGTGCGCTGTAATCGGCATGAAGACCGGGCAGATTGAGGAAGTTCTGAATGGCAGGGAGGATGTATCCATCGCCAATTACAACTGTCCGGGACAGATCGTAATTACAGGAAGGACCTCCGCCGTAGAGGAGGCGCAGGAAGCATTAAAGGAAGCAGGAGCAAGGCGTACGGTCATGTTAAATGTCAGCGGGCCGTTCCACTCTCCACTTCTCATTCCGGCTGGCGAAGAGCTTTGGAAGGAACTGGAGAAAACGGCATTTTCAAAGCTTCAGATTCCATATGTGACCAATGTCCTTGCAGAGACAGTAGATGATATTTCACAGACAAAGGAGCTTCTTAAGAAGCAGGTAAGTTCTCCTGTAAAATGGATGCAGAGCATGGAGCATATGATTGCAGAGGGTACAGACACTTTCGTAGAGATCGGCCCAGGAAAGACGCTTGCAGGATTCATGAAGAAAATCAACCGTGAAGTAAAGGTATATAACATTTCCACATGGGAAGATGTGGAGAAGGTGGCAGGTGAATTATGTTAGAAGGAAAAGTAGCACTGGTGACAGGGGCATCCCGCGGAATCGGAAGCGAGATTGCAAAGAAACTGGCATCCCAGGGTGCGGCAGTGATTCTTAATTTCAACGGCTCAAAGGAAAAGGCAGAAGAGGTTAAGAAGGAAATCGAAGCCTCTGGCGGGACAGCAGCACTCTGCCAGCTTGATGTATCCGACTATGCAGCATGTGAGGAATGCATGAAGGACATCATCACAGAATACGGGCATCTGGATATTCTGGTAAATAATGCGGGAATCACAAGGGACGGTCTTCTTATGAAGATGTCCGAAGAGGATTTTGACCGGGTGATTCAGATTAACCTGAAAGGGGCGTTCCATACTATCCGGTTTGCATCCCGGCAGATGCTGAAGCAGAAAAGCGGACGTATCATTAACATTTCCTCCGTGGTGGGCGTTGCAGGAAATGCCGGACAGGCAAACTATGCAGCGGCAAAGGCGGGAATCATTGGCCTTACGAAGACAGCAGCAAAGGAGCTTGCTTCCAGGGGAATTACGGTAAATGCTATTGCACCGGGATTTATTGATACAGATATGACAGCAGGACTTTCCGATAAGGTAAAGGAGGCGGCAGCAGCGCAGATCCCCCTTGGTACATTTGGAAAGCCCGCAGATGTTGCAGCCGCAGTTTCATTTCTTGCATCAGAGGATGCGGGCTATATTACCGGCCAGGTTCTCCATGTGGACGGCGGCATGGTTATGTAGGGGCAGGGGTAACTGCCAGGCAGGTCTGTGCAGTAAATTCACGGATCCGCTGAGTGGTTAGGAACTGTATGTAAAAGTTATTTACACACAGTTCCTTATGAGTAAGGAACAGTTACGAGGAGGATATATGAAGAGAAGAGTTGTAGTAACAGGTCTGGGAGCAGTAACTCCTATTGGAAATACAGTGCCGGAGTTCTGGGACAGTGTGCGTGCCGGAAAAGTTGGAATCGGCGAGATTACTAAGTTTGACACTTCGGATTATAAGGTTAAGATTGCGGCAGAGGTGAAGAATTTTACAGCGCGCGAGCGGATGGATGCCAAGGCCGCAAGACGTATGGAGCCTTTTGCCCAGTATGCGGTTGCGGCGGCAATTGAGGCATATGAGGATGCAGGACTTGATATTGAGAAAGAGGATCCGTACCGTGCAGGTGTAATCGTAGGATCTGGCGTCGGAAGCCTTGCAGAGGTAGAGCGGGAGTATGACCGCATTCAGACAAAGGGACCGGCAAAGGTGAATCCTCTCATGGTTCCGCTCATGATCTCCAACATGGCGGCAGGGAATATTTCCATTCAGCTGGGACTAAAGGGAAAATGTACCAATGTAGTGACTGCCTGTGCGTCAGGAACCCACTGTATCGGTGACGCGTTCCGCGCAATTCAGTATGGTGATGCAGATATGATGATTGCAGGAGGAACCGAGAGCTGTATCTGTCCGTCAGGCGTGGCGGGATTTACCGCGCTTACCGCACTGTCCTCCGCACAGGATCCGCTTCGTGCGTCCATTCCATTTGATAAAGACAGAGACGGCTTTGTGCTCGGAGAGGGTGCAGGGATCGTTGTACTGGAGGAACTGGAGCATGCGAAAAAGAGAGGAGCCAGGATCTATGCAGAATTAGCAGGCTATGGAGCTACAGCAGACGCTTACCATATTACATCCCCGGCAGAGGACGGAAGCGGCGCGGCAAAGGCCATGGAGCTTGCCATGGAAGAAGGAGGCATAGAGCCCTCAGATGTGGATTATATTAATGCGCACGGTACAGGAACACACCACAATGACTTGTTTGAGACAAAAGCAATCAAGGCAGCTCTGAAAGAGGAGGCCGGAAAGGTTGTGATTAATTCAACCAAATCCATGATCGGCCATCTTCTGGGCGCGGCAGGCGGCGTGGAATTTGTCACCTGTGTGAAAAGCATGCAGGATAGCTTTATCCATCAGACAGTGGGTACAAAGGAGCCTGATGCAGAGTGTGATCTGAATTACGCCATCGGTGCGCCTGTCAAAAAGGAGCTTCAATATGTGATGACGAACTCCCTCGGATTTGGCGGTCACAATGCAACATTGTTAATAAAAAAGTATGAGGGATAATCAATAGAATACGATTTGATCCCGGAACCTGGAAAGGAACTTTTGAATATGGAATTTGATAATTTGATAAAGTTAATTCGTACGGTCTCAGAGTCCGGTCTTGATGAATTCAAATATGAAGCAGCCGGGGTGAAGCTTCGTCTGACAAAAGGGAAATACTGCAGCCAGAACCAGGGCGTTGGAAGAGAATTTCTTCAGACAGGCGAAGTGGTGCAGAGCATGGCGGAGACAGAACAGATATCCCCGGCCCGGACTGTGCAGGAGCAGCCGGCAGGGACCGCGCCTTCAGAGAAGGCAGTGACAGTAGTGGATACAGCCGCTGCCGCAGAGCAGGGGAAGGAGACAGAGCCTTTTGGAAATCTTGTAGTATCCCCGCTTGTGGGAACCTTTTATACGGCCCCGTCTGAGGATGCGGAGCCCTTCGTATCAGTGGGCGATACCGTGAAAAAGGGACAGACACTGGCGATTATTGAGGCCATGAAGCTGATGAATGAGATTGAAAGCGAGTATGACGGTACGATAACAGAGATATTGGTAAATAACGCAGAGCCGGTAGAATACGGGCAGCCGCTATTTAGAATCAGCTAGGAGGAAGGAACCATGAAGCATTTAACAATCAGTCAGATTAAGGAAATCATACCGCACCGTCATCCGTTTCTTCTGATTGACTATATTGAAGACTATGAGCCCGGGGAATATGCGGTGGGTTATAAATGTGTGACCTACAGGGAGGAATTTTTTGCCGGGCATTTTCCAGAGGAACCGGTTATGCCCGGAGTGCTTACGGTAGAAGCCCTGGCTCAGACAGGGGCGGTCGCCATACTAAGCAAGGAAGAGAATAAGGGAAGAATTGCCTTCTTTGGCGGGATTAATAAATGTAAATTTAAGGGAAAAATTGTTCCAGGGGATAAGGTCCGCCTGGAGACAAGGATTATAAAACAGAAAGGGCCTGTCGGAATCGGAGAGGCTGTTGCCAGTGTAGACGGTAAGGTTGTGGTAAGCGCAGAGCTGACGTTTTTTGTGCAATAAGGACAGGTGATAAAAAGTGATTAAAAAGATATTGATTGCCAACCGGGGCGAGATTGCGGTGCGGATTATCCGCGCCTGCCGGGAGATGGGAATTGAGACTGTTGCAGTGTATTCCGAGGCAGACAAGGAGGCGCTGCACACAAAGCTTGCAGACGAGGCGGTCTGTATCGGCCCGGCGCCGTCCGCAGACAGCTATCTGAGTATGGAAAGTATTATCAGCGCCACGATTGTAAGCGGTGCAGATGCGATTCACCCGGGATTCGGGTTTTTGTCAGAAAACAGTAAATTTGCCGCGCTCTGTGAGCAGTGCAGTATTACCTTTATCGGGCCTTCTGCAAAGGTAATAGAGAGCCTTGGCAACAAGCAGGAAGCAAGAAACACCATGACAGCGGCAGGGGTTCCCGTTATTCCAGGAAGCAAGGAGCCAGTCTATACACCGCAGGACGGTGAGGAGACGGCGGCCTCTGTAGGCTATCCGGTCATTATTAAGGCTGCTCTTGGCGGAGGCGGCAAAGGAATGCGTGTGGCGCATACACCAGAGGAGTTTGTTACAGCTTTTCAGACGGCGCAGAAGGAAGCGCAGATGGCATTCGGCGACCAGACGATGTACATTGAGCATTTTGTGCAGCATCCGCGCCATATTGAGTTTCAGATTCTTGCAGATCAGTTTGGAAATGTAATACATCTTGGAGAGCGGGACTGCTCAATACAGAGAAACCATCAGAAGATGATCGAAGAATCTCCTTCTGCTGCTCTTTCAGAGGAGCTCAGGAAGAAGATGGGAGAGGCAGCGGTCCGGGCAGCAAAAGCGGCACATTATACGAATGCAGGTACAATTGAATTTCTGCTTGAAAAGAGTGGGAACTTTTATTTTATGGAGATGAATACCCGGATTCAGGTGGAGCATCCTGTTACAGAGTGGGTGACAGGAATCGACCTGATCAAGGCCCAGATCCGGATTGCGTCGGGAGAAAAGCTTTCTTATGAACAGAAGGATGTGAAACTGACAGGCCACTCCATTGAGTGCCGGATCAATGCAGAAAATCCAGAGAAAGGATTTCTTCCGTCCCCGGGTACGGTAAGGGATATGCACCTCCCGGGAGGCAAGGGAATCCGTATTGATTCTGCCATCTATAGCGGCTATACGATTCCGCCCTATTATGATTCAATGGTTGCAAAGCTTAGCGTATGGGCAAAAAACCGGAAGGAAGCAATCCGCAAGATGAGGAGTGCCCTTGGGGAAGTGATTATCGAAGGAATTGACACGAATGTGGATTACCAGTATGCTATTTTGAACAATCCAGATTATGTGGCAGGAAATGTTGATATAGAATTTATCGAAGGGTTTGAATATAAAAAGTAGTGATTCGCTGGTGGATTTTTTTATGTTTGAGTGCAGAGGTGCAATGTTATGAAGCTTGACAATATGTTTAAGAAGACAAATTCTTCTGTGGATAAAAAGGGATATATTACCCTGGGCAGATCCGGACCCATGGTTCCGGAAGGCCTTCTTCGCAAATGTAATAAATGCGGAGCTGCAATTATCGCAGAGGATGTGAGGAGGGACAACTATATCTGCCCGAAATGCGGCGGATATTTCCGGGTTCATGCCTACCGGCGCATAGAGATGCTTGCGGATGATGGCTCCTTTCAGGAGTGGGACTCCAGCCTCCAGGGGGGAAATCCGCTGGAGTACAGGGGTTACGAGGAAAAACTGGAAGGACTCAGAGAGAAAACCGGGCTTACGGAGGCTGTTGTCACAGGAAGAATGCTTATAAATGGAAGCGCGGCAGCGGTCGGAGTATGTGACGGCAGATTCCTTATGGCCAGTATGGGAGAGGCTGTGGGAGAGAAGATTACCCGGGCAGTGGAGCGTGCAACAGAGGAAGGGCTGCCGCTCATTCTTTTTGCCTGCTCAGGCGGTGCGCGTATGCAGGAGGGGATTATGTCCCTGATGCAGATGGCCAAGACTGCGGCTGCTATAAAGCGCCACAGTGACGCAGGGCTTTTATACATTAGTGTGCTGACCGATCCGACTACAGGAGGAGTGACAGCAAGCTTTGCCATGCTGGGAGATGTGATTCTCGCAGAACCAAAAGCACTGATCGGATTTGCCGGACCCAGGGTAATTGAGCAGACTATCCGTCAGAAGCTTCCAAAAGGATTCCAGCGGTCAGAGTTTCTGCTGGAGCATGGATTCATTGACGGGATCATCCGCCGGGAGAACATGAAAGAGACGTTGTCAGGCGTACTGAAGCTGCACGAGAAGGACAATGTCGTCTTGCCGGAGGAGGACGGAAGCTCTGACAGAAAACAGGGATACAATGGAGACGGATGGGACGGGTACGGCCTGGAGGACCGGGACGCCTGGGCGCATGTGGAGGCATCAAGGCAGGCGGACCGCCCGGTCGGCAGTGATTATATAGAAGGATTATTTACAGAGTTTACAGAGCTCCATGGAGACAGACACTATGGAGATGACAAAGCCATCATTGGAGGAATCGCACGTTTTCACGGCATACCGGTCACTGTAATCGCCCAGGCGAAGGGAACCGATACCAAGGGGAACATTGAACGCAATTTTGGTATGCCGTCGCCGGAGGGATACCGTAAGGCACTACGCCTGATGAAGCAGGCAGAGAAATTTTCCCGTCCTGTTATCTGCTTTGTAGATACCCCCGGGGCATTCTGCGGACTGGAGGCCGAGGAGCGCGGACAGGGCGAGGCAATCGCCCGGAATCTATACGAGATGTCTGGTCTTAAGGTACCGGTTCTTTCCGTGGTGATCGGAGAGGGAGGAAGCGGCGGCGCACTTGCCATGGCAGTGGCTGACGAAGTGTGGATGCTGGAGAATTCCATTTACTCGGTTCTCTCTCCAGAAGGCTTTGCCAGTATATTGTGGAAGGACAGCTCCAAGGCAAAAGAAGCAGCAAGGGTGATGAAGCTGACGGCCGGGGATTTGTATGATCTTGGAATTGTGGAGCGCGTGTTTGCAGAGCCGGATTCCTATACAAGGGAGACAATGGGGCAGACATTAGATGCACTGGACCGGGAAATCAGTGTATTTTTACATAAATACTGCAGCCTTTCCGAAAAAGAACTGACAGAGCACCGTTACAGCCGATTCCGGAGGATGTAGGTATTATGTGTTACTATTCACGGCCCGTAAGGCCGTTCATAGTAACGGGAATAGTAACTACTATTCAATTCAAAAAGTAATTGATTCTTAAGAGGAAAACGGGTTATAATAAAAGTACAGCAAAGAAACAGGAAGGTCAGGAAAAGATGGGAGAGGAATATAGGACAATCAACAATGTCCTGGTAAGTCTGATTAATGAGATCTGGAAGCTTGAAGGAGACGCGATTATTACCAGGGAATTTGCAGACATCACGAATAACGATATGCATGTAATCGAAGCCGTCGGACTGGGAGACGGCGGGAATATGTCTTCCATCGCAAAGAAGCTGAATGTTACGGTAGGCACTCTTACAATTGCCATGAATAATCTGGTGAATAAAAAGTATGTGGAGCGCAGAAGGAGCGAAAAGGACCGCCGGGTTGTACTTGTAAGGCTGACAGACAGAGGCATTGCCGCATACCGTCATCATGAAGATTACCACAGACAGATGACTGAGGCGATTCTTAAGAAGATCGACAGGACAGAGCTCCCGGTGCTCATGAAGATGCTGGACGCTGTAACAGAATTCTTTAAAGGCTATAATAAATGAAAAGGAGCGGCGGCCTATGTCAGAAAAGTATGAAGCAGAGACTGCAGAATTGCAGAGGATTATCGACGACAGCGAGCGCATTGTCTTTTTCGGCGGTGCGGGTGTATCTACGGAGAGCAATATTCCGGATTTCAGAAGTGCGGACGGACTGTATCAGCAGAAGTATAAGTACTCTCCGGAACAGATTGTAAGCCATAGTTTTTTTGTGCAGAACACAAAAGGGTTTTATGACTTTTATAAAGACAAGATGATGTTCCTTGACGCGAAGCCCAATGCTGCCCATAAGAAGCTTGCAGAGCTTGAACGGGCAGGCAGATTAATGGCAGTAATCACACAGAATATCGACGGGCTTCATCAGGCTGCAGGGAGTGAAGCAGTATATGAGCTTCACGGCAGCATTCACCGTAATTACTGTCAGCGCTGCGGGAAATTCTATGATGCAAAGTATGTGAAGGAATCAGAAGGGATCCCGAAGTGCGTGTGCGGCGGGACGATCAAGCCAGATGTAGTGCTGTATGAAGAAGGTCTGGATTCCGGAATTATTCAGAACAGTATCCGTGCGATTAGTGAGGCGGATACGCTGATTATAGGGGGAACGTCCCTGGTGGTGTATCCGGCAGCGGGCTTTATTGATTATTTCCGCGGGAAGCATCTTGTAGTGATTAATAAGAGTGCGACTGCGAGAGAGGTGGGGGCAGAGCTTACCATTGCAGCTCCCATTGGAGAGATTTTAGGGAAAATTCATGTTTCATGATGAAGAGTCATGTATTCCGTGCAGACACGGAATACATGACCTTTTGATATTCGTGTTTTGGTGTAGCATATTGTTAATTGGTGTGGGTTATACTAGACGCTCTAAGGGGGAGAGTATCTATGGGAAAATATTTAAACCTGGGTAATGACGGCTTTGCAGCCATACGGAAAGGGAGCTATGTGGATAAGTCCGGATTAATTGCGTTTATGAATCAGACCCTTGGTACAAATGATAAGCTAACCTGTGTGAGCAGGCCAAGGAGATTCGGAAAGTCCTATTCTGCAAAGACCTTATGTGCCTATTATAACAAAGGCAGCGATTCAGGCCATCTCTTTGACGATTTGGAAATTGCAGGGGATGAATCCTATAGACAGAATCTAAATCAATATGATGTGATTTATCTGGATATTACCTGGTTTATTTCAACAGTTGAAAATATAAAGGATACTGTGAAATATCTTCAAAGAGAAGTGATCTGTGAACTAAAGGAGCAGTTTCCAGGTGCTTCGGAGAATAGTACATCGCTTCCTGTTGTTCTGTCGCAAATCAATGAGGTTACAGGGAGTAAGTTTATTATTCTTATAGATGAATGGGATGCACTTTTTCGGGAGATGAAGGATGATGATGCACTGCAAAAAGAATATATTCAGCTATTAAGGGGACTGTTTAAAAGCAGTCAGACAGACAAGATGATTGAAGCGGCGTATATCACGGGGATATTGCCGGTAAAAAAATATGGTACACAGTCGGCACTGACGGATTTCCGTGAATACACGATGCTTCAGCCAAAAAAGTTAGCAAGATATGTGGGATTTACGGAAAATGAAGTAAGAAAATTGTGCAAACAATACAGTCTGGATTTTGAAGAAATGAAATATTGGTATGATGGCTACTCATTTTATAAGGAAAAATCTGTTTATAGCCCGAATTCGGTTATGGAGGCAGTAAAGAGTGAGGAATTTGGCGACTACTGGACGCAGACAGAAACTTATGAAGCATTGAAGCTGTATATAGAGATGGATGAACAGGGATTGAAGGAGGCTATTGTACAGATGCTTAGTGGCGTCAGATGCACTATAGATACAGGAACCTTTCAGAACGATATGACCAGTATAAAAAACAGGGATGATGTTCTGACACTTTTGGTTCATCTTGGGTATCTTGCCTATGATTCTGAAGCCAAAAGTGTATTTATCCCGAATGAGGAGGTAAGGCAGGAATTTGTACGGACAATAAAAGCCGGTAAATATACAGATGTGGCAAAGATAATCCTGGATTCAGAGAAACTTATACAGGATACCCTGAATATGGATGAAAAAGCTGTTGCAAAAGAAATAGGAAAGATTCATAGAAAGACAACAGCACCTCTTTTTTATAATAATGAACAGGCGCTGAGAAGTGTGGTGCGATATGCGTATATTAGCTGTGTTGGCAACTATATTGAAATTCAGGAATTACCATCAGGAAAAGGATATGCAGATCTTGTCTATCTGCCAAAGAAAGCATCAGGGTTACCCCTCTTAATTGTCGAATTGAAATGGGATAAAAGTGATGAAGGGGCAATAAAGCAGATCCGGGATAAGCATTATCCCGAGGTTATGGAAGACTTTGGCGGAGATATATTACTGGTAGGAATAAATTATAGTACAAAAACACAAGTTCACAGCTGTAAAATCGAAAGGCTACATTTAAAGAGACGTTTGAGTGGACAATAGGGAGGTTTAACGGTGAGGACGATGGATAGCTAAGATTAAGAAAAAGTATCGGGGCGTTTTAGGTACCGATACTTTTTACTTACTTTTATTTTTGCTGGTTTTTTACTTTGTTCCGAAGCCGCTTAAAGAAGCCCTGCTTTTTCTGCGGAGTATCCAGAGGTCCTCTTAATCCTTTTACGGCTGTGATGTAGATTCCGCTTACAGTTGCCTTTACTTCCTTTTTGACCGGAATGAGTGGGAAAATTTCCGCGTCACACATGAGTGTCATAATTCTTGGGCCGATCTTGGCCTTAACAACCGGTACCTTTGACCTTCGCAGATATTTTGGAGTATTGTCTACTACGATCTGCGGAAGACCTGCATCCTTAAGCCTCAGCCGCCCTTTGTCGATGATCAGCATGGACATAGTCTGCGCGACAGCGTCAAGCTGTGCCTGCTGCTCTGCCTGCTTTTTTTCAGCACGCTTTCCGAGGAAATATAATACGACACATGCAATGATTAAAACAATTAATATTACCAGCATAACAATGGTGAATGGTTTCATGGGAAGCCCTCCTGCTCTTTCATTTTAGAACAGATTCTGCTCTAACTCTTTTGCACGGAAATAATTGTATCATTCTTTGGGGGGAAGTGCAAGCATTATGGGGGTAAAATATCAGGGTTTTCATTGCTGTTACTCACGGCCAGGGAGACCGCTCTTATTGTTGTAAATATATAAATGAAGTGATATAATAACCCAAAGTAGGAAGGGTAAATTAAGGTGAATGGATATGCTGCAGATTTTTGCGGAAAAAGTCATGGATGTATACCGGTGGCTCCTGGAAAATATATGGTTTGTGAATATAGTGCTTTCGATTCTGATTATATTTTTTCAGAGAAGAAATCCAACGACGGTCTGGGCGTGGCTTTTATTACTTTACTTTATTCCGGGTCTGGGGTTTGTGCTTTATCTGATTCTTGGACAGAATTTCCGTAAGGAACGTATGTTTAAGATGAAGGAGATCGAAGGGGAAGTAAAATATGCGGTCCGGCGGCAGGAGGAATCAATTTATCGGAAGAAGCTTAAGCTTAAGGATCCTGAAACTGGACGGTTCAGAGGGCTTATGCTGTATAATCTGAACGAGGGCGAGGCGGTTCTTACGGATAACAATGATATCCGCATTTACACAGACGGCGAGAAAAAGTTTCATGCGCTTCTCGACGAGATGGATCACGCCAGAAACTATATTCATATGCAGTATTATATTATCCGTGACGATGAGCTCTGGAAGAGGATTGAGGAGGTGCTGATCCGAAAGGCAAAGCAGGGTGTGGAGATACGGGTCCTGTTTGACAGCATGGGCTGCCGGGGACGGCGCGGGATGAGTGCTGCGGCATGGAACAGGCTCAGGAAGGCAGGAATCCAGGTGGCGGAGTTTTTCCCGGCAGTGCTTGGAAAGCTGCAGCTTCGTGTGAACTACCGGAACCACAGGAAAATTGTAGTTATAGACGGAAGACTTGGCTTTATCGGAGGCTTTAATGTGGGTCGTGAATACCTGGGGCGGGATCAGAAATTCGGCTACTGGCGCGACACACATATCTGTATCGAGGGTTCAGCAGTAACCTCCCTGGCTGTCAGATTTGTACTGGACTGGAATTATGCTACGAAAGAGAATCTGTTTTTGGAGGACAGGCTGTTTGCGATTCCGGAATATGAGAGAAAGGGAAGAGACCTGGTGCAGATCGTGTCAAGCGGCCCGGATTCAGGAAGTCCGGTCATCCGGGATAATTATCTGCGCCTGATCCATATGGCGAAGAAGAGCATCTTTATACAGACCCCGTATTTTATTCCAGATGACAATATCCGGGATGCGCTTCTGATTGCGGCAAAGTCAGGGATTGATGTGCGTATTATGATTCCGTGCAAGCCGGATCATCCATTTGTATACTGGGCCACCTATTCATATATGGGCGAGATGGTGCAGGCAGGGGCAAGATGCTATACCTATAACAATGGCTTCCTTCACACAAAATGTCTGTGTGTGGACGGGATTGTGAGCTGCATCGGGACAGCTAATATGGACATCAGAAGCTTCAGCCTGAACTTTGAAGTGAATGCCGTAATCTACAGCGCCAGAACAACAGAGAGGCTTCAGAAGTCATTTGAAGAGGATATTCCAAAATGTACGCTGGTGACGAAGAAAAAATACGAGGAGAGGGAACTGCTGATACGTGCAAAGGAGCAGTTCTGCAGACTCCTTTCTCCGGTATTGTAGCGAAACTGATATGGGAGTACGCAATAAAACAAAGAGGTGCTTTATGAAAAATATTTTAATTGCTGATGATAATGCGCAGATTCTGGATGTTCTAAAGGAATATGCAGTCAGAGAGAATTATCAGGTTTATACGGCAAAAACGGGCAGAGAAGCTTTGAGTGAATTTCATAAACGCAGCTATCATGCTGTTTTGCTGGATGTTATGATGCCGGAAATTGACGGATTTGAAGTCTGCCGGGAAATCCGCAGAAAATCCATGGTTCCCATTGTCATGATTACTGCCCGGGGTGAAGACTTTGAACGCATCATGGGGCTGGATATCGGAGCCGATGACTATGTGGTAAAGCCATTTTCTCCGTCCGAGGTAATGGCCCGTCTTCGGGCGATTTTACGCAGAATGGATCTGACTGGAAATGAACAGCAGCAATATATGACAAAAGGAAGCCTGGACATTTCCATGGAAAAATTCCAGGTATTCATCCACGGAGAAGAAGTCCACCTGACAAAAAAGGAAATCGAAATTCTCTATCTTCTTGTATCAAAAACGGGAAATGTATTTTCAAGAGGACATATCCTCGACTCTGTATGGGGATATGATTATTATGGAGATGACCGGATTGTTGATACACATATTAAAAGAATGCGCACGAAGCTGGACAAATACAGCCATTCCGACTGGAAGATTGTGACTGTCAGGGGCGTGGGCTATAAATTTGAGATATGCCATGAATAAGATTACAAAAAAACTTTTTAGATATTTTACAGTGCTTGCCCTCTTTCTTGTAACGATTGTTTTTATTGCATTTTATAGTGTTTTCCACTATTATAATTACCATTACCAGGAAGAAGACTTAAAGGAACGGGCAAAGACAATAAAAAATCAACTGGAAGCCTTTATGAATACCACAGGCCCGCGCAGAGGGCAGGGAGCTTACTTGAAATTTCTGGATGACATTTCCATGGCAGATGCTTATATTATAAGCAGAGATAACGGGATGCTCTTCTGCGGAGGCGGCAATGGATCGGGAAAAGAACCCTCGGAGAAGATACTTGCTTTCGCGGATCAGATTTTTGCTTCAGGGGCAGAACAGCAGTTAAAGGAACGGGATCAAAGCGGAAACCGTGTTATCTTCCTTGGGTTTCCAATTGAGAAGAATGACAGAATTACAGCGGCATTAGTGATCTGTGATACCCTGGGCATCGAACAGCACAGCTTTTTTCTGGCGATCACAATTCTTGGCTGCTGTCTTGTCTTTGCACTGGCGGCATCAGGAATCCTTTCTGTTTTTCTGGCCAGACGTTTCATGATGCCTATACAGAAAATCGCTGCCGTCACCCGCGAACTAACCAGGGGAAATTACCAGGCAAAAACAGAGGTTCATGATCATAACGAAATAGGTGAACTGGCCAGAGAAACTGATATATTAGCAGAAAAGCTGGATGCAGCCTGTCAGGAGGGAGAAGCACTGGAACAGATGCAGAAAGATTACATTGCCAATATATCTCACGAACTGCGGACGCCGGTTACAGTAATCAGAAGCTCTCTGGAAGCCATCTGTGATGGAATTGTATCCGGTGATAAGCTAAAGGAATATCAGGAGCAGTGCCTGAAAGAAAGTATTTCCCTGCAGAGGCTGGTAAATGATATGCTGGAACTGTCAAGGCTGCAGAATAAAGATTTCCCTATCGAAAAAGCAGAACTGGATCTGCTCATGGTGCTGGATGATGCACTGCGCGCAATCCGGATCATAGCCGAAAAGAGGGAAATCCATCTGCATTACAGCAGGCCGGAGTCTGAGTGGAATATGAAAGGGGACTATGGACGGCTTCGCCAGATGTTTACAGTCGTCCTTGATAATGCTATCAAATATTCTTCAGACGGCAGTTCCGTCTGGGTTGGAACATGGGAAAAACCGGGCTGCTGCGGCATCTCTGTAAGGGATGAGGGCTGCGGCATTCCTGAGGAGGAACAGCAGCATATCTTTGAGAAGTTTTTCCGCTCAGGAAAGACGGAGGAAAAAGGTACTGGACTGGGGCTTGCGATTATGAAAAGCATTGCTGACAGGCATTCCATAGGACTGGAAATCCAGAGCACTTATAGGCAGGGAACCAGTGTCATTTTCACTGTGCCATTGGAGCATATTTGAAACACTTTCCATCTGTACGGTTGGAAAATGTTTTGAATTTGTACCGGAAATGTCATGAAAATGACACATTACTTTTATAGTATATCCTTAAGTCAGAAGTATCTGAGAGAATTTAATAGAATTGTGGAGGTATCAGAATGAAAAAAAGAAGCATATTTGTATTGTTATTAACTACCCTGACAATAGGAACTGCCGTTCCTGCAACAGCGGCGCCATGTGGTTATGGAAGAGGTCCTCATTGTGGGCAGAACTATGTAGATGCGGATAGAGACGGAGTCTGTGACAATTATACGTATGCTGGTGGAAATGGCTTTAACGGCAATGGATGCGGCAGAAATCCCTACTGTGGTCAGAATTATGTAGATGCGGATGGAGATGGGATTTGTGATCATTTTGTAGATAACAATGGAGATGGAATCAACGATAACTGCCCGGGATTTGGGAATGGACAGGGACGCAGGAATGGACAGCGACAATATAAGTCCGCGGCTGCCAGTTCTGCAAAAAGAAATACCGCAAAAAAAACCGTAGTTAAAAAGAGCACTATTAAAAAAGTTCAGAAAAGGCTGAATAAGATTGGCTATAAGTGTGGGAAAGCAAACGGAGTCATGAACGCAAAGACAAAAAAGGCTTTGAAAAGGTTTAAGAGAGCAAAAAAGCTGAAAGTCAACAGTACCATAGATACTTCAACGTTAAAAGCTCTACGGATTTCCAGATAAAAGAGTAAGAGGGGACGGGCATTTTTAAAAATGCCCGTCCCCGACTAACTATTTATTTTAAATACTTTTCAATTTTGCATGAATGTTTTTGATCTTTTGCGGAGTAGTTGATACCCACCAAGAGAATATCGCCGCCAAACTCCTTAACTGCCTGCATATACTGTCTGTCTTTAATCTGCGCAATAGCTCCTTTGGAGGATTTATTCCATTTTAATTCTATGAGAAGTAAAGGCTTGTCAGAGGCTTTTTTCGGAAAGAATACAATATCCGCATACCCTTTTCCACCGGGAAGTTCCTGGAATTCTAAATAATCCTTTACCCGGCTGATATAGGCCAGTTGAATTACAGCACGGAGTGACTGCTCGTTGTTATAAAATAGAGGAGATGTATTTTCCATATGAATCTTTTCCAATATCCGTGCAACGGTTTCTTCCTCCATACGAAGTGTGGCTTCTAGCAGCTCCTCTGATTGCTGTACTAGCTTTACGAGTTCAGGGCTGTCTGCATGTTTCATGGCACGTAAAAACTCTTCCGTTACCTCCTGATTGGGAATTGAGATGCATTCAGTAAACAAGTCGTAGGTCAGATAACCTAAATGCACTAGTAATGTGAGTACATCATCCTTACTACAAAAGGTAGTCATGTCATTTTGAAAAGCTTTCGTATCTATTGCACAGCGCATTCCTCCAAGCAAAGAGAGTATGACATCCTTCAGACCGTCAAAATTCATGGTAATATAAGTCTTCAGAGATTCATAGGTTTCTGTCTGCGTCCAGTAATTACCAAAGCGCTTTTTGGATAGAGCATCCAAAACAGATTTGGGGCTATATACATGTAAATGACTGCCTAAAATATATCCGTCATACCAGTACTGCATTTCATGGAAATCTAAATCGGATTCTGTGCACAGACTTCGAACTTCGCTTTCCGTAAAGCCGAAATATTCTTCTAAGGGGGAAGGGTCCACCATTGTAAATTCATAGAAATCACTCAATGCGGACTGATTCCCATATTTTTTGATTGGCAGGATGCCTGTCATATAAGCAGCTTCAATCATTTTATCTGTAAGACTGCTTCGAAAAAGACCTCTGAGCAGCTGTACGTATTCCTCCTGCAAGGCCGTATCTTCTCTTCGCTCCCGGAATATGGCATCCCATTCATCAATAATAAGAATAAATTTTGCTCCGGTTTTTGCATTGATACTGGCTAATGCCACAGGCAGCGAGCATTCCGCAGGATCAATGTCACTATGATAGAATTCTCTTAGTTCTTTAACGACTGCTTTTTGCAAATCCTTTACTACATTCATTTGCATGGCAGATGTTGAAATGAACCATGTAAGATCCAGATATAATACATCATACTGGTTTAAATGTAACGGATATGATGGCTTTAAAGCAATTCTTTTATCCTGGAAGAGTTCTTTGGAATCACAGCTTTTATCGTAATAGGCGCATAACATCTGAGCCGCAAAGGATTTGCCGAATCTTCTTGGACGGCTGACACAGGTAAGCTTCTGCTTTGTTCCCAGTGTCTGATTGACATAGTCGATTAGTTCTGTTTTATCAATATATTTTCCTTTTAATATAGATTGAAATCCGGCATTGCCGGGATTCAGATACATTCCCATAAGTCTCTCCTTCTGACTGGATATGATGAATTCATGGCAACTGTTTCATATTACAAATTTATTATAGATGTTTCCCTTAATTTTTACAACTGGTAATCCACTATTCACTTTTACATCATGTTCTCACATAACGGCGAGTCTGTGAGCAGCAATTCTCTTTGCCTTTTGAGCCGTGACCGCAAGGCATTCAGAAATCTTTCATTCCCAAGAACCCGGAGTACAGGGCCGAAGGACATGACCTCAATGAGAAGCTCTGTTTCCATGCTCTGATTATAATAGATGCAGCATTCATAAGTATTTGCGCCGGTTCTTTTCGTGTCCTTTTCATAATTGGCAAAATGCAGCATGGCACGCTCCAGGGCATTGCGTTCATTGACAATCCGCAGTTTAACCGGTTCCTTGTAATAGGAGCTCCGAATCAACGTATTCAGGTCAGCCTCACAGGAAAGATACCGGTCTGTGAGACTGACGTTCTGGATACGGGCAACATTCAGGATTTCCAGTCTCAGGCTGCCGTTTCCGGCATTTTTTAAGGCAAGAAGACGGAATCTGTCATTTTTTACGGAATATTCAATCCTTGCAGGGACATAGTAATGATGAACCCGTGTCCCGGCAGGGGAGGTATAATCAAGATCCACGTACTGTTGTTTCTTCTGTGCCTGAAGAAGAATACGGAAATTATGACGGAATCTCTCATAATTGTCATGGGAAATATCAGTATGTATCCCTCCGCCGGATGCCGGATCTGTTTCACGCTGCAGGCATTCACGGTAGGGGTCTCCGTCTGAAAACCGGTCGTAGTAATAGAACTGCTCCTGCCGCCAAAGGGGTTTCACGTCTGCCAGCATTTTGTCCAAAGTATCAAGCTGCTCCTTTTCAAGGAATAATCCAATGCGGGGATCCGATAATAATGCCTTAAGATACGATTTCTCCAGGGAGGAGAGGGGCGTGAGGAAGGAGGGGGACAGTCTGGAGAGAAAGAGCTCCCCGTTTCTGTCAAGCAGATTCCACGTACCGTCCTTAAGCCGGGGGATGATTGAGAGCATGCTTTCCCCAAAACCCTCTTTACAGATCTGACTGCGGATATCCTGTATGGTCATGGCATCCTGACGGCAGAGAATATGCCGCAATACCTGATAATAGCAGCTGTATATTTCTGAAAATAATTCCATGGCACACCTCCTGCGAGATTTTTCACATGAAAACAGATTTACGTTCATGATTCATTTTTACAAAGCTGGTTCGCCGCTTTTTATTTCATAATGATCCACTTCCGCCCGTGACCGGAATACAATGATATTCTTATTCTTATATTTTCTTAGCAGTTCATACACTCGAGGCATTTCATTCCTTGAAAAATTCATGATCCAATCCCGGAATTCATCATCCAGTCTGTCTTCCTTCCAGGGCATATCCTCTCTCTTAGTACCTATGCGTGCCTCTGCACCTGCAAGACAAACAGAAAGCGGTAAATCCAAAAGAAATACGGTATCGCATTCTATCAGACGCATTTCAAGGGTTCTGCCATAATTGCCATCAATAATCCATTTGTCCGTTTTCACGATTTCAGACAACTTTAAGTCAAACTCCTGACGGGTAATATTTGTTTTATCTGCTTTATGCCAGATCATATCAAGATAGTATAAAGGAAGTCCTGTCGCATCACGAAGACGTCTTGCAAAGGTACTCTTTCCCGCACCGGGACACCCAATAATAATAACCTTTTTCACATTTTCACCTCCAAATGCCTTTCTGTTTTTTTACACCCTTCTTTATCAATACATACATCAGCGTTACAACCATTACAAGTAAGGTTAAAATACCTTTTGGCCATACATTGTTACATAAGAGAAATATGATGATACAAGCGTCAAACTACCTTTTGACGCTTACATCATATGATAAAGTTTATACATCGCCTCCAGGTCCCGGTAAAACCGTTGTTCTACGTAGCTGTCAGTGCACTTAAGCTTCAGGATTCTTCCAGTAAATGTGCGGATCCATGGCAGCATTTCGTTGCAGTCAAAGACCTCAGTCTCATATTGATAAATATTCTGTGCGATTTTTGTGACCGTTCCGCCCCGGCCTTCACGCTTTAAGCGCTCCACAATATAATGTTCTCCAGGTTCTATGGCCTGAATCGTCATGGACAGCTTATCCAGATGATGTCCAGATTTCCCCTGGAAAGAAACTCCCCAGAGCTTTTCATGGTTCTGTACCAGCTTTTCGGTCAGCAGGTCATATCCGGCGAATGGCTCTAAAGGGAGGACGCGCCGAATGGAATCCAGGCGGAAGCAGGAAAATCGTTTCTTTTGCTCCACATATCCGCACAGATACCGCCGGCCGCTTCTAGTGCTGATCAGGATCTGCAAAGGAACGCAGACCGCCGTAACGGTATGCCCCTTTTTTGTGCTTTTTACTGCCATCTGTATCTGCCGTTTTTGATTCATGGCATCAAGGATCCCGAGAAGAATTTCATCCTCCAGCGTATGTACACAAAAGCTGTGCTTTACACGGAAGGTGCGGTTCTGATAATCTAGCTGCTCTGTCAGATGATTGCCAACGATTCCAAAGACCTCTGACATCTGGTAAAAGGCGAGAGCGTCCAATATGTCCTCATTGGCTTTCAGCCACAGTGCCAGTGAGCAGTCCAGGGAAAAGACAACCGTTTTCCCCTTTCTTTTTCTCTCCAGGAGGCCTTCCCGGGCATAGACTGTGCATTTTCTCCGGACAGTCTGAAGGTCGGACAGGTTCCCGTACTCTGCCAGCAGAAGATCAGTAATCTCCTTTGCCGTCAGGGCGCGCCCGTCCTTTAGCAGATCCAGTATGAGAAAATGCAGTACAAGGTCGTTATCAGTGAAGCTCTTTGTCTTCCATACCTGAAACAGGGGATTCGTATCCAGGAGATTGCTGTCTATGGCAAGGAAGATGTTCGTGCCGTCAGATGTATGGGTCTTTTGGACATAGGGGCCGAGCCAGCTTTCCAGGCGCCGCCGCTCATTATCGTAGGTGCGGGGGCTCTTTTCCCGGAACTCATTTCTGGATTTGAAGCCATAGACAAAAAAATCACGGACATATTCTCTTGTTTTGGGAAAGCTTTTCACCAGCTCCCGGAAATCTGACATGGTATCTGCCTCCTTTTATAGTTAAGCACTCTCGGGAACTCTCTTGCCCCCATCTTTGCGGCTGATTTACCGGCTCGGATGCCGTGCGGCGGGGTGCACGGCTCTGTAAATAGTAACCTTAGTATATCACACCTCGCAACTTTTTTTAAATGATACTTTGGCAGGCATGGGATAAAATGATACTGAACGTTAGTTAAATTAGCCATGAGAATGATGAAAGGATGTGAACAGGATGTTTGTAATTTGTAATGAGAATACGAGAGTACCCATTAAGGTATGGCTGGAGCATGAGGGACAGTTGGAGGAAAGCTGCCTGGAGCAGGCGTACCACCTGGCGCAGCTGCCGTTTCTTCATAAATGGGTGTGTCTGATGCCGGACACCCATGCGGGAATGGGAATGCCAATCGGCGGGGTGATTGCAGCGAAGGATGTGATTATTCCGAATGCAGTTGGGGTTGATATTGGATGTGGAATGGACTTTATTCCGACGAATGTACATGTGGATGATATCCGCCAGATTCAGACAGGAAACGGAACGCTGATTCAGGCCATGATCGGGAATATTATGAGAACAATCCCACTTAACATGGAGAGGTATAAGGAGCCCCAGGAGTCCGGGGTGCTTGACCGGGCAAAGCAGGAGATGGAAAAGTATGAGAGAAATGAGGAGCTTCTGCCTCTGATTGATGACGGATATTTCCAGGTGGGGAGCCTTGGAGGAGGGAATCATTTTATTGAGCTTCAGGAGGATCAGGATGGATATCTCTGTATCATGATTCATTCGGGAAGCCGCCATCTGGGAAAGGAGATCTGTGATTATTTCCATGGAAGAGCAAGGGAACTGAACAGGAGATGGTACAGCGAAGTGAAAGACGAATACCGGCTGTCGTTTCTTCCGGTTCATACAGAGGAGGGGCAGCAGTATATCCGCTGGATGGAGCTTGCCATGGATTATGCCTTTGAGAACCGGGCCCGGATGCTTTTTAAGACCTGTTCGATTGTAAGAGAAATGATTGAAAAATATACGGGGCAGAGGGTGGAATTCGGAGAGGAAATTAACTGTCACCACAACTATGCGGCAATTGAGAACCACTACGGCGCAAATGTCTGGGTACACCGCAAAGGCGCAACCAGAGTGCGGGAGGGCGAGATGGCTGTCATCCCGGGAGCCATGGGCTCTTACAGCTATGTGGTGAAAGGAAAAGGAAATAAGGAATCCTTCTGCACATCCTCCCACGGGGCAGGGAGAACCTATTCAAGGTCAGGTGCGGTGAAGGAATTCAGCGTGGAGCAGGTTATGGTAGATTTAAAGGAGCAGGGGGTCGTGCTGGGCAAGCGGAAGAAGAACGATGTAGCCGAGGAATGCCGGTTTGCCTACAAGGATATTGAGCAGGTCATGAAGTGGCAGGCCGATCTGATTACACCAGTCAGAAAGCTTAAGACAGTTGGAGTGGTAAAGGGATAAAGAGTGCTGTACACCGGGCTGCCGGAATACTCTCCGGTTCTTCCATGAACAAAGTTTACAGGTAAAAATATTACAAGAAGTGGTAGATGAAGTGGAAAATTTCATGTGATATGATTAATTCAAAATAAGAAATTTTACAAATATTTCTGAGTGCGAAAGGAAGGATTATGGCATGAAAGGCATTATTTTTGATCTGGACGGCGTGATTTGTTCTACAGATAAATACCATTACTCTGCATGGAAGAAGCTGGCAGATAAAGAAGGAATCTATTTTGATGCGGTAATTAATAACAGATTACGCGGTGTATCCAGAATGCAGAGTCTGGAAATCATTCTGGAGAGGGCGCAAAAGAGCTATACGGAAGAAGAGAAGGCAGCTATGGCAGAAGAGAAAAATGCCATTTATGTGAACCTATTAAAAGAGATGTCAGAGGATGATTTATCAGAAGAAGTGAAGGATGTCTTACAGAAACTGCGGGAATACGGAATGAAACTGGCAATTGGATCCAGCAGTAAAAATGCGAAAATCATTCTGAAACAGCTGGGACTGGAAGACTTTTTCGATGCAGTCTCTGATGGGACTAACATTACAAGATCGAAACCTGACCCAGAAGTATTTTTGAAAGCGGCTGATTTTATTGGTGAAAAACCGGCAGACTGCTTAGTTGTCGAAGATGCAAAAGCAGGTATTGAAGCTGCTTTTGCAGGCGGCTTCCAGAGCGCGGGACTTGGAGAGGCCGCAGAACACCCCAAGGTAACTTACAAGATGGCAGGTTTCCGGGATTTACTTGAAATCTGCCAGTAATAATGGCAGAAAATATCGCGGCATGAAAGGGTGGTGTCCGGACGCGGATGAAATCGAAGCCTGTGCTTCCATTCAGTCCATGGTTGCTGCTGGCAT
The DNA here is from genome assembly GCA_947566645.1 of uncultured Lachnospiraceae bacterium. Taxonomy (GTDB): domain Bacteria; phylum Bacillota; class Clostridia; order Lachnospirales; family Lachnospiraceae; genus CAPEBR01. The sequence goes on from CANOKL010000007.1 coordinate 69,423, forward strand.
ATTAAAAGAAGGGGTGGTGGAAAATGCGCAGCAGAGTGAATAATGCAAGAAATAACCTGATTATGAAATTTGCACTGGTTCTTGTAATTGTACTCGTGCTGTACACGTTATTTGTTTCGTACAGTGTGTACAGAAAATTGTTAGGCAATAATTACGAAAGCCTGAAGAATGCGATCAGAACAACCGCAGATAATATGTCGCAGACACTGGATATGATGCGCAGTACCACTTATGCGCTTTCTGGCAGCCAGTCTGTTAAAAACTGGATAAAAGACAGGAGCTGTTTTACAGGAAGAGATAAGCAGACATTGTTAAACCGGCAGAATTTAAATGAAGAGATGCAGCGAATGCTTATTTATAATAATACCTGGAATTTTGAGTTGTTTGATTATATTGCTATATATGAGAATAGCAGCCTGTTAGCGATTACATACACCAAACAATACAGCATACAGCAGATTATAAATGATACGGGCAATGTTCAAAAAAGGCTGAGTGCTGAGAAGGAATATGCACAGGTTCTGCCGCCGCAGGATAAAGGCGGCTCTATTTACACTACGCTTAGAATACAGAGCGATTTTCAATCGGAGGATAGCATATATATAATTGGAGCTACCGGGACGGATAATTTTCAGAAAAAACTGAAAAACCTGATGAATCACAACGGAACTACGGCTTATATGATGCGGGCAGATGGGACGGTGTTTGCATCTGGAGATGGTGGAAAGCTGGGTGAAAACCTGGGGGACACAATTGTATCGATTAAAAATGATCTTGAAAATAAAAGCATTGACGGAGCAGATTACCAGATTATCAAATGGAAAATAAACAAAGAATTTTATCTGGTGTATCTGCTCCCAAAGGCTTATATGATGCGGCAGACCCTTACGGATATGAGAATGATGCAGCTTTTGCTGGTTATAATTGCGGCTGTATTGATCGTATTTGCAACAATTGTGATTATAAATATGACAGAGGTATTTAAAGATTTAATTGATGCCATGAGAAGAGTCGGCAATAAAGATTATGAGGTGCGGTTAAAGCATTATGGCAACACAGCGTATGATGAAGTGTCGTTCAGCTTTAATTCTATGGTAGAGAAATTAAAGGAGCTGATTCAGACTACTTACGAGTCTAAGATTCTGCTAAATGAAATGGAAATCAAGTTCCTGCAGCAGCAGATGAATCCACATTTTCTTTTTAATATTCTGCTTACGATTCAGATTAAAGCAAAGCTGTCAGGAGATGAAGAGGTTTATAAAATGATTTCTTCACTAGCCTCACTGCTCCGTGCGGGGATTTATGGAGATAAGCGGACGGCAATTACCATCCGGGAAGAGATGAACTATGTAAAATATTACCTCAGCCTTCAGCAGGAACGTTATGAGGAGCGGCTGAATTATCAGATCGAAGTAGAGGATGAATCGATTCTGGATCATGAAATTCTAAGATTAGTTGTGGAACCGATTGTGGAAAACACAATTGTCCATGGTGTTGAGGCAGTAGATGGAAATCTGAATGTAAATATAAGATTACGTTATGACGATGACCGTATATTAATTACGGTAAAAGATAATGGAGCTGGATTTGACGTAGAAGAATTAAATATGGAAAAATCTGAAACACTAGATGGTACAGTGGTGCATGAAAAGACAGGTATAAGAAATACGCACCAGAGAATCCGGTTAATGTATGGGGAGCCCTATGGAATTCATATATGCAGCCAGCCAATGAAAGGAACCGAGGTATTAATTTGCATTCCCAGAAAGAGGTCTGAAAAGGGAGGAGCAGGGGAAGAATGTTAAAAGTATTAATCGCAGATGATGAGAGAAATATAAGAAAAGGGATTCAATGTCTGATTGACTGGGAAAGTCTGGACTGTAAAGTGGTATCTTCCTGTGGGAATGGAAGGCAGGTATTAGAATATATACAGAATAATCCTGTGGATATCGTGGTTACAGACGTCAAGATGCCTGCTATGGACGGACTGGAACTCAGCCGTCAGATTACAGAAAAATACGATCATATCAAGGTGATTATCCTTACCGCTTATTCTGATTTTGATATGGCAAAGAAGGCGATTCGGTATGGAGTAGAAGATTTTATAGTCAAAAATAATTATATGGAAGAACTTCCGGCTGCCATAAAAAAAGCCGCCGAACGTATCAGGAAAGATGCAGGCACAGGCGATGGGTATGCCCTGGATGACAAGCGCAGGATACATGACTTGCAGGGATTTTGCTATTGCATTTGTTCCTGTGAAATTGAAAGCATGGACGCTTCCATAGACTATAACTTAAAAGACATGCTGAATAATATTTTGAAAATTGCGGCGAAAGACTGCCTTTTTGAGATTATCCCGCAAACGGAGAATTATATGCATATTATTATTAAATATGAGAAAGATTCATCCATTAATATAAACGCAATTGTAGATTATTTTAATAGTATTCTTATTATGGTAGAAGAATTTATGCGCATTAATCTTCGTGTGGGGATCAGCAGTGAGTCCGGTGATCCGGCATCCTATATTCAGTTGAAAAGGGAGGCTGACGAGGCTTTATCCCGGATTATATCAAAAGACAGCGAGATTAATGTATATATTGTTAATGATAAGGATGAAAAAGCAGATTTGATCAACCTGGATCATTATAAGTCTGCTATCTGTGAATTGATTTTTTCAGAGGATGATTCGGAACCTAAGCAGGTATTAAAAGAATTTGGAGAAAATCTTGTAAGGGAAGATATTTGTTTTGAGCAGTGCCAGATATACGCTCTGGTGATTGACTGTGCCATGATTCATAAAGTCGTAAAATACCATCTTGATATTGAGCAGGATTTTAATCAGCTGGAACGGGATATATATAAAAAGAACCAGAGCGCAAAGACCTTATATGGCCTGATTGAAATCGGGAATGACCTTATAGATCATCTGCGGAGCCTCTGTCTTGGCAAAATACATGTAAAAAATGAACTGGTGAAACGAGTAGATGATTGTATTAAGCAGCACTATAGAGAAGAGCTGAGCCTGAATTTTATCAGCAGCTGCCTGTATCTGAACAGCAGTTATGTCAGCAGAGCGTATAAAAAATTCACAGGAATCACAGTCACAGAAAAGATCAATCTGTTTCGCGTGGGAAAGGCCAGGGAACTGTTGAAATCAACGAGTAAAAGAATCTACGAGATAGCAGATGAGGTAGGGTTTAAGGATGCAGCTTATTTTAGCAATATATTTATTAAATACTGCGGTATGAACCCAAGCGAGTTCCGTAAGAATAGTTAAAAATAATACAAAAAGGTAAAATATTTCCAAGAAATCCTCCGTAATCTGAAGAGAGGCCATTAGAGAAGGTCATATTTTTTATCAAAATAGAAAAATGGCCGTATTAAAGAAAGATAGAAATCAAGGTAAAATGGATTCACAAAAAAAGATTGGAGGAGAAAACATGAAACGAAATTACACAAGAGCTGCGGCTTCAATTCTTGCGGCGGCAATAACGATGTCACTTATGGGATGCGCGGGAGGCGGCGGTAAAGAGACAAAGGATGCTGCCGAAGGCGGTGCAAATCAAAAAGAGCCTGTTGAAATTTCTTACGCAACGTTTATGGTCGGTTCACATGCATCGGCAGAAGCGGAGACAGAAGTTATTGAAGAGTTTAACCGTATTCACGAAGGTGAAATTAAAGTTGTGGTTGAGGAACTGCCTTCTGACGATGCGTTTGTAGACAAGATGAAAACACTGGCTTCATCTAAAAATCTTCCGGATGTGATTATTGGGAAAAATGGTATCCGTGAGCTTGCGATTGAGAATGGACAGGCAGTTAATTTAAAGCCATACCTGGAGGAAGACAGTGAGTGGATGAAATATGTCGGCGAGTCAGCCATGAACTACAATACGGAAGAAGACGGATCTGTTTATTCTATTGCTAACCAGAGACAGGTAATTGGATATTTTTACAACAAAGATATGTTCAAGGAAGCAAACATTACGCCGGCTAAAACCTGGGATGAGTGGATGGAGAACAACAAGAAATTAAAAGACGCCGGGATTACGCCGCTTGCGCTTATGACAGGTGAAAATTCATGGACGACTAATTTGTGGCTGGCAGCTATTATTGGAACAGACGGTGAAGAAGGAAATAAATTCATGAACACCAGATATCCAGATACATATAATACGGATTCAGTTACAAAAGCAGCTGAAATGATGCAGACCTGTTTAAAAGAGTATACAACTTCTGACGCGGTTGGCGCGATTTATGCAAACGCGGCAAATAACTTTGAGCAGGGAAACACAGCAATGATCGCAAATGGTCCCTGGATGTGCCCTGATTTTGCGGATACTTCTAAAGCAATGGAAGGATTTGAGGATAAAGTCGGCGTGGCATTATATCCAGAAGACGGCCTGATCACGCAGTTTGAAGTGGGTTACGTTCTCTGTACCAATGGAAAATCTGAAGAAGAGCAGGCAGCGGCCCTGGAATTCCTCAAATTTAAGACAAATGCTTATGCACAGGGTGTATTCCTTGAGAAAGCAGGAGCCCTTCCGCTTACAGATAATGTAGAAATTTCAGACGAGTATAAAGCTGCAAATCCAGTTGTGGCAGAACTTCTTGAAATCAGTGAAAACGCCAAATATGAATGCGGAGCGCTTGATAACAACGCCTATGAAAGCGTTGTGGGAGAGACTGGCATTAGATATCCAGAGTTAGCCTATGACGAGATTACGCCGGAAGAGTTTGCGGATTACTTAACAAAAGCGGCGGAGCAGAATAAGTAATCTAAATAGATAAAACGTAATGATATAACACAAGTATTACTGCTGACGCGATACTCACGGCAGATTTCATCGGCCGTGAGTATATTTTCAAAAAGAGTAATCGCAGTTATAGGAGGAGACTATGAAAAAAAATACAAAATGGATTGTTCTGTTTCTTCTGCCCGGAGTGGCGTTATTTTCCTTTATTTTCCTAAGTTCTCTGATAACACTTTTTACCACTTCGTTTACAGACTGGGCTGTAGGTAAGGACATGACATTTGCCGGACTGAAAAACTATATTTATCTTTTTACGGAGGATGAGGACTTTATTCAGAGCATAAAAAACACAGTTATATGGATTCTGCTCCAGTCCGTAGTCCATGTATTTATTGGAGTTGCAGTAGCATTGCTGATTTCGCGGAAAAAATGGTATTCGAACCCAATGCGCACCATTTTCTTTGTACCTAATATTATTTCAAGCGCGGCTCTTGGAATTTTGTTCCTCTGTATTATGAATCCACAGTTTGGCCTTGTCAATAATGTAATAACAAAACTTACTGGATCTCCATATACACATAACTGGTTTATGGATCCGAAAACTGCATTTTTGACCGTTACCCTGACCTGGCTGCCGTATGCGGGACTTGTAACAGTACTGGTACTAGCGGAGATGTCATCCGTTTCAGAGGATATTTATGAGGCAGCCATGATTGATGGGGCAACAAAGCTGCAGACTGACATATATATTATACTTCCTTTAATGAGAAATATTATTGGGACTTCTACTGTCCTGGCAGCGACAAGTATGCTTCAGAAGCTGGATATCATCATGATGACAACAAGCGGCGGCCCGGGAAATAAGACGATGAACATGCCAATGTATCTTTACAAAACAGTATTTACGAATAACAATTACAGTCTTGCGAATGCCCAGGGAGTGCTCCTGATTCTGATGGGGGCAGTCGTTATGATATGCATCCGCAAGCTTTACAAGATGGATGAGGAGGATTAGAGCATGAAGAAAATTTTTGGCAAGGCTTCGACGGCAGTTTTCCTTATTGTGATAGCGTGTATTTCTTTGGTGCCAATCATCTGGGTGGTTACTTCTTCCCTCAAAAGCAACAGCGAGATTCTATCTGCGATGTCAGGATTTCCAACCGGTATGCACACGGACAACTATGTGAACGCATTTAAATTGGCACCCATTACAATTTTTTACAAAAACAGTATCTTTGTAGCAATTGCTTCGACCATCTTAAATCTTATTGTCTGTACTATGGCGGCGTATGTAGTTGTAAGATGCAGGTTTAAAGTAAAACCGCTGATCACTATGCTGTTTTCTCTGGGGCTGGTTATTCCGGGAGCGGCATTGATTCAGCCATTATATACGAATTTTACAGCAACCAGTCTGTACAATACATTAACAGGATTAATTCTTGTACATACGGCGCTTGGTATGCCGACTACGTTTTATGTCATGGTCAGTTATATAAAGACAATCCCGTATTCGCTTGAAGAAGCGGCTTATGTGGATGGATGCGGATTCCTCAGAACATTTGTACAGATTGTTCTTCCGATCACAAGACCTGCGTTTGCAACAGCGGGCGTGATTCAGTTCCTGCTGTCCTGGAATGAGTTCCAGTTTGCATTGACGCTTACAGGGCAGACAGAGAAGCGGACACTGCCAATCGCTCTATATTATTTCAAGAGTGCATTTGCCAGTGATTATGGCGCAATGTTTGCTGCAACAATTGTAGTAATTGCCCCGACTATTGTAATCTTTATCATTATGCAGAAACAGGTTATCGCAGGACTGGCAGCAGGCTCTGTAAAAGGATAGGCGCCGCGGCGAAATGTGAAAGGAAAGGATATAGCTATGAGGAGATTAGATGCAGAGTGGAACCTGATAGAGCAATCCTGTGATTCAGAGCTGGGCAGGCACTACGAGGGCCTGTTTACACAGGGAAACGGTTATATTCATGTAAGGGGCTCCTATGAGGAAGGATTAATTGATTCCAGGCAGGACAGAGAATATGACAGAAAGCCTGCAAATGTGACCCTGGAACAGCATGAGAAGGAGAAGACAAAGTGGGGGACATATATTCCCGGCGTTGTTGGAAAACATCCGCTGCTCATGACAGAAATGATTAATCTGCCATACATTTTTGAATTGAGATTCCTAATAAACGGGCAGCGGCTTGACATGGATGAGAGTAATATTGCAAATTATACCAGATGGTTAAGCCTGAAGGATGGCGTGCTGTACCGGGAAATAGAATATGTGGAAAGCGGTGCGGTACGGCTTGCGTTTCGATATTCCCGGTTCGTAAGCAAAAGCAGTAAGCATATAGCGATTCAGCGCGTCGAGGTAACATGCCTGGCCGGGGAAGCCTCAATCGAAACAGAAGCAGGCATAAATTCCGGCGTCAGGACGAATGGATTTGAGCATTATCTGGAAAGGAAGCTGGAGGCGGATGCAGATAAGGCTTATGCGGAGATTAAAACAAATGGCGGGAATACAGTTAGTATGCTGTCGTGCCTTTCTATGGCTGCGCCGGATGAGGAAGAGGAAAACTGTACATTCAAAGGCGTTGTGGATGCAGTTCGTGCTTACCAGAAAGGAACTGTAAATATTGCCTGTGGGCAGACGGTTGTGGTGGAAAAGCGAATTGCTTTTACAACGGACCGGGATTTAAATGAAACAGGCACGCCTGCAGCGAGGGCAGAGCAGTATCTGGAAGAGGCCTGTGAAAAGTCATATGAGCGCTTATATATGGAGCATGAGGCAATGTGGAACAGAGAGTGGCAGGCAGCGGATATTAAAATAGAAGGCAATGAAACTGTCCAGCAGGCGGCCCGTATGTCTGTCTACCAGTTAATCCGCTGTAAACCGGCGGACGATTATCGAATTGCCATTTGTGCCAAAGGATATGCAGGAGAAGCATATTTTGGGAGATATTTCTGGGATACAGAGATAAGCATGCTGCCGTTCTTTCTGCACACGGATGCAGAAGCGGCGAAAAACCTGGTCCGCTTCCGCTACGAGACACTGGACGGAGCCAGAAGAAATGCTGCAAATTACGGATATACAGGAGCCAGATATCCATGGGAATCATCCGTAAGCGGAGATGAAGAATGCGCAAACTGGCAGTATGCAGATCATGAGATCCATGTGACGGCAGATGTGGTATATGCAATTATGCATTATGTGAAAGCGACAGGAGATCTGGGCTTTTTAAAAGATTTTGGAGCGGAGATTATGGCAGAGACCGCCAGATACTGGTGTCAGCGTGTGGACTGGGACAAAGATGGCAGCTGCCATCTGCTGGGAGTTATGGGACCGGACGAATACCTGCCAATGACACGGGATAATACTTACACCAACAATATGGTGCGGTATAGTTTAAAAGAAACACTGCATACCCTGGAGTGGATGAAGGACAGCTATAACGAATGCTATCATGCATTTATTAACAGGATTTCCCTGGAGGATTCGGAAATAGCAGAATTTGCAAAGGTGGCGGAAGCTCTGGTAAAAGGTTATGACGAAAAGTCAGAGGTAATTTTACAGTCACAGGATTTTCTATCTTATGCGGATATTGATTTTGATGAGATATGGACGGACCGGAGCAAGTATTTTGGACAGCATATTTCCCAGGAAAAGAATTATCGTTCCAAAGCATTAAAGCAGGCGGATTTATTAGAGCTTATGATGCTGTTCCGGGATTCCTTCAGTGACAGGCAGCTGGAGGTAAATTATGACTATTATGAGCCGATTACTACCCATGATTCTTCTCTTTCTGCGGCAGTACACGGCATTTTGTGTTCCTGGATGGGCAGGGACGCTTCCGCTGCAGAATTCCTGGATCGTGTAATTTCTATTGATATGGCGCCGGAGAAAAAAGGCGCTGAGGCAGGAATTCACATTGCAAACTGCGGGGGGATATGGCAGATGCTGATATACGGGTTTGCCGGCCTTAAAAGCGCGATGTCTTCGGAAGAACTGGTACTGGAACCACATCTCCCACAGCAAATCCAGAGTATGGAATTCCCATTGGCATGGCGTGGGAATCACTACCGTATATTTATAAATCATAATGGATATGACATAAAAAAATGTAAGGAGGTTTAGAGATGAAAACGATGAAAACGACGAAAAAGTGGATTCTACTGGCATTTACGCTTGTTATGATGCTGGCGTCACTGCCGGCGTATCAGGCAGAAGCGGCGGTTAGCGGCCAGTATACAAACCCGTTGATGAATGGGGCGGATCCAACGATTGTCCGTGGCGAAGACGGCTATTTCTACTCGGGATTCGGTACAGATAACGATATTTATATTAAAAGAAGCGAGACGCTCCTCGGACTTTCTACGGCGGAGAGCCATCTCGTTTATAGGAACGAGAGAAAGGGAGATCCAGACGGGAATAAGAACTATTATATATGGGGACCGTATATTTACCGTATTGATGGCGCATGGTATATTTACTATTCCTCCAGTACGGAGAATGATTTCGGGTGGGGGCATCCATCCAGCTATGTATTAGAGAATACGTCGTCCGATCCTTTTAAAGGGGAATGGAAGTTAAAGGGCAAAAATAGCAATATTGATGACTTTGACGGGAATGAAAGCGAAAAGGAAGGGCTTATGAATACGGAAAGTTATGGCCTTGCCTGCGGTATTGTAACGATTGCGGGAGAGCGTTATTTTACTTATACCAAATATGAGTATTTTAAAAATGAGCCTGGAAATACCAAATTTAACGAGTGCCCGACGATCGTTAAAATGGAAAATCCCTGGACTTTGACAGGCAAAGAGTGTACTGTAGCCCGGCCGTCCTATGACTGGGAACTTCATGGAGATAATGTTGATGAAGGAGCAGCGGTAGTAGAACATGGCGGAAAAGTGTACTTTGCGCATTCATCCAGTTCATTTACAAATGATAATTACTGCGTTGGTTTGTCTGTGTGTGATCTGAATGCGTGCGAGGATCAGGATAAGCTGGCGGATTATGTGATGAATGAAAATAACTGGAAGAAATCAACCACGCCCATTTTATCCCGGTCCGATGAGAACAATTCCTTTGGGCCAGGTTCGCCGTTGTTTGTAAAATCACCGGATGAGACAGAAGACTGGCTTATCTATCACGCCGGTCCAATTGGAGGACAGACAGCTACTGACCGCCGTGTGCGGGCACAGAAGATTAACTGGACGGACGACGGACAGATTAATCTGGGAATTCCATCGAATCCGAATACCGTACTTGACCTTCCATCCGGAGAGATAAAAACAGATGTATATGAAGCAGAAGATGCGAGATCTGAGAACGTAACAAAGCGGCTTTTTAACAATACGGCAAAAGCATCCGGTTCCGGATATATGAAATATGATAAGGCTGGTGGCTGGGTAGAATTTGATGCTACAATGAGTGAAGAAGGAACCTATGCGCTTGCTTTCCGCTATAATAATCTGGGCGATGCAGCAGAAGCTAAAGTCAGTGTAAACGAAGAGGATGCAGGTACTTTATCATTTGGGAAAAATGGTACCTATGAGGTGGATTTGAATAGTTCCAGACTATATAATGTTTCTCTGAAAAAGGGAGAAAATAAAATACGCCTTACTGTAGAAGAGGCATCCCAATTAGCGCTAGATGCGATGGTTATAACGAAGACAGTATCCTATGATGCGAAAGACGCAGCACTTACCAACGGCGCAAAAGTAGAAGGCGATTATGTTGGAGGCATGTTTGGTACAGATGCAGCAATCACTTTTACTGTGAATGTTCCGTCTGGCGGATACTATGCGGTTGATCTGCGCTATGCAGATGACCATCCGGCAAATGAGACGAAATATGCAACCATTTATGTGAATGATAAAAAAGCGGCTGAATCTGCATTATTCCCTACAGGAGGATGGAATGTACCTGGGAATCGTATGGACAACCTTTATCTGAAAAAGGGAGAAAATAAGATTGCATATGTAAATCACAAAACAGAAGATGGCGGCAACACGGCAGATGTAAATTATTATTCGATTGCAGTCAGCGAGACAGTGACAAATACATACGCCCCGGAAGCTGATTCGACATTTAACGTAGATGTAGAGTCTGAGGCCATTTATGATGTGACATTTACATACGACAGTAAAAATGCGGGAAATGCAACGGTAACGGTTAATGGCAATACGCCGAAGCAGGTTCCGGTCACCTCTGGCAGCAGTCAGACAGTAACTGCAGCGTTAAAATTAGAGGCAGGGGAAAATACATTAAAATTTGAAGGTGCAGAAGCCAGATCCGTTTATGTTTCAAGAAGGATACCATGGAGGTATCAGGCGGAGAATGCAGAATTAAAAGACGCAGAAGTACGAAGTAACCAGCTTTATTATGCTGGAACAGGATTTGCGGGAGATTTTGCGAAGGCTGGCAGTTCTGTGAAGTTTACCGCGAATGTACCTTACAGCGGCACACATACCGTAGATTTAAGATATTCCCATGTGGGGGAAGAGGACAAAACCATCACTTTATACATTAATGGGCAAAAGGTAAAGCAGATTACGCTTGCCCGGACAGAAAGCCTGGATGCGTGGACGGAAAGTCAGGAAGAAGTATATCTGAGAGCTGGAAAAAATGTAGTAGAATATCGTGTAGATGAAGGAGATACCGGCGGCATAAATATAGATGAGATTGTTATAGACCGGTATGCAACCGGAGCAACTACGGCAGAAATAGGGAAATTAACTGCCGGAGAGGTGTATGTGATTCGGGATAAGAATTCTTCTCTTTCCGCAGATATTGACGGGTACTCTCCGGATGCAGGGCGCAGGATTCATTTATGGTATTACCTTGGAAATAATAATCAGAAATGGAAATTAATTGACATTGGAAATGGTTATTGGGCATTCCAGGGGACTTATGGAAGCAAACGCTTTTCTGTAAAAGAGGATGAGATTGATGGCGTAAAGTGTTACACGGCAGTAACGGCTGACGTGAATAATGAGGATTCTGCACAACAGTGGAAATTAGAACGTGTTGGGAATTACTATAAACTCATTAACCGCAAGGCTACAGAAGAAGCGGACAAGGATATGGTGCTTTCTGTATATAACGACTCTAAGGAAACAGATGCAACGTTATATCTGGCAGAATATACGGAGGGAAAAGACAGTCAGTTATTTAGTGTAGACGGCGGAATAAGGTCAGAAGATACAGGAGAAGTAAAAGAGATTCAAAATGAACAGTCAGCAGATGATTATGCTCCAAACGGCTCCCAGTACGAAGTGACAGATCCTGTGATTCCGGAAAAGTTTGATCCATCTGTAACTGTCAAAGACGGAAGCGCTCTTCGCTACGAAGCTGAAAACGCGGCTTTAGAAAAAGGAGCTGTCCTGGCAACGGATCATGAAGGCTACTCCGGCAATGGGTTTGTGGGAGGTATGTATAATGGAGACGCATCTATTACCTTTAAGATTAACGTTGAAACAGCAGGCAATTATACTCTGGCACTGGGTTATTCCTATGGTTTTGATGGAAAGGGCGCAGCAGCTACTTATTTAAATGGAACTAAGGTAGATCCGACTCCGCTTCCTTCCAGCGGCAATTGGGATACATGGTCTGAAAGCACGTTTCACCTGGACCTTAAGAAAGGGGGTAATACGATTGTATTCCTCAACCGCAGTGAAGAGACAGGCGGTTTAAAGGGCGATGCAAACTACGATTATCTTGATGTAAGTAAATATCCGGACACGGTAGCGGCTGATGAAACACACTATACGCGGCTTGACGACGGAACAGGAAAAAGATATGAGGCAGAGGATGCTGTATTATCAGGATCTGCCGTTGAATCAGAGCATAGAGGATTTTCAGGAAATGGATATGTCGGTAAGATGTACGTCGGCAGCGCTAAATTTGAAATCCAGGTGGCAGTTGCGGAAGCAGGGGAGTATGATTTGCAATTAGGTTACGCAAATGGCCATGGAGACGACGTGGAAGAAAAATGCGCAGCTGTATTTGTAAACGGGAAATATGAGAAGGCTATTCCATTACCCAAGACTGGCAGCTGGGGCACATGGGGGACAACAGAATCCTTCCAGCTGAAATTGAATGCCGGTGTGAGCACGATCGCATTTGTCAATAGTTCGCATTATGCCGGACATGCAGCGGACGTCAACTATGATTATCTGGATCTGTTTGTCAAAAGGACGTCAGAGCCGGCTAATAAAAATGCGTTAGAAGCAGCGCTGGAGCGTCCAAAGGGACTGACAGAAACAGATTATACGGCAGCAAGCTGGGCAGTGCTGCAGGAGGCGGTTAAGACAGCCGAGGCGGTATGGAAAAAGGAAGCGGCAACCCAGGAAGAAGTGAATGCAGCAACCCAGGGCCTCAGAGATGCACTGGAAAAGCTGGTATGGATAGACAAGTCAGGCCTGGAAGACGCCATTAAGCGCGCCAAAGAAAAAAGAGAAGCTGATTATACGGCAGCAAGCTGGGCGGCAATGCAGGAGGCACTTGCGAAAGCAAACACTGTGGAAGCGAATAGAGACGCCGTGCAGGAAGTAATAGATCAGGCTACTTTTGAGTTAAACGATGCGATCCGGAAGCTGGAGGCGGCAAATGAAGTCAATAAGAATGCGCTAAAAGCGGCAATAGAGCGTACAAAGAAGCTGACAGCATCAAATTATACAGCAGCAAGCTGGACAGCTATGCAGACGGCGCTTGCGGCAGCTAATGAGGCTGTGGAGAGCGGAGCAGTCTCCCAGGCAGAAGTAGATGCGGCAACAGCAGGCCTCAGAAAGGCTCTCGATGAACTGGTATGGGTAGATAAGTCCGGCCTGAAAAATGCCATTGAGCGTGCAGGCGAAAGAAAAGAGGAGGATTACCAGGACAAAGCAGAAGAGTGGGCGGCAATGCAGACGGCGCTTGCAGAGGCGGAGACAGTGTATGAAAATGCCGATGCAGTGCAGAACGAAGTGGATGCTGCAACCGATAAACTTAGCAGCGCTCTAAGGGCGCTTGACGCGGAAGGAACGGTCAATAAGAATGAGTTAAGAGCAGCGATCGACAGGAAAAAGAATCTGAAAGAAACAGATTATACAGCAGAAAGCTGGGCGGCATTACAGCAGGCGCTTGAGAAAGCCAGTGAGGTAATGGAAAGAGAGACTGCCACCCAGGCGGAAGTAAATGAGGCAACAATTGCACTTAGAGAAGCTTTTACAAAGCTGGTGTGGGCAGACAAGTCCGGTCTGAAAAATGCCATTGAGCGTGCCGGAGAAAGAAACGAAGCCAATTACACAGCAGCAAGCTGGGCGGCCATGCAGGCGGCGCTTGAGAAAGCAAAGGCGGTAGCAGCGAATGCAGACGCCGGACAGTCAGAGATCGATCAGGCAACCTTTGAGCTGAGCGAGGCGCTCCGGAAGCTGGAAACAAAAACGGGAGTCAATAAGGATGCGTTAAGTGCGGCAATAGACAGGACAAAGGATCTGAAGGAAACGGATTACACAGCAGCAAGCTGGGCAGCGCTGCAGGAAGCCCTTAAGACAGCCAATGGGGCCATGGAAAGCGAAACGGTTACCCAGGAGGAAGTAAACACAGCGGCAGAATCACTCAGAGCGGCGATCAGAGAGCTGGCGAGGGTAGACAAATCCGGCCTTCAGGCAGCGCTTGACCGTGCAAACGAAAGAAAAGAAGAAGAATATACAAAGGAAAGCTGGTCAGCAATGCAGGCAGCACTTGTGAAGGCGAAGGAAGTGCATGGGAATGCCAATGCAGTGCAGAAGGAGATAGATGCAGCAACCTTTGAACTCAGTGAGGCACTCCGGAATCTGAAATATGCGGAACCGGAGAAGGAAGCGCTGAATTCTGCCTTAAATGCAGCAAAGGCCTTAAAGAAAGAAGACTATACTCCGGAGGCATGGGCAGCATTCCAAAAGGCACTGGCAGACGCAGAAGCAGTCTTCAATAATCCGTCGGCTACAAAGGAACAGAGGGCGGCAGCAGCATCAGCGCTCCAAAAGGCGATTGAGGAAGTGAAAAAGCACTCTGTAAACCAGACGGTAAATCCGCCTGTAAATGGAACCGTAAAGGTAAACAAGATCACCATATCCGGACTTTCCAGAAAAATCGCAGCAGGAAAGAAAGTAAAACTCTCTGTAAAGGTTTCTCCGGCGAATGCAGCGAACAAGGGCGTTACGTGGAAATCCAGCAATAAGAAGGTTGCAACGGTAAACAGCGCCGGTGTAGTTACGATGAAGAAGAATTCCGGCGGTAAGAAGGTGACGATTACCGCAACAGCCAGGGATGGAAGCAAGATAAAAGCAACATATAAGATTACCTCCATGAAGGGCAGAGTAACAAAGATTGCGATTAAAGGAAAGAAAACCGTTAAGGCTGGGAAGTCACTGAAGCTGAAGGCTGTGGTCAAAGCGGGAAAGAAAGCGAACAAGAAGCTCAGATGGACGACCAGCAATAAGAAATACGCAACCGTAAGCAGTTCCGGAAAGGTAAAGGCCCTGAAAGCCGGAAAAGGCAAAACAGTAAAGATTACTGCAATGGCAACAGATGGGACAGGAAAAAAGAAGTCCATCAAAATCAGAATAAAAATAAAATAGTTCAACATAAAGGGCTGCCAGGAAAGGGGCAGCCCTAAATGCCAATCGGTGGGATGCCTGCTACGGCATCTTTTCCAGGCAATATAATATTTTGCATCTTTTCTTATAGCAGGCAATTCCGTATTTGTGAATGGTCTGCATTCCATTCTGTTTTAGAACTTCAATATACCCATTCTCTTCAATCTGCTCCATCGCTTTTGTACAGGCCAGGTCATACTGTCCGTTTTCTGCATATTTAACTTCAATCACACAGCCAACCCTGGTTGTTGGGATTCCCAGTTGGATATCCGTGTATCCTGTGCCTGATTCTGCATTTGACCTGACGCTCCAGCTTCCCTCAGCACGAAGGAGACCCAGGAGCATGCCATGGTAGAAGTTTTCTTTCATTTCCTTTTTTACAAACGTATCCCTTATGCTGATAGAATCGGACATGAACGCATTAAATAATTTTTGCACTTCCATATATTCGCCTGTTTTTACTGCATCGCAGAAGGACTTCCATCTCGTCGTATCGTTCACGGTCTTTACCCTGAACCAGGAACGGATTCGTTTCTCATAAATGCCAAGAACTTCCCGGTTTGGGATCACGAGCCTGTGGACTCCATCTTCCGGCAGTCCGGCATCAGTCAGATATCCTGTCGCAAATAATACGCTCCACAGATATGTCTGGCGAACTTCCCGGTCCTCACTGTCTAGATCCGTATAGGTCAGTTCCGGGATCAGAGCCTTTTCCACAGATTCACCGGAGATGAGGGCTTCAATCTCATTTTTTGTTGTTTCTGTTGCAGTTTCCAGGATATCCTGCACGATTGCGTTGCTGCTGCTGTTTTCCCAGTGTGCTTCCATAGAGGAATTGGCGTATGCCCGGAATTTGTCACATTGGTTGATTACATCCCATGGACAGTATATGTCTACATTTCCAAAATGATATCCGTCATACCATTCCTTGATCTGAGGGAAAGAATTTTCAAGTCCATAGTAACACAGCAGATCCTTTACTTCTTTGTCTGTAAAACCAAAATATTCTGCAAAGTCTAAGTCCGATATGGTTCTTACCTTAAAATTATTAAGTCCGGTAAATATGCTTTCCCTGGCAATACGGAGGCATCCAGTAATTACAGCAAAATACAGATTCCCGTTTGTCTTAAACACCTGGCTGAACAGGGACCGGATGAGATTGACCATCTCGGGATAGTAGCCGTGCTGATAAGCTTTGTCCAGGGGAACATCATATTCATCAATCAAAACAATTACTGGAATTTCATAATATCTGAAAAGCAGTTCAGTCAGAAAACGTAAACTGTTATATAAATACATAGGTTTTTCAAAATCACCGTCCATCAGATCCTGGAGCCTTTTCACTTCTGACTGTGTCAGCCTGTCAGTTTCCAGACGCGTCCCGACACGCCTTGCTTCTTCACTGACAGCAGCTCCCAGCATATCATAGGCCGTCTGGAAATCCAACCCTGCAGCGTCCTTCAGGCTGATAGAAATGACAGGGTACTTCCCCATATACTGCTCACAGACTGCCGACTCTCTGGAAATCTCCAGTCCTTCAAACAGAGAAGGATCTGCGCCGAACTCAAAAAAGCTTTTCAGCATATCCATATTCAGGCTCTTTCCAAAGCGTCGGGGCCGTGTGATCAGGTTTACGCTCCCACGCAAATTTATCAGATCACGGATAAAACCCGTTTTATCCACATAGTAAAAATCATCCCTCTTAAAATCTTTAAAAAATTCAATTCCAATCGGAAGTTTTTTCTTCAATTCCAAAACAGTGTCACCTCCTAAGTAATCCCTGTTTCTGTCAGAATCCCCACAGGCATCCCGGCACGGATGTATAATCATTTTATACAGTATAACAATTTTACAGGAATGATTCAATGAAAAACTTAATGATCGCTTCATTCCTCCGCCTTGCCCTGACACAAAATTCAGGCACATTATTCTTCGTTAATTATGCAACGCTGTATCAATCAGATCTCAAAGAGGAATACATGGCCACGCCCAGGATTACCGCTCCGCCAGTCAGCTCCCGTATATTTGGAATTTCTCCAAGAAACAGGAGGGCATAGAAGATTCCGTAGACGGTTTCCATCCCGGATATGATCCCGGCGGTCTGTGCCTTTACATTTTTCTGTGCCGCCACATAGAGAGAATGGGCGAAGGCCGTACAGACAAATCCCACGAATGCAATCCCGGCAAGATCCTGTGGCCGCCACGTTGTTTTCACGAGAAAAAGGGCAGGAAAAAGGACTATGGCGGCAGAGCCCTGCTCATACAGACAGATGGTCCGGGCTTCATACCGGGATGAGAAGTAACGATTCGCAAGTGTCAGGACGGCATAAGTAAAGCTTGAGATCATTCCCCAGATAATTCCGACGGTCGTATGGTTGCCCATGGAGAATTCGGGAATGGTAATCAGAACCCCGATAAACAGAAGCAGGGCGCTGGCCAGTCCCTGCCTGCGTATTCTCTCATGAAATACAAGCGGCTCCAGGAAGGTGAGGAACAGTGGGAAGGTGGAAAATGTGATTGTCCCGATTGCCACAGTCGATACCTGTATGGACTGGAAGAAGGTAGTCCAGTGAACCGCCATGACTGCACCGGCTGCGATGATGAGGCATACATCCCTGCCTGAATTCAGACGCAGCCGGTCTTTTTTTATGATAGAAATTAGAAGAAGCAGCAGGGAAGAGCAGATCACCCTTCCAAGTGCCGTGATGACTGCAGGTACAGCTACGAACTGTGCGGCAACTCCTGCCAGTCCGAAAAGCATGACGGCAATGTGCAGGTACAGGATGCTTTTGTTAAAATGCCTGTGTGTGTCCATGATGGCCCCTTTCGAATATTTCGAGTCAGTTTCTTAGAGCGTATTTAAAACATACTTACGTATTTTACATGATGTTATTGTAGCATAAGGGGTTTTTTAAATCTATCTTTTGTTGAAACTTGTTGACCATGTTTATACTATTAGTTACTATTCATGGGTCAGGAATGCGCTGAATTGCGCATTCCGTAAGAACATTTATATTCTGTATTCCCTAAACCCTTTAAACATGGTATACTGTAAATGGTAAAACATTTGGCGCATTCTTAAGGAATGCAGTTCTTATGTAACGACTAAGCAGTTACATTCTTATTATAAAAGCAGGGGGGATTGAAATGACAGAACAGTTGATAAAAGAGATTAAGAACATTCAAAAATGTCTGATTAACAAAGAGATGACCGGTGAAGACTGGGAGGAGAAGATGGAAGCTGTCCGCAAGCTTGAAGACGTATCCACCTATCTGAAGGACGCACTCGGAAGGGGTATTGAGTTTTGATTTCGGGGCTTGTATTTGACATGGACGGACTGCTTCTGGATTCAGAGAGAATCGTAAAGCGCTCCTGGGAGGAAGCAGGGAATGAGATGGGAATTCCCGGTATGGGGGAACATATCTTTCATACACTGGGGCTTAACCGGGCAGGAAGAGATGCATATTTCAGGAAAGCTCTGGGTGAAGACTTTGGGATAGCAGAATTTTCAGAGAGGATGAGCAGATGCTTTTACCGAATCGTGGATGAAGAAGGGTTGCCCCTTAAGCCTGGTGTGAAAGAACTTCTTCCTTATGCAAAGACCAGGGGATATAAGCTTGCCGTTGCCACCTCTTCAGGACAGGAGTATAGTACGAAGATGCTGAAGGAAGTGGGGATATATACATACTTTGACGGGGGCGTGTTCGGAGATATGGTGCAGAATTCGAAGCCTCATCCCGAGATATACAGGAAGGCATGTGAAAGCATTGATACACCGCCAGAGTGCTGTCTCGCCTTCGAGGATGCCCCGGCAGGCATACGTTCTGCCCATGACGCAGGGCTTAAGGCGATCGCAGTTCCAGATCTTCTGGAGCCGCCAGAGGAGGTGCTGCCACTGATCTATCGAAGATATGAGACACTTCTTGAAGTGATTCCGTTTCTTGCTTCACAGGATTCTACAGAAAGAGATGGGGTTGAAAAATAATTTGATATTTTTCAGCCCCATCTCTTCCTGTTTCCCGTTCCAGACTACAAAGTATGGCCTATTCTTCTACAAACACACTTTTATCCATGCCGCAGATCGGGCATACCCAGTCCTCCGGGATATCTTCGAATGCAGTTCCAGGTGCAATTCCATTATCCGGATCTCCGACTTCCGGGTCATATACATATCCGCATGGCTCACATACATATTTTTTCATGATTATTACCTCCATCTTAAATCTTAATTTTACTACCCTTATAGGATACACCAAAACACTTAATATATCTATAGGAAATCATATAAATTTTATGCTGCTGATTGCAAAGTGAAATACTATACGCTAAATAGCTTCCCATCTCCCGGATGCCCCGCACGGCAGTATTAAGCCAGAGTGCGTTACCGGGAGCCCGATTTCCTGGGCATCCACACGACCGTTGAACTTTCTGAGTTCCGTGCCAAGCATATAAGTCAGCACAGAAGGAGCCAGTCCCGTTGTATAGGAATTAATCAGAAAGAACAGCGGATCATCAGACAGAATCTGAGTACACAGCTTAATCAGCGGATGGATCGCATCCTCGATTTTCCAGATCTCACCTTTCGGCCCCCGCCCATAGGACGGGGGATCCATAATAACCGCATCATAATGGTTCCCTCTGCGGATTTCCCTCTCCACAAATTTTACACAGTCATCTACAAGCCAGCGGACCGGCTTGTCCGAAAGTCCGGAGGAAGCAGCATTTTCCTTCGCCCATCCAACCATCCCCTTCGAGGCGTCAACATGAGTGACAGACGCGCCCGCAGCAGCAGCGGCCAGGGTAGCGCCTCCAGTATAAGCAAAAAGATTCAGAACCTTAACAGGCCGCCCCGCTGTCCTGATCTTATCCGAAAACCAGTCCCAGTTCGCCGCCTGTTCCGGGAACAGACCGGTATGCTTGAAGCTAAAGGGCTTCAGATTAAAAGTAAGGCCATGATAATGAATCTGCCACTGCTCAGGAAGCTTATGGAATTCCCACTCGCCGCCCCCCTTTTTGCTGCGGTGGTAGTGGCCATTCCTGTGAGTCCATCCCCTCAAAGTCTTTGGGGTGTCCCAGATCACCTGTGGATCCGGACGCACCAGAATATAATTACCCCAGCGCTCCAGTTTCTCTCCTTTACTGCAATCCAGTACCTCGTAATCCGTCCATCTATCTGCAATCCACATAGCCATATCCTCCTGCGATTTCTTTAAGGAAGTATAACATAGGGACAGGTCATTTTCAATTGGGGACGGGGCATTTTTAAAAATGCCCCGTCCCCAATTGAAGATCTTCATCTATATAGATGCTGTCTATATAGACGAAGATATATTAAAAAACTCTATTTGAAGCCTGCGCTTTATGTTTATATAATATAAGTAGTGTTTATTCCTTGTGGTATCAGGGGATTTGGGAGGGAGGAGGATTATGTTTATTGATACGCACATGCATGAGATGACTTTTTCGAAGGACAGTTTTCTGAGGCTGGATGAGATGGTGCGGATTGGGAAGGAGAAGGGGCTTGGTGCGATCTGTATTACGGATCATGACAGTATGGGGCTTCGGGAGTATGCGAAGGAGTATACGGAGCGGACGGGTTTTCCGGTGTTTGTGGGAATTGAGTTTTTTTCTCTTCAGGGGGATATTGTGGCTCTGGGTATTCAGGATTATCCGAAGGAGCGTGTGTCTGCCCAGGAGTTTATTGATCTGGTGAAGGAGCAGGGCGGGGTATGTTTTGCGGCGCATCCTTTTCGGAATAATAACCGGGGCCTTGAGGAGAATCTGCGTGTCGTGAAGGGACTTGACGGGTTGGAGGTGTTAAATGGCAGTACGTTTCCTGAAGCGTGCAGGAAGGCTGCCCGCTATGCAAGGGAGCTTAATCTGTTTACGCTTGGTTCCAGTGACTGCCATGTGACGGAGAAGGTTGGCGTGTGCGCGACGTACTTTCCGGAAGAGGTGCGGACAATGGAGGAATTCCTTGCGGTTTTCAAAAAAGGGGAGATGAAGCCGGCATACTTCGCAGATGGTACATATCATATTCTTGATGAAAGTTTTTAAATTGTAAATACCCCGTTTACCTTTTGGAATATCGGTGTTAAAATGGTAGTATCGTTGTAACTGTTACAGATATTGAGCAGTTATTTGCTGTTTTACCTGACGTCTATATGCGCCTGATATTCTTAAGGAGGCGGGAGTTATATAAAAGAAAGGTGGAATCATTTATGATTACAGTCAATGCAATGGGGGATAATTGTCCTATCCCGGTTATTAAGACCAAAAAGGCAATGCAGGCACTTACAGGGCCGGAGACAATTGAGGTTCTGGTTGACAATGAGATTGCGGTACAGAATGTATCCAAGATGGCAGCCAGTGCAGGCGGGCAGGTTTCTTCTGAGAAGCTTGGGGACGCAGAGTTTAAGATCAGTATTGCAATGGAGGGCGCGCCGCAGGCAGAGGCTGCTGAGGAAGAGGCTGTATGTGCGCCGGATGCGAGAAGTAATACGGTTGTGGCAGTATCCTCAGACCGCATGGGAAGCGGCAATGATGAGCTGGGAAAGGTTCTGATCAAGGGATTTATCTTTGCGGTTACACAGCTTGATACTTTGCCGAAGACCATGCTCTTCTATAACGGTGGAGCAACCCTTACAACAGAGGGCTCTGATTCTCTGGAGGATCTGAAGTCACTGGAGGCACAGGGTGTGGAGATCATGACATGCGGCACCTGCTTGGATTACTATGGACTGAAGGACAAGCTTGCGGTAGGAAGCGTTACGAACATGTACAGCATTGTTGAGACAATGGCAAATGCAGGAAAGATTATAAAACCTTAAAAAACAGGAAATGCTAATGTAGGAAAAGGGGCTTTTCTCTGTACCGGCAGGAGAGCCCCTTTTCGAATACTTCCGGGAATCGGGCTGTGTTCATGACAGGGACGGGGCCCGGAATGTAACACCGGTAGTAGTATTATTATAAAGAATAGGAGGAAATAAGTCATGAAGTCAGATGTGAGACTTACAACATTAAGCAAAACTGCAGGGTGAGCGGCCAAGATCGGTCCGGAGACCCTTGCCCAGGTTCTGGGCAAGCTGCCTCAGTTTCATGATGACAATCTAATAGTAGGAATCGAGACATCAGATGATGCGGCCATATACAAGGTCACTGATGACATTGCGATGATTCAGACCGTTGACTTCTTTACTCCGATTGTTGATGATCCATATATGTTTGGACAGATTGCTGCTGCCAACTCCCTGAGTGACGTGTGGGCCATGGGAGGCGAGCCGGCAGTAGCACTGAATATCGTCGGTTTTCCCAATTGTCTGGATCCGGCGATACTTGGCGACATCCTTGCGGGTGGCGCGGCGAAGGTGAAAGAAGCAGGAGCGGTACTGGTAGGCGGACATTCCGTACAGGACGATGAGCCGAAATACGGATTGTGTGTGTCAGGCTTTGTACACCCTGATAAGATATTTAAAAATTATGGCTGCAGGCCAGGGGACATCCTGGTACTCACGAAGCAGATCGGGAGCGGTGTGGTGAACACTGCCATCAAAGCGGAGATGGCAAGTGCTTCTGCAATCCGTGAGGCACAGACAGTCATGGCATCCCTGAATAAGAAGGGCAAGCAGGTGGTGGAAACCTATGATGTATCTGCATGCACCGATATTACGGGATTCGGGCTTCTCGGGCACTGCGTAGAGATGGCAGGAGCCAGTGAGGTCACATTTGAGATAAATGTAAAAGATGTTGCATATTTTGAAGATGCAATTGCCTATGCGAAGATGGGACTGATTCCCGCGGGGGCTTATAAGAACCGGGGATATTCGATTGGAAAAGTGGATACAGGAGGCGTGGAGGAGCACTATCTTGATCTCCTTTATGACCCGCAGACATCCGGCGGACTGCTGATCAGTGTTGCGCAGGGAGACTTAAAGCGGGTGCTGGATGATTTTGCCCATGTGGATATGGACACACAGGTGTCTGTAATCGGAAGAGTGGCAGAAAAGAGTGACAAATTAATCCGTCTGTTCTGATGCAGAGCTGTGTGGAGTCCGCGAATGCTGAGATGGCTGAAAACAGCGAATGCTGATGTGATTGAAAATAGCAGCTAGGAACAGAAGGAAAAGCGTTACTATTCACGGGGCCGTGCACCTCGCTGCACGGCATCCGAGCCAGTAAAGTGGTGGTTTCCGGCATCCAGCCCCTCGCTGAAAGCGACTTTTAAATGGGCTGGATGCGTGCTATGAACGGACGGTTAGTACGTTCATAGCAACAGAAAAGCAGAAGGGAATAAGAATATGAACAAGAATATGTTGTACCGCAGCATACCAAAGGTTGACATCCTGCTGGAGGACGAGGCAATTCAGGCACTCATTGCCCGCTACAGCAGAGAGACAGTCATGGAATCCATCCATATAGAGATGGACAGGCTGCGAAGATATATCGGACAATGTGAGGATGAAGAGAAGGCAAGAATGCAGATCAGTCTTCTCACAGCACATATAGAGATGACAGTAGGGGCGATGCATACGCCGAATATGCGCATGGTCGTGAATGGGACGGGTACGATTCTCCATACGAATCTTGGCCGTGCGCCCATAAGCCCGGAGCACATGAAACGGATCGCGCAGATTGCCACGGGGTATTCCAATCTGGAATACAATCTTGAGGCAGGAAGACGCGGAGAGCGTTATTCTCATTTTGAAAAACTTCTATGTAAGATAACAGGGGCTGAGGCTGCCATGGCAGTGAATAATAACGCGGCGGCTGTGATGCTGATCCTGAGTTCCCTCGCCAAAGGCGGAGAGGTGATTGTATCCCGCGGGGAGCTGGTGGAGATCGGCGGTAAGTTCCGGATACCGGATGTAATGGAGCAGAGCGGGGCAGCACTTGTGGAGGTTGGAACCACTAACAAGACCCATTATGATGATTATGAAAATGCAATTACAGAGGAGACGAAGGCGCTTCTTAAGGTGCATACAAGTAACTACAGAATTATTGGATTTACCGATACGGTTGGGATTGATGAGCTGATTCCTCTGGCAAAGGAGCATGAGCTTCCTGTAATCGAAGACCTGGGAAGCGGTGTACTGGTCGATCTGAGCAAATATGGCATTACCTATGAGCCGACTGTACAGGAATCCATCAGAAAAGGGGCGGATGTAGTCTGCTTCAGCGGCGACAAGCTGTTGGGCGGGCCCCAGGCAGGCATTATCATAGGCAGAAAAAAATATATTGACATGATGAAGAAGAATCAGCTTACAAGGGCGCTGCGTATTGACAAATTTACGGCAGCAGCACTGGAGCTCGTCCTGCAGGAATATCTGTCAGAGGAGAAGGCAGTTCAGCATCTTCCGGTGCTTCGTATGATCACCATGCCATTTGAAGAGACGGAAAAGAATGCACGTACCCTGTGCAGAATGCTCAGGAGGGCGTCTCTTCCGGCAAAGATTGAGCCCCAGAGATGTGAATCCCAGATAGGGGGAGGATCCCTTCCCCTGGAGCGGATCCCCAGTATGGCAGCAGCTATACGCCCGGAGAAGATCAGCGTGGCGGAACTGGAGGAGCGCATGAGACATCTCCCGGTGCCGGTCATTCCAAGAACATCCAATGACACGATTCTATTAGACGTGCGCACCATAGAAAAGCATTTGTTTTCTACGATTGTAAACCAGTTAAAGGAGCTTGACGTACTGGAGGAGGTAAGCCTTATCGGAGAACGGCAGACAGGAGCAAAAGAGGCAGGCCTTACAGAAGAACGGCATCCGGGAGCAAAAGAGGTAAGCCTTACAGAAGAACGGCAGACGAAGGCAAAAGAGGCAGGCCTTACAGGGAAACATCAGACAGGAGCAGACGAAGTATGAAGAATATAATCATCGGTACAGCCGGACATATTGACCATGGGAAGACCACTCTGATTAAAGCACTGACCGGACGCAATACAGACCGGTGGGAAGAAGAACAGAGAAGAGGGATTACCATTGACCTGGGGTTCACCTGGTTTGATCTGCCTGGGGGCGACCGGGCAGGAATCATTGATGTGCCCGGACACGAAAAGTTCATTAACAATATGGTTGCGGGTGTTGTGGGGATGGATCTTGTGCTTCTTGTGATCGCCGCGGATGAGGGCATCATGCCCCAGACCAGAGAGCATGTGGATATCCTTCACCTTCTTGGCATCGAGAAGAGCATTATTGTACTGAATAAATGTGATCTGGTAGATGAGGAATGGATAGAGCTTGTGGAGGAGGAAGTCCGTGAGGAGCTGGAAGGGACATTTCTGGAACATGCACCGGTGCTTAAGGTATCTGCCGCAACCGGGCAGGGACTTCATGAACTGGTAGAGATCATTGAACATATGACAAGGGACGAAGTGGTAACAAAGGATACGCAGACAATACCAAGACTTCCCATTGACCGTGCATTCAGCCTGTCCGGGTTCGGGACCATTATAACCGGAACCCTGGTATCAGGGACGATCACAAAGGAGGATACACTAGAGATGTATCCCATTGGAAAGGAATGTAAGATCCGGAGTATCCAGGTACACGGAGAGGACAAGAAGGCATGTTATGCCGGACAGCGTGTTGCCATTAATCTTTCTAACGTGAAAAAACGTGAGATTCAGCGGGGTTGTGTACTGGCGCCGCCAGACAGCATGAAGAATACGGATCTTCTGGATGTACGGCTTGATATGCTGGATTCCTCCATGCGGGTACTGACCAATCATACCAGGCTGCATTTTTTCACTGGTACAAGCGAGATTCTGTGCCGCGCCGTGCTTCTTGACAAGGAAGAACTGGGGCCGGGAGAGAGCGGATATGTACAACTCCGCCTGGAAGAAGAACTGGCTGTAAGGCGCGGAGATAAATTTGTCGTGAGATTCTATTCTCCCATGGAGACCATCGGAGGAGGCGTAATCCTAGAGCCAAATCCTGCCGTGAAGAGGCGGTTCCGCGAGGAAGTGATCGAGGAGCTTAAGAGAAAGGAATCCGGTTCTTCGGCAGACGTCATTGAGCTTCATGTGAAGGAGCATGGGGACACACTGATCACACTGGCTGAGCTGGCAAAGCTTACCGCGCTCTCAGCCGATGAGGTGAAGGAGGATGTCTGCAAGTTGGAAGAAGAGGGAAGAGTCCGTACATTTACTATGAGAAAGGACATCTATGTATGGCACGCAGATAGTGAGCACGCCATGCTGCATACACTCCTTGATACGCTTGAAGCTTATGAGAAGGCACATCCATACCGTTATGGCATGAAGAAGGCGGAAGCCCAGATGACGCATTTCAAAAAGATTAAGGCAAATGTATTCGACAGGATTGTAGAAGCCTTCGAGGAAGCAGGCCAGGTAAAGCGTGTGGAGGAGTTTCTGTGCACTCCTGAGTACGAGGTGAAAAAAGACGGAACCTACGAAAAAATCTCCGGAAAGCTGTTAGATACAGCCAGAAAGGCAAAGTACGATTTTGTACGTTATTCAGAGATTGATTTTGGAAAAACCACCTCAGAGGTCACAGATGACATTCTGAATATCCTCCTGGTGGAAGGACAGCTTGTCCGGGTTACGGATGATATGTATACAGAAAAATCCTATATGGAAGAAGCAGAGAGAATTATACGGGAAAAGCTTAAGGAAGATCCTGTTATCACAATTGCACAGGTCCGTGATATATTTAAAACAAGCAGAAAGAGTGCCAAACCAATACTGGAATATATGGACAGTATCAAAGTCACGAAAAAAATCGGAGCAGAAAGTGAAAGGGTGGCATACGAATGAACTTAAAGCAGCTTGAAGCATTTGTGCATGTAGCAGAGGGAGGGAGTTTTTCAAAAGCAGCAAAGGCGCTTTTTCTGACACAGCCAACAATCAGCGCACATGTGTCTTCTTTGGAAAAAGAATTAAACGCCAGATTATTTATCAGAAATACAAAAGAGGTCAATCTGTCTGAAGACGGGAAAGATCTGTATAAATATGCAAAACAGATTGTGGAGTTGGAAAAGAACATAGAGGAACGCTTCGGCACAAGGCCGGATGAAGGAAAGCAGTGCATCACCATCGCTGCATCCACCATACCGGCACAGTATCTCCTGCCGAGAATCCTTATCCGGTTCAGGGAAAAATATCCGGATGAGCAGTTTAAGATCGTGGAAGCCGACAGCAGCGAGGTGGTTGTCCGGATCGTGGAACATATGGCAGACATCGGATTTACCGGAACTGTCCTGGAGAAAAAGCACTGCAAGTACATACCGTTTTACAAAGACGAGCTGGCAATTATAACTCCCAATACAGAGAAATACCAGAAGATCAGGAAGGAGGGGGAAGGCAGCATTGCCTGGCTCAAAAAAGAACAGCTCATTATGAGAGAAGAGGGCTCCGGAACACGTAATGAAGCAGAAAAACAGCTGAAAACAGCAGGAGTGGAGCTCGCACATCTGAATGTAATCGCAAGCATTGCCAATCAGGAGACAATCAAAAAGTCTGTAGAGCAGGGAGTAGGCATCACAATCCTCTCCAGGCTTGCGGCAGCAGAGGAGGAAAAAGAAGGACGCCTCCTTACATTTCCAATCCCAGGGGCAGACGAAGGCAGAGACATCAATCTCGTGTATAACAAAAACTATCAGCTGTCCCATTCAGCGGAAAGGTTTATAAAAGTTGTAAAAGAAGTGTATTTGGGGACGCAGCCAATGCAATAGAATACTTGCGGAAGGGAGTGTGCAGCAGAATGAGTGAGGTTATCACGACCACCTCGGAAAAATACTGTAAGTAAATTAATCCAAAAAGGCTCCTCTGATATAAAAATAGCGATGGAGGATCTGCTTGCAGGTAAAAGCATTTCAACAGGCATTGATGAAGAGATTATATTTGAACAGTTAGAAGACAGCAGCGAAGCAATCTGGAGCCTTCTTCTCGCATCAGGATATCTGAAAGTAGAAGGGGTATCCCAGGCCTCTGACGAGGAAGACAGTATTTACCTTCTGGCGCTGACCAACCTTGAGGTCAGAAAATCATTTCGTAAGATGATACAGGGATGGTTTAAGAAAGCCTCGGCACGCTATAACGACTTTATTAAAGCCCTCCTCGCGGGCAATGTCGGCTACATGAATCAATATATGAATGCCATGACATCATCTGTATTCAGCTTCTTTGACACAGGAAACCACCCGTCTGAACGGACAGAACCCGAACGATTTTATCATGGCTTTGTCCTGGGGCTGATCGCAGATGCCAGTCTGGATTATACTGTCACCTCGAACCGGGAAAGCGGTTTTGGAAGATATGATGTCATCATGGAACCTGATGATAAAGGCGCAGATGCATATATATTCGAATTTAAGGTAAGGGATCCTGGCTCCGAATCCACGTTGGAAGAAACTGTCCAGAATGCCCTGGCGCAGATAGAACAGAAAAATTATGACGCGATATTAACAGCAAAAGGAATCCCCCGCCGCCAGATCCGCCATTATGGCTTTGCTTTCGAGGGGAAAACGGTTCTGATCAGTTTGGGGACGGGGCATTTTTTGCCATAGCACGCCCGGGAAGCTCCTGTGGAGCTATTGAGGTGAAAAATGCCCCGTCCCAGATTTACAAATACGATGTTATTTTGGACCGTCAGCCTCATTGTTTGATTCAGATAGCTGCATATTGCCGGTCAGGTTTCCGGTTTGTTTTCTTGCTTCAATCTTTTGGAGTACATCGTAGGGCAGTATAATGTCTTTTGTTTCGTCAAAGAATGTTTTTTGTTCGTGTTCGAGACACTCTGTTAACTTTCTTAAATCTCCAGCGGTTTGTGCTTTATTTAAGGCATGGCTGTATGTTATCTTGTTTTTATCATGTATAATGATTGGAATCATATTATATTTTAATGATTCTCTGAATAAAATCATTCTTCCAGTGCGTCCGTTTCCATCCTGGAAGGGATGAATGTTTTCGTAATCTGCATGTAATCTGGCAAGATCCCTGACAGTTGGTGTTTGAATTTGTAGATAGGTGTTTAGTAATGCTGTCATATCTCTTGGAACATCTTGTGGTAATGATGTAGTAATGTTGGATACAAAATTTCTTCTGTTTTTAAAATCACCGCATGGATATCCGTTTGCCATATCTTCAAATACACCTGTTTTTAAATTATAATGCATTTGTTTGATAAGGTGGATGCTTAATGGTTGATCCAGTGTTTGAATAACTTGGTTGAACATACGGAAGTGACCTGTCATTTCTTCGATGTCTTTTGTCCGAATGAGCACGTCACCTTCGTTGGAAATTGTACCTGTTTCAAACATGCTTGCAGTTTGTTGTTCTGTGAGTGTACTTCCTTCAATACGATTGGAATTGTATGCCATTGTGCGTTGTATGAATCCGTAGATGCCGTTTCTTTTTTCAGTTTTCATTTCGTATAGCAGTTGTCTTTTAAGTTCTGTAATATATTGTTCTTTTATGGTTGCCATATTGTGTGGCCTCCTTATCGTTTTTGTGTATGTACTCGTTTGCCTTATGAGGGTGTGGCTGTATTATAACATGGAACGGATTCAGTGGAGCTATTGAGGTGAAAAATGCCCCGTCCCCAAAGGTTATTGAGCTTTCGGTTCAGCCGTTTCTATATATTTAATAATTTCGATTATTTTCTCGGCTGATATGCCTTCCTCTTCCAACTTTTGAATAAGGTGAACTACTTCTTTGCCTGTCATATTATCACCTGCTTTCTAAAGTCTTTCGGTTATGTTGGTATTTTTATTATAGCAATAAGAATTTTTGGTGTAAAGGTGATCTTCCCGGCTGGCCAAAAATTTTTTTGTACTCTAAAAGCAAAAATATACTATATCATCGCAGATTTTTTATATATTGTTACAAATCAGATTATTATAATTTTTTGTATAGATATTCGTAATACATCATCCATAGAGAGGTATTATGAAAAAATGAAAGAAGGAGGAATAAGAAACTATGAACAAAAAGAGGGGCTTGATTTTGAGTTTGATACTCACGCTTGCTCTGTCGATGATCTACGTCCCGTCAGGGACGGGTGTTGCAGAGGCAGCTGCAAAAAAGATCACGATTACCCAAAAGAAAGTGACGATTACACAGGGTAAGAAAAAAACGCTTAAAGTTAAAACCTCACCCAAGTCACTGAAAAAGAAGGTAAAATGGAGCACGTCAAATAAGAAGGTTGCCAAAGTAAGCAAGAAGGGTGTTGTAAAAGGCATCAAAGCCGGGAAAGCAACCATTAAGGCCAAGGTGAAAAGCGGTAAAAAAACATATACTGCAAAATGTAAGGTAACTGTAAAAGCGAAAAAGAAACCAACATCAACACCACAGCCGGCACCGAAGCCACAGCCGACACCAACACCGCAGCCGACAGACCTTAAACCTGGTGCAGCGGTAAAGAAGGACTCGTCATCACCGACTGGTTATACAGTAACGTTTGTATATGAAAATGCAAAGGCTAAAAAGGTTGATCTGTCCGGAACCTTCGCGTTCTATAAAGAGGGCGGAGATAAGGGTAAGCTTCCGGAAAAGATGTACAGCGCCTATGAGTGGGAGCCGGGTATGTTCCGTGCAAGCAGTTCAGATCTGGCAACAACCATAGCAATGAAGAAGAAGGCAGGAACTAATTACTGGGTGGCAGACGTTCCGCTTCCAAGCGGCCACTATCTGTATAATTATATTGTTGATGACGCAAAAGAAGGAATCACTGACCCGGGTAACGGGCCAATGGTATCAACAGCAGCCAGTGGAAACAAGGCGAAGCTTAGCACAGTTGATGTACCATATGCAGATGTGCAGGGTGCATGCCTTGACTTTTCATTTATGATGAAGAATACGAATGTTCCGGCCGGTGAGGTAGTCTATGCGGACTATAAGGATGTTAATGGAAATGACGCACCGCTGGCAATCTATCTGCCCAATGGATATGATAAGAACCGGGCAGAAGGGTATAAGGTATTATATCTGAGCCATGGTTTCGGCGGCAGTGAGATGGAGTGGTTTTCCAGTGGAAATACTCAGTACGTATTTGATAAACTGATTGCTGATAAAGCTATAGAACCGACAATCGTAGTTACGATGAACAATACGAATTATAGCTGGAAACTTGATGTAATCCATGATAATGTGATGAATTGCATTATTCCTTTTATGGAGAAAAATTATAATGCAGGAAAGAGTGCATCTGACCGGGCATTTAGCGGGCTTTCCATGGGAGGAAGGACAACAGCCTACATGTATACGAAGGAAGCAGAGAACTTTGGTTACTTCGGCATTCTCAGCGGTTCAACATGGGATGGATTTACGGAAGATGTGAGCGTGGACAGCTTAAGGAAGCCTGCAGTTATGTTTGGAGCCGGATGTTATGATTTTGGCCTTACTTCAACAGGCGGAAATGGACCATCAGGATTTGCTATTGATGAGATGGCTCAGAAGCTGAACGAGATTGGGATTACTGACTACGGATATTACGAAGTAAAAGGCGGGCATGACTGGACCGTATGGCCGCAGCTTATTAAGATCTTTGCAGAGAAATATTTGTGGAAACAGCCGGCGGATCTTAAGCCTGGCGTAACGGTAGAAGAAAATTCAAAATCACCAACAGGCTATACGGCAACATTTGTATATAGAAATGCAGATGCAGGAAAGGTTGATCTGGCCGGAACCTTTGCCTTCTATAAAGAGGGCGGAGACAAAGGGAAGCTTCCGGAAAAGATGTACAGCGCCTATGAGTGGAAGCCAGGGATGTTCCGTGCGAATAATACAGATCTGGCAGCGAAGATAGAGATGAGGAAGAGAAAAGGAACAAATTGCTGGGTGGCTAAAGTTCCGCTTCCAAGTGGCCATTATTTGTATAACTATATAGTTGATGATGCGAAAGAAGGAATTACTGATCCAAATAATGGACCGATGGTATCGACAGCAGCCAGCGGAAGCAAGGCAAAGCTCAGTACGGTGGACGTACCATATGCAGACGAGCAGGGGGCAAGTATTGATTTTTCGTTTATGATGAAGGATGAGAATGTTCCGGCCGGTGAGGTGGTATATGCGGACTATACGGATGTAAAGGGGAATCTCGCACCGTTAGCGATCTATCTTCCTTATGGATATGATAAGAGCCGTACAGAAGGATATAAAGTATTATACCTGAGCCATGGCGCCGGCGGAAGCGAGATGGAGTGGTTTTCCAGTGGAAATACCCAGTATGTATTTGATAAGCTGATTGCAAACCAGACAATAGAGCCGACCATTGTAGTTACAATGAATAATACAAATTATAGCTGGGATCTTCCGGTAATCCGTGAAAACATAATGATGCATATTATTCCGTTTATGGAAGAGAATTATAATGCGGGAAAGAATCCGTCTGACAGGGCATTTAGCGGACTTTCTATGGGAGGAGTCACAACATCTTATATGTATTCAAAAGAAGCAGAGAATTTTGGATATTTTGGAATCCTTAGTGGTTCAACGCAAACTGGGCTTGATGAGGGTGACGTGAGCGTAGATAGCTTAAAGAAGCCAGCAGTTATGCTTGGAGCAGGATGTTACGATTTTGGATTGACTGGTAATTTGGAATTGACTGGTAAGGGGAGCTTTCCTATCAGTGGATTTGCTGCCAGACTAGATGAGATGGGGATTACTGACTACGGATATTATGAAGTAAAAGGCGGACATGACTGGATCGTATGGCCGCAGCTTATTAAGATTTTTGCTGAGAAATATTTGTGGAAGGTGCCACAGCCTGGTGTGACAGTAAGAGAAGATTCAGAATCGCCTACAGGTTATACGGCAACTTTTGTATATGAGAACGCTGATGCAAAAGAAGTTAAACTGGCTGGGACATTTGCATTTTACAAAGAAGGAGGAGATATAGGAAAACTTCCAGTGAAAATGTACAGTGCTTATGAATGGGAGCCAGGTATGTTCCGTGCAAGCAGTACAGACTTAGCGGCAAGCATAGAGATGAAGAAGAAAGGAACATACTGGACAGTTGACGTTCCGCTGCCAGGTGGCCACTATCTGTATAACTATATTGTTGACGGGGCAAAGCAGGGAATCACGGATCCGGCTAACGGACCGATGAAGTCAACTGCACAGAGCGGAAGCACAGCAAAGCTTAGTACTGTTGATGTACCGTATGCAGATGTGCAGGGTACCAGCATTGACTTTACATTCATGATGAAGGATGACAATGCAGCGGAAGGTCAGCTTACATTTGCTGATTATACAGATGTAAATGGAGCCCAGGCACCATTAGCAATTTATCTTCCTGCCGGGTATGATGCAAACAGAGCAGAGGGCTACAAAGTACTCTATCTGAGCCATGGAGGCGGCGGAAATGAGACAGAATGGTTTTCAAGCGGCAGTACACACCGGGTATTCGATAATATGATTGCAGCCGGTACTGTAGAGCCAACAATCGTAGTTACAATGAGTAATGGTGTTTATGGATGGGATATGAATGTTATACATGAAAATATGATGGGACATGTTATCCCGTTTATGGAAGAGAATTATAATGTAGGAAAGACGCCTGCTGACAGAGCATTTGCAGGACTCTCTATGGGAGGGATGACTGCGTCCCGTATGTACACGGCGGAAGCGGAGAACTTCGGATACTTTGGCATTTTCAGCGGTTCATCACTGGAAGGATTTACTGATGATGTGAATGTGGATAGCCTGAAGAAGCCAGTCCTTATGGTTGGAGCCGGATATTATGATATGGCTCTGATGCCAGGTACAGGTGTTGCAAATTCTACAACAGCGGATCTGTGTACAAAACTTGGAAGCCTGAAGATTCCTTATGGCTATTATAATGTAAAGGGCGGGCATGACTGGACAACCTGGCCGCAGCTTATTAAGATTTTTGCAGAACAATATCTGTGGAAATAAAAGTCTTGCTGATTAACAGAAGGCTCCCCGTGGGATTTCGTGGGGAGCCTTAAGTGCGTTTTAGTGTATCTGTGTGTTTTTCTTCCACTTTTTAAACTGCAGCCGTTCTTCCTCAATGACATCATCTATCCCATTTAACTTCATCTCCGCAAGCATCATAGGAAGTGTTTCGTCAGGATTGACCAGTCCGTTTTCCAGAGGCTCCCGATAGCCTGCATAGATAGCCTCCAGATTATAATATTCGGTTGCCACCCTGCTGATATCAAAATTAAAGCCAAAATCACAGCACTGAATTGCAGATCTGTTAAATTCACGGATATCGTTCCAGTGTGTCAGAGGCCTGCCCTCCCAGACGTGTGAGATAAACGGATTAGGCTTTCTCCATGCTTCTTTAAGAAAAGGATTATTCGTGTTCTCATCCACATATGTGATATGTCCATCATCTGTTTTTCTATAATGAATACCTTCTACACCATAGCACATAAGATTCATGATTTCCGGACTGGTGAAGAATAAATCCAGCAGCTGAATAGACTTTTCCGGAGAAACAGTATTGGATGTGACAGCATAGGAATAAAATGGAAGCGAATTAAAGCTTACAGCAGTCTCCCCCAGCGTAACACAGATCATTTCATGCCCGGCAGCCTCGCTGTCTTCCGCTTCCAGCCCTGGGTGCCATTTTGTAATATACGAAAATATTTCCCCTTTCCGTACTCTCTGAAACAAATCCTCCGTCTGCCCCAGGGGATCCTGGTCAATATATCCCTTTAAATACCAGTTTCTGATACGCTTTAATGCCTGCATGTATTCATCTGACTCAAAGAGATTCACAATTTCTTCCGATCTGCCGTAATCGGGATGTATTCCAACACGAAAGATACCTGTCATCACATCTGAAAAATACATATTTGACAGCATGGACCCAGTGCCAGAAGTTACCACAGTCATACCAGGTTCACCGTGTTTTACAATTTCAAATACCTTTTCCAGGTCATCCTGGGTCTGGATATCCTCTGCCTGTATATGATATTTGTCCAGAATATCCTTCCGGAGCATATAGGCATTGGTTCCAACTGCATAATCACGGTTATTCGGAATGCTGTAAATGTGATCATTAAATTTACAGGTTTCGAGGCTGCTTTTACCTGTTTCCCGGATGATTCCTCTGCCGTAGTCCACAAGAAGTTTATCAAGAGGAAGGATATTTTGGCTCAGATATTTTTCCCGCAGGCCATTTCCAAAGATAGTTATAATGTCAAGCTGCCTGCCGCCGGCAAGCATGAAATTAATATTTTCCACAGAGGTATCCCGTAGAAATTCTACTTCAATCTGCCTTTCGCGGCGGGTAATTTTATTGATCTCTGCTTCAACCAGACGCAGCTCCTTTTCCTTAACACCCGGGAATTCGATTGCAGCTATGATTTTCGTATAATTTTCATCTTTGTCTGTCAGTGGGGCTGCGTGGGACTTTGTTTCCGTTAATGAGACTGCGTGGGTTCTGGGATCCTTTGAGCATTTGGGTAAAATATTCTTTTCAAACCGGGCGAGAATTCCCAGTGCAAAGATCCCAAGCAGACAGACTACAGCGCCTGCTTTCTTTTTATTTTTCATATCTTTCTCCTGTCATCTGTGTAACTGTACCATACCTTCGCGGGCTATAGTTTCCTGTTTGTAAGGGTTTGACTTTCCTTATTGTTATGGCTATTCTGTATTCTTTTCTTCTGAAATATCCTGCAATTGTACCGGAAGAAAAATATCTATAACGGCACCAGTATGAGGACTGCCATCCCGCCCTGTTGAACCGTTCCGGAACTGGATTGTACCCTCTCTGCCATATAGAATCCGTATCCTCTGAACAATATTATAAAGTCCTACATGTGAAAAACCGTGTTCATCTATAATGGGTGCGGCAGTATGGATTGCCTTCAGCGCCTTTTCTGAAAAGCCGTTTCCTGTATCTGCTATATGGATATGGATGGTATCTTTTTCCTCGTATATGCTTATGTAGATCTTCAAGGATTTATCAGTGGTTGTCTGATGCTTTACAGCATTTTCCACAAAGGTCTGAATGATCATTGCAGGAACCATGACAGCTCCAAGATTTTCAGGGACATCTGTTATAAGTTCTGGAGGGCTGTCTTTATAGCGTAATTTTTGAAGCTGGAGGTATGCATTTACGTGCTCCAGTTCTTCAGCAAGGACTACTTTTGATTTTGTGTGGAGGGAAGTTCTTGTATATTTACTTAAAATAACTGAAGCATCTGCGGCTTCACTGGCACGGCCGGTCAGAATCAGATTCCGTATCAGGCTCAGACAATTGTTCAGAAAATGAGGACTGATCTGACTCTGCAAAAATTGAAGCTGTGCGTTCTTTTTTTCTAATTCCTCTTCCAGTAAAAGTGTATGGATTGGGGAGATAACAGTTTTCTTGGTCAGAAATATCACAAGACATAATACAAAAATGCCTGCGGACAGGATCAGAAACAAGGGCAGTATAAACTGAGCTGCGATGACAGCTCCCCAATTAAAAGGTTCTGTTTTTAAAACAGTAAATTCCTTATCCCTTGATGATATTTTTGTGAACTCGTATTTTGAATTCGTTGCCTGACCATCCTGAATGTCGGACAGTGATATTTCATTTCCATGATTCCTGTTTAGGATTGTTCCGGCACTGTCGCTGATAAAATATTTTGTATGCTCGGAGGAATCCGATGCCTCCAGATAGCTGATCATATTTTCAGGCTTCATCCATGCACCAAAATAAGTATCATCTACAGAGATCATATAAAAAAGGTAATACTCATCTTCGATACTGAGGGAAAACCACCGGTTTGTATTGCCCTTTGCATTATGGAATGCTTCTGTAATACTGTAAATGTTCTTCTTAATACTGGTATGGTAGTGGTTGGCGATGCCTGAACTCTTTACCCCAATATAGCAGCTTCTCCTGGTGTCATATAAAAACAGTCCGTTTAGCATTTTATATTTAGCGAGCTCTGTATTCCAACTGTTTTTCTTTTCTGACAATGCCTGGTAATAATGGATCTCTTTCCTGGATCTGTTTATTTTCTGGAGTGTAAGCTTGTCCATGCTTTGAGATATGACCAGGGTTTCAATATCATCCATAAAGTTTTCCATCATCTGTACATATATACGTAATGCCTGCTCCTGTGCTTCCGTTCTCTGAGCCTGGGACTGACGAAATGCTTTTAAATTATAACCGAAGGCAGCAATCATAGAAAATATGATAATACCAGTAATAATAAAAAGTAATCTTTTGTTAAAACGTTGTATATTATTCATCCTTTTTCCTGGCCTTTTTCCGGTACGTTCCAGGCGTCATGCCTGTTTCACGCTTAAAATGTTTGCCAAAATGGGCGGTATTCGAATACCCGACAGCCAGTGCAATATTGACTAAGGACTGGTCTGTACTACAGAGGAGTTTGCGGGCTTTTTCCATTCTCACCCTGATCAGGTAATCAATAAAAGAGCATCCGGTCTGTTCCTTGAAAATATGTGAAAAATAATCAGGATGTATAAAAAACATTTTAGAGATTGTTTTTCTATTGATATCCTTTTCGCAGTTATCCTGGATGTATTCGGTAATCTTTTTTATGAGCTGATCTGTGTTCATTTGTACAGGATCATCCCCATAGTCAGGAAGATGTCCGATCGCTTTTTCCAGAGCTTCCATTAATGGTTCCCTTTCAACAGGCTTAAGGAGATAATCACGCACACCCAGCTTCAAGGCAGATCTGGCATAGGAAAACCATGCATATCCTGTCAGAAAGATGATTTCCGCTTCTATCTTCCTGCTGCGGACCCATTCCGCCAGTTCAAGCCCGCTTCCGCCAGGCATCTCGATATCGCAGAGAATGAGGGGAGTATAATATTGTGTCAGAATTTTTTTGGCACAGGCTATATTCCTTGCGGTATAAATATTGGAAATTCCAAGCTTTTTTCGGTCAATCATACTTTGAATGATTTCAAGCTCTAGTTCTTCATCATCTACAATCAGTATACTTGGCATTGGATTCCTCCTGATATTGTGCTCCTGATGGGTTAGACAATCGTTGCTGCCTAAACTGTTTATAAAAGGAGTATATTGCTGCTATAAGCAGAAGGTTGTGAATAATGTTGCTATATCTTCCTTTTAGTGTAAAAATTTGTGACAATTGACGAAAGGGATGTGTATGTTTTTATTATAAACGTTTATATAAAAAAATCAATATATTCCTGTGATTTTACGAACAAATTTAATATTTTAAGGATAGGTTTGCAATTATCAAACCTATCAATTGTGCCAAAATGTTGCTGAAAAGAATTGAAATTATACAAATACTACTGCATATGAATATAATCGAATACGAGCAAAGAGTGTATTGCATGAATACAGGCAACTTGGTCAGAGTCGAGAAGACTTGGACAGAGCCGTGGACTGGACCTGGAAGTGGGATGCCAGAATGATGAAACGGGATTTATAAGCATGAATTCTGCGATTTAAGCCGCTTTACAAAATAACAGGCAAAATTCCATCATCATCCATAAAAGAAAAGCTCTGAGGGGCAAATACAAGCCTCCCAGAGCCTTTTATTTTCACTCTGCCCCATGCTATAATCCAACCATGCAAAACGGCTGCATATATGCAATTCATCACATAACATACAAGGAGACCATTATGAAACTGACACCACAGTACACCGTCACGGAGCAGTCCATCGACCGCTAGTAGGGGCAGAGCCAGAGCTTTACACCGTGGAATATAACTCTGCCAAGAACGACGTAAACAAGAAGAGTGCGCGTCCGATACTGCGGAACCGTATGCTTTTCGGGATGTTGTGTATAAGCGTCTGATCGAGTTGTGCACTGATATCTGCAAGAGGAACGGTAAAAGTAAGCTGGTCTGGTTCGGGGATAAGGATAAGACGCTGAATTATACGACGAAGAGCGGTGAGATGATCCTGACGGTTCACCGGTGGTTTGCAAATAAATCCTGTCCTGGAGACTGGCTGTATGTAAGGCTGGGCGACCTGGCTGAGAAGGTGACGGCGGCGCTGCAGGAGGCGGATCCCGGCGGCAGTGATTCTGATACACAGGAGAAGATCAAATGGTATCGTGTCCGGAAGAACTGGGCTGACAGCAAGGGCCAGAAGGGAGCCTATAAGATTCTGGATAACGCGAAGAAGTGCGCGGATCAGAATCCGGGGTATAAGGTGTTCGATGCTGACGGGAAGGTTGTGTATGAGCCGAAGGCAGCGGAGTCTGCAGAGAAGGCGCCGTTTCTGATGAAGGTCGGCATTTCTGATCTGAATATCAGGAAGGGACCGGGGACGGATTACGGCAGGGTGAAGTTCATTCCGGTCAGTGTCTATACCATTGTGGAAGTGAAGGACGGAAAAGGGTCTGAGGCCGGATGGGGAAGGCTGAAGAGCGGGGCTGGATGGATCGCGTTGGAGTTCGTGGAGAGAGTGTAAGATTGACGGTTGGTGGAGATGAGGGTTTCTGCCGGCCGTCTTTTTGTAATTACAAAAAAATGGACACCATGATAGATGTCCGTGCCCTTCGGCGTACAATCTATATTGTGCCCTTTGACGTAGTATGTATTCGTCTTTTGACAATTCTATTTTACCTTTAATTCTGGCGGCTGTCAATGGGTTTGCGAAATTCTTTTATGTGATTTTCCAGCTCTTGGATTTTACTGTCGGCATCTGCCTTTTCTTTCTGCAGCTGATCAAATTTTTCCTGTAATTCATCATATGCTGCAGCAAGATTTTGGTGAGCCGCCCATTCCCTGTAAAACAGATGTTCCATGAGGGTGTTTTTTACTTCGCGGAAAAGCTGTGTCTTATTCTGGAGATCGCAGGTTAGTTTCCCCATCGGCGACAGTATGGCCGCTTTGGAGATGATTTTGGCATTATTGATGATCAGGACACAGTCATGGACAAAGCCGTCTGCAGCGCCGACTTTTCTGTAATACCATTTTCCGGACGGGTTGTCCTTTGGATGGTATGCCTGCGATAATTTTGAAGAGGAACTGGTGGCAGGCACGATGAACATAAGATTTTTCCATTCTTCCAGCACCAGAGCC
This sequence comes from uncultured Lachnospiraceae bacterium, assembly GCA_947566645.1. Taxonomy (GTDB): domain Bacteria; phylum Bacillota; class Clostridia; order Lachnospirales; family Lachnospiraceae; genus CAPEBR01. The sequence continues at coordinate 109,769 of CANOKL010000007.1, forward strand.
GGATGTCCGTAAGAAAGTTCCGGAGCATAGTGCAGCCCTAGGTCAACCATCAGAATATCACCGACCGAAATCTGCTGGCGGCTTAGATTTGTCTTTTTGTCCTGCCATCGGTTTAGGCTGTTCGTGATCATCGCCATTTCAGATGCGGACCAGGTATCAACATCTGCATTTAGATTTGACATCAAATATAAATAGTTTGCAAGGACATCGCTGGTATTTTTTGCCGGGATATTTCGATAGTTGGGGTCTATAGCGATTTGTCCGAGTTTTTTATAATCAATTCTCATCCAGAGCCTCCTTTGCGGGTTGGTGATTTCAATTATACAAGGGCATCAAAAAAAATACAAGTAAATATGTCGCAATCAGGGAATTATTGCTGGAAACAGGAAACCTCTGAAGAGTGGGCAGGCTTTTTTACCTCAAAACTCAAAAAATCCGATGAAAAACTCCTTCGAGGCTGAAGAACAGGCGGCAGCGGAAAAGCAGGCACAGGAGGCGTCGGACACAGATTTGTGATCCGGCGTTTTTTTCAGTTGCCATGCATATGGAGGAAGATGCCAGTGGTGGGTTCTGTAGATAAGAAAAACGAAAAAAAGGCGCTGACAAACGGATTAAAACACGACATAATGAAAATCCGAGGGAACTGTGTGACGATGAGCAACCGAAGGGAGGAATACGGTGAGAAAAAAGAAATGTTATATTTACACGCGGGTCTCCACAACTGCTCAGACAGAAGGGTACAGCCTGGAGGCACAGCAGGAACGGTTGCGAGAGTACGCAGATTATAAGAACATTGAAATCGCCGGTGAATACTGTGACGTAGGAAAGTCCGGTAAAAGTATAGTTGGAGGACCTGCATTTCTTCAAATGCTGGATGATATATCCAGTGAGAAGGACAATGTTTCCTTCGTACTGGTATTCAAGCTGTCCAGGTTTGGACGAAATGCGGCGGATATACTGAAGTCTCTTCAGCTCTTGGAAGATTATGAGGTGGATCTGGTCTGCGTGGAAGATGCTATTGATAGTTCTACAGCCGGTGGAAACGAGCAGTGTGCAGAGTGGATAGAATTGTGAATACCCTTAAGACAACAGCAGTTGTGTATAATAAGAAAAATCTATTTGATATACATTATGACAGGGTTATGTTGGAAGCTACGGCACCCGTGTATGAGATTGATACAGAGGTATTAGAGAAAATTCAAGAAGAAGGCGAATTGATTCAAGAATTACAATTTAGAGGTTAGGAACAATTAGCACTGGATGATTGAGTTTAAATATAAAAAGTGCTATAATACATAAAGTTCTATTTCATATCAAAAAATGATGAAAGAGAACATGCGAAGAAAAAGGTTATTTGATGCTTTGATGTGAAGTTATCGTTTGGAGGATATTATGTGTAGGAATAAAAAAAGAAAAAATAAAGGTTTACTCCATGCAAAGCCAGTGTAATAAG